>NZ_JBEPOX010000013.1:0-142895 GCF_040547025.1 Arthrobacter sp. UYEF36
GGTTCGGTGGAGAAAATCACGGTGTAGTGGCTGGTGGTGGGTACATGCAGGAGGGCGAACGGGCGCTTGTAGGAGTCGGTGAATTCGTACAGGGTCGACTTCGCGGCGAGGCCGGGCAGCTGGTACATGCCCCAGACCGTCACACCGAGGGGGCCGGAACGGTAGAGATTCGTTCCGGAGGACCTGGAGAGCCGGAAGCTCATCCGGGTTCCGAACCGGTCAACAACGGACTGGCCGTGCTTGTCCTTGACCGTCAGCAACAGGGCGGCCGCCCCGGCCACGGCCAGGACTGTAAGGCCCGGGAACAGCCCTGCGATGGCAAAGCTGATGATGCCCAGCAACAACCCGGCCATGACAATGCCGGTGCCGATAGCTCCGAGGTTGCCCAGCCCGGCAGAGCGCGGGACGCGCCAGTTGCCGTAGGACGGTTCCTTGTATTCGGTATTAATTGCTGCCACTGGGGCCCTCCCCAATTGAATCCTGCGCGGTCTGTTGTGCGGCCTGAGAAACCCTGGACGCTGCTTGTGCTCCTACGGCGACGGCCATACCGGCCGGACCCGCAGCTGACGCCGCTCCCGACGCGGCACCGCCACCGGCAGCAGCTCCTGCCCCGGCTCCGGTAGTGCCTGCTGCGCCGGCCATGGCGCTGGCGGCCCCGCCCGGACCGGTGGCCCCGGGCGTCGGCTGGCCGCCGTTTCCCTTCGGGCCAGGCGTTCCATTGCTGCCCTTCGGAGATGTCCCTGACTGGTTGCTTTGTGTACTGGCCGGTGTCGGGGCGGCATTGCCCTTGCCGCTGCCGCTGCGGCCCATGGACACGGCGCCTGTGGCCATGGCCCCAACGGCGGCTCCGGCCCCTGCTCCCCCGCCGGAGGCGACGGCCCCGACCATCGGGGTGACGAAACGCATCAGCGCCGGCAAAGCGAACAGCGCGACGATCATCAACGTGAAGCCCGTGATGGAAGTGATCAATGAATCCTTCCCGCTGTTGTTACCCATGAGGAGGAATGCGACCGAGTAAACGATGGCCGCCGCAGGTTTGTAGAGGATGAACGCGATAGTCCAGCCAACTGCTTTCTGGAACCACTGCCTCCCCATCTCGGTGTTGGTGAAGGCCGCGGTGGTGGGCAGGATGCCCGCCAGGATCACCAACATGCCGCTGCGGACCACCATCAAGACGATCTGGACGAGGGAGGCAATCAGACCGATCAATCCCAGAACGATGAGGATGAACACGCCCACCCCTGTCTGGCCGGACACGACCAGGAGGCTCATCGACTCGGCAAAGCCCTTACCGTCCGTGGATCGGTCGATGATGGCTGCCGAGAAAGCATCCGCGGCGATTACCAGGATGGAGATGACCCCCAGACCAAGCCCCGAGACCAAAGCCAGCGTGATGAGGGACCGGAGCAGATCCTTCAGTGGTGCTCCGCGTTGTTCCCAGATCATCCTGATGCCACCGAGAATGACCGCGAGGACAGCAAGCGTCAGAGTCCAGACCATCAATTCGCTGTTCACCATGGAGACGATGGGACTCGGCGTTGCGCCGTCGGAGCTGGCCAGGTTCACCGTGGGCATCGACACCCAGAAGGTAGACAGTGTCGTCACCATCTGGCTCATGCCCTCCATGATGGCCTTCGCCATATTTCCCATGGCGTCATCAGCAAGCGCTGAAAGCCAGTCCCCTGCCGGGTTCCAGGTAGGCCTCATGCTCCACTCCAGGGGATGAACCCCGAGAGGTCACGGACTTGCCGAGGCTCCTCCAAAGGTGCGCCATTGTCGGCAACGACGCCCTTCCAATCCCCGTCCTGCCACAGGAGAGTCGTCCGCACCGAAGCAAGCGCTCCGGTGTCCGCCTTGAATGCCAGTTCCACAACGGCCTGATTTGCCGTGTATGAGACGTTGAATCCCGCTATTTGGATCTTCACGGCCGAGGCAGGCGCCGCAGTCGCGGGCGTCTTCATCCCTGCGTCACGGCCGGGTCCTTTGGCTGCAAGCTGCTCTGCGATAGCTCGTTCTTTGGAGGGGTCGATGCCTAACGCCCATAGGTTGACGGCCGCGTACAGCGCCCCTGTTGGTGTGTGAGCGAAGCACGACCGGATGCCCGGATCGTCCGTTTTTCCGGGGCCTATTTTCGGGTCAGTTGGTGCGGCCATTGTTCCGACGAGTTCCCACTTCGTCTTGGGTGCCGCTCCCAGCGATGACTCCGACGAGGAAGGCAGGTCACAGATACTCTTTTCTGCTGTCGCCGAAGCGCTGGGGCTGGCTGTAGCCGAGTTGCTGGATTTCGCCGGTGCCGGTGCCGGCTGGGCGGTGTCCCGTCCTTTGGGGAGCAGGAAGATGACGACGGCTGCTGCAATCAGCGCGACCACCAGCGCGGCAGCAATGATGAAACCGGGTTTGGTGAACGGATTGCTTTCGGTGGTGCTCTCTGTTGACTGGCTCATGGTGAACCTCCCGTTCTTGTTGGTGCTGGTGGTTTAGACGAAGGCGCGGACGATGCCGGCGGCGCCGGTGATGATGATGCAGCCCATCAGGACCCAGCCGAGCTTGCCGATGGCTTGGGCTCCCTCGCCGCGCTGGAGCTGGATGACCATGCCGATGCCGACGATGATGACGCCCAGGACGCCCAGGACCAGGCCGATGCCGGAGGCCCAGCTCAGGATCGTGAGCAGGCCACCTGCCTGTGCCGGGACGACCGGGGTGGGGTTGGGGATGACGCTTGCTGCAATTGCGGAGATGGAGTTCATGGTGAGACCTTTCAGTGCGTGGTGCCGGGTGTGGTGTTGCTAGCCAGGACGGCCAAGTCAGTGATGAAGCGTTGATATTCGCGGGTTGGCGGCGGGGCGAAGTCTCCATGTCGCCAGGCTTCGACCCAGGGCAGGGTCCAAAAGCGGGGTGCGCCCCCGCCGACGATGGCGGCGAAGTCCCGAAGTGCCTTGGGAGTCTTCCCCGGTGCGTCCGCCAGAATGGCGAGACCGAGCAGATCAACCGCAGGTGCCGCGCCTGATGCCCACTGCGTCAGGGCGCCTTGTGCAGCTGTCAGGCCCCGCATATCGGCGCGGCAGACCAGCAGCACCCGCGGCTTGCGGCCGTCCTGGAGAACAGGCCAGCAGTGACCGGTGACCCGTGCCCCGTCGATCAGATCAGCGATACGGCTCTCCCCGGATCCTCCATGGGCGCCGGTGACCCACAGGGCGGCGGAGCCTGCGACGGTGCGGCGGCCAAGGCGGTCTGCGGCGTCGGGTTCAACCATTCCCCTCAGCGGCTCACTGATCACGGCCGGCGCCGGAACGTGAGCTTTCGCAGCGGCGGTGTCCGCGCCGTCGGCGGTGGCCGGGCGGGTGATCCAGGGGTTCAGGGACTGCTGCATGGTTCCTCCTTTCAGAGTCTGGTGGGGGTGGTTTAGAAGCCGGCGGCGACGGCGGCCGCGGCCGCGAGCCATGCCCGCTGGGTGGCGGGCTGGAGGGCTTCGTAGCGGATGGGTCCGTTGACCAGGGCAGGATCGTAAGGAATCCGGACGACAGCACGGACGAAGGGTGCGAAGCCGTCAGCGATGCGCTGGGCCTCGTCCTTGGACCGCTTCAGGGCCTCGCCGCTCATGCTGCGCTTGGCGTCGGTGGACTCCGAGACGATGACGACGGCGTTGCGGGCCAGTTCCGCGTCGTGGCCGCCCCGGGATTCGAGGGTCTGCAGCGTCAGGCGGGCAGCTTCGGCGCGGTCCTCGATGGCGGTGACCGGGACGACGAGCTGGTTGGTGTGGTCGATCATCCGGCGCCAGTTCGCGGCCCTCGCGGTGTTGCCGGAGTCCATGACCACGAGCCGGTAATAGCGGGTGAGGACCTGGTGGGCGATGTCGACTTCCTCGGCGGTGACTTCGTGGTCGCCTTCTTCGTTTTCATCCGAGCGGAGGACGTCGAATTTGTCGGCGGTCTGGTGGTGGACGAACTTGGCGATTTCGGCGGCGTTCGTTGACGG
The DNA here is from genome assembly GCF_040547025.1 of Arthrobacter sp. UYEF36. NCBI lineage: Bacteria > Bacillati > Actinomycetota > Actinomycetes > Micrococcales > Micrococcaceae > Arthrobacter > Arthrobacter sp. UYEF36. The sequence goes on from NZ_JBEPOX010000013.1 coordinate 3,976, forward strand.
GGAGAGTAGTTCGGTGGAGGCGTCGATCAGGTCCAGGACGCTGCGGTCGTGGGAGCCCTTTTCGGTCCGCCAGCCGAGGGTGCCCTGGGACTCGTTGTTGTCCCACGCGACCGTGGCCGCGCCGCTGTAGCGGGCGAGGATGGCCGAGAGCATGACTACGGTGGGGGTCTTGTTCGCCCCGCCCTTGCGGTTCACCACGGCGATGGTCCGGGGGCCGGGCCAGTGCTGGCTGACTGTGCAGATGTCCTCGCGTTCGGTGAGTTCTTCCTCGGAGGGGTCCATCCGGAGTCCCAGACGGGTGAGTGTTCCGCGCCAGCCCTGGGTGGCAGGTTCCAGCACCGGGGCGCTGACCAGGAATGAAGTTTCCTTCAGGCTGCGCCGCGTGGGCGCGGCTTCCTCAACAACGGCAGCTGTCTGGGGTTCCGGGGTGGCCGTCGCGGGGGCGGTCGGCCACGGCTGGGCGTCCACTGGCGATGCAGGGGCAGGAGCTGACGCCGACTCTGCAGGAGGGGCCGCGGGCTCCGGTGCGGGTGCGGGGACGGTATCAATGACGGCCGGCGCTACGGTCTCGGGCGTGAATTCCGGGGCTTCTGCCCGGCGGCGTGTCGGAGCGGGATCGTAGGAGACGGATTCGATCTTGTTGTCCGGGTGGACGATGAGTTCGCCGTGGCCTTCGGGGTCCTCGATGCGGACCCGGACGGGGCGCTGGAGGGTCTGCGCTTCGCCGACGATGAGGGCCAGGGCGTTGTTGCGGAGTTCCTGCACGGAGTTTCCGGCAGGAACGATGCGCGAGTTGCCCGCGACGACGACCTCGGCGGTGCCGTTGTCGCGGACGATGGCCCGGATGTTGGGAAAGGCCAGAACTTGCGTTGGTGTAGTACCCATGAGCTTCTTCCATACGTGTGTGGGGGTGGAGGGGTGCGGCGTTTAGGACGAGGGCGGCGTGAGCCGGTTGACCTTCCACGGGGCGTCCTTGCCGGTGCGGAGCAGCTGCACCGTGTAGGTCCCGGCGTTGGTGGGGACCGCTGCCATGACGCCGAAGCCGTTGGCTTCATCGACGCTCAGGGTGGCGGGGCCGGTGACGCGGCTGGCCGGGATGTTGGCCGGGTCGACTGCCGAGTAGTCGGCGGTGGCCTGTGGGGTCAGCCAGCGGGCGAGGTCGTTGGCCCACTCCTTTTCCTCCACCGTGGGGCGGGCGAAGTCCGCCAATGCCTTCTCTGCGACGTCGACGGCTTTGTCTTTGCTGGCCTGATCCCAGGTGATGCCGATCGTGGCCGGGATGGTGCCTCCGGGCGCCTGGGGCCCGCTGTTGGCGCTCAGTGAGACCGGCGCGGACGCTGTGGGCTTGCTGGTTGATTCCGCCGGTGCCGGTGCCGGCGTCGTGTTCGCCACCGGTGCGCAGGAAACGCAGAGCAGGGCCACGGCGAGCAGGGTCAGGGGCTTTTTCACTTCTTCTCCTCTTGGGTGGGCAGGTACAGGAAGGCCGAGGGGACAGTGTTGGCCACTGTCCGGGTGTAGTAGCTGTGGTCCGCCGGGGCCGGGAGGCCGTTGTAGCCCTCTTCGACGTAAGTCCCGTTGTCCTTGACTTCCTTGACCACGGCAACGTGGCCGAAGCTCGGGTCCGCTCCCCCGGCTCCCGGCGCGTACCAGACAACCGCGCCGACCCGGGGTGTGTTGCCGGCAGCCCAGCCCTTGGCGTCCCAGCCTGCCTTCCAGGTCAGGGCGGAGCCGAGGCCCTGCCCGTCCGGGCGGAATGAGCCGTTGAGGAACTTGAACGGTGCGCTGGTTGAACCCATCTGCTGGTTCACCCGCCACAATGCGAAGTCCACGCACTCGCGGTAGTACATGCCGAGAGGTGAGGTGCTGGCCGAGTTTGCGCCGACCTGCAGCCAGGTCGGGGAGTTCTTCCACGGGTAGTCATCCCCCGAGCCGGATTGTCTCGGGATGGCGCAGCCGCTGCCTTGCAGGGAGAACTTCGAGTTCGAGAGCCCCTGGACAAGTTTGACGGCTTCGGGCCAGTACTTCTGGTAGTGGTACGGGTCGGCGTTGCGCTGGACCTTGTTGCCGGCAATGGTCGGTTCCAACAGCTCCCAACCAGCAACGCCCTGCAGGGCCTCGATGAAGTTCGTCACGCTCGTCGTCGGGTCCATGCGGTCCGCGTAAGAGCCCCACGCGCCGTTGTCGCGCTGCTGGAACAACCCGCGTGAGTCCGGACCGGCACCGTCGCCGGCATCCAGCACCCGCAACCCCGACTCCCCCAGAGCCACCATCACGCTGATCATCTGCCCGTTGACAGACAAGTCCTGCGCCTTCCCGGCGCCCATGATCGCGGCGGCATTCTGCAGCTGCTCCTGGGTGTAACCCTCGACCGTGGTGCTGCCGTCGATGACGACGGAAACGGCAGGGCCGCAATCAGCCGCGGCCGGCTTCGCGGGGGCCAGCAGCAGGAGCAGGGAGAAGACGAGGCCGAGCAACATCACGGGTGCCGCGACTGCGGCGCCGGTGCTGAGCATCTTCGACGGCTTCATGAGGGCCGCAGAATCGGATCATTACATACTCTATTGCTTACTAATAGAGTATGGCGGCAAGAGAGGCATTGATTCTCTATTGCGTCAGGCAAGATGGATGCATGCCACGCCTGATTCGGCCAAAACTGCCACCCGAAGTTGAGTTGGGAATAAGTCTTATGGGCAACCGCGCTCGGGTAGATATCCTGCGCCGCCTGTCGATGCTCGGCCCGTCGACTATTGGACAACTGCAGACTGTGCTGGATATCAGTCGACCCAGCCTGAATCGACACCTCGATTTTCTCTCCAATGCCGGTTTGGTGCAGACTGATCCCCCGGCAGGTATGCGCCACGGCAAGGATGTCATCTATACGGTTCAATCCGATAGGATCCGAGAACTGACCCGATACTGCGCCGCCTATGTCGAAGGCATGTGACCGCAGCTGTCCCTGGACGCGGCGATCGTCCGACGGTTCACGTTGGTGGGCGGGACGGCTTATCGGGATGGGCACACGTCCACGATAGCAGGACTGAAACATGTTTCAATCATGATTCAGCCGCGTTCTGGGTCGTTGCTTTCGTAGGAGTCCACATCGTCCAAGAGCGCGTTGATCGCCTCCAGGGTCTTGATGTCGATGTCGCCAAGAGTCCGGGCCGCAATGTTCTTCAGCTTGTTCCGGCGCATCTTCTTCAGGAGCTGTAGCTCCCGCTCAATCCGCTCCGGGAGTTCACCGGATTCGTCGGTCAAGTAAGCCGGTTCCACCTTGAAGAATTTGGCCAGCGCGACCAGAGCTTCTTTGGGGACGGCTTCGGGCGACTCACCGGAACGAATTCGCCACCAGCGAGTTCGAGAAAGCTCGTAGCCGTTTTCGCGAACGCCTGCCTGGATATCGGCGAACTCATAGGGTTCTCCGCCTTCGGCCACCACGACATCCAGGAGGAGGTTCAGCTTGCGAGCCAAGGTCTCCGCCCGCTCTAGCCGATCGCGGGAACTGCCTCCGCCAACCATAGATTCAACCCCATTCAATTTCATTCGCTGTCTGCCGCAGCTTGCTCTTCGGCCCGGCCCAAAGGGAACCAATTCTCGTACCAGCGGCGAACAGCCAGATCCCACCCTACCGGGTCAAAATTCCATTCTTGTGTGTGTCCGGCACAGTCGAACTCTACGAGTTCTACCCGGTCTTTATGTGCCTGCGCGAAGCGAGCGGAGGTTTCAAAGGGAACGGACCAGTCGTTCCTATTGTGGAGGATCAGGACCGGGACGCTCAGGGCACCATGGAATCTGTCCCAGTCGGGACCGCACACTTTCAGTGGACCCTCGAGGCCGGCAAGTCTGCTGAATCCGTTAAGCGCTAGGAGCCGGGCCACGAGTGAGCCAAGAAGTTGTGGGCACCGTTGATGGCGGGCGTTTGCACGCATTACGTCTTCCCAGACTAATACCGGCGCGACCATAACGAGACCCTTGATCATTTCTGCCAATGACGACCGCTGCACGGTATTTAGAGCCAAGGTTGCTCCGAGGGACCAGCCGAACATCACGCATTCAGTTCCTCCGCGCGCCGCAACAAACCGAAGAGCTGCTTCTAGATCGAGCCACTCTGATTCCCCTAAATGTGATCGGGCGTCCCTAGAGCGAGGACCCTCACCGTCATTCCTGTATGAGACGACCAATGAGCTGAGCCTCATACGCGATGCTGTCTCAACACCACGCAACGTCTGTGCCCGGGCGCTACCTTGGCCATGGACATGAATGGCCCAGCGGTGAGTCCCCCGGTCGATCATCCACGCGGGGGCCGGGCCAAGAGTTGTCTCAACAAATATCTCAACCACGTCAGCTGCAGCGGACGATGGATCGACCGAAACAATTCCACTCCACCTGCCTCTGGACCTCAGAGACAGGTTCGCGGGCCGATGAAGGAGGCGACGTGTGACTTTGCCGTGGCAGCTGGAGATGACCGGACCGATGACGGCCGGAGGGCCGCCTACAGAAAGCTGCAGCCCGAACTGGCCCGGCGCCAGCGTGCGCTTTGTGGCTCGGAGCTCGATCGCGTCGTCGGAAATTGCCAACGGGACGATGTCATAGCGGCGCCTGTATATGGGTGACGTCGTCTGACGGGCGGCCCATGCCGCGCAGCCCAGGGCCCCTGCGGCACCAAGTAAGCCGGACCAGGCCACAGCCTTCACCGCGGACGCCATGAGAGCCGTTCGAGGTGTTCGGAGGCGGCGGCCAGTTTTGCAAGGCCCGCGGTGCCGATTCTGTCACTTGCTTGGGCGTCCCTGGCCAATGAGTCCTGGATCTCAACGATCATGCGGTGCAGTTCACTACGCCGGCGATCCGGGCGTTTCGGAACAACATCAAGGTCCAGGGTCAGCCCGGCGTTGCCGACTACTGCCTGTCCCCAGACAGGTTTCAGGCCCGCAAGTACGGAGCTGGTTCGCGCTGTTTCGAAGATTGCAGCGACTTTACGGCTCGCTGGAGGGAGGGCCATACCCGTGCAAAGAAAAACAAATGTAGCCGAATTCATCACCGCATAGATGCCGGACAGGGCGGACAATGCCTCAACCATACCGAGCACGTGAAGTGCATCGAGTAGGAGTACATCGACTACGAACAGGACTGCCGAAAGGCATCCCAATCCGACGAGCGCGAACGCTGCGGTGTAGATTCCGGTGCTCCAGGCTTTCCGAAAGCGCCAGCAGGTCAAGCCTGCATTGGCCATGACCGCGCCGATGTAGATGTACTGGCCAGCCGAATACAGGCCTGCCGCCCACTGACCTCCGTAGTCCCGCATGAACGATGTTGACGTAACAGGAGCATCGATCACGAAGAACAAAATGATCGACGATGTCACAGCGCCCAGAAGTCCGGCCTTGGCCCGTAGGTCGTAGGAGGATTTCATGCCGCTGGATGCTGGCTGCGCAGCCCGATGAATGGCCCTGGCGAGAAAATATACACCGGTCAGCAGGAGAAGGTTCGCGCCAAGGTCGGCTCGGTTCCTCCCGCCCATCCACGCGTCTGTGAGCAGGTATACAGGGTTGACATTGAGCACCATGGACACAGAAATCAGCACCGACGCCCACAGAATGCTGGTGTCTTTGCCCTGGCCGCGTGACGCGATCACGATCAGCGTCAGACTACTCATCAACGCCGCTGCGATGATTTCCATCAGCCGAAGACCTCCTCGAAGGCGCCCGGTTCGCCCGGCCCGGCCCTTAGCGCCTCTGCCATGAGATCGGCGAGGTACTCGGCAGTGGCCTCTTCCAAGGTCCGGAACTCGGTCCGCATGAGGGCGCGGCGCACAATCTCCGGAGACAGACCACGAAAGCCACTTTTCAATACGGTGCCCGCACCAGGAGTTGTGTCGTGGCCTAGGACCATGTGAGCCAGCTCGTGAAGAATGAACTGCTGACGCTGCAGGTCCCAGAGCGTGGGGGGATGAAACACCCACTCGATCTTCGCCCCCGGCAGCCATAGACCGCAGATGGATGTGCCTATCAGCTTCTCGGTGGCACGGATCCGGATCCGTTTGCCGCGGATGTCTTCGATGACGCTTAGAAGCAGACTCAGAGTCAGGCCGCCTGGTAGTTTCAACGCCGCGAATGCACTGGATGCATCGCGGAAGGCCTGTTCAGACGTAGTTACAGGCAGGGAACGCAGAGCTTGCGTCACAGCGAAATGACCCTTCAATGGCTTCAATGGGGATAGGCTAGGTTGAAACATGTTTCAAACATGCTCTGAGTTGATTTGGTGTTCAGCATATCCCGGGCAGAACGGCCCCAACCCTATCAAGGGGTCATGGAACTGCTGGTCATCGCTAAGGGAAGGAAGGCAGTCCGAGCCGTGATATTCGCTCCACCCCCAACCTGCTTCTGAATACAGCAGCTCCGATGGCGATCCATGCTTCGTCTACGCAGCAGAAGAAGCGAATCATGGCGCCGCGCCAAGGAAAGATAGGGTTTCAGGGCGGTCCCGCAGAGCCTGACATGTGTGCGGCGCGACACGCGGGGTCGTTTTCTGTAAACACATCCCCGGATGTCGCTGAAAGCAATGCTAATTTCGATTCAGTCGATAGCTGTAAACAGAAACCTCCACAGCGGTCGACTCTAGGTAGCACCAGATGAAGCAGCCACAACCGCAGGTTGTGCGAGATTCAAAGGACATGACGATGAGCGCAGTAATCAATCGTGGAGGCGGACGTCCCAGCAAGGGCCTCCGCAAATACATTGGCTTCCGCACGCCGGCTAAGACCGCGGAGGACGTTCAGATGATCGCTGCCGCCAAAGGCATGACTGTCACCGACTACGTTTCCTCTGCCGTCGACCGCTCCCTGCGCGAAGACCTGGCATTGCTAGATCGTTTCGCTCTCCAGGAGGAACTGCCCATCCGCATAGCCTCTTAACAGAAGAAGGCCCGCACTAGGCGGGCCTTCGAAGCTGAAGATCCACGATCCGGGAAGCTTGCCGGCGAACAGATCGTAGATCGGATGGAAGACCTTCACAGGCCTTCATTTGTGTTGCAAAACCGATCCTGGAAGATCGGCCCTTAGTCATTCCCTCGACAGGAATATCATCATCGTACAACAGCACGCCCGCGTGCTGCCAGCCACATACTGCGCTGGCGTGTCGCCCGGGCCATCCTCTACGCACAGCCCAGCTCAGGCATGGGGTGCCTTGGCGCCTCTTCTCGCAGGTCAGCCCCGAGTTCGCATTTCTCGAGACGCCGGCAAAACCTACCCCCAGAAGCTTGAACGCGCCCTCACTGAGGCGCTCCCTACATCCCCTGCGGCCGTCCGGATATTCGGCAAAGACGGCACCTGCGCAGCGATCTTCCTTGACTTCGACTCCTCCGTCGCCGGCGTCGACTGGGTGTTGGCCGACGTGCGCGCACTCCAGACGTGGTTGCACAACTGTGGGGCTCGGTGGATTGAGGATTACTCCCCCAACGGCGGCCGCCACGTTTACATCCCACTCGCGCAGCGGGTTACCTTTTCTGAGGCGCGGGATCTTGTCGAGGCGCTGGGCACCCGGTACCGGTCCCTAGACAAGACCCCGCACCAGAACCTCCTCCATGGCTGCATGCGCACTCCCGGCTCCCCGCACAAGAGGGGTGGCTACCAGGAACTGGCCATGAGCCTGTCGATGGCCTACGACATTGCCCGCCGGCCCAACAGCGCAGCGGTGTGGACCGCCATGAACGCTGACCTGACAGGGGAGATCGGCGCCGTCAGGACGCTACGCCTGGAGCAAACCTTCACGCCGGCGTCCGCCGAGGCCCCGAAACTTCAGCACCCTGCCGGCAGGATGTCCCGGGTGATGCAGCTGATGGCACAAACGGGGCTCTATGACTCGAACCGCTACGCTTCCGACTCGGATGCCCGCCAGGCGATCATCACCGGTGCCGCGGCCGCCGGCCTGGAACTGACTGATGTGGAACGCAGGATGATGCAGGGAACCTGGCCAGGCCTTGCCTCTTTCTACGCCCGCTATGCCTCCCGGCACCGCGTCCCTGCCCTGCGCAGGGACTGGCTGAATGCGGTCAGGTACCTAAGCAAAGACCCAGGATCCAGGGCCGGAAAGAACAATGCCCGTATATCCCCCACAAGCCAGCCAAATACACAGCCCCCAGCTATACAAGGAAAGTTGATTTCGACGAATCCCGATACTGAGCACCGGTTCATTCGAACCTGGCGAAATGCGGTCAGGCTGAAAGAGCATGTGTACGCAGATTCAAGGACAGGGCTGGCGAGAAGGATGGTCTTGAGGTCCTTGGGGGAAGCTGCACACATGACGGCGTCCCGGTTCGTTGAATTCGGTGTCCGCTCGATTGCGGTTGCAACAGGGCTGGATCACACGACCGTCGGGGGGCATTTGAGAGCCTTGCGCGGCGAAAATGATCCCCTGGTGACCTTGGTGGAGCAGGGGCGCGGCACCAAGGGGGACCTCTACATGCTGACCGTTCCGGAGGAGATGAAGACGGCGGCCGAGGATCTTACCTGGCGGAAGGGGAAGATCCATGCCCTGCGTCCGGTGTTCCGGGAACTTGGCCTGCCGGCTGCCTTCGTTTACGAGGAGCTGGAGCACTCCCCCGGCCTGTCGACGGCGGAGATCGTGACGCTGACCAGGCTCTCCCGGACAGCCGTCAGTGAAGCACTCGAGGTGATGGCCGCGTGGAACATGATCGCCCGCGACACCACACGGGCCTGGTCCGTGGTGGCGACGACGTCTTTGAAAGAACTTGCCGAACACTTCGGAGTGGTGGAAGCCGTCGCGGCGCAGCTGCAGCGCTATCGGATCGAACGGATCCTCTGGAAGGAATGGCTGTCCAAGAACGTCAACACCGTCTCGGAGCTCCTCTCCCCCGGCGATGACTACCCATGGGAGGCATTTGAAGGCCCACCGGATGAATGGGCCCTCACAGATATGGCGTTCACCAGGGTCGGGTAGGTTCAGCGCCCGAGAGGCGCCTTCGTACTTTCATGCATGCATGAAAGTACGAAGGCAGGTCGAGTATTCCCTTAGTTCTGGCCCCAGCGAGATTTGATGGCCTGCTCGATCGCTTCACGCACCGATATGCCCTCGTCTTCTGCTGCCGCGTACAGCACGTCAATGACGTCTTGGGATAGGCGAGTGCTCAGTGGAAATGTCACTTCGCGGCGAGCGGTCTTTCGGTTCGGGACCGCCTTGGACACCTTCGCAGGCTTGGCTGCTTGGCGCGCAGGAGCCTGTGCCGGCGGGACGGGTGCGGCAACCGGGATAACTGCCGTCACTCCCCCGTGGGCCGGTGCTGGTTCCTCAGGTTTCGTCGGTGCGGGCGCCACGGCTGCCGGAGAATAGTCGACCGGGTCGACCTTCTCATCAGGGGCCGGTCTCGGCGTCCGGCGCAGAACGGCCGGGCGGTCCTTCAGGTCTTCGATCATCGGATAATCTCCTTCATCAGCTCGTTGTAGGCATCCACGACGGGCTGGCCCTTGCGGTACTCCCCGTACCATTCCTGCGTCATGCGCATCTCCTGGACGATGGTCCGGTGCGGGACCAGCGGGGTCAACAGCATTCCTGTCTCGCGAAGTTCTTCGATGCTGGCCACCGCGATGCGGGACATCACGGTGGAGGCGACGGCTCCGACGACGATGCCGGCCTCGTGCAAGTTATCAGGGGCTCCGATGCGCTTACGGGACATCCGGAACTGTTCGACGCTCTTGCGGGCCCCGGCCACGCCGTCAACTCCGTCGACGGTGGCGCCGGCTGCGTACACGATCGTGTCGGCGGCGTTCAGGGCGGAAAGGGTCAGCGGGCCGCCCTGGCGGTTCGGGCAGTCGATGATGACGACGTCGGCGTCAATCCCGATGAGCGAGGTGCGGAGGCGCAGCTCGGCATGATCGGCGCGGTCTGCTTCACGGTTGGAGACGCTGCGGGCGGAGGGAACGACACGCAGGTTCGGGAACCAGCTGGACTCTACGGCGAGGTCTTGGGCCCACCCTTCCGGATCCGTGTCGCCTAGAATGGCGCCGACGTGGAGGCCATCCTCTTTTGGTTCGACACCGATCCACTTGCTAGCCGCGGCCCGGGGATCGAGGTCGACGAGTACAACTTTGCGCCCTGAGGCGGCGGTGACAGCCGCCAGGGACACCGCGGTTGTCGTCTTCGTGGCACCGCCAGACTCGCTGTAAACCATGATTGTTTGCATGCTTGCAAGCTTTCCGGACACATATGTGCGTTACAAGGAGCCACGCCGACCGCTCCCCTACTGTGATCAAGATGGCATGCAAGCTGTCTTTCATGCATGAAGGAATGCAAGACAGAAGGTATGCAAGGGAGCTGAGCGAAAATCTATCAGTTTCATAGGTTTGTGAGCACACAACCTCCGGCAGTCACCCGCGCCGCGCCCTGGGTTCTTTGGCCCCCGCTGCGAGGACCGAGTTGTAATTGCTTGCATGCATGCAAGCAAGAAGACCAGAATGCAAGCAAGAACGGATGCATGCATGCCAGTATGAAAGGCGGGATGCATGCATGCCTGCGTGTTAGGTAGTGGCCGGCGAAGAAGATGTGCATGAAACGGCATGAAAAACAGCGGTTATCTGTTGAGACCAGCGCCGGCCTTGGACCGGCCCTCCCCTTGGATGTTCCACTAGGGACCGTTCTTGAGTACGATGCGATATTTTCCGCGTTTGTCGGCGGAGGGACGTCAGCTCGAGTCGATGCCTGGGGGAGAGGCTGGGAGTTTTTTGTTCTAGACAGAGACCAGCTGATACCTTTCGGACCTTCCCCGCATCGAAGCGCTGGCGGACCGTCAGGCTAAGGCATCCAACTGGACGGGATCTTCACGGACAAGGACTCGGGTAAGGACACCGGACGTCCCCAGCTCGAGGAGCTGCTGCGCTTCCGGGACGGGGACACCCTGGTGGTGCACAGCATGGGCCGGCTCGCCCGGAACCTCGATGACCTACGTTCCCTAGTGAAGAGGCTGACGACAAAGCGTGTCCGGATCGATGTCGTCAAGGAACAGGTGCTTCTTGTGGGGGACGATTCCCCGCTGGCGAACCTGATGCTCTCGGTCATGGGGGCGTTCGCCGAGTTCGAGCGGTCCCTGGTCGGTGAAGGCCAGCGGGAAGGGATCGCACTGGCCAAAGCGCATGGGGTCTACGGCGGACGCTAGCAAGCACTCTCGCCCGAGAAGGCTGGCGAGCTGCGCTGGCGGGCCAGCGCGGGGGAGTAGAAGGCCGGCCTGGCCCGACAATTCGGCATCAGCCGCGAAACGCTCTACCAATACCTCAGGACAGTCAGACAGACAGCCCTGCCCAGCTGCATTAGCCGCACACAGGTATTAAACAATCCGAGGCCAGAAGTCGAACAACTTCTGGCCTCGGAAGCGTCTCTAAGTCGATGCTCAGATGGGATTCTGTGCTTGGCCCGGGCGCTATCAGCAGGGCTGAACTCCGAGTCTGGGGGTCTACCCCTCAGTGTGCGGCTTGGTACTTTTCCATGATGTCAGCTTGGATACGGCCTCGGGTATTGACTGGCAAGCCTTGTTCGGCCGCCCAAAGCCGGACCTCGCGGGCGTTGGAGGAAGCTGGGCGAGTTGTTCTGGCCCGCCCGCCGGTCTTTCGGGCTGCTTTGGTGTAGCGGCTGAATGTTTCACGCAGTTCGCTTGCGTGAGCATCGTTGAGATCGATTGCGTATTCGACGCCGTCAAGGGCGAACGAAAGTGTCTCACTCGCCGTGGAGCCGTCGAAGTCATCTTCTAGAAGGGTTACTACTCTTTGTGCCATAGGAAAAGTTTAAGGCTTCGTAATCCCGCCGGATGACTATTCGCCGCTATCGAAGGCCAATGGAATGCCAAGGCGTTCAGAATTTTCCACTTTGTCTCCGCCCATCCCAGGCCTGTGTGGAGTCACACGGTGTAAGAAGGCAATAGATCCCTCGATCAGTGCAGCAGGTCAGCACGAGATTGCAACGCCCGTGGTGCCGGCGCCCTGCCTTAGACTGCAGCCATGACGCAAGAAACATGGCGAAGGTGCTCCGAGTGGCCGTTGGTAATCGCGGCTGTGCTGTTCCTCGCCGCCTATTCCGTTCAGGTCATTTCCAACACCGACGCCGCTGTTGTCGAATTCCTGATCTGGACGACGTGGCTAGCGTTCGCTGGGGATTACGTGATCAATCTTTTCCTGGCTCCTAATCGTGGGCGCTGGTTCGTTCGAAATCTCCACGAATTAGCAATTGTCGCGCTACCGGCGCTGCGGCCGTTGCGGTTGCTGCGCCTGGTCAGTCTCCTGCGGGTTGTTCACCGCGTCGGAGGAAATGCCCTGCGCGGCAGGGTGCTGATCTTCGTACTGAGCTCGGCGGCGTTGTTGATCTACGCAGGTGCACTAGCGGTCCTCGACGCCGAAAAAAGTGCTCCCGGTTCGAACCTGACCACCTTTGGGGATGCCGTTTGGTGGGCCATGACCACCATAACGACGGTGGGGTACGGGGACCATTACCCGGTGACGGTGCTCGGCCGGTGTGTTGCCGCCGGGCTCATGGTCGGCGGCGTCGCTGTCCTGGGTGTCGTCACGGCTTCCGTCGCGTCCTGGATGGTGCAGTCGGTCGCGGAAGAAACCGCAGCGGAGATCGACTCCGCAGAAGAGCCGATCCGAGAGGAACTCCGCCGGCTCTCAGCACAAGTTGAACACCTGACGACGCTCCTGCAGGCACGCGCAGCCAATCTTCCGTCTGGTACCCCAAAAGTGCCCGGGGGTGAACCAGCGGCTACCCTGAAATAAATGCTGCGTCCGCGGAATCTCGACCTCTGCCGGAGGTCGTTACGTATGCGCTGTTATCGGCGTTCGGGTTCCCGGGTGGTCAGGCCAGTGCGGCGCTGCTACATCCCCTGACTGCTGTGAAGTTCGTGGTACGGTTTGTTCATCATGATCAGCCCGCTCGCCTCACGGCTCGGGCTGATTTTCTTTTAACCGGGGGATGCGTGGCTGAGTACACAAAGCAATGGCTGTCGGTCGAGAACCAGGTCAAAAAGCTTGCCTTGCGCGGTGTCAGCGTCCCCGAGGACGGGAGCGGTGTTCAACTGCTTTGCGCGGTTGGTTACTACCGGCTTACCGGCTATCTCTACCCATTCCGTGAGTCAGAGCCGTACGTGGACGATGACGGTCGTGCACGGGTTCGGGTCCTGAATCACTATCGGGTCGGCACTTCCATGCGGGACGCCGCGGAACTCATCGACTTCGACCGTCGACTGCGGATGCTCATCCTTGATGGAATCGAGAGGATTGAAGTTTCGCTCCGCATGCAGATCGGATATGTGTTGGGCGGGCGTTCGGCCTTTTCCCATCTCGAACCTGCCACGTTCGTAGGGTCTTTCACGGATACACAAGTGGATCCAGCCACGGGAGGACCGGCGCCGAGCAAACACGAGCAATGGATCGCCCGGATGCGAGAGCGACAGAACGGATCCGACGAAGCATTTGTGACCCATTTTCGCGACAAATACGACAACCGGATGCCGATTTGGGCGCTCACGGAGATCATGGAGCTGGGGCACCTCAGTCGCTTATACGTTGGACTGACGAACTCGATTGCCACGGAGATCGCCACCGCCTACGCGGTACCGTCGAAGCGCGTGATGAGTAGTTGGATCGCGAGCTTGAACTATGTGAGGAACGTGGCTGCCCACCACGCCAGGATCTTCAACCGCAAGCTTGTCACTGCGCCGAAACGGCCCAATAGGGGGCAAGTTCCTCTCTTGGATCATCTAAGAGATGAAGAGTCGTCGAAGCAGGTGTTTGGTCTGTATAACGCCTTGGCCGTGATGGCATACATGCTTCGTGTGATCGAACCCAACGGTGGCTGGACCGAACGCCTAGTCGAGCTCGTCGGCTCGTTCCCTCGAGCGGGGCACTTGACCAAGCATTCCATCGGAGTGCCTGATGACTGGACGAGCCTAGAACTTTGGCAAGCCTAGGCTCTGCCGGTATTGGCCGGGAAGTGCCGGTTCCTCCGTGAAGAACTACGGGTGTTCCCGGATTTGGGTGGCCTCCTTCAACGCAGGCGCGGGGGCAGGCAATACCTCCTCAGTACACGCGCGGACGATGTCGCGGTCAACCACCGCCAGAGAAAGCTTATGCTTCTTCAGATAGCGTTTGCGGATCAGCCCGGCGATCACCCCACCCACCGACGGCGTCAGTCGGCCGCGCCGGTCGACCAGGAATCAGATCTGTGTCCCTGCCAGTGCCGAGGCTGTACCGGTCAGTCAGTACATGAACCTGCCGACGGGCACTGGCTTTCCCGGATCGGGAGCCTACCGAGGACAAAGATCTGTGTTCCACAACTATTCTCCCTGGAACTTCTCAAGAGAAGGGTAGAGAACAACGCTCGACATGCACGGCGGGGGAACGTGTCGCGGTGGGGGAGTGGGCAGATGGCTGACTAGAGAAAACGCGTCTCTGTCGGCATTCTCGGTCCCGTGCACGGTGAGACCGAAAAGTTCGTCAGATACATTCGCAGGGTGGAAACCCCTCCGGAGTCCTGGGGAATACTGTGGAGCCGTTCAAGCGTCGAGGGAGCTCTCGTAGCTCTCAATCTGCCGGCTTTCGAGCCTGGGGACGATCTGCCCGAGGCCGATGGTCTTGAAGTGGTCCTGAGCGCGATGTGCGGCGAAGCCATCTGCGTCACGGTAGCGTTCGAGGATGACGAAGTGCGCCTTGTCTTGGACTCCCTGAAAGTACTCGTAAGAAATGTTGGCCGCCTCCGTCCGGCTGGCCGTGGAAAGTTCGTGGAGCAGTTTTGAAACTGTTTCCACTTCCTCTGGCTTAGCGCGGTAGTGGGCAATTACCTGTAGGTATCTCTTAGTCATGGTCCTCTTTCTGAGTGGACTGGTTAGCTTGGCTGATGGCCGGCTTGGTCCCATAGTTCATTGGCACTGGTGGAGATGCCTTTGGCGCCTGCTCTCAGCGCCGTGGCCACGTCGGACCCGGTACGAATGAAACCGGCGGCGACAAAGGGCGAGAGGCTGCGCTTCTCGCCCTCTGTCAGGTGGGCGATCACGGGCCAGGGCATCACCTGAACCAGATGGGGCTTACTCTGTTCCAGCGCGGCTGCGCTACGGGGAAGATTGGATCGATCCGTCACGAAGACTTTTTGCATGGTCACCATGTTCAGGTTGTTGGCACGCTGGATCATGGCTGTCTTGGTGCTGACAACACCCTGGGTGCCTATTTTTTTCAGGTATTCCACCGCACCCCGGTCCTGGCCTAGCCCGGAGCAGGCATCCATGTTGATGAAGGTGAATTTTCCCGCTCGATCCAACTGCTGAAGCAGTCCCTCCAGCTCATGCAGGGACACGTTGGCCAGGATGCAGAGCTGACAGCCGGAATCTAGGAACCCGGCCACAGATCCCGCGCCGAAGACGGAGGCGATCACCGGATTTCTGGTGAGTTTCATGTCCAGATCATGAGGAAAATCAATCATTTTAGAGAACTCGTGTCGTCGTCAAGGGACAGTGGATGGCGGGGCTGCGGTGGTGGCGAACTACAGTCCCAGCTTGCCCGGGTTAAGCAGATTCTTGGGATCCAGCGCAGTCTTGATTGTGCGGAGTACATCAAATCCGTTACCCAGAGACTCTGCCATGTACGGCGCACGCAGGAGTCCAACGCCGTGGTGGTGGCTGAGGGTGGCTCCGTGCCGGAGGATGACCTCGTTGGCCGCATCCCAGGCAGCCCGGTACCATCGCGCCCTCTCGTCTACAGCCACATCTCCGCGCAACGAGAAGTAAAGGCAGGCGCCGTCCAGGTAAGCATGCGACTGGTGAGCGGAACCAGCCAAGGTACCGGGTACGGCATTAATTGCCGCGACCACCTCGTCATAGATGGCAGGCAACTCTTTCCAGGCTCCGATCATTTCCAATGTGTCCGCCACGAGACCAGGGCTCGGCGTGAACCCCTCGGCGCTCTTGCCTGTCAGGTATCGCGTGTCCAGCCATCGTTCGAAGATGGCATCGCCGTCGAGCTTCACTGCACTTGCCGCGCATACTCCTTCGCTGATGGTTAGCCCTGCCTCCACTACCTCCTTCGGGCCCTCATCAGCGACGAGCAGGACGTTGGTTTTCGGTAGGCCAAACTGCAGGCCGCTTTCCAGCTCGTCATACAGGCGCAGGGCCGCGGGGGTGGCGCCCTGCTGCATGATCTGCCGGCAGGCCTCGAGGCCTTCCGCAAAAGTAGCGAACCCGTAGGCTATGGCGCGGCCGTGGTCCGGTAGTCGGTGCAATTTGAAGCGGACCTTCGTAATGACGCCGAGCGTGCCCTCGGAACCGATGAAGAGCTGGAGAAGGTCGGGGCCGACCGCGGCGCGGGTGCCGTTGCCGACGGTCACGAGGTCGCCGTTGGCCAGAACGACGTCAAGCCCATGGACCATGTCCTCGATCTTGCCGTAGCGGGTCGAGAGCTGACCGGCGCCTCGGCACGCCACCCAGCCGCCCACTGTGCTGATGGCATAGGAGGAGGGCCAGTGCCCAAGTGTCATACCGTAGTCGGCCTGGATCCGCTCCTCGAAGATGTCACCAAAAACGCCAGCTTCCACTTCCACGAGCTGGCTTTCCTCGTCGTATGAGGTGAACTTATCAAGGCCGCAAACGTCCAGCACGATACCCCCGCTGATGGGAAGAGCGGATCCCGTGACGTTGCTGCGCCCGGCTGAGACGGTGACCGGGATGTTCGCCGCGTGGGCGACCCGCATTACCTGTTGCACCTGTTCCGTGCTGGAGATATGCACAATTACCGCGCCGGGCGTGACTGGCCGTCCTCCGGTCTCGGCGATCATGGTCCCGGCCCACCAGTCTCGGGTGCCGTCCCGAACGAGGGTGGGATCGACGACCACTCGGTCCGCCAGGGCCTCCAGCCGTCTGATAGTTTCCGCCGGGACGGTTACGGGGTTGGCGGAGAAGGTCGGCTCGCCGGAGACGGCTCCAAGGCTCCGGGCGAACCGGGGCTGGGTGGGTGCACCGACGGTGTAGTTGCCCCGGTTGTAGCCGCGTTTTACTGCTTCCTTGCTGATCATTTCTACTTTGCTCCCATCAGGATGGCGCGTTCGTGCGCAGTTTGGTTTCGGTATGAGGTCACTTGGGCCTCGATTTCGGTAGCTGACAGGTCAAGTTCTTTCATCAGCAATTCGCCCACACGGGCGGCGGAGGAGGCAGAGGCGTCGCGGGCCATGATGCGGGACCGGGTCCGTCGCGACAGAATGTCATCGACGCTGCGGGCCATCTCGTGCCGGGCGGAATACACGACCTCGGCCTCAAGGTAGGGCAGGCCTTCGACAATTGGGGTGTTTAGGGATGGGTCCTCGGCCAGAATGTCCGTGACGAAGCGTGCTTCCGTGCCGTAGCGCTCTCCCAAGTGAGAAGCCAGGCCGCCAGAGGCGGTGATCGCCTCGGCATCGTACCCGGCTGCTCCCAGCAGGTGAGCGTTCTTGGTCCGGCAGCGGCGGTTTTCGCCCAGGACCTTTTGGGCAGCGTCCACGGTTTGTTCCGCCATGTGGCGCGAGGTTGTGAGTTTGCCGCCGACCACCGTGACGAGACCGTCCGGGTCAGTGCGGATCTCGTGGTTTCGTTTGACCTCGATGGTTTTGCCGCCGGGGGGAGCGACCAGGGGCCTGCAGCCGCCGATGCTGCCCAGGACATCCTCCGGTTCGATGTCGATGTTGAGGGCGGTGCGTGCGCCGTCGAGCAGGAAGTCCATCTCCTCGCGGGTGCAGTTCACATCATCGAGGTCGCCGTCATAGTCCTCGTCTGTGGTGCCGAGGTAGGCGGTATCGCCCCATCGTGTGATGGTGGCGCGACGGTTGCGTCCGGGAACTGGGATGGTGACCGTGCAGTCGTTGCGGATTTTGGTCCAGGGGACGGCGATGTGTACGCCCTTGGCGGGACGGATGGTTGGCGAGTCGGCGCCGCGGCCGGCGCCGGTCCAGTCACGAAGCCACACCCCGGTGGCAACGACGACGACGCCTGCTTCGGCACGGATTTCCCGGCCTCCGACTTCGACGATGACGCCGCTGACCTTATTTCCGTGCCGAGTCACCTCGCTGACCTTGGCGCCGTTGAGAACGGTGGCGCCGTGGAAGGCGGCGGTTCGGGCGAGGGCTAGGGTGAGCCGGGCATCGTCGGCGCGTGCGTCGTAGTACATGAGGCCCGACTCCAGGTGCTCCGCCTTGAAGGTTGGGCAATGGGAGAGGACCTCGTTCTTGGTCAGCTTTTGGTGGAGCACACCTTCGCGCCACCCGCCGGCCAGGTCGTAGGTCCACAGCAGGCTTTCGAATCCGGCCGCCAGACGGCGGTCAAGGATGCCGTCCTGGGAGAGGATCGGAAAGAGGAAGGGCAGACGCTGGACCAGGTGCTGGGCGTTTTTGCGGAGTCGCTGACGCTCCAACAATGAGTGGCGGACGAGGGGCAGGTTGCCTTGTTCGATATAGCGCAGACCTCCGTGGATCATTTTGGAGGACTTGGACGAGGTCCCTGAGGCGAAATCATCTTTCTCCAGCAGGGCAACCCTGTATCCGCGTAGAGCAGCGTCCATTGCGGTGTAGGCGCCGGTGACGCCGCCGCCTACCACGATGATGTCAAAACGTCCGCCGTCAAGGCTGTCTATTTGTTCGGCCCGCTGCATTCTCAGCGGCGTGTCGGAGACCATGCGGGCGCGTTCCGCCCGGGGCTTGCGTGAAGGCATGGAAATCATTATTCGTGTCTCTCTAGGTGCGCCTGAGGATCTGTGCGATCGCTCGGCGGTACGGTCTGTGGCGCGGATTGAGGCTGTGTTCGCCTAGTTCCGCACCATTTCAAGTTCGGCGGAAATGCGGGTTACCCACTCGGCGCGACGACCCAATCTGCGGTCCTCGGAGAGGCGAGGGTAGAAGATTTCGCCTTCGCCCAGCACTGAAACGGCTTCGGGCAGCGACTCCCACAACAGGCCGTCGGCGCCCGCCATGAAGGCGGCCCCGCGCAGGCTTGCCGCCTCTGATCCGGGCAGACGGCGCATCGGGATCTCCGTCAGGTCGGCCTGCATCTGAATGAGCGGGTCACTGCCGGACATTCCCCCGCCGACAACAATCTCACTGACCTCTATCCCTGCGACTTCCGCGTTGGCTTCCGTGCTGCTGGCGACGGATTGAGCGATGCCTTCCAGCACGGCATAGGCCACTTCGGCCCTGGTGCTCGACAGGGATAAACCGGTCAGAGAAGCGCGCGCCTTGGGCTCCACGACGGGCGTCCTGATTCCGGTCAAAGAAGGAACAAACACGATGCCGCCGGAGCCATCCACAGTGCCGGCAAGCTCGCTGACCTTCTTGGCAGAGCTAAACCAGCCCAGCGTTTCACAGACCCAATCGAGCGCAGATCCGGTAGTAGCCGTGAAGGTTTCCACCGCATAAACAGTCCGGTGCTGCCGGCGCCAGCCCGTTAGGGTCAGAGTCCCGGGGTACAGGCCAGGTTTCTGGGGCAGCACGTCCCCGGTGATGAGGTCAACGAAGCTGCCGGTACCGTGAACGCACATTGCCTGGCCAGCGTTGATGCATCCGAGTCCGACGGTGCCGGCGTGCTGGTCGCCCATGGCGGCCAGTATCGGCACCGAGATGCCGAGCTTCGCTGCATCGGTATGGCCCAGCGCGTCAACGTCCTGTCGCAGTTCCGGTAGCAGATCCAGTGGGAAGCCCAGCGCCTGAATCCACGCCGTTTCGTAGGCATGTTCGGCGAGCACGTAGGCACCGGCCGATGTGGCGTTGGTGGCCGTCGCTAAGTAGCTGTGCTCGATGGTCAGGTTCCAGAGGAGCCAGGTTTCGACCGTGCCGAAACCAAGCCGCCCTTCCCTGTGTGCCGCGGCCACCTCCGGGGTCTCCCGGAGGTGGTGCGCGGCCCACAGATACGGTGAGCGCACACCGGTAGGCCGCCCCACCGCTGCGACGAGCCGCTCGTTCCACAGGCTACCCAGCGCGGCGAGCTCCTCGGCATAACGGCTGTCCTGCCACACCATGGCGGGCACCAGCGCGCGGCCGCTGCGCGTATCCCACAGCACCGCCGTCGAACGCTGGGTGGCTATGGCGACCGCCTGGATCTGAACACCCGCCTCCGTGGCGCGGGCGACCACGGCGCGGCAGGCATCCAGGGTCTTCGACAGGATTTCATTCGCGTCCTGTTCCACAACCCCCGCCCGTGGACTGGTCACGGTGAGGTGGCGGTACTCGAGGGAGTGGACGCCACCGTCGGCCGTGACCCAGGCCGCGCGTGTGCCCGTTGTTCCTTCATCTATTGACAGGATGGCCGGAATAGTCATGAGCTCGCTCCCTCGTATTAGGGCGTGGGGACCGCGACGCGGGCGACATCGCTCTTGAATTGCGGGGCGTCCAGCTCCTCGTCCGGGCTCAGGAGAGCCCGGGTCGGATCCCACTTAATCACGGAGCAGACGATGCAGGCGATCAGGGGAACGGCAGAGAGAATCAAGAAGGTCGGGCCTAGGCCCAATCCCTCCTTCAAAAGCGGGAAAACCAGCAGGCCCAAGGCAGCGCCCATGCTCCCAATCGCCCCGATGACGCCGTTAGCGCCAGCCCGCAGCTCACTGCGGAAGGAGAGCGTTGACAGACTCTTGCCGTTGGCCCCGGGGCCTCCGGAATGGAACAGGATGAACAGCGAGGGCACGAGGAAGGCAAGGAATATCGGCATGCTCTGATAGAACAGGCCCATGATTACCAGCATGACAAACACTGCGCCGAACCCAAGGGCGGAGGCCTTGCGGAGGCCAAAGTATTTCCCGATCTTCGGTGAGAGGAAGCCTCCCACGATGCCGAAGAGGTTGAAGACCAAGGCGCCGAGCGTTGCCACGACGAAATCCTGCCCGAACAGCGTCAAACTGATGATTGGCAAGTACCAGCCGACTGCGAAGTATTGGATGGATTGGGCCATCTGGACCGTGCCGGCCAGAATAGTGCGCTGTCGATAGCTGCCCCTGAAGATCAATGCGACATTCGCTATGCCCCGGGTGGCCTGGTTCAGGATGGGGGTACGGTCCTCTTCCGCGGCGGCTGTGAATGGCTGGCCATAGATCTTTGTCATGGATGCAGCGGCGCGTTCCAGAAGACCCTTACGGGCCGCCCACGTGGGGCTTTCCACCAGGTAGCGTAACTGGGCGACAAACATGATCAGGGCGACGACTCCCGCGGAACCGACTGCGTAGCGCCAGATGGAGGCCCCGGTGCCCATGTTGTAGAAGAGGATCGCGAGCAGCAGGTTTGAGCATACTGCCGTGTACCAGATGCCCTGCCAGGTGTTGAGGCGGCTTCTGAACTTAGCCGGAGTGAATTCGGCCAGAAGAGCCATTGCGATGGCGAAGTCGATTCCGTAGGCGGCGCCGACGAAGAATCGGCCCGCCAGCACCATCTCAAAGCTCGGCGCAAACGCGGCCAGACCGGCACCAACGAGCGCTAGAACCTTGGCAAAAATGAGCGGCGGGATGCGGCCCCATCTGTCGGCCATCCAGCCGCCGATCGGATTGAACGCAATCGCCACCCAGGACGCCAGCGAAGTGAGGATAGCCACTTGGGTGGCACTCAACTGAAGGTCCTTGGTCATCGGTCCAAGTCCAGCGCTCAACGCCGAGTTGGAAAAGGCGTCGAGAAACAAGCCTCCAAGAGCCAGCCACCAGATCAATCCGGCGCGGCCGGAGATCTTGGGGCGTTCATCGA
Source organism: Arthrobacter sp. UYEF36 (assembly GCF_040547025.1). Lineage (NCBI taxonomy): Bacteria > Bacillati > Actinomycetota > Actinomycetes > Micrococcales > Micrococcaceae > Arthrobacter > Arthrobacter sp. UYEF36. The sequence goes on from NZ_JBEPOX010000013.1 coordinate 25,692, forward strand.
TATAGGAAACAACGTCATGCACGCCGCGAAGTACAAAATTACTCAATTGGCCGACCTCTCTGTCGGGAAACCCTTACGTCAGAGGCCGTTTTCTGGGTACAAAAAAAGGGCAGATTGGAACCTCCAACAGGAGGTCTCCAATTCTTACCCTGACTCCGGTGACTCTAGTCACATTCGAGGGCAGATGCAATACCGCGACTGCTTACGAGCTGATGTTCGAGCGAGCTATGGCATGACGAGTCGTCTGCTGCATGTAGCCGGATATCTGTAGGGAAAGAGAAGCGCACGTATCAGCGGTCGCCCCGGAGAGGCAGCATCGATTTCCGGTACAAGCGTTTGATATTCGGGTCGGGCGCCTGGCCACCGCAACAACCAGCCTTCGTAGACGGGACGAGCGACCAGCCCTCACCCCGGGCGTCTCAATTACGATCCATTACTGAGACGGTCGAGTCGTGTTCCAGGGGACGTGAGCAATGTTGTGGAACTCGCGGTTCGACACGCCCCTCCAAAGTCTCAGAATGCCGTCCAGCAACAGATAGTCTCACAACGGCAATTTGTTCGGCATTAAGAGAATGCGGGGACGTCCATGGCTGTAATCGGGTACGCGAGGGTTTCCACTGCGGAACAGAACCTTGATCTGCAGCTCAATGCCCTCCATGCGGCCGGCGCAGCCCGGACCTTTGCCGACAAAGGCGTCAGTGGATCCGCAGCCGAACGCCCTCAGCTGTCCAAAGCCCTGGACAGGCTGGAGACCGGCGACGTACTCACCGTATGGAAGCTCGACCGTTTGGGACGCAACACCCGGCACGTCTTGGACCTTATCGAGAACATCCGAGAACGGGGAGCAGGGTTCCGTTCCTTGACCGAGGGTCTGGACACGACCGGGCCCATGGGCACCGCGATGCTTACGATTGTGGCCGCATTCGCGCAGCTGGAGCGCGACACGATGATCGAACGCACCAAAGCCGGCCTCGCTGCGGCCGCGGCCAACAACCGCCACGGCGGAAGACCCCGCAAAGTAGATGACGCTGCCGCTGCCCGGGCCAAGGAACTCAAAGGCAAAGGAATCAATGCCTCCGACATCGGCAAGATGCTCGGAGTCTCCCGCGCCACTGTCTACCGATATCTTCTCTAAGCACTGCGGTTCCTAGCGTCGAGAAACGACCTGGCGTAGCGCTTAGGGCACGTTCACCGGGCAGTTTTGTAGGCAGGTCATACGGGAATCAGAGGGTTGCTGCATTACAGCATTCTCGAAGGGGAGGCATGAAGGGGGCGAGCCGGCCGGTTGGGGGACCGGCTTGCGGGCGGGCTGATTGCATCGAGTGAGTGTGACGAGCAATCTTTTCCTAGCGGCAATGTGAGTGACATACGCATCGTGTCGGACAGTCTTCAGGCCGTGGCCCGAATCGTCACCAAGCGTATTCGAGTTCGTTCGGCCACAAGCGAGCTGGCGCGAAAAATCATCGTGCACCCTCGGTACCCTCAAACCATGAACACGGAGCCAGACGAGACACCGGACGAGAAAGTCGCCGACGAGACTGAGGCCAACCTCAACATCGAGGACATCATGACGACCGGCCGCGGAATGATGATGAGCAGGATGCGCGAAATCGAGGAAGCGGACCGTCGCGGCGAGCCCCTCGACATCACGCAAGAGGAACGCTTGGAGTACGAGGAGGGAAAAGCGGAACTCGCCGAAGTGATGCAATCGTTCCGCAGGCAGATGGTGGAGCCTTTCGAAGCCATCAATAAACAGCTCATGGGCATCGCCGTGGGAGCGGTTCGCCTGCCGAAGATGAACCTACCGAAGATTAAGACGCCTGGTTTCGTGCCGCCCGAGGTCAGTGCGGCGGATTCTTGGGATGTCTTCCAGAAGCCTCGGCTCCCTAAAATTCTCAGTTACACCCCGCCCGAGCCGCTGATCGGCCAGGAAGAACTGGCCTCGATAGCGGAGGTGGCACGTGAGCGCGATGAGCTTCAGGAGCAGATCCAAGGCAACACGTTCCGCACCGCTGTAGCGATGAAGAAGATGCTGGATGAGATGGAGAATGAAGCTGACAGGGTCAAGGAGCAATCCAGGGAAGACACGAAGCGTTGGTGGTGGGTGTTCGTGGTCGCTTCCCTCACCCTGATCTTTGCCGGAATCGCTGCGATCCCGATCATGGCACCCGTTTTTGACCAGGTTTGGAAAGCGGTCACTGGTGGCTGAATTTTGTACGGAGAAGCCACCGGTAGGGCCTATTACGCCTCGCTGCCGGGCGTGTTGGGCTGAATCGGGATTTCAGAACCACTTGCCAGAGCCTCACGAACCTTCTCGGGAATGACAAACAGATAGGCAGCAAGAAGCGCGACGTTAGCGAGACTGGCACACAGGCCAGTATTCACAGCGCCCACCCTCCAGCCTTCTAGACCACCTGTGTTCACACCTTCGATCGCTAAATAGATCGCGGCCAGCGGGACAGCGATCCCCACCGCGACTAACACGCGCAGCCACATCGGATTGGTTGTAGCGACGGCACTGGCGGCCTGACGATCAAGAAAGACGCTGGCCACCAGCAGAATCGGAATCGTCTGGGCAACCAACGTACAGGCTTCAGGGTTCATGCGGTCGAGTTTGGCATCACCGGGTCGACCGGAGTCGCAGGTCGAGTGCGACACTCGGGGTGACTCCGAAAACTGGGTCAGAGGGCGCGGAGGTCCAGCGCAGTTAGTCGCGGGGGAGGCCCTCATAGGTTTCGATTCGGCCTCCGTGCCGCGGACAGTTCAGCATGAGCGGGCCAGCTGCCAGAAAAGCCGAAGCGACGTGGTTCAGGGGGTGTAGGCAATCGGGGCAGGCCTTGCGGAACGGCTGAGTCTCAGAGTGTCAGAGTGTCAGAGTGTCGAACATTTGCTGATAGACATGAGGCTGGGTGTCCGCGCGCGCGGCGATTTTCAAGGAGTTTTCATGTCCAAAAGCATGTTCGAGGTCTACTTGAACGAGGTGACGGACGAAGGGCTCCGAGCAAGGCTCAAGGCCGAATTCGAGCGCACCACCAAGAAGTTCGGCCTGGTCTTTGAACGTCATTCCCCTGAAGGTATTCGGATGCCCCAGGCCCAGGTTCGCCGCGGCCGCACAGTCATCCGCGAAGCCGATGGCACATTTCACAAAGTACGGGCCATCAGCGGGGACGCTGTGACTCTTGCAGACGAGCACGGGAACGTGACCGAAGAGAAGCTCAAGAACGTGACCGTTGCCCGGCAGTTCGGTGAAGTGGTCTTCCCTGGTCTGAAGGCTGTGGGTTCCGTGCGATCCGGCAACCCTGAAGATCCTGCTCATGTGGTGATCAACGGAGAGAACTTCCACGCCCTCGAAATGCTCGGATATACCCACCGCGAATCGGTGGATCTGATCTATATCGACCCGCCATACAACACGGGCAATAAGACTTGGCAGTACAACGACCACTACGTGGCTGAGCAAGACAGCTTCAGGCACTCGAAGTGGCTGAGCTTCATGGAACGCCGGCTGACGCTGGCGAAGAAGCTGCTCAAGCCCACGGGAGTGATCATCGTGGCCATCGGCGACGAGGAGCACCATCGGCTACGGATGCTCATGGATCAGGTGTTCGGGGACAACAATTTCCTTGCCAACATCATCTGGCAGGGAAGTGGAAAGAATGATGCCCGATACACTGCCGGTGGCATCGACTACATGCTGGCGTACTCCAGAAGCGAGAGTGCCCTGACCGAAGCAGACACCCGTTGGATGGAGTGCAAAACCGGGATCGAGCTTTCCGAAGAAGCAGCAGCTGCTGCGTGGGCGCAGGCCAATGGTGACACGCGGCTTGCGACAAGTCTCTTCAGATCTGGACTAAGGAAATATAAAGGACAGCTTGAGCCGGCGGTCTTCCGATATGACCAGATAGACGAGAATGGCCTGGCCTATCGCGCCGACAACTTGACGAGTCCTAACCCTCGCCCGACACTTCGATATGACGTATCGCATCCGGTTTCGGGAGCGCCGGTAAAAGCGCCTGCAAATGGCTGGCGTTACTCACGCGAAGCAATGGACAAACTGATCGGAGAAGGGAAGATCCTCTTCGGCCCAGACGAAAAGACTGCGCCAAGCTTCAAGCGATACCTCCGGGACCACGGCTTCCAAGTTCCATACCCGGTCTTCACCCAAGCTCGGATGCCTGGCTCAAAGCGCCTCGAAACGATCCTTGGAAACAAACGTTTCCCTAATCCCAAAGACCCTGAAGTCTTGATGCGCTGGTTCCGTATGGTTGCCCCCAAGGATGCGGTCATCTTGGACTTTTTCGGAGGATCAGGCACGACCGCCGAGGCAGTCATCCGACTGAACGCCGAGGACCAAGGCACCCGCCAGTGCATCCTGGTCACCAACAACGAACTTGCAGCCAAAGACGACGCTCTCTTGCGCAAAGCCGGCCATGAACCAGGCTCCGCCGAGTACGAGGCCCAGGGCGTGTTCCACAACGTCACCAAGCCGCGCGTCGAGACAGTTGTTACAGGTGTGCGCCAGGACGGCTCTAACTACTCTGACGGTCTGCCAGCCAACGTGGAGTTCCTGGATCTCACCTACCTGGAGGAGAGCCGTGTTCACGCAGGTTTGGAGTACGAACGCCTTGCGCCATTGTTCTGGCTGAAGTCCGGCGCCGTCGGCCCCGTGGTTCAGCGAACCACGGCCACCGACGCCTATGAATGGAACGAAGAGTCCTCGATGGCGGTGCTGTTCACCGCCGGGAAGGCAGCCGAACTGGCTGAGCTACTGGCCGTCAAACCAAATCAGGTCAAGCACGTTTTCATCATTACTGACTCTCCAGAGCAGGGGGACCTCGCCGGGGAAGCGTTCAGCGACGAGATCACCGTTGAGCCCATCTATGGCTCATACCTTGATGCCTTCCAGATCAATCGGAGCGATTCGTGAAATTCACCCTTGCCGACTACCAGGCCGACGTTGTCGAGGAAACCCTCAACGAAATCAGCATCGCCGCCCAACGGCTCCGCTCCAACAGTGAGCGCAAGACCGCGATCGGCATCAGTGCTCCTACCGGCGCCGGTAAGACTGTGATTGCCTCGGCCGTCCTGGAGGGGTTGTTCTTCGGAACGGAGGACTCCGATCCGCGGCCGGAAACCACCGTCCTGTGGCTGACGGATGACGGGGAGCTCAACGAGCAGTCCCGCAAGAAGATCCGGGCATCCTCGGACCGGATCAACATGAACATGCTCCGGACCGTCGAAGCGGACTTCGACCAGGCTGAGTTCAGCCCCGGGCTCGTCTATTTCCTGAACGTCCAAAAGCTCGGAACCGGCGCTACGCGCCATATCCAGACCGGTGACGGGCGCAGGTATTCCTTGTGGGAAACCATCGGCAACACCATCAAGCAGCGCGGCAGCGGCTTCATCATCCTGGTCGATGAGGCCCACCGGGGAGCCACAGACCGGAGCCGGCCGACGATTCTGCGCCGAATCCTCGATGGGTCGATCATCGAAGTGCCGGGTGGCAACGACACTTTCCGTACGATCGTGAACCCGCCGGCGCCCATCGTGATTGGCCTTTCAGCAACGCCGAAGAAATTTGAGGAGGCCATGCGCGGTGCCTCCGGTCGTTCCCTGGTACAAGTAGTTGCCGATCTCCAGAAGGTGCGTGCCTCCGGCCTCATCAAGGAGCGCATCAACGTCAGCTACGCGGTGGACGACCAGCCCAGCGATGACACCCTGATTCGCCAGGCCGTAGCTGACCTGGACCGTTCCGACCGGCAATGGCAGGAGTGGGCCCGCGCCACGGGCGCTTCGTCCTATCCCGTGCCGCTTCTGGCCATCCAGGTTCCGGATCTGACGTCGGCTGCCAAGATCGGCGAGATCGTCCAGACACTCACCGATGCCTCCGACGCCTTTGATGACGCTGACTCTGTGGCTCATGCGTTTGGTGTACGTGCCCCTATCGCGACGACCACATGGTTGAGCGGGGTGGAGATGCCCCGCGTGGTCCAGTACATCGCTCCGACCTCGATCTCACAGTCCGGGAACGTGCGTGCCGTGATCTTTATGCAGGCCCTGACCACCGGATGGGACTGCCCGAGGGCCGAAGTCATGGTGTCGTTGCGCACCGCGCAGGAGCACACGCAGATTGCCCAGCTCATCGGCCGGATGGTCCGCAACCCCTTGGCCAAGAAGATCGAAGAGCCGGAATTCGATGATTTGAATGCAGTGGATCTGTACCTGCCACACTTCAACAAGGTTGAAGTGGCGCAGGTGGTGAAATCCTTCATGGATTCGGCGGACATCGAGGTTCCGGTGCAGTTGAATCCCAAGCGGATGACGCGAAACCCGGATGTTACTGAAGCCGTCTGGGATGCCATCGCCGGGCTGACTCGGGAGCATAAGCCGGTACGCCGGTTCAGCTCGAACGTGAATCGCCTGGTGCGGCTCGGTGCCCTGTTGGATATTTCAGACTTCGAGCACCCAGGCGGGTCTTCCTATACCCAGGAATCACGCAACGTGGTCGTGGAGACCCTCGACTCTGTGTATGGCCAGCAGAAGGTGGCCATCGAAAGGGTTGCTGATTCGCTGCTCGAAGTGAGCTTTGAAATGGCCACCTTCGACCAGTACAGCGGCGCCAACACCGGAACCATTGCGCGCACTGCGGCCACGAGCCAAAAGAACCTGCGTCAGCTCCTGGAAGAAGCCAAGCGACGGCTACCCGACGCCGCCGCAGCCTGGTACAGCACCTCTCTGGTCATTGCCGGGGAACTGGAGTGGGATGAAGTGGTCGTACGGACTGTTGCCCTGGCACGGTCCGCCGAGGCCCGGGAAGCGTTGGAAGCCCAGTGCGGCTCGCGCGTGGAATCCTGGCGACGCAACACCGCCGGCTCGGTGGCACGCCTGAGGCCGACGCAGCGCCAGGAATTTGAAACCATCTTCGCCCCCATCGGCTCGGCACTGACCAGCGCCCTCGGAATGCCCGAGACGATCTCCCAAAAAACAGAGAGCCTGAACAAGGACACCGGTCTGGTCGAGGAGCTGCCATTGTATGCGGGGCACCTTTACGCGTTGCCCGAAACCAAGCTGTTCCCCGACACCTTCACCAGCTGGGAACAGAGCGTCCTTGAAGCTGAGCAAGCTTCTGGCACGCTGTTGGGCTGGTACCGGAACCCTGTCGGAGGCAGCCAGGCGCTGTCCGTGCACTATCTGGATTCCGAAGTGTCCAAAAACCTCTACCCCGACTTTCTGTTCTTCCACGATGACGGTGAAACCGGGGTAGCCATTGACCTGGTGGATCCCCACAACCACTCTCTGGCGGACACTGCACCCAAGTGGGCAGCTTTGGCACGGTACGTCCGTGAACACGATAGTGACTTCCGCCGAGCTGCGATCGTCATCAAGGACACTGCGGGAATGCTGTTGGCCATCCAGCTATCCGGCCAAACCGACGACAGCCTGGAGAAGAAGTTGGCCGGGGCAACATCCAAGGAAGCCATTGAGCAGCTATTCCGTGACCTGGGCGGAGCTTACTAACGCCCCGCCACCAGACTCATTCCCTGGCGCGATTTAGCCCCTGCGAGGCTACGTGTCGAGGAAATCCCATTCGGCTCCAAGAACCCATCTCAGCGCTGAGAGTTTTCCGTTGAGCATTCCCCACTCGAAGTCGGTATAGGGGCCCAAAGTCTCACCGTATTCTGCTTCTACACCCTCCATAGGAGGTCCAGCCACTTTCGTGTACTCGGCCAAGCCCTGGGTATCCCAGGCTTCCTCCAGTTCATGGATGCGGTTCAGCTTCCGCTGGTACCAGATTCGGTCGAAAAGTTCCTGCTCAAATTCTTGGATTTCAACCAGGAGGCGAGGATTCTCAACAAAGTCTGAGTCGTCTAGCAGCTCGGCCAATTGGGTGCCAAAGTGATCCCTTAGCGTCGCCTCCAACCCATCGAAGCCGAGCGCGTACGTGGACCCCTTATGAGCGAAAACGGACTCGAGATCCGTATGCGGTTGCCGCTTGTCGCCGTTGTCCAAGGAGAAATCGTGCGAGTTACTCGTCACGAAAGCATGGGGATCCTTTGCAAGGTCAGCGTCCGACGTCGCAGAAATGTACAGCTCAATGAGGAGTGCGTCCGCAACGCTGTTCCGTGAGCGATGAAAGGGTGACTGCTTATCCAGCCCGCGTTTGACTACGCGGCCATTCTCGGCGGCGGTTGGTTCCAGGCGGATGCCAGCCTGGAGCAGTTCAAAGATGTCATCGAAATTTCGGGCCGTCATGGCTCCGATGAGAGGGACGTGATGTGCCAGACCATCGAGAGCCGTCAGGGCCCGTTGGAGGTCGTCACTGTCGTATGTTGTTCCAATGTCTGTCCGCAGCAGCCGAAAGCGATCTGCCACTCGCGTAGTCAGGACCTGTTCCGCCCGAGGGCGGTTCCGCTCAAATTCGTCGATAATCACTTCGGGAACAAGAAGCCGTAGATCGTCTTGGCGGATGAACTGACGCAGGGCAACGATCCATTTCTGGCCATCACGTCGGGCCGCAAGGTCCAGCCACGTCGAAGTATCAATAAAGAGGTTTAGCACGGCCCACACTAACCGTCGGCAACGTCCAGTTCGATTGTTGACGATCGTTCATTGTTTGTCGGCCCAGCGCTCGTGGGCAGACTGCCGGCTGATTCCTACGGCCCGACCAATATCGGCCCACGACGCCCCGGCGGCCTTCGCGGCAGCAACGGTCTTGTCCAGCCGGTGCCCGGCCTGAACGTACTCTCGCGCTGCCGACTCCACGCCCGCCACAGCCTCCACCGGTGCGAGGTGGGCTTTCCACTCGTCGTGGATGGCGTTTTCGACTTCGTTGGAAGCGTGTGCGAAATCGCCGGGGGAAAGGTAGACCCGGCGGCGGCTGAAGTCGGCGTCGGCCGGCGACCTGACACGCTCCCACAGCTGGCCTTGCCAGCCGCATTCACAGGCTCCGCGCCAGCCGATGATCTCCCTGTCCGGGATTACTTCGTAGTCCGGAAGCATCTTGTCCGGCTTGTAGTGGCCGGTGATGCCCTTGACGAGCATTCCCTCGCCCGTCGATGATGCGGACAGCCGTCCGTCGGGTGCAACGGCGGCCCCCCCATCCCTCGTGCTCGTTGTCGTTTGATATCCAGCCCATAGCGCGCATCTTTCTGTCAGGCATTCCTGACGATCAGTATGTCAGCGATCCCTGACAAAGACCATGGCATCGCAGATTACGTGGGCGCCGCCCATGATCCCGCCCCACCAGAACTTAGTGAAAGGACAGCCACCGCCGCCTGTGCCGTTGGGTTGCGCGGGTGGGCACCAACAGTGTCTTGTGGTGAGGCTGACGCGTTTCTAGCATTGGGATATGGACGCCCGGTCCAGGGCCCGAGAGCTCGTCGCAACCAGCGAGATGTCTCTAGAGGAAATTTGGCTCGCTTATTTTAGCGTCGGTGGTAACGCCGGGCCCTTCGAAATGGAAGCCTTCATCTACGGTATTGACGTGCTTGATCAGATCGATCTGATGTTGCTTGAACGCGCACTGACTGATGGATGGCAATAGGCCCTGTGCTGAGGGGTCCCCTCGGTTCGGTCCGTTCATTGCTACTCCGGGGCGGGCCGTGCGGCAGCGGATCTTTGAGGTTTGTCGAGGCTGCACTGTGGCGCGGCGCCATGGGCAACGTTGGGCGTGCAGGACGCGGAGCCTGCGAACATTCGAGGGGACCGCTGCTGCCAGTCAAAGGGATGTTGGCTCGATGAGGGTCGCCGGGACCCATGGTCAGGCGTCCTTTGGTAGCCGCCCCGGCCGCGGGACTCCCGGCACATAGGAAAGCCCCTCGGAGGAGGGGCTTTCGCGGATGGAACAGTGGGTTGGTGGTGTTGGTCAGCGGTGATGTGCGCCCCCTTCCCGGACGTCGTGTCCGTTTGCCTGCATTCGATACCGCAAGACTTTAATAAATGATCCGCGGATCGTCCAGCAGCGGTGCGGCGTGTCTTTCGCACCCGGGATCACCTTCCGTTGAATGCTGCGTGGGGCACAATGAAGCCATGTGCGGCAGATACGTGATGTCCAAGGCCACCGGGGATCTCCTCAGCCATTTCGAGGCCAGAGAGGTCGAGGGCAGCCCGCCGCCGCCCAGCTGGAACGTCGCTCCGACCCAGGATGTGCCCATCATCGCGGAGCGGCTGGACGAGGACTCCGTGGACCGGCGGCTGTTGATTGCCCGTTGGGGTCTGGTTCCGTCCTGGGCCAAGGACATTAAGATCGGTTCGAGGCTGATCAACGCCCGCAGCGAGTCGATCCTGGACAAGCCGTCGTTCCGCAGGGCCGCTTTCAAACGCCGGGCGCTGGTCCCGGCGGAGGGTTATTACGAGTGGCAGAAGACCGAGGACGGGACGAAGATCCCGAATTACCTCTACTCCGAAAAGGATGATGTGCTGGCCTTCGCCGGGCTGTACGAGTTTTGGCCGGACCCGGCACTTCCCGAGGATGACCCCCACCGGTGGCTGCTCAGCTGCACCGTCCTGACGACGACGGCGCACGATTCTCTCGGCCACGTCCATGACCGGGCTCCCGTCATCATTCCGCCCAGCATGTACGCCCGGTGGCTGGACCCGGACACCACGGACAGGGACAAGGTGCAGGAGATACTCGACGCCATTCCTGAACCAGTCCTGACACCCAGGGTGGTCACCGACCGGGTCAACAGTGTGCGCAACAACGGCCCGGAACTCATCGAACCGGCCCCCTAGTCACTGCTCTACTGTGTTCGCCGGCGCCCGGCCACCCGGGCGCAGCATGTCGGGCAGGGTGATGTCCGCGGGGGACAGTTCCGGCCTGGCCCGGAGGACGCGGAGCGGGTGACGGAAGGACCTGCCTGACCAGGCCGTATCGGCGGAGACTTCCACCGCCACAGGTTCCACCAGCGTCAGCGCAACGGGGTCCTTGTCACGGTTGAACCTGTCCAGGGCGGTGCCCTTCACCGTCGCCGGCCACGGGTGGGCGCCGCAGGGAGGTTGCAGCCACCGCGCCAGTTCCCGCGCAGCTGCCGTCTTCAATAGTGTGGATCTGCCGACGATCCGCAGCTCCCCGTCCAGGACCAGCCCGGCCACGACCTCCCGGGGTTCGGTGATCGGCCCGATGACTGCTCCGCAGATGATTTCCACGGTTTCGCGGTGCTTGAGTTTCAGCCAGGAACGGGCACCAGGCGTGTAGGGCTGGTCGTTGCCTTTGATGACCAGTCCCTCGATCCCGGTGTGGGGCAGGTTTTCAAACCATCTGGCGGCCTCGTCCGGATCGGTGGTGGCGGGGGAGAGGGAGAGCGGAGGTGCCCACCCGCGGGCCAGTTCTTCCAGGAGCGCCCGCCGCTGGCTTAGCGGCAGTGCCCTTGCATCTTGTCCGGCCACGGCCAGAACATCGAAGGCCACGTAACTGGCCGGCGCCTGCCGAACAATTCCGGGGAGAGTCTTCGGGCCGGCGCCCAGGCGCTGCTGCAAGGCGGAAAAGTCCAGCCTGCCCCCGGCCCAGATCACGACTTCGCCGTCGACCACGCACCCGGGCGGCACCTCTGACGCGAGGGCTGCAGCGAGGTCGGGGAAGTACCCGGTGAGATCCTTGCCCTGCCGGGACCACAGGGTCACCCCCGCATCGTCGTGGACCACGACGCAGCGGTATCCATCCCACTTAGGCTCATAGGACAGACTCCCGGGCAACGCACCAGCCCGTGGCAACCTCGTGACCACCCGGGCCAGGGCAACCTTCAACGGCGGGACAAGGCCCGCCGGCAGCCCCGATCCGGACGGCGTTCTAGCACCCGCCATCGAGGCCTTCCAGCGCCTCTACCTCGGCGGCATCCAACAACGCATGAGAATCGGCGCCGGTGGCCCGGGCCAGGTCGTCCAGGGATTTGAAGTGGACCCGGGCGAGAGTGATGGCCACCAGCTCCAGATAGGCGATGCCGTTGCGCTGTTCCAGGCCGTCCAGATAGTCGAGCATGCGCCCTTCCAGCGCGCCGGGGCCTTCGGATTCTTCCGCGGCGAGCCGCGTCAGTGTCAGGGCTGCCAGGTCCGGGTTGTCATAGATGAGTCCCATGGACCAACGCTACGCACCCCGCCGGCGCGGTCAAGAGACAGTGCTAGCGCCACCGGTAGGATTCCAGCGCCCGAACCAGGGGAGCGGGGATACCTTTCAGGTGGTCAACGGGGCGGGAGCCGGCAAGGTCCCTGGAGGGCGTGACCATCCAGACCGTGAAGTAGTTATGCGGGATGTCGAGTTCCATGGCTCTGCGAAAAAGCTCAACGACCTGCGGGCGGAGCTGCCCGCCGGGGAGGAACTGAAAACCCGGGCAGAAGGTCCCGTCGGCGATGAAGACGCGGACGAGCTGCCGCATGACGGGTTCGGGATCCTCCATGAGCTCGGAGAGACGGCGGCGGACCTGCTGCAGGGTTGGCAGCGTGAATTCTGCCCGGATCCCTGCCCACGTTTGATCGCTGATCGGTTGGGGGTTCACTCTTCTTCCGTTGTTTCGTCGGCGTCGCTGATGCTCTCCAGCACCCAGTGCGTGGAGAGCGGTTCCCGGCGGAGCGTGACAGTCCGAAGTTCAGAGTGGGTGCCGGGACGGACCTGGAGCCGCCAAAATTCGATGCTGACCAGGTCGCCGCTGCCGACGGCTGCCGTTCGCCGGGTGTCCCACCAGGCGTCTCTCCCGAACCAGTGCTGGGAGTCCGTGTCGGGGTCGACAAGCCAGATCCGCCCGTCGTGCCGGATGGCGAGGGGCTTGCCTGCGGGGTCGGTCCGGACCTGCAGTTCGCGGGTCTGGGGGGCGGGGGCGTCGGTGATGGTGCTCATGGGTAGAGGTGTTCTTTCGTGGTGCGGTCGTGCGGGCGAAGTTGGGTTTAGGCGGCTTTGACGAGGGGGAGTTCGTCCCAGTGGGTGGTGTAGCGGGGGGAGAGCATGTCCCGTTTCATGGTCCAGTCCGGTCCGCCGCGGATGCCTCCGTGGCCCAGGCCGATGGAGCCGCGTCCGTACCGGCGGGTGATGTCTTCCAGGAGGGTTCCGACGTGGCGTTCCTCGTGCGGGTTTTCGAACAGGGACAGGGGCGCCTGGTTGCCGCTGGGGCGCAGGTCGGTGACCATGATCCCTGCCCTGGCGTACCGGATGCCCTCGCAGATGCGGGGCAGGAGCGCGTGGGCGGCTTTGGTCAGGATCACGGGATCTGCGGTGGGCATCGGCAGCGGCACGCAGACCGAGGGGTAGGAGGTGTCTTTCGGGTTGAAGTGTGAGGTGCCGGCGAACGCGGTGAGGACTTTGGCCTGGAGGCCGTGTTTGGCCAGCCGCGCCGAGGCCTGCTGGCCGTAGACGCTCATGACCTGCCGGATGCCGGCGGCGGTGGTGATCGGGGTCGCGAAGGAGCGGGAGAAGATGAGCTGGTCCCGGCCGATCCGTTCCTCCTCCATCGGGATGCAGGGGGTTCCCTGCAGTTCCAGGACGGTGCGCATCATGACCACGGAGAACCGGTCCCGGATCATCACCGGATCCGCCCGGGACAAGTCAAGGATGGAATGGATCCCCAGGGCGTTGAGGCGTTTGGTCAGCCGGGTGGCGACACCCCAGATCTCAATCACGGACAGGCGGCGCATCAGCCCTTCCCTCTCGGCGGCGGGCACGGAGCCCCAGTGGCAGACCCCGTCGAAGGCCGGGTTGTTCTTGGCCCATTTGTTCGCCAGTTTTGCCAGGGTCTTCGTGGGCGCGATCCCGACACAGACCGGCACGCCCACGTTGCGCCGCACGGCGGTCTTCATGTCCCGGCCCAGGGCCAGGAGCTCCTCCGGAGTGCCTTTGACGCCAAGGAATGCCTCGTCGATGCTGTAGACCTCCAGCCAGGCCGAGTACCGGCCCAGCAATTCCATCACGCGGGCGCTGATGTCCCCGTACAGCTCGTAGTTGCTCGAGAGGACAACGAGGCCCCATTCCTTGGCCCGCGGGGCGAGCTTGAACCACGGCTCACCCATGGCGATGCCGAGCGCCTTGGCCTCGGGGGAGCGGGTGACGGCACAGCCATCGTTATTGGACAGGACGATGACGGGCCGGCCCTCGAGAGACGGGTCGAACGCCCGCTCGGCCGAGGCATAAAAACAGTTCACATCCACATGCGCGATCTGCGGCATATGCCGCATCACCGCCGGCTTAGACATCGCTCGCCCCAGCACGGCAAAGTTCCCGTTTAACGCAATAGCGCACCTTAAACATGGTGCAGGCACCGCGTCGCGACGCCCCAGATAATCAGGTCCGACAACGACGGCACCCGGATATCCGGGTAGGACGGGTTCTCCGCCTGCAGCACGACCCCGGTACTCGTGATCCGCAGTCGCTTGATGGTCAGCTCCCCGTCCAGGACCGCAACGACCACGGACCCGTCCACCGGCTCCAGGGCCCGGTTGACGATCAGCTCGTCGCCGTCGCTGATCCCCGCGCCCTCCATCGAGTCTCCGGACACCCGCACGACATAGGTGCTGGTGATGTCCTTGATCAGATGCTCATTCAGGTCGATCCGGCCATCAAAGTAGTCCTGCGCCGGCGAGGGGTATCCGGCTGCCACAGCGACCGGAGAGATCAGCACCGACAACAACGATGCGCCCGCATCTATCACACGGGGACCCACAACAACGCCCACAACACACCTTTTATTCGAATATATGTTCGATTTTCTTAACCCTACATCGTGGCCCCGACAAAGGAACTATCGAAGGTTCAGAGGATCAAAGAGGGGACAGGTTGTACGCCAAGGGGGACAGCCTGAGCTGTGCGGAGGGCTCCGCCTGACCCCAGTGGGCACAACCCGGCGCGGCCCTTGCTGCTGGCTCTCCATCGGGTCTGTGGACGGCCCACGCGGCTCCATACGCCAGATACATCAAAGCGCCCATGGTCCAAGCCTCACTCCGGAAAACCTGGTTGACAGCGGGAAATGGTGCTCCTAGATTCTTAGTGTTTGACGTCCGTTTCTGGGCTGGTCATGCTTCACCTTCATGCTGTTGCTGTTTCATTTGAGCGGCCATGCCGCCAGGATGCAGGAGGCCACGATGACGAAGACACCACTGGAAGATTTCCTAGCTGAGTGCGTCGCCGCAGATCCGGATGGCGGTCTCAGCGTGGAGGAACTGTATGGCTTGTACCTGAGCTGGTGCGGGCTCGAAGGGGTTGCACCCGTGGGTGGCAGGGCGTTCAGAGCCGGTTTACGCGCAGCCAATGTCCGCATTGAAAACCGTGGACGACGGTGCCCGGGTCTGAGGATGACCGGCCCCCGCAGCGTGCGATTACCTTGTCCACCGCGAACTGCCGCTCGCCGTGCTGGAAGCCCCTGCCGGACGTCCCCAACTGACTTCCCGCCCGGTCCCTGAACGCGTCGCGCCGCTTCCCGGCCGCCCGTCCGGGGGAGTCCTTGGCGTCGTACCGGCTGCCTGACGGGCCCAGGCTCGGTCATCGACGCCCTCTCCGGGGTCGCGTCCGGTTTGATCGCCAACTGGCAGCAGCCCTGGGCCTCTTCTGCTGGCGGATGAGAAAAGCCTCCGCGCGAGTCCAGGACTCAAACGCGGAGGCTTCCGGCTCTCCAAGCTGGGGGGACTGGAGAGCCGATCTGAGTCTACTAGCAGTTGAGACGTCATGACACTGACCGGCGGGGGGCGCGATGTCCCGTTTATCGGCGGGGAGGGCGGCCGCGGGTTCTCCCCGTCTGCCATCCGGGAACGGTATTGTCCAGGAGCTTGACCTTCACGGGGTCGAGGTCGCCGCGGCGCCGTTTGTACCGCTGGGCGTGGATCCACACCCCGAGGGTATGTTCCCGTTCTGAGTCATAGTCGTGGTGGCGTGGCCAGTCGTGGCCTTCTTGCCGGAAGGCCACGAGCTCGGCAAGCCGGTCGTGCCACTTGGCTTCGTCCGCAGCTGCCCTGTGGTTCCCGGCCCATGCCGGAACCCGTACGAGTCCGTCACGGTATGCCGGGTCAAGGGTCGCTTCGGCTGCTTCGCGCCGACGATCAGAGAGCCACCGGGCCATCGACCGTTCACCCCTGTTCTCCGAGTGGCCACGTGGGAGCCGGCCCTCGGCCGTAATCCAGGCGATGACCTCCTCCATCCGGGCAAGGCTCCTGGGGGAGGGGCCGGTTCTGGCGCCGGCAGCGGCTTGGTGTTCGGCCTCAAGCTGCGGATCCCGGCGGCGGGCGATGACCAAGTGGTACCCGACGACGGCGGGATGAACGCGCACGAGCTCAGCGATGCGTTTCCGGCTCAGTCCGAGCCGGTACATCAGCACCCATTCCGCGTCAGGAGCGCGCCGCAACCGCCTGTCCATAGTGGACCCCATCCTGCCACGGCCTGCCCAGACAGTACGGGGGCACCACGGGACTGAAGACACTGCGTCCGGGCGTCCGCTGGCGCGGCCGGCTGTGGGGTCCAGTGCTGTCCGTCGCAGGGCTCCGGCCCGCCCTGGCCCTGTCTACGACGTCTTTTGGTTGCTGTCCTTCGGATTCTAGGCGTCCGCTCCACCCCGTCTAGCCCCTCCTTCGTCGGGGCCTGCGGTGCAGGAAATGTCCCTCCGGCGCTCCTTCGTCGCTGATTTCCTCCAGGAATTTCCTGCCCCTTGCCCTGCGGGTAGACAGGGCTCCGTCGGCCGCCGAGCAAGCGAGCTTGCCAGCAACCAAAAAACAACGGGGGGAGAGGGGAAGCTGGCCGGTCACCAGAGCCCCCCCACCCACCGGAATCCTCTGCAAAAGGAGCAACACCATGAACACCACACCCACCCTCGAAATGCTCGACCCGGCCACCCTGACCGTGGACATCAACGTCCGCAAAGACGCCGCCCTGACACCCGATTTCATTGCCAGCATCAAAGAGCACGGCGTGATGGAACCCGTCATCGCCCACCGCAAGGACGACGGCGTGGTGCACGTCCTGATGGGACAGCGCCGCACCCGCGCCGCCGTTGAAGCCGGGCGAACCAGCATCCCGGTGATGATCATTGAATCCCCCGAGGAAGCCGAACGGATCGTGACCCAGGTCGTGGAGAACATCCAGCGCGCCGAACTGACCGAAGCGGACGAGGCCGACGCCTACCACCAGCTGTCCCTGATCGGTGTGTCAGCCGCCGCGATCGCCAAGAAGACCGGACGCACCAAAACCACCGTGGAAGGAGCCTTGAAAGCGAAATCCTCGACCGCCGGAGCCGCCGCCCTGGGCAAGGGATACACCATCGATGAAGCGCTCATCATGGCCGAATTTGAAGGGAACCAGGACGCCACGGAGGAATTAGAGTCCGTGATCGCGGACGAACCAGATCAGCTCCTGCACGTCGCCCAGATGCTCCGGGACCGCCGCGACCGCGCCGCCGCCCTCACCGCACTCATCGCCGAGCTGGAAGCCGAGGGCAAGATCATCGTCGAGGACGCCGGGCACTACGCCAACGAAGAGAACCTGTACGTTCCGGCCGCGAAGCGGGCCGACGGGGAACCGGCCACCGACGAGGACGCCAACGCCTACCGGATCAGCACCGACTACCGGGGCCAGCACAACGCCCATCCGGTCATCACCGGCTGGAAGGACCTGGGCTTCACCCCGAAGTACGAACGCTACGACGGCGGCACGCAGGCCCAGAAAGGCCCGATGACCGAGGAACAGAAAGCCGAGCGGAAGACCCTGATAGCCAATAACCGCGAGATGGAAAGCGCCACGAAGGTCAGGCGTGAATTTGTGAAGACCCTGCTGTCCCGCAAGATCGCGCCGAAGGGCTGGCAGTACTTCACCGTCCACGCCATCACTCACGACCCCGAAACCGCCAGCGGCTACGACGGCAAGGTCGCCACCGAGATGATCGGGGCCAAGACCGGGGAGGACACCGACCGGTGGGGATGGAACCCGTTGCGGGACCACACCGCCAAAACCACCGCACGGCCCGAGTTCTCCCTCATCGCCCTGATCTGCGCAGGGTATGAAAAGACCATTCAGAAAGACTCATGGCGGAGTGCCGAGAAGCGGCACTTCCACTACCTGCACCAGCTCACCGCTTGGGGGTACACCGCAAGTGCCGTGGAGCAGATAATTATCGATAACCACACCGCCGAAGCCGAGTAATCTGAAAGTGTGCCGGGCGGTTGATCCCCCAATACAGCCGTCCGGTCACTCACCCGTGAAGGGCCGGGAACCTTCCAGAGGTCGGGCGGTCCGCCGCACAGGGCGAACCACAGCAGCCACTCACCAGCGACGGACCGCCATTAACCGCGACAACGCGACCGGCGGATTACCAACCCGCGGGACCAGGAACAGCGAGGTTTCGGCCCGTGGCAGCACCACAAACCATTCAGCTAGGCTGAACCATAGATTTCCTTTGCAGAGGGAAAATCGCGAAGGGCCGGCACAGTTCAACTGTGCCGGCCCTTCGCCCTTTTAACGTCCGGAAATCAGATTGGAAATTCTGTCAGTGGCTCCCAGCGACCCTGCAAGGCCAGCGAAGTAGAGCAGATCGTCATCAACAACAACACCACCGAAACCGAGTAATCAGACAGTGAGCAGGCGACCGCCCTGCTGCAGCCCCAGCTCCGGGCGGCGTACCTCTTGAACTAAAACAAATGCCCGTCCGCTGTAGCAGACGCAAGGCTAATGCTTGGAAGACGATCGTTTCGAGTCTGGGCCCAGGTCACCCCATGATGTTGTTCTAGGTCGGTGAGTGTGACATGGTCGGCCGCGATGATCTGACTAAGCAACTCTTCCTGTCGGGGCTCCAAACTCACCAAATGGGCAAGTACCGTCAGGAGTTCCGTCAACTCAATAGACCAGTCGGCGTGCCAATACGTGGCGACGATGTTGTCCAGAGGCGAGGTCTTCTTACCAACTGGTGACTTCTTTCGATAAGAGAACCACGCGTTCACCGTCTTCTTGCCAGCGGTGTTGTACTCCATTACCTGGGGTGGGACTGGGCCCCAAGAACCACCGCCAAAGCTAAGAGTTTGGCTCACAGGATCATAGGAGTAATGATCATCCAGCTGCTTCACAGCCGCCAGGTACTTAACTTGGTGAGGACTGCTTGTGACTACACTTTTTCCCCGTCCGGCGCCCGCGAACTCCTGCCCGAACGTGTGGAGCCAGAGAACTTCTTGCCCGAGGTCGACACTCTGCCGCCAGAGTTCGGGATCCCTTGTCAGCGGGACCCGGACGCCCGGAGTCTGCAGCTCTTGCTCAAAAGTTGTGGTGTAGGCGCTATGTGCGACAACGCCGGCAACGTAAGCCATGAGGTCTTCAACCGATACGTCTAGTCCGAGCTCGGCGGAAAGGGCCTCCAATAGCCCCGGCGCTGCGTTCGACGTCCCGTCCGGGTTGTACATCGGAGCGAGCCGTCCACCCTCGCTACCTTTGAAGAAGCCTTCGCTAGGGATGAGGTTGGAAAAGCTAAGTCCCGGACCGGTCCTCAGGGGAACCGAATGGAGTTCCGACAAAAACACCTGTCCCGGAATCCTTGCGCGCCATAGGTCAGGCCGCGGCGTATCCATGAGTCGATGGTCGGCTATCACGTACTGTCGGTCGAACGAGCGGTGACCTACCCTCACAACCGTTGGCTCAAGACGGATTTCGTCCGCAAATCTCGTCGTGGTCTGCTTCTCAACGTCGTTGCCGAATAGCCGAACCTTGCTCTTATCCAGGGATGAGTCCCTAGATTTCTTGAACAGATCCTCTTTTCGTGCGCGGTCATCGCAGGAAATCAATTCGAGCCACCGCGACCCAAGGGTTTCCATAGTGGGCGCAAAAACCCAATTGCGGTTTGGCTTGATGCCTGGTGTTAGCCACCGCCTCCAGAACACCCCACAGCTAAACGCGTCGTGGAGCCTCCACTTCCTTGGGTGTCCATAAGGGGGGAACCAAAGAGGGGCACGGACCACTCCGACGCAGTCGATGCTTCCTTCACGCCTGACTTCCTGAGGCGGGCTTTGCCGGCTGCCCCTACGTGGCACCCACGAGACTGCGACGACAGGGGCACAAGGAAATGTAGTTCCCCGGCCGGCGGCAGCTCAAACAGGACAGCTAAGCAGCGCCTCGCCCTCATCCTCAACTCGCCTGGGCGTCCCCTTCCGGGAAGAGGCCCTGAGGGATGACATCGCCGTGGTGCTCCATGAGGTATGCGCGTACATCCTCAAGGGATGGGTCGTGGTTGAGGCTTTGCTGATAAAAGTCGAGTCGGCGCTCCGCTTCATTCAAGACCTCACTCCACCTCTTTACCCATACGCGGTAGTTCACCGGAGAGTTGGGATCCACTCGTGACTGATCCAAAATGCCTGATGGTCGACCCTCCTGGTTGATATCACCCCGAACGGAGTCGTCGTAGTCGGTGACAAGCAACATGAAGTCCCATTCAGAGTGCGTGTCTGCAAACTGAGGATTAGCAACGACCGCTCGAGCGTACTTCTTGATCTGTGATGCTTCCTTGTCGGTCGCTTTCACAGCAGGGGCCTTAAGTTCCACCACAAGGTGCCGAATACGGTCGTGCTCTTTCGTCTTTGCGGACAGCATGAGATCGAGACGGCCCTGGCCGCCGTCGGTGAGACGAACATTACCCGCCTCTTTTGGATCCCTCCCGAGCATGTTCAAGTGCTGTCGTAGCGCATGCGTAAGCCCGCGCTCAGAGAACATCATGTTGAATTGCTCTCCGAAAACCCAGAGTTCACTTTCAAGCATCGTGTGAAGATGCTTTCGCTCCTTCACAACCTCGGAGGCTTGCTCATCGAAGATCATGTGGCGTAGAGCGGCCAGGAAGTCAATCCGATTGGTCACGCTTGTATTTGCCGCGATGAGTCGCGCTAGAGATGTCCGCTCCAGTAACCGCGTCAGCTGGTCTTTTTCCTCAGCGCTGAGGCCGACGAATTGATCCAGAAGGCTACCCAAGCCAGCAGGGTGTCGCTGCAATGTGTCCTTCAAGAGTCCAAGTGTCAATCGCCGCTGTTCCTTTTTCTTTGGCATATGTCGGCGGATGGCAGTTGCGACGACGTCGAAAGTGGCCTGCTCAACTTTCTGCTCTTCGGACTCGGGTCCGTCCTTATATGGGTAGGTATCGTCGCCCTTCCACGATTCCACCAGCTCACGCCTCTGTTCGTCTCGTCGCTCATCGAAGTAGCCGGTCAAGCGCGCATTGACCGCCTTTAGGAGCGATCCGATGACGCTCGGCTCTTGCTCCATCTGAGCAAGCATCCACTCCGCTGCATGCTGAGACATCTCCGGCCACAGAACGTACGCCGCATATCTGAAGTCCGCTGCAGGACTAGCCGGCAGGTCATCGACCGGCACCCCGTTGTGATCGCATAAGTGCAGGGTGCGCCCTTTGCCGCCCTTCCACTCGATAATGCGGAGCCTTGCTTCGTGCGCATGGTCGTCGTGGTTCCAGATCAAGGTCTCACTGACATCCCGTTCTATTTCGTCGGCGGGCTTCAGCGGGCGATGGTCAAGACTTACGGACACCTGGGGGTAAGTCATCAAGTAAGGGGCGAGGGCAGCGGTGATCTGTTCCCTCGCTAAGTCACTATCCAGACGGTCAAGCTTGTCCCGACCCGTGGCCTCAAATTTCGTCCCTGTTCTATCGGTGGACTCGGTTGGTTCGGGGCCTCTAAAGTCATTGCGATCCGGGACGGTTGCCGAGATCTCACACCTATAGCGCTGTCCAGCGGTGTCGTCAGCGACAGATACCCATCGCACAGTAGTTCCGAGCGCGAAGGCGCGTAGCCGACCTTGGCCGCGCTTACCGTGGAGCGGACGGGCCTCAGCGCCTTTCGTGGTTTGAGCCCCGCGTTTCCATGAGTTACCCACCCACTTAAATGACGATCTGATTTCGTCCGGGCTGATCCCATGTCCGTCATCCTCGACAGTGACGCCAACCACGCCCCCAGCTTCATTGCGCAAGAGGCTGACGGAAACGTCGTGTGCTTCTGCATCTAGGCTGTTCCACACCAGTTCGATGACGGCTTGCACCGGATTTCGTTCGTGCGCCAACGCCTCTACGTGGTCTGCCCCAGCCTCCAATTGAATACGCATGAGATAACCATGCCACTAGCTCACCTTCCTTCCTGACAAGGCCAACCCAGCTCCTCCATCCGGCCGACGGACCCTTCGCTTGCGTCGTGCGGCAGCGAAGCTAGCGACTATCGCTTGGGCACATCAATAACGACCCTTTGTGCCTGTGTAGACGACTTCGGAAAACGGCACCTCTTGTCAGTTTCAGAAGTCGTCTGCACTGGATCCCGCGGAAGTATGGGGCGAGTGCAGAGGACTGCTGACATCGGGATGTCAGCAGTCCTCTGCACCGTCATGCATTTTTTCAACAGTCGTCTGCACCAAGGACCGAGCTACGGGACTGCAACTGCTTCAGGGCTCGTGGCGGGGACCCAGCGGTACAGCGTGGGCACCGAGACCCCGAGGCTGGCGGCAACTTCCTTGGGCGGCGTTCCCTGGCTGAGGAGCTTCCGAGCTGAGCGGATCTTGGCCTCCGTCATTACACGCTTGCGTCCGCCGACCCGGCCCTGTTCGCGCGCTGCCTGGAGGCCCGCCTGGGTGCGTTCGACCATGAGCTCGCGTTCCATCTGCGCCAAGGAGGCCATCACGTTGAAGAAGAAGCGTCCGGAGGCGGTGGTGGTGTCGATCGAGTCGGTGAGGCTGACAAAACCAATTCCGCGTTCGTTCAGGCCTCCGGCGAAATCCAGGAGGTCCTTCACGCTACGGCCAAGACGGTCCAGCTTCCACACAATGAGGGTGTCTCCCTCACGAAGTGCTTCCAGCGCCTTGGCTAGACCGGGGCGGCCGGCCTTGGTGCCGCTCATTGTGTCTTCAAAAATGCGATCGCATCCTGCACTATTTAAGGCAGCCAACTGCAGATCAAGGTTCTGGTCGCGCGTGGACACTCTGGCATAGCCGATACGGTGTGCCGCCATATTGGTTTCTCTTCTCAAAACTCGATTCGGACCCCTGGGTCGACTGTACAGTTCCGAGAACTATTTGTGAGAACCGCCCGCCGGGGCGGGGCTTCTCATCACAATGGCGGTTTCCCGCAGAACGGCGTGGTGTTTCGGCGCCTCACTGAGTATTTGATGCCTTGAGAGCCACCCAATCTTGCGCTTCAGAGCCACCGATCGTGCGGAAGAGAGCCAGTGGTGGTGTGCTCGGGAGCCACTGGCCCTCGACCTCATCGTTAGGCGCTGGCCAGGGCGGTCTGCTCCCTCATGTTGTAGGTGCCGGTGTCGACCCAGGTGGTGTTGTGGATGATGCGGTCCATGATGGCGTCGGCGTGGACGCCGGCGCCGAGACGGTGATGCCAGTCCTTCTGCTGATACTGGGTGCAGAACACCGTCGACGTCTCGCCGTAACGGCGCTCCATCAACTCCAGCAACATCGTCCGCATCGATTCCGTCGGCCGATCAAGTAACCACTCGTCGATGACGAGCAGGGTGAAGGCAGCGTATTTCCGGAGGAACTTGCCGGCGCCGCCTGGGGTGTCTTGAGCTGCGACCCAGGCCTCTTCGAGGTCGGGCATCCGAACATAATGGGCGCGGATCCGATGTTCGCAGGCGCGTTTCGCGATCGCGCAGCCCATTGCGCGCGATGCCCTGCGCCGAGGCGATCGACCTGCCTGATAAACCCTGATTTCGTAACTGCAAGACAAGTTTCGCCTTGATCTTCCGTACCATTACCGGTACTCCTCCCACCACGTGGCCATCACGTGGTGGGAGGAGCTTTTCAGGTGGCTCTCAACCACGCCAATCGTGGCTCTGAACGACACGATCCGTGATCTGGGCAGGTGGCTCTGAAGCGCACGACAGGTGGCTCCCTTGGAAGCCAGTATTCACCTCACGGCAAGCGCCGACTTTCTCGATTCAATGCGTTCTTGAAATCCTTCGTTTGTGAGAACACCACTGGCAGCTGCGAGGGCGCTAGCGGTCATGGGGGAGTGAGCCGGCCAAACCGCCAGCCCCGGCCGGCGGGAGGCGCTGCAGGAACGGCAGGTGATGATGGATCCATGACCATCAAATCCGTTCTGCTCTTCATTCTTGCTGCCGCTGCCGAAATAGGGGGTGCATGGCTGGTGTGGCAGGCCGTCCGGGAAGACAGGTCATGGTGGTGGGCAGGACTGGGGGTCATCGCCCTTGGCATCTACGGATTTGTCGCAACACTTCAGCCTGACGCGCACTTCGGCCGCATCCTGGCCGCCTACGGTGGCGTGTTCGTTGCGGGGTCGCTGGCTTGGGCCATGGTTTTTGACGGCTTTCGCCCCGACCGGTGGGACGTCATCGGCTCCATGGTCTGTCTGGCGGGGGTGGCCATCATCATGTTCGGGCCTCGGAACGCTGGCTGAACGAGGCCAATAGCGACATGTGTTGCCCCTGGTCAGCTGCGGTGACGGAGGGTTAGCTGCAATGCGTGGAAATCGAAATGATGTGTGGGGTAGGCATACACATCATTGAGGGTCATCGACGGTGCGAAGAACGGATCCCACCTGTCCGGGAACGGCATCGACCGTGACAGTGACCTGTGACTCTCACGTTCCAGTCTGCGGGTGATCGCGGTGATGGTTTTGTCGAGCTTCCGGCCCATTCGTTGCTTGTTGTAGACGAGTGCTGCGCCGCGGGAACCCCAGTAATTTATGACGTCGAACGGACGCGTTCCGGCGTTCAGGACTGCGGCGAAGGCCTTGCCGACGGGCGTGGGGAGTCTGCTTACGACATGGACCATCGGAAGCAGGGCACGGACGACCATGTATCCGAAAACCATGTGGAAGAGCAGTTCTTCGTTGGTCCATCGGGTTCCGTGGCTCCTCTGTCGAAGATCCGCGGCCGTAGCACTTTCGAGCCAGTCGTTGAGGGCGTGGCGGGCATGGCTGTATCCGGCCAGGATTTCGGTCTTGGCTGGTGCTGATTCCACGTCGCGCCGCCCCCTTTCTTCAGGCTCTGGTGCTGCCGCGACCCGGGCGTGCCCGCGGTCCTTACATTATGGTCGCGCGGAAACTCAGTGCGTGCGGCTAGAGCGCTACCACCCAGATGGCCGCTGAGGCTGAGGAGCCCAGGTCGATGTCCCGGTCCCGTCCCTGCAACCTGATCGTGGTGACGTCTGCATACGGACGGTGTTCTCGAACGGAGAGCCTTGTGTCCGGCGCGAGGCCGAGTTCGGTGAAGTAGCGCAGCATCTGCGGATCCGCGTCGGAAATGCGGGTGATGGCCACCGCTTTGCCGGCGTCGGCGGCGGAGAGCTGGGTCGCTGCCGGAAGATGTGGATGACCGTCAGGGGTCGGTATCGGGTCGCCGTGCGGGTCCCGCGTCGGATGCCCGAGTGCCTGGTCAATACGCTCGATCAGTTTTTCCGAAACGGCATGCTCCAGGACTTCGGCCTCGTCGTGGACCTCGTCCCAGCCGTAACCGAGCATCTGGACCAGGAACGTTTCCAGGAGGCGGTGCCGGCGGACCATGGCCACGGCGTGGTCCCGGCCCGCGTCGGTCAGCTCGATGCTCCCGTACGGTGCATGCGTGACCAGGCCCTGCTTGGCGAGCTTCTTGATCCCGTCGGACGCGGTCGAGGACCTGACGCCCAGGCGTTCGGCCATCGCGCTGACGGTCATGGGGGTGGCGGACCACTCCGTGGCGGTCCAGATCAGCTTCAGGTAGTCCTGGGCTGTAGCGGACAAATCAGAAACCGGCATGCCATCAAGGGTACCAAGTCGGAGCAGAATGTTAGGCTTAACGAACAATTTTCTTAGCCCTTTGAAGTGAAAAGGAATCGGCATGCCGAAAAGACTCTCGGAGACGTTGCCGAGCAGGCGGTCCATGCTGTCCGGTGCTGCCGCGTTCGCTGCGCTCCCGGCCATTTCCACGCTGCAGCCTCAAGCATCCGGTGGGCATGACGGGCACGGCGGCGGGGCTACACCCCCGCCGAACCCGGGCTCAGCGTCGGGCGGACATTCCGGCGGTGGTACGGGCGGAACGAGCCCCACGGCGATGACGAACCATGCCGGCCACGCCGGGTTCGCGGGCGGGTCCGTGCTGCCGGAGCGGGCCGGCATTGACCCGACCGCTATCCTGCGGGACTTCGACCGCGGCAGGACCAGCACACTGCCGGATGGCCGGACCCTGCGCGAGTGGGACATCGTGGCGGTGGACAAGGACTTCGAAATCGCCCCGGGCATCATCTTCAAGGGGTGGAGCTATAACGGCCGCATCCCGGGTCCGACGCTGTGGGCCAGGGAGGGCGATGAGTTGCGTATCCACTTCACGAACGCCGGAGCTCACCCGCACACCATCCACTTCCACGGCATCCACCGCGCCACCATGGACGGCACACCAGGGATCGGCGCCGGTTCCATCGCCCCGGGCCAGAGCTTCACCTACGAATTCGACGCCACACCGTTTGGCACGCACCTGTATCACTGCCACCAGTCGCCGCTGGCCCCGCACATCGCGAAGGGCCTCTACGGGGCCTTCATCATCGAGCCCAAGGAAGGCCGGCCGCCGGCTGACGACGAGATGGTGATGGTCATGAACGGCTACAACACCGACGGCGGGGATGACAATGAGTTCTACTCCGTCAACGGCCTGCCCTTTCATTTCATGGACTTCCCGGTCAAGGTCAAGCAGCACGAACTGGTGCGCATTCACTTGATCAATGTTCTCGAATACGATCCGATCAACTCGTTCCACATCCACGGAAACTTCTTCTATTACTACCCGACCGGGACCATGCTGACGCCCAGCGAGTACACGGACACCATCTCCCAGGTCCAGGGCCAGCGCGGCATCCTCGAACTCTGCTTCCCGTACCCGGGCAAGTTCATGTTCCACGCCCACAAGACCGAGTTCGCCGAACTGGGCTGGATGGGCTTCTTCGAGGTGAGCGCGTCATGACTCTCGATGAGAAAACAAACTCGGCACAGGCCGCCGGAGTGCACCGCCGGCCACCGCTGCCACGCTGGCTGCTCGGGATCGGGCCGCTGGTCCTGATCGCGATCGTGCTGGGCCTGTTTTCCCTCCTGAACGCGCCGGGACTGTCCAAACTGTCCGAGGGCATTCCGCCCAAGGAGGAAATCGCCGTCGAGGACATCCGGCTGACACCCGGCCAGATCTCCATCACCGTCCGCAATGAGGGCCCGGATCCGGTGGCGATCGCCCAGGTCAACGTCTCTGACTACTACGCCCTGTTCACGCAAACGCGCGAAACCATGGCGCCGCTGGAATCCTCCACTCTCGCCGTCGAGTACAACTGGGTCGACGGCGACCCCTACGAGATCGCCCTCGTGACGTCCACCGGCGGTAAAATCCTTGCTGACATCGCGGCGGCGGCCCCGAGCCCGGAACGCGGCAGCCAGTTCTTCGGACTCATGACCCTCCTCGGCGTATACGTCGGCGTGATCCCGGTCGCCCTGGGCATGCTGTGGATGCCCTTCGTGCGCCGCTCCTCCGGAGCGTGGATCCGGGTCCTGCTCGGCGTCACCGTCGGACTGCTCGCCTTCCTGGCCCTCGACGCGACCCTCGAAGCCGTCGAGCTCGTGGCCAACAACGGCGCCTTCGGCGGAAGCATGGTCGTGTTCCTCGGGGCCCTGACCTCCTACCTCGTGTTGGAAGGAACGGACGCCTGGATGCGCCGGCACCAGAAACCCGGCGGCGCCCGGCCTGAGGCTTTGCCGCCCCGGCGCCTGGCTCTGTTGATCGCCATCGGCATCGGCCTGCACAACCTCGGCGAAGGCCTCGCCATCGGCTCCGCCTACGCCGTCGGATCCCTGGCCCTGGGGGCCTCACTGATCGTCGGCTTCGCCATCCACAACACCACCGAGGGCCTGGCCATCGTGACCCCGCTCGCCAAGGAACCCCCCGGGCTTGGTTGGCTCGGCGCCCTGGGACTCATCGCCGGGGCACCCGCGGTCGCGGGGGCACTGATCGGCGCCACCGTCTACCAGCCGGCCCTCTCCGCGTTCCTGCTGGGCATCGGCGCCGGCGCAGTAGCCCAGGTGGCCATCAAGCTGCTCCCGCTCCTGAAAGACCACCAAGGGAAAACCTTCACCGCCCTCACCAACCTCGGCATCATCCTCGGACTGGCCGTGATGTTTGTGACCGGACTCCTCGTCCAGGCCTAGGAAACCACCGGGGACCCCGGAAACTACACAATTGCGTGAATACACCGTCGCATGTACTTTGGAGCCATGGAAACCCTCTCGCACGCCCCGGTGCTGGCCCGCTTCGGCTACGCCGTGTCTGATCCGACCAGGGCACGGATCCTGCTGGCTCTGGCCGAGGCACCGGCCTACCCTTCCGACCTGGCCGAGGCCCTCGGGGTCTCGCGGCAGAGCATGTCCAACCATCTGACGTGCCTGCGCGGCTGCGGTCTTGTCGTGGCGGTTCCCGACGGCCGGCGGAACCGGTATGAGCTCGCCGACGCACGGCTGGGGCACGCGATTGGTGATCTCCTCGGTGTCGTACTGGCTGTGGACCCGGCCTGCTGCGCCCCCGACGGGACGTGCCTCGGATGACGGCGCTCCGACTGGAACCGGGCCCGGTCCGCCGCGCCGTGCTGAGCCGTCGGATCCGGCTCTTTGCCGCGGCGACCATCAGCTACAACGTCATCGAGGCCGTCGCGGCCCTGTGGGCCGGCGGCGTCGCGGATTCCTCCGCGCTGATCGGTTTCGGCCTGGACTCCGTGATCGAGGTGGCCTCCGCGGTCGCCCTGTCCTGGCAGTTCGCGGCGAAGGATCCTGAGCGGCGCGAACACCTGACCCTGCGGATCATCGCCATCAGCTTTTTCACCCTCGCCGCGTTTGTCACCGCGGACTCTGTGGCTTCGCTGGCCGGCGGCGGTGAAGCCCGGCACTCGACGCCCGGCATCGTCATCGCAGCCCTGAGCCTGGCCATCATGCCCGGGCTGTCCTGGCTGCAGCGCCGCGCCGGCCGCGAACTTGGCTCCCGGACGGCGGTGGCCGACTCTAAACAGACCCTGCTGTGCACCTATCTCTCCGCCGTGCTGCTGGTCGGGCTGGTGCTGAACAGTACGCTCGGCTGGTGGTGGGCCGACGCCGGCGCCGCCCTGGTCATCGCCGTGATCGCCGTCCGCGAAGGCGTCAACGCCTGGAAGGGTGACGTCTGCTGCACTGTCCCGCACGCCCACGCTGCGCCCGAGACCGAATCGGACGACTGCTGCGTCACCCCGCATCCGGGCACGCAACAGAGGGAATATAGCCGCGTCGTGACTGAGCCAGCCGTCTTTGGGGCGACGCAGGATGAGACCAAGGGCCAGGAGCCGCCCGGATGCTGTGAGGGCTGCGGCGCCGCTGAGCCTGATCCAGTGGGTCCGGCCCTGGCTCCCAGGAACGACTGAACATGGCCTACGAACTGCGCATCATCCCGGGCTGCCCGCATGGCGCCCCCGCTTTGGAGCTGTTCCGGGCGGCCTTGGCCGCCGAGGGCAGGGACCCGGAGCACGTGACGGTCCGTGAAGTACTCTCCGAGAACGAGGCCACTGCCCTGCATTTCCAGGGCTCGCCGTCCTTCATGAGCTCCGATCGTGACATGTTTCCAGCGAAGTCTGCCCCGGCCCTGAGCTGCCGCCTTTACCGCTCAGAAGGCGGCGTCGACGGGCTCCCTTCCGCCGCATCTTTGCGCGCCGCCCTCCGCGGCTTTGGTTCCGGAGCATGAGATGCGGCGGCGGTCCGGGCCCCGGCGGCCCCCGGTCCGGAGCGCGGTGATTGAGCGCGGGAGCCCTGATCCCCTGCGCACGGTCGCTGGCGGCTGCGCCGCTGTGGAACCCTTGACTGCCCCGGGGCCTTGTCCGACCGACCACACACCCTGGAGACAGTTCAATGAGCGGTCATAACCACGGCGCCGCCGGAGCCAGCAACCGCGGCAAGCTGATCATCGTTTTCTCCATCACGTTTGC
The DNA here is from genome assembly GCF_040547025.1 of Arthrobacter sp. UYEF36. Taxonomy (NCBI): domain Bacteria; kingdom Bacillati; phylum Actinomycetota; class Actinomycetes; order Micrococcales; family Micrococcaceae; genus Arthrobacter; species Arthrobacter sp. UYEF36. The sequence continues at coordinate 55,597 of NZ_JBEPOX010000013.1, forward strand.
CGTGATGATCGCCGAGATCATCGGCGCTCTCCTTGCCGGCAGCCTGGCGCTGCTGGCCGATGCCGGCCACATGTTCACGGACTCCACCGGATTGCTGATCGCGCTGATCGCAGCGTCACTGGCGCTGAAACCGGCTACATCGAAACGGACGTGGGGTTACAAACGGGCCGAAATTATTGCTGCGGCGGGCCAGGCCGCCCTGCTCCTCGGCGTCGGCGGCTTTGTCATCGTTGAGGGGATCCGCCGGCTCTTCGAGCCTCCGGAGGTCGGCGGAGACACGATGCTGTGGTTCGGCATCATTGGTCTCGCCGGAAATGTCCTCGGACTGATGGTCCTGGCCTCGGGCCGGAACCACAACTTCAACATGAAGGCCGCGTTCCTGGAAGTGCTCAATGACGCTCTCGGATCCGTGGCCGTGATCGTCGCGGCCATCATCATCGCCGTGACCGGCTGGGTCCAGGCCGACGCCGTCGTCTCGCTTTTCATCGGCGTCCTGATCATCCCCCGAACACTCAAGCTGCTCCGCGACACCGTCAACGTGCTGATGGAAAACGCACCCCAGGGACTGGATATGGCCCAGGTCCGCGAGCACATCCTGGCGCTGCCGCACGTCATCGACGTCCACGACCTGCACGCCTCCCTCGTAGCCTCCGGAACCCCGGTCCTCTCGGCCCACGTCACCGTCGAAGACAGCTGCATGACCGACGGCCATGCCGCCAGCATCCTCGCCGAGCTGCAGCGCTGCGTGGCCGAACACTTCGACGTCAGCGTCGAACATTCCACCTTCCAAATCGAACCCGCCGCCCACCGCGACCAGGAAAGTATCCCGCACTAATGACACAGACACCCACGAAATCCGCTCCCGCCCCGAGAGATCCCGCGAAGAAGGCGCGCCTCGTTATCTGGATCCTGCTCGGTGCCATCGTCGCCGCTGGAGTGATCTGGTACGCGGTGTTCACCGCCGCTAAACCCGCACCGGCACCCCCGCAACCGGCGGCCGCCGCGGAACTGGTCCGCTCGGACAGCCACCGCGTCACCTCACCCGTCACGGAGAAGGCCCAGCTCGTCGAGTTCCTGGACTTCGAATGTGAATCATGCCGCGCCGCCTATCCCCTTGTCGAAGAACTCAAGAAAGAGTACGGAGACCGGATCACGTTCGTGAACCGGTACTTCCCGCTCCCGGGACACCGGAACTCGGGCACCTCGGCCCTGGCCGTGGAAGCTGCGGCGCAGCAGGGCCAGTACGAGCAGATGTATGCCAAGATGTTCGAAACACAGCCCCAGTGGGGCGAAAAGCAGGACTCCCAGGCACCGCTGTTCAGGACCTTCGCGCAGGATCTGGGACTGGACTTGGCCAAGTATGACGCCGCGGTGGCGGATGAGAAGACTATTGACCGGATCCGTAAGGACGTCGCCGATGGCAGGGCGCTTGGCGTGACCGGAACGCCCACGTTTTTCCTCAACGGTGAGAAGCTGGTCCTGAGTACCGAGGCAGACTTCCGTCAGAAGCTGACCGACGCCGCCAAGTAGCAGCAACAGGTCAGGGTGTCCGTGGAGGACGCCACCGTGGTCAACGGGTCCACATCGGAGAGGAGCGGCGTGCCATGACACGACAGCGTGCGCCGTTCCGGCTGCTGCGCACAGCAGTTGTCGCTGCGGCGGTCATCTCTCTGGCCGCGGGAGCGCACGTCCTGGCCGGCGGGCAGCTGCCACCGGCTACCCTGATGGCCGCTTTGACGGCCTTGACTGCCCTAGGTGTGGTCCTCGTGACCAAATGGGAAATGACGGCGCTGTCCCTGGCCGCGATTCTGGCTGCCGGGCAGGCAGTACTGCACGAAGCCTTCTCCACCCTCTCGGGCCCGGCGGGCCCGACGTCGAACGCCCCGCTGCTCCACGTTCATGAAACGGTCGTCCGCGCCCCGGCGGCCTCGGCAGGGTCGGAACTGCACCGGCACCTGCCGGCTGACCTTGATTCGCCCATGTTGACGCTTCACGTGATCGCAACTCTGGCCACCGCGGTCCTGCTGGCCAGGGGCGAGGCGGCGCTCTGGGCCCTGGCGGCCTGGCTTCGCCCGCTGGCGGGCATTTCCGTAGTCCGGATGCTGTTCCTGCCGAGTCAGCCCCTGCCTGCTCCGCGGACTGTCACGCTGCGCCGATGGAGGGTTCTGCGTCGGCCTCCGCTGCGCGGACCTCCTGCCGCCGCCTGCCCCTAACGGCACAGCGAATTCCCTTCGGCCCAATCCGGTCGTCACCACTGGTGGCGACCGAACGGATCCTGGCACGCCCGTTCAGCGGACGGGCCAGATTTGTGGCCCCTGTGCCGTGGTGCAGCTTAGCTGCGATGACCCATGTCTCCCACGGAAGAACAGAACTGACAATGAATGCACGACTGACCCTCAAGACGCGCCTCCGGCTGGCAGCCGTGGCCACGATCATGATCCCCGCGGCCGCAATATCCTCGCCGGCCTTGGCGCACGACGCACTCTCATCCACGAGCCCGGCCCAGGATTCCGTTGCAACTATGGCCCCGGAAACCGTGACCCTGACACTTTCGGAACCGCCCGCGAACTCCGAGAACCTGAATCTGAGCACCATCACCGTTACCGACGGCGCCGGGAAGACCATCAGCGATGGCAAAGTCACCGTTTACGGCCCGATGCTCTCCACCAACCTCGACGCGGGGACGGCCGGAACGCACACCGTCCTGTGGCGAACCGTGTCATCTGACGGACACCCCATCGAAGGAAAATACTCCTTCACCGTCCAGCCCGCGGCCGGCGCCGGAACCCTCACGCCTTCGGCGGCGCCTACTGCCTCGCCGTCGGCTTACCCTTCAGCGGCCACGGCTCCTGCACCAACCTCAGTCCCGCCGCCCAATAACGACAACGCCCCGCTCGTTCTCGGGATCGCGGCGGCCATCCTGGCCGCCGCCATTGGCGGAGGGCTGGTCCTGCGCAACAGACGCAACAACCCCCAGCCGTAGTTCAACGCCCGTGTCCTATGGCCCCCGCCATGGGACACGGGCAGGATCGGCTCGCGCAGGCGGTTCGGGCGACGGCGTCAGACCACGGGGACAGGACTGCGACGGGAACGCACCATCCGCAACGCCATGGCAGTGACGGCGGCGCCGGCCATGACAACAAACGACACCACTCCGGCGGTAAACAGCGCAGGGGCGAATCCGGGAGGCGGCACGGACGAATCTGCCGCGACAATAATGGCCCCCCAGTAAGCAGCCGTGCCTGCCAGCCAAAGTGCCCCCGCTGCGCTGGCCACCCAGGACAAGCGCGCGAACCACCGCACCCCGCTTCGGTAGGAAAGGGCCACGGCGACCAGGATGACGCCGGCGACGGCGAGCAGCTGGGCGCCCAGAAGATACGGTCCCGCCACCAGGCCGACGGGCACGCACAGTCCGCCAATCATGAACAGCCGCCGGGCACCCAGCGGCATCGCCCCGGGCCTGTCCTGAACTGCAGCCGCCCCCAAACTATTCCGGGCAGTTGTGGTTTCTTCTGTCATGGCAGTACCTGTTCCTGGCTGAACTGCCCCGGCTTTACGCAACGGATGCAGGTGATGGCACGACCAGGTTCGTTCGGACGTTGTCCGGGCCGCACTCAAGACAGTACAGGCTTCGCTTGATCGACCGTCCGGGCATCGCTAAACCCGACGTCAGGCCAGGGTGCCTCAATGAGACGTCTCACCGGACTTCGAGGGCACCCATCATGCCGAGGTCCTCGTGGTCCAGGATGTGGCAGTGGTAGGCCGAGCGGCCGCGGAAGTCCTTGAATGCCACCCTGACCTTCACGCGCCCGTTTGCGGGTACGTTCACCACATCCTGCCAGATGGGGGTGTTCGTCTCTGGGCCGTTTTCCTCGATGATTTGCATCGGCCAGACGTGCAGGTGGAAGGGGTGGTCCATGGGGCTGGTGTTGGTCAACGTCCATTCCTCCACATTCCCGGCCGCTACCGTGGTGTCTGTTCTGGCCTCGTTGAACTCCCTGCCGTTGATGGTGAAACGCATCATGCCCCCGCCCCCGCCCCCGCCTTCGCCCATGCCGATGCCCATGCCCATGCCGGCGGCCAGGACGATCTGACGGCGGGCCGCGACGGCGGCTGACCGAAGGTCGCCCAGCCCCTGTTGAGCAGGCACGGCGGTCAGGGATGCGACCGGTTCGCCGGCTACCCGGAGGGTGGCCAGTGCGGCGCCGTCCGGCTGATCTGGAGGGTTGCGCGCTCCGGATCCCGGACCCATCATTCCCGGCATGCTTCCCCGGCTCTGGTAGAGCGCGCGCAGCACGGAGTCCCCGGCCGTGGTGGTCACGAGGAGGTCCGCCCGGTTTCCCGGCGTCAGGAGAAGTTCATCCACGCTCTTGGGTGTCGGGAAGCGGCCGGAGTCCATACCGAGGAGCTGCAGCTGCTGTCCGTCGAGTCGCAGACGGAGGTAGCGGGACACGCAAGTGTTGATGATGCGCCACCGTTCGCGTTGTCCGGGGCGGGCGCTGAATTGCGGGTTGCTTTGACCGTTGACGAGGATCAGTTCACCTTCCCGGCCCATCATCCGTTCCATCTCCGGGACTTCCGGGATGTTCCCCAGGCCGTCCAGAGTGGTGTCCGAAATGACCAGTACCCGCTCCGCACTTGCCTCGATGGGTTCAGGGTCCTCAACGATGATCGCTCCGAAGAGGCCAGCGAAGATCTGATCGGCGACCATGCCGTGGTGGTGGGGGTGGTACCAGTACACGCCGGGGGGATGGTCCTCGGGAAGTTTGTATTCGTAGTCGAAGGTGCTGCCGGGTTCGACCGAGACGAAGACGTTGTCTCCGTTGCCCTCGGGGGAAACGTGGAGGCCGTGCACGTGCAGGTTGGTGGCCTGGGTCAGCTTGTTGACGAGCCCGATCTTCAGTACGTCCCCGGCGCGTACGCGTAGTGTCGGGCCGGGGATGCCGTCGTTGTAGCCAAGGGCTGCGGCCTGACGGCCTGCCAGCAGAATCTGTCCGGGTGCGGCTTCGAGCCGCACCTGCAGCTGGCCGTTGGTGCTTCGTTCCTCCGGAGGCTGGGTCAGGTCGCTTCCCGTAACGGGAGTCTGCTGCGACGACAGGGTCCAGATCAGCCCGGCACCGCCGGCCGCTGTCCCCGCAATGCCGAGCCCGCCCAGCAGCACCGCCTTGCGGCGGCTGATGGGCTTCACTATGGTCCCTCACCGAGCACTTTGAGTTGCTCGCGGTATTGGTCTGCGGTGAGTTCTCCTCTCGCAAAGCGCTCGTCGAGGATCTGGCGGGCCCTGCTCCCTCCGGCGGGCGGCGGCCCGCCTGGCCCCGGGGGGCCCGGAGGTCCGTATCCATTACGGACGCCGCCGCCAAAGACTCTTACCGCAAGCAACACCAGCAGCGCGATCCCAATGAGCAGCAGAGGAATCCAGAGCCACATCCATCCCATGCCTTGTCCGTAACCCCACATCATGATTTGTGCCTTTCGTTTCTAAAGTTACTTCCGACTCTTCGCGCGGCCTCGGCTGACAGCTAGAGTCCGAGGTCCCGGTCCACTCGGGCCGGTTTTCTACGCACCGCAACAGTCGGCAGCAGGCCTCGGTGCAGGGCCTGCAGTGTTCGTGCGGTCAGGAGGCGTCGGCGGGCCCGAACGTGACTCCTCCGTCGGTGGAGATGACGACCCCGCTGGCCGTGGCGGCCCAGATGGTGGGGTTTGTCTCCACGCCCTTAACTGCTGCCACAGCCTGGACCGTGTCGTCGATTTTGCCCTTTCGGGTCCAGGTCGCGCCGGCATCTGCCGAGGTGTGGACGGTCCCGTCGGGTTCGATTCCGACCGCCTCGGCGGGGCTGGCGAAAGCGGCGAACTGGACCACTGGTCCGGAGTCCACCGTGTTCCAGGTTTTACCGCCGTCCGTTGAGCGGTGGATCCCCTGTGGGGTGGTTGCCAGGACAGTGTCGCTGGTGGGGTTTCCGGCAAGGATGGCCGGGACGAAATCCGCGGCCGCCGCGGTCCAGGTTTTCCCGTCCGGGCTGGTGCGCAGTGCGCCGTCGAAGCCGACGATTCCGGATTTGGTCGCGGTGAGCGCGTGGAAGTCGGATTCACCCTGACGGGAGAGCGTTTCCCAGGTTTTGCCGGCGTCGGTGGATCTGATCAGCCCGAGCGGGTCGGCCAGGTCGGAGCCCTCTCCGGGGTGTCCGGAAGCGTAGAGGACGCCGTGGTCGGTGCCGCCGGTGAAACCCATCAGGTCGTTGGTGGGGCCGATTTTGGCGGCGGGCTGTTTCGTGATGTCGAACAGGCCATCGTGGGTGGCCAGGAGCACCTGGCCGGTTGTGCTGATGCTCAGCCCGTGAACGTGGGCGTCCGGCAGGGGGCTGCTGCCGTTGCTGATTGCGGGGGAGGTTCCGGCCGCGCCGGAGGGCGGGCTGCAGGCGGACAGGGCAAGGACGAGGCCGGCGCCGGCTGCCAGAACAGCTGTGGCGCGGACCCGGGGGCGGGAGGGATTGGACATGGGGGCTCCAGGGATTCAGGTGGGGAAAGGCAGGGTTGGGCGCCGGCCCGCGACGGGCCGGCGCCTAGGGGAACCGGTCAGAGGGTGGCCAGCAGGTCCTGCATTTCCTTGATTTCAGCTTCCTGGGCGGTCACGATGTCTTTGCTGAGTTGAATCGCTTCGGCGTTCTTACCCTGGGATATTTCGGTCTGGGCCATCATGACGGCGCCTTGGTGGTGGGCGATCATCCCGGTCAGGAAGAGCTTGGCCGCTTCGGTGCCCTGGGCGGCCTCGAGCTTGCTCAGATCGTCATCGCCCATCATCCCGTCGCCCATGCCATGGCCGGAAGCCATCTGGGCCGGTTCGTTCCAAGCCTTGAGCCAGCCCGTCATCTGCTCGATTTCGGGGGCCTGCGCGGCCTTGATCTTGGTGGCGAGGGCGGTGATCCGGGCATCCATGCCCTGTTTCTTGAGCATCATTTCGCTCATTTCGACGGCCTGTTCGTGGTGCGGAATCATTCCCTGGGCGAACATGGTGTCGGCCTCGTTGTGTTCGGTAGCGGCGGCCGGTGCACTGCTGGACCTCATCCCCGGGCCCTGGCCCATTCCTGGCGTCGAGCTGGCGGAGGACGCAGGGCTGCTGGAGGTGGCAGACGGTGCGGAGGGGCCGGTTGAGCAGCCCGCGAGGGCGAGTGCCGCAGCGATGGCGGTCGCGGAAAGGGTCAGAAACTTCGTGTTCATCATGGCTGTTTAAGTCCTTCAAGACATCAGGGGGCACGTGGGCGCCAAGGGGTGTGTGCATCAGTGATGCGCCCGGCTCAGAGGAAGAGAGTCAGGCAAGGGGCGTGCGCCGGTCAGGTCACAGCGCGGGGCCCTGTTTTTACGTTCGGCTGATGCAGAGCTCGCCCGGTGAAGGACTCCCGGGGAGATAGGACCACAGCGCGCTAATCGCGCTCTGCGTCCCTGCGTTGGTGTTGCTGGCGATGATTCCGGTGCCGGGCAGCGGTGCGGTCAGGGAGGCCGTCTTCGCCGACGGGGTGCAGGCGGCGGTCATGGACTGCATGCTGGTGCAGGTGTTCGAGTCCGTGCACTGCACGGTCCGGGCACCCGCTTCGTCCTGTGCTGCGGGCGTTTCCGGGGCGGAGGATGGTCCGGGAGGATGAACTCCGGTGTGACCGGCGGGGGATGCGTCGTGATGGGCGCCGGCGGTTGCTGCCGCCGTGGCCGGGGAGTGCATGGCATGGGTGGCGGTCATGACGTGCATACCGAAAATCCCGGCCATGAGGGCCAGGACCGCAGTAAGCAGGCCCGCACGGCGGAGGAACGCGATCGCGGTGGCGTGTGCCGGTGCGGTCATGACGGTCCTCCCTTCCTGTGGCGGGCTATCTGTTTCAAGGCTACCGGCCCTGCGGCAGGGCACGTACCGGTACAACGATCCTGTAAGGGACTTTGTTTCTGTCGCCGGCCGGTGCACGTGGTCGGGACGTTCGATCTTGCGGGTAAAACCCTGCGGGGACCACACTAAGGGCAACAGTTGCGGGACTTGGCGGAGGGCGGCGCTCATGGGCGGCGACGGTGTATTCAGTATCGTGGCCGGGGTGGACGGTTCTGCCCCGTCGCGCCTTGCCCTGGAATGGGCAGTCACGGAGGCCCGGTTGCGCAACGGCCAGGTCAGTGCCGTGACCGCCTGGGAGTTCCCGCCCACAACCGTTGGCATGGAAGGCATGGTCTGGGACCCGGAGGTCTTCCCTCAGACCGCACGTCAGCTCCAGAACGAGGCCCTGAAGCGTGTGGACAGCGAAGGCGTGACGGTGACCGGGGACGTTGTCCAGGGAAACGCGGCCGCCGTGCTCCTGCGGGCCGCGGAGAACGCTGACCTGCTGGTTGTGGGTTCCCGTGGTCTCGGAGGATTTGCCGGATTGCTGCTCGGCTCCGTGTCCACCCAGGTCCTCCATCACGCCCCCTGCCCGGTGCTCGTGGTCCGGAACCGGTCCCGGACCGCAGGCGAGGAATGAGTTACCCGTTGGCCCGCAAGGGGAACCTCTTCGGCGAAAGCAGTGGCCGTGACCGGTGACCACTCCTCCGACCTGCATCCGCCGGCCGGTCCCGACGGCGGAGCCGTTCCGGGGCGGACCGTCCGGGGCAGGTTCCACGCGCTGTGGCACACGGTGGTCGGAGCGGTGGGCCTGATCATGGGCCTCCTTCCACACGTCCTGCACCACATCGGACTGCTTGCCGGAACCGCGCTGGTGGCCGGATCCGGTGGCACCGCACTGTTCGGGGCACTCGGGCTTCTGGCATCCATTCCCATGCTGGTCCGTCTCTACCGTCGGTTCGGCAGCTGGATCGCGCCGGCGCTGGGACTGGCCGTCTTCGCCGCCATGTTCTCCCTGTCAGCGTTTGTCATCGGCCCGGCCATCAGCGGCACCGGAGGCGACGTGACGCCGGGCCCGGTACCCACCCCGGGCCACACAAGCGAGCACACCGGAGGCCACTGAACACCCAGGGAAATCCCTGGACATCCGGGAGACATGGTCCTCGCCGGGGCCAAGGGACTGTGGAGACGCTACTTCGCGCCGGTCAGGGCGTAGCCGGAGGAGCGCACGGCCTCAGTCAGCGCCTCGAGGTTGGCGGTGCCGGTGACGCTGAGGCGTGACGTGCCGCCCGGGACCAGGTCGACGGCCGCTGACTGGACCCCGGATACCCGGGACACGGCCTTCTCGACGGTCTGGACGCAGGTCAGCCCTTCCAAGACGTACTGCGCATCGGACGCCTGAGCCTCTGACGTTCCGGCGGCCGAAGCTGCAGCCTGTGTTTCGGCCGCGGGGGCGCAGCAGCTGCAGCCGTGTTCGGAAGTGGAGGCCAGGGGGAGCTGGGTTCGTGTTTCGGTTGTTCCGCACATGTCAGTTTTCCTTCGAAGCGAGGGATACAGGGGGCTGTTGTGGTTGAACGGCTGTAGCGGCCTGGGGCCCGGACAAACCACGTCACTGACAACACTCAAAGGATACCCCCTGGGGGTATAAGTCGCAAGAGTCAAGGGTGCCGTCCGGCTGTCCCTATCCCCGGAGGGCGCAGCGTTCCTGGCGTTGTTCAAAGGAGCCGCGGGCTCCCGTTTGACCCCTGAGGCCAGGCTCGCGCCCGTCATCCGGTTTAGCGTCCTGCCGTTCCTCATGGGGAATGAGGCAACCTGACCCCGGCCGGCGAGGCCAAGGCGGGGGGAGCAAAGACTCTGATGCGGCAGGCCGTGCGGGTTGATAGTGAACCAGCGGCGCCCGTGCCCCTGCGCGCCGTCAGGAGGCAGCGATGGGCGTTTGGGGCTGCATCCTGGTAGGGCGCCAGGGACGCCGAGCGTCATCCGCCGCCATGTCAAGGCAGAGACATTGACGCATACCCCTAGGGGGTATATGTTCGGCTTAACCGGAAAACGACGTCCCGGGCGAAAGCCCTTACGCAATGAAGGTCCGGCTACGGGTGGACAGAGCTCGCAGCCCTCCCAGGATTCCCTCATTGCCAAAGGACTCACCTTGCCTTCCGACCCCAGCCCCGCACCCGATCACCAACCGGCACCGGCCAACGGCCGCAGCCTGCCTGCTGATGAGGCCGTCCCGCCGGGCAGCGCCGGCGTAGAAGGAGGAGCGGTGACTGCGCTTCTGAAACGCACCGTCGTGGAGGTCCGCGGCCTGCAATGGGCTACTTCCAAGGCAGTCGTGGAACACGTCCTGCTGCAGCGGCCCGGAGTCGCCGCCGTCGACGCGAACCCGGTCGCCCAGACCGCGACCGTGAGCTTTGACCCGTCCGTGACCTCCGTGCAGCAGATCTCCGGATGGATCCGGGACTGCGGATACCACTGCCGGGGCGAATCGGTCCCCGACCACGTCTGCTACCCGATGGAAGACACCACGCGCACTCCCGGGACGAGGCATGACACCGCCGGCAAGGCCGGCGCCGGCCAGCCGTCCGGGCACGTCCACCCGGGTGCAGCACCTCCAATGGAGCATGTGCACCCGACGGAGCCGGATCACCAGACCATGCACCCCGGGCATGCGCCGGAAACGGCGGAACCCCACCCCGGGAATGCCCAGCCTGCAACGGTCAGCCATGCTGAGCACGGTCCGGGCCCGCACGGTGCGATGCCCCGGACCCCGCAGGACACGATGGGCCACGGCGGACACCACGCCGGAATGTCGATGGATGACATGGTCAAGGACATGCGCAACCGCTTCCTGGTCGCAGCCATCGTGTCAGTAGGGGTGACGCTCTGGTCCCCGATGGGCCGGGACATGTTCGGCTTCACCGCGCCGACCCCGTTCGGGCTCCGTGACGACGTCATGGCCCTGATCCTGTCCCTTCCGGTCATTTTCTACTCGGCCTGGATCTTCTTCGACGGCGCCTACCGGGCGCTGAAGGCCCGCACGCTGGACATGATGGTCCTGGTCGCGATCGCTGTGGGCACCGGATGGCTTTACAGCGTCTGGGTCACCTTCACCGGCGGCGGTGAAGTGTTCTACGAAGCCGCCACCGTCCTGACCTCCTTCGTGCTGCTGGGCCACTGGTTCGAGATGCGCGCACGCGGCGGGGCGAACGAGGCCATCCGCACGCTGCTCGAGCTGGCCCCACCAGTCGCGGTCGTCATCCGCGACGGCGACACGGTCGAGATCCCCACCTCCGAGGTCCAGACCGGGGAACTGCTGCTGATCCGGCCGGGATCGAAAATCCCTGTTGACGGGCAGGTCGAGGACGGCCAGTCGGAGGTCGATGAGTCCATGGTCACGGGCGAGAGCCTTCCGGTGACCAAGACCATCGGCTCGGACGTCATCGGCGCCTCCATCAACACCACCGGCACGATGCGGGTCCGGGCCACCAAAGTCGGCTCCGACACGGCCCTGGCGCAGATCGTGGCCCTCGTCCAGGAGGCCCAGAACTCCAAGGCACCAGGCCAGCGGCTGGCCGACCGGGCCGCGTTCTGGCTGGTCCTGGTCGCACTGATCGGCGGAACCCTGACGTTCGCGGCCTGGCTCGCCCTCGGCGCCGGAGTCGAGACGGCCCTGCTGTTCGCCATCACCGTTGTCGTGATCACCTGCCCCGACGCGCTGGGACTTGCCACGCCGACGGCCATCATGGTCGGCACCGGCCTAGGCGCCAAACGCGGCGTTCTGTTCAAGAACGCCACCGCCCTGGAAGTCTCTGCCAGGATCGACACCGTCGTGATGGACAAGACCGGCACCCTGACCAAGGGCGAACCGGAAGTCACCGACGTCGTCGTGGAGGGGATCGGCGAAAACGAACTCCTGGCCTTGGTCGCCGCGGTGGAGCAGGAATCCGAACACCCGCTTGCCGCGGCTGTGGTCCGGCACGCCCGCGAACACGGCGCACCCTCCCTGGCGGCCTCGGACTTCCTCAACGTTCCCGGGCACGGTGCCGGCGCTACCGTGGACGGGCGCCGGGTGCTGGTCGGCAACCGCAGACTCATGGCCAACGAAGGCATCGACCTGGGCCCGCTGGCCGCGGTGCGCGATGAACTTGCAGACACCGGACGGACCGCCGTCCTCGTCGCCGTCGACGGCAAGGCCGCCGCGGTGATCGCGTTGGCCGACGCCGCGAGGGAAACCGCGGCCGCCGCAGTTGCGGCCTTGCACGAGGCCGGGATCGAGGTCGTCATGCTCACCGGAGACAACGAAGCGACCGCCCGGAGAATCGCCGGCCAGCTCGGCATTGACACCGTCATCGCCGAGGTGCTCCCCGGAGACAAATCGGCCAAGGTAGCCCAGCTTCAACAGGCAGGGAAGAAAGTCGCCATGGTCGGCGACGGCGTCAACGACGCCCCGGCCCTGGCCCAGGCCGACCTCGGCATCGCGATCGGCGCCGGCACCGATGTGGCCATCGAAACGGCCGACCTCGTCCTGATGCGCTCGGACCCGCTTGATGTGCCCATCGCCCTGCGGATCGGCAAAGGCACCCTGCGCAAGATGCGCCAGAACCTGGGCTGGGCCGTGGGATACAACGCGATAGCGCTGCCCATCGCAGCAGGGGTCTTCGCCTTCGCCGGCTTTGTCCTCAGCCCCGAGATCGCGGCCCTGTCGATGTCCGGGTCCAGCTTCCTGGTCGCCGTCAACGCCCTGCTGCTCAAGAGGCTCAGGCTGCCCCGGCCGGAAACACCCGAGGCCACCACCGCGCACGCTGACCGGCCGCTGGCCCCGGCCGGGAACCGCTAGGCGACCGCGGCCATGGACCTCCGCCTCATCTCCCGGGTGCTGTTCCTGCGGGCCGCATGGCGGAGGCGGGACCACTGGGACGCAGCCCAAATCACTGCCCACCAGGACCAGGCCCTGCGGGAGCTGCGCCGCGCAGCCTACGCCGGCTCAGAGTTCTACCGGCGCTATCACGCCGGACTGCACGATGCCCCTCTGAGCCAAGCTGCCGTCCGTGACGAAAACTGACCTGATGGACCAACGTCCACGAGGCCGTCACGACACCGGACCAGAGCCTGGCGGATCTGGAGAACCATTTTCGGTCCCTGACGCAGTCTGGATGTGGGGCCGCGGAGGTTTCCGGCGCTGCGGCGAGTTCCAGAACGGCAGCGGTACCGCGCCGGAGCGAGGGAACGGCAAGGGTGCCACGGCCCGTACGGGAGTGGCACCCGGCGGCAGGGGTCAGTCGTGGGTGGGTTCGCCGGTGATCCGGTGGTCGGCGTGGTTGATGGTTTCGCGGATGAGCCGGACGAGGTGTCCGTCGTGGAGGGAGTAGATGACGTGGCGGCCGTCTTTGCGGGTGTCCACGAGTCCGCTGAGGCGCAGTTTGGCCAGGTGCTGGCTGGCCACGGTCCGCGGCACCCCGGCTGCCGCGGTGAGTTCGGTAACGGTCTTGGGGCCTTCGGCGAGCTGCCAGAGCAGGTGCAGGCGGGTCGGTTCGGCGAGCATCCGCAACGTCCCGGCGGCGGTTTCCAGCAGTTGCGGTCCCGGGGTGACCGGATGGACCAGGGACGGAACGTCGGGGGCGGGTGCGCTGTCAGGTTGACTGCTCAACGTGCTGCTCCTTCTCTCTCCGCTTCCTTGGCTGCTGCGGCGTCGCGCCGTGGCCAGGACAGGAATGCACCTGCACTGCCTATCATCGCAATAATTGTCAGCGCCACGGCAGCCCAGCCCAAACCGGCCATCGCCCCAACCCACCCGGCAAGCGGATACGTCAGGATGTAGCAGGCGTGGGAGAGGGAGAACTGGGCCGTGAACACGTATGGCCGGGTCTCCTCCGTAGACGCCTCCTGCAACAGGCGCGCGGAGGGTGTGAGGATGGTGGAGTTCGCGGCGCCGAGCAGGAACCACAGGCTCAGCAGCAGCCACCAGCCCGACCCGGGGACGCCCAGCAGCGTCAGCGCCGCCGCGCCGGCCAGGACAAACGGAATGACGGCGGCGCCGGTGAGCATCACGGCACGGTCACCGAACCGGTCCAGGACCCGTGGCGCAGAGAGGGCCACAATCATCGACCCGACGCCGAAGCAGGCCAGGGCCAGCGCCAGGTCCGTGTCGGGACGGTGCAGGACGTCCCGGACGTAGACGACCGTGTTGACCAGGACCAATGCCGTCGGCGCCGCGACAACGAGGTTCAGGGCCAGCAGGGACCGCAGGCGGCGGTTCCGCCAGAAAATCCGGGTACCCAGGGTCGTCCGGTGCCACAGCGACGTCTGCGGCGCCACGGAAACGGTGACACGCGGCAGGACGGTGATCGCGACCATAAACGCTGAGAAGACGAACCCCGCGACGGTGCCGATGAAGAGGTTGTTATAGCTGACCAGGGTCAGCAGCAGTGCAGCGATGGCCGGACTGACCAGGGCCTCCATGTCATACGCGAGCCGGGACAGTGACAGTGCCCGCGTGTAGTCCCGCTCATCCTTCAGGATGGTCGGAATCAGGGACTGGAACGCAGGGGTAAACGTCGCCGACGCACTCTGCAGCAGGAAGATCACGATGTAGATCTGCCACACATCGGTGATGAACGGCAGGCACAGCGCCATCACGGCACGGATCAGGTCCGCCCCGATCAGGACCCGCTTCTTCGGCCACCGCGCCACGAGGGCATTGATCACCGGGGCCAGACCCACATAGGCCAGCATCTTGATCGTCAAAGCAGTACCGAGCACCGCGCCGGCACTGCTGCCGGCCAGATCGTAAGCCAGCAGCCCCAGAGCGACGGTGAGCAGTCCGGTGCCGATCAGGGCCACGATCTGCGCGGCGAACAGCCGCCGGTAAGCCACATTCCGCAGAACAGACAACATCAGCCAAACCCCTTAGGTACATATGTGCACGTATATGCACTCATCATAGACGATTGCTTTCATCCCACTCGGCCGACGTAAGTTCCAGACACGGGGAGGCATGCCTTTATCTACCCGTCGCCCGAATCCGGGCTCAGGTCAGGCCACCAGGTGCCGAGCGTGGAAAGGGTGCAGGGGCTGTTCCGCCGTGAGCGCATGCGCACCATGAGGATCCGTACTACTCCCATGCCCACCTGATGACCGCGCGCGAGTTGGAGGCCCTGCTGCGCGGGGCAGGTTTCACTCCGGAGGACTCCCGGCAGGTCCTCGTCGGTCCCGACGGCGCACCCGTGGTGCGGCCCGGTGCCGGGGAAGGGTTGTTCTGCGTGCTCCGGGCCCGCGCTGCGGGTGCGGCAAGTCACGTCCAGGGATAGCGAACAAAAGGACGGGCCTCTCACCGGTGCCACTGCAATGCGATCCCCGTGACCGGGGCCGGCAAGCCGTTCGGTCATTGCCTGCTGCTCATCTTCGAGAGAACGCCGCCATACATAAATGGCCGATAGTCACACCGCTCCACTGCGCAGTGTGTTTTGCCGTCAGACTCTGGTCTGTGGCGTTTCAGCGCGGGAAACGCGGGTCATGGACTCAGGCGGCAGGGTGGTGGTCGGTGCCTCGCATACGGACGGCCACGAGGAGACCTGACAGGGCTGTGAGTCCTGCGACGACGCCGACGGCGGCCGGGATGCCGTACGCGTCGGCGATGATGCCGGAGAGCAGCGCGCCGACGGCGAAGCCGCCGTCGCGCCACAGCCGGTAGATGCCGACGGAGCGGGCCCGCCATTCCGGGTGCGCGACGTCGCCGATGGCCGCGAGCAGCGTGGGGTACACCATCGCCGTGCCGAGGCCGAGAAGGACGGCGGCGGCCAGCCAGATCCCGAAGTCCTGGCCGACGGCGATCATCGCCAGGGCGGCGGCCTGGAGGAGCATGCCGCCGACGATCAGCCATTTCCGGCCGTATTTGTCCGACATTGCGCCGGTGACGAGCTGCGCTGCGCCCCAGACGGCGGGGTAGACGGCGGCGAGGATGCCGATCTTTTCGATGGTCAGTCCGGCGGCGGCGAACAGGACGGGGAACAGTCCCCAGGCCAGGCCGTCGTTGAGGTTGTTGACCATGCCGGCCTGGCTGACCGAGGACAGTGACTTGTCCCGGAAGCTGGTGAGGGTGAAGATTTCCCGGTTGCTCAGTTGCCCGTGGGCGTTGGCGTGGGCCGACGTATGGTTGGCGGCTTCCAGCTTCGCGTGGCCCCGGGTTTCCTTCACGGCGAAGACCGAAAGGCCAAGACCGAGCGCGATGTAGGCGGCGCCGAGCAGGAACGGTCCGGGCCGCAGGCCGTAGGTGGCGGCGATGTAGCCGGTGGCCAGGGCGGTGCCGGCGACGCCGAGGTAGCCGGCCGCTTCATTCAGGCCCATGGCGAACCCGCGGCGCTCCGGACCGACGAGGTCCATTTTCATCATGACGGTGGTGGACCAGGTGAGGCCCTGGCTGATGCCCAGGATCACGTTGGCCGCCACGATCCAGCCCCAGGAGGGTCCAAAGATCAGCATCAGCGGGACGGGCAGGGCGATGACCCAGCCGGCGACCAGGACGGGTTTGCGGCCGAAGCGGTCCGAGAGGGTGCCGGCGAAGTAGTTGGTGGCGGCCTTGGCGAGGCCAAAGGCCAGGATGTAGGTCAGCGCGGACGTGTAGAGGTCGAGGTGGAATACCTGCCCGGCCAGCAGCGGCAGGACGGTGCGTTCCTGGCCCAGGGTGCCGCCGACAAGTGCGTTGACGGCGACCAGGAGCACGAACTGGGCCAGGTTCTGCCGCAGGCCCAGCGTGATTCCGGTGCGGCCTGGTTTTCCAGTGGTGGTGCTGTGGTTGCTCATTTGGCCGCCGCCAGATCCGTACCGGTTTCGACGGCGCCGCCCGTTGCGGCCGCCCAGTCGGCGGGTCCGCCATTGAATACTGCGATACCGGTGCGACCGGATCCGGCGAGGATGCTCGCCCCGCCCATCGCGCGTTCGCCATGCCCGCACATCACGATGACCGGCCCGGCCGGTACAGCGGCGAGATTGTCGGCGAGGTAGCCGAGTTCGATGTTGACCGCACCCGGGACGTGCCCTGCCGCGTATTCACCGGACTGGCGGATATCGAGGACTGTTTCCCCGGCCTGCAGGCGTTCGATCATTTGCCCGGGCTCGAGCAGGGCCACTTCTTCCGTGCCGGTGTGTGCCCGGGTCCAGGCGGGGTAGCCGCCTTCCAGTTCCCCGGCAAGGGTGTCGAATCCGACCTTAGCGGCGGCGGTGGCGATGTCGGTCGGGTCCTGTTCCGGGGAACGGACGATGACCACGAGCCGGTCCGGGGTGGCGAGCCATCCGAGCCAGGTGGCGAAGACCGGACGGAAAGGGATCGAGAGGGAGCCTGGGACGTGGCCGGCGCCGTAGTCTGCCGGCTGGCGGGCGTCGATGACCTGCGCGCCGTCCGCGATGAGCGCCGCAACGGCAGCCGCGGACAGGGGCGCGAGGCGGGGCTGTTCGTGCAGGACGGCCGGGCCGCGCTTGTTGATTTCCCCCAGCCGGAGGAAGTACTCGGGAAAGGTCCCCAGCGTTCCCAGCAGGGCATCGACGAAGGCGTCTTCGCCGTGGACTTGCAGCAGCGGGTTGGTGGCGCGTTCGGCGCCGATGGTGGTGACCCGGTCACCGCTGCCGCCGGCGGAGCAGAAGGAGCCGGCTCCGTGGGTGGGCCAGACGGGGGTGGTGTCAGGGAAATCCATCAGGCGCTGCAGGGACCGGTACTGTGCCCGGGCCAGGGGTACCGTCATGTCCGGGCTGACCAGGTCGGTGCGCCCGGCGGTGCCCACCATCAGGGACCCTCCCGTGAAGATTCCGGCCAGGACCCTGTCGTCCAGCAGCAGGTACGACAGGTGCTCGGGAGAGTGCCCCGGGGTGTGCAGAGCCTGCAGGGTGAACCGGCCCATGTCAACGCTTTGCCCGTCGGTGAGCCCGGTGTGGGCGAAGCCGAGGTGACCGACCTCTGGGGCCAGCACGGTGGCGCCGTCAATCTCGGCGAGCTCGGCGACGCCGGAGATGAAATCGGCGTGCAAGTGGGTTTCCACCGCGTAAGCGATGCTCAATCCGCGTCGGGACGCTTCGGCGCGGACCTGGCGCAGGTCACGCTCCGGATCCATGACAAGAGCGCGGCCCTCACCGAGGTCGAGCAGGTACGTGGAGTTGCCCAGTCCCTCGTCCACGACGGGGATCAGATTCAAGGGGCCCATGGTTCTCATTCCTTCCGCACCGGGGCGTTTCCCGGCGGTGGACTGGTATTCCAGATATACATGGAATAGTATTTGTTCCAGTATTACATGGATCTTTGGAGGAGCAAGTGGGAGACAAGGCCAGGAAATCGGAACTCTTCGAAGAGTTCGCCCGGGTAGGCAAGGCCCTTGCCAACGGCAAGCGGCTGGAACTGCTGGACCTGCTGAGTCAGGGGGAACGGAGCGTGGAGACCCTTGCGGCCGCCGCCGGGCTGGGGCTAAGCACGGCCTCGGCGCACCTGCAGGCCCTGCGCCAGGCCGGACTGGTGACCACCCGGCGGGACGGCAACCGGATCCACTATGACCTCGCCGGCCCCGATATCCTCCAGCTCTACAGCCTGCTCCGGTCAGTTGCACAGGAACATGTGACGGGGGTCGAATCCAAACGCATCGCCTACCTCGGGCTGGAAGGCGCACGGGCCGACGACGAGGAAGTCACGCGCGAAGACCTCCTGACCCGGGCCGGCGCGGGAACGGTGACAGTGCTCGATGTGCGCCCCGACGAGGAGTTTGGTGCTGCCCACATCCCCGGGGCCCTCTCCATCCCGCTCGAACAACTCCGCGACAGGCTCTCCGAACTACCCGAGGACGGCGAAATCGTCGCCTACTGCCGCGGCGCCTACTGCGTCCTGGCCTATGAGGCGGTGGACCTGCTGCGTTCCGCCGGCCGCAGCGCCTCCCGGCTGAACGAAGGAATGCTGGAATGGAGACTCCGCGGACTGCCGGTGGCAACAGGCCGGGCAGCCTGAGACCGGTGGCGCAACAACCCGAAGCCATCCTTGCCACCCGGTACACAAATTTAACGAACGCAAAAGTCTCCCCCATGAAGATCCTGATGATCATCAACGGTGCCGCCTACGGCCAGGACGCCACCTACAACGCGCTGCGGCTCGCCAAAACCCTCGCCCGGCGCGATAACGCTTCCCTGCAGATCTTCCTCATGGGCGACGGCGTCACCGCCGCCATGGCAGGACAGAAAACCCCGGACGGCTACTACAAACTGGACAGGATGCTGACCGACACGGCCCGACACGGCGCGCAGATAGGATGCTGCAGCACCTGTATGGACGCCCGCGGCATCACCGACGAACTTCTCATACCGGAAGCCCGGCGTTCCACCATGAACGAACTCGCCGACTGGACCATCGAGGCGGACAAAGTACTCGTCTTCTAGGTCGTATTCAGAGTCGAAAGCCATCGAAGCAACGCTTGCCCGCCTAGCCTGACGCGCTCAATTCATAATTCGCAGGGCCCCCGATTTTCTGCTCAGGAGATTCTCCGTAGCCTGACCAGGCGCAGGCTGATCCCGGCGGCGAACATCAGGGGTCAGGGCTCGATTTACCTAAGGGAGCACCGTCTTAACCTGAGTGCAGACGACTTCTGAAACTGACACCAAAAATTCGGTTTTGCCAGTGCTAGGCTGTGTCAGAACTCGACTACGAAATCTACGGGCCAGCTGTTGGTCAAAACTCCGTGGGTGACGGTTTTTGAATGACGGAAGGGGAGTGCGTTGGCTACGTTGATGGGTTACGCCCGAGTGAGCACTACTGAGCAGTCGGTGGACTTGCAGCTGGATGCGTTGAACGCTGCCGGGTGCTTCCGGATCTGGACAGATTTCGCGTCCGGTGCGACGGCGGAACGGCCGCAGTGGCAGGAGTGCCTGGACCACCTCCAGCCGGGGAACATCCTGGTGGTCAACGATTTATCCCGGCTCGGCAGAAACACGGCCGACCTCGCCGGCATCGTGAAAACGCTGGCCGACCGGCACATTGGCCTCCGGTCACTGACGGAGACCTGGCTGGACACCACCACGTCCCAGGGCGTGCTGATGTTTCACTTCTTCTCCGCCATCGCCGAGTACGAGCGGAACCGCCTGCGTGAACGGACCATGGCCGGCCTTGCAGCGGCGAAAGCCCGCGGCCGCGTCGGCGGGCGGCCGACCAAAATGACGCCGGACAAGGCAGCCACCGCGCACCGGATGCGTGGCGAGAGGCGGACGATCAGCGCCATCGCCAAGACCATTGAAGTCAGCGAGGCCACCGTGGTGCGTGAGCTCGCGCGGCAGCGGAAGAGCCTGCAGGTACCGCAGGGGTAGGGGTGCGGCTGTTAATCCTCCGGTGCCTTCGCTAGCGTGGAGGCAAACGGAGGGGGACGGCGCACATGGCACCGAGGAAATCTAAGAACCACATTGAGGGTCAGCTGAGTCTGGAGTCTTTGTGGGCCGAACCGGAAGAGGTAGTCAATGAACGAGCACGGCAGACACGCCATGGAAACCATGAAGAATCACGACCCGGAGAGCTTCGCGCAGATAGCGGACCCCGAGACACACTTTTCGACTTTGGGGGAGGAGATCCAGCAGGCGATCTGGGACCTCAGCGAACAGCTGACACCAACCAGGGGATCGGAACCGCCGCTGGAGTACATCGGGCTGGCGAACATGGCCAAGCTCCGGGCACGCGAAATGGTGTACCAGGAGATGATCTACGCCAGCCTTCCCGCGGAGCCGGAGGAGATGGAGCCGACCTACGGGGCCCAGGAGGACGAGGAGAGCTAGAGGCCGAACCTCAGCCGGAGTCGGCAGCGGTTGCGGCGGCCGGACGGTTCCGCCCAGCATCCCAGACTGACCTTGCCCCCTCGGGACAGAAAGCCCGCTTCGCAGCAAACGTAGAAGCAATCCGCATCGTCCGGGAGCTGGAGGACCAGCAGAGGCCGGCCACCGAGGCAGAACAGCGTTCCCTGGCGCGATGGTCCAGCTGGGGAGCGGTGCCCCAGCTGTTCGATAAGGCCGAATGGGCGGCCGAGCGCGCCCAGCTGCAGGAAGTCCTGAGCGAGCGCGAGTACGCCGCAGCGTCGCGGACCACGACGAACGCGTATTACACCGACGCCGCCCTGGTGAAGGAAATCTGGTCCGCCGTCGACCGGCTCGGCTTCACCGGGGGAGAGGTGCTGGAACCCGGATCCGGCGCGGGAACGTTCATTGGTTTGGCCCCGGAAGGCGCCCGGATGACCGGCGTGGAGCTTGATCCGCTGACAGCCTCAATTTCCCGAGGCCTTTACCCAGGCGCGACGATCCGCAGCGAGTCCTTCGCGGACACCCCGATCAAGACCAACTCCTTTGACCTCGCCGTCGGCAACGTCCCGTTCAGCAAGAACACGCTTTACGACAAGACCCACAACGCCGACTCCCGGCACTCCATGCACAACCACTTCATCCTCAAGAGCCTGGCCGCAGTGAAACCCGGCGGCTACGTCGCCGTGCTGACCTCCAGCTTCACCCTGGACGCAACCAACCCCACCTCGAGGCGGGAGATGAGCGCCATGGCGGATCTGGTGGGAGCCGTGCGTCTGCCTACCGGCGCCCACCGGCGAGCAGCGGGCACCGAAGCACTCACTGACCTGCTGCTGCTGCGCAAGCGCGAGCCTGGCCGGGAACCTGCCAACACGGACTGGGAAACTGTCGGGCCCGTCATCATCGACGGCCGCAACGTGAAGATCAACAACTACTTCGATCTGAACCCGCAAAACGTCCTCGGGCAGATCACCGTTGGGAACGGCATGTACGGCGAGGAAACCGTCAGCGTCAAAGCTGACGACCTCGCCGCCGTCCCGCAGCTGCTCGCCCAGCGGCTCGACGCCGTTGTCCAGGAAGCACTGGACCGCGGCCTGAACCACGCCCCTGCCCAGCTGGCCCCGGGGAAAACCCCAGCCGCACTCCTGCCGTCCACGGGGCAGGAATGGGACGGCACCATCACCGCCCAACAAGACGGAACCTTCACTGTTGCCCGTGCAGGGGAACAGGTTCCGTTCCCGGTACCCAAAGCACACGCAGCGGAGCTAAGCGACCTGTTGGGGATGCGGGACGGCGCACGCGCCCTGTTGGAGATGGAAGCTTCAGACAGCGAAGACACCCCGGCGATGGCGGCCCAACGAACCGCCCTGGCTGACCAGTACACGGCATATGCCGCCAAATATGGACCGCTCAACCGCTTCACGGAATCTGTCCGCACGGACAAAGAAACGGGCGAAGACATCATCACCCGCCGTGCAGCACCCGCCGTGCGGATCCTGCGCCAGACGGACCCCTTCGGCACTCTGCCGCCGGCCCTGGAGAGCTTCAACGAGGAGACGCAGACCGCGACACCCGCAGCTCTGCTTCAGCACCGACAGGTGGTGGCCCGCAAGCCACTCGTGGGTGCGGACACCGTAGACGAAGCCCTTGCCATCGCCCTGGACACCTACGGCGCCCCGGAGCTGGAACAGATCGCGGACCTGCTGGGCGTCACGGAAGAGGAAGCCCGCGAGCAGCTGGGCACGCTCGTGTTCGATGACCCGGAAACCGGCAAACTCGTCACAGCACCGGAATACCTGTCCGGGAACGTCCGGACCAAGCTCGAAGCTGCCCGCGCTGCGGCGGTCGAGGACGAGCGCCTGAGCGTGAACGTCACCGCACTGGAGGAAGTCCAACCGCCGAGGGTCGGCATGGAAGACGTCGAGGCGCGCATCGGTGCGGTCTGGATCTCCCCCGAGGAACACCAACGCTTCGTCCAGGACATCCTGGCCGATCCCAACGCCAGCGTGACCAGCGTCGGCAGCGGCATCTGGCGGGTCAAAGCCAACCGGGGAACAGTCCGTTCCACGAACGAGTGGGGAACGGGCCGCCGGCCCGCCCCGGACCTGCTGCAAAGCATCCTGGAACAAAAGAGCATTCAGGTCGAGGACAAGAACGAGGACGGCAAACCCGTCGCCAACCTCGAAGAAACCGAAGCAGCCCAGGAAAAGGCCGAGGCCCTGCAGGAACGTTTCGCCGAGTGGGTCTGGGAAGACCCCGAGCGTGCCAGCCGGCTCATTGACGAATACAACCGCCGCTTCAACTCCCTGGCCCTGCGCGACTACACCAAGGAAGGCGGCCGCCTGACCCTTCCGGGGCTCGCCAAGTCCTTCACCCCGCACCCGCACCAGCGCACCGCCGTGGCCCGCATCATCTCCGAACCGGCTGTGGGCCTCTTCCACGAAGTCGGGGCCGGCAAGACCGCCGAAATGGTGATTGGAGCGATGGAACTCAAACGCCTGGGCATGGCCTCCAAGCCCATGGTTGTCGTCCCGAACCACATGTTGGAGCAGTTCACCCGTGAGTGGCTGGAACTGTACCCGCAGGCCCGCCTGCTCTCGGCAGGGTCCGATGACATCAAGACCAACAGCGGAGACCTGGCCGCGCGCAGGCAGTTCGTCGCCCGCGCCGCGGCGAACGACTGGGACGGAATCATCATGACCCAGCAGGCCTTCAAGAGCATCGGCGTGAAAGCCGAAACCATTGAGGCCTACCAAGAGTCGATCATCGCCGACGTCCGGCAGACCATCGTCAACGCCCAGGCCGAAGGCGAAGACCGGACCACGGTGAAGAAGCTTGAAACGAAGCTCCAGGCCGAAGAAGAGCGCATGAAGAAGCTCATGGACACCGCACCGGACCTTGGACTGACATTCGAGGACACCGGGGTGGACTACCTGTTCGTGGACGAAGCCCACGACTACAAGAACCTGCGCACGGTCACCAATATCAAGGGCGCAGAAATCGCGGGCTCCATCCGGGCCACCGACATGCACCTGAAGCTCGAATACCTGCGCAGCACCCACGGGGAACGTGTCGTCACGATGGCAACCGGCACACCGATTGCCAACTCCATCACCGAAGCCCACGTCATGCAGCGCTACCTGCGCCCGGACCTGCTCCAGGCCGCCGGTGTGGAGAACTTCGACGTCTGGGGAGCGACATTCGGGGAAACCGTCACCGCCATCGAGATGGACGCCGGAGGGCGGCTGAAGAACAAGCCGCGTTTCGCGAAGTTCAAGAATGTCCCCGAAATGCTGCGGTCCTTCCACGTCTTCGCGGACGTGAAGCTCTCCGAAGACCTGACCTACCTCAAAAAACCGGACCTCGCCCGCCGCACCGGCGACGGGGAACGACAGCCGGAACTGGTGCTGATCCCGCAGCCGCCCGAACTGGCCGAATACATGAGGGGCCTCGCTGACCGGTTGGACTCCCTCTCCGGCTGGGCTGAGAAGGGCGCGGACAACGCCCTTTCTGTCTACAACGACGGCCGCAAAGCAGCGCTGGACCTGCGCATGGTCGGCATCGAACCCGAATCCGGGACGAAGCTGGACCATGTTGTGGCCAAGACCCTGAAAGTCTGGGAGGAGAACCGGGAGAACGAGTACGAAACCAGCTTCGAATCCGGGATCCCTTCGGCCAACAAGGGTGCGCTGCAGATCATTTTCTGCGACCTCAGCACGCCCTCCAAGAACACCGGTCCCGACGGCAAACCGGTCTGGACCGCCTACCAGCAGATCAAGGACCAGCTCGTTGTCGGAGGCATCCAGGCAGATCAGATCCGGTTCATCCAGGACGCGCCCAAGCCCGAGCAGAAAGCCCAGCTGTTCTCCCAATGCCGTACCGGGGAGGTGGCCGTGCTGATCGGCTCCACCGCCATGATGGGAACCGGCGCTAACGTCCAGCTCCGCGCCAAAGCGATCCACCACGTCACGTGCCCCTGGCGGCCGGCTGACTTGACCCAGCGCGACGGGCGCATCATCCGTCAACGGAACGCCAACGCGGAAGTCCACAACTTCCAGTACGCCACGGTCGGCAGCTATGACAGTGCCGCCTGGGACGGGATCCAGCGCAAGGCCACCATGATCCAGCAGGTTCTCCGCGGACGCCTCGACATCCGCGAGATCGAGGACGTTGGAGACCTTGCCCTCAACGCCGCACAGATCAAGGCAGCGACCAGCGGCAACCCTCTGGTGATGGAGAAGATCGAGGCCGACGCCGCCCGGACCAAACTCGAACGGCTCAAACGCGCCCACGAGAAAGGACAGAGCACCCTCTCCTGGACCAGGGCCGCGGCCGCAACCAGCATCACCAAAGCCGAAAACAAGCTGCCCGCACTGCAGGCAGCTCTCCCTCGCATCACCCCGACCGCAGGGGATGCCTTCACCGCGACCATCGACGGCAAGAGCTACACCAAACGCCCGGAGGCCGTCGCGGCCATCTCCGAATGGGTTCGTACTCACACGCCGGAGTACGGAAACTACTACCGCCAAAAGCAGGACCACGGCACGATGGCCACCCTCGGCGGCCACGAGTTGCAGGTCCGCAATGCGGCGGACGACTCGCGGCTTGGTTCTTACCAGGACCTCGCTGTCACCCTCAGAGACGTGCCGGCACCACCGCTTGTCTTTACCCGGCTGGAGCTGCTGGAAGGAAGCGCCGGGATTATCACCCGGCTGGAAAACAAAGTGACGGGGCTTCCCGATTACGAAGCCCAGCTGCGCCAAACCATCACGGAAAAGCAGGCGGTGCTTGCCGACGTCGAGAGCCAGGCTGGGAAACCCTTCAAGTACGAGGCCAAACTCGTCACCGCCCGCGCGAAGTGCGCGGAACTGGACGGGAAGCTCAGGGCATCCATTGAGCCACCGAAGCAGAACTCCGCCGACGCGCCTGACGTTGCGGATGTCGTCGATCCTGCACTGGCACGCTTTAGAAAGCTTCACGACGCCAGCTTCCCTACAGGCCCCAGCCCCAGTCGGCCATCACCGGCGTCAACCCAGGCACCTTCAACCAGACACCCACACCACGAGAGAAGCGGAGGGCTGGAACGATAGATCATCCGTCCGTCAAGAGCTGGGCTGGAATGACTCCGGAAGCTCCACGGCGACCGGATCCTCTGCCGCGGACATCACGCCAGGGACGAACTGCAACACCGGAACGAGGTGGACTGAGAATGCCGAAACGGACAGAGGACGTGACCGAGGAACCTGCGTCGACGACGGTACCGGTGTTCCCCAGGATGCTGACCCTGGAACAAGTTCAGGAGGTCCTGAACGTCAAAAGTGCACTGGTCTATTCGCTCGTTCGCAGCGGTGAGCTCCCCGCCGGGCAGTTCGGTGGACGGGGTGTGTGGAGGGTCCGGGAAAGTGACCTTGCGGAGAACATCGAGGCCGCGTTCGCGAAGACCGCAGAGCGCATCGCGGCCGGTCAGATCAAGGATGACGACGTCACCGCGGAAGACTAAAAGAACACGGATACGACGAAGGCCGGCACCTCGAAAAGGTGCCGGCCTTCGTCGTATCTGCCCACCGGAGCCGCATCTGGTCTATGGCTGAAAAGAGCCAGCCACAGCGCCCTGCCGACGTCGGAAGCGGCATGTCTTGGACCATGGGAAACGTTGCCGTTGGTGACCGGCCAGTTTCCAGGCTGTGCATGGCCGCCGGTCCCGCTGGTGAGGTGCGAGGCAGAGGTTCCCTGGCGGTTGTGTGCAGCCGATCAGCTGGGTCCCGTCGTCCCCATGTGTGCGGGAAAAGCAGCGGAGCGATTGGGCTTTTGCCGTGCCCATGGGGGCGAGGGGCTACTACTCAGGTCCGCCGGCAACCGGAACGGACTCCTGCGTGGTTTTCCGGCCACGCGGACGCCCGCCGGCCTTCTTGGCCGGAGCGTCCAGACCGAAGCCCCGCAGGTCCGATTCGGTCCAGTCTGCGCGCAACGCTGCCTGATAGTCCTTGGCATACTTCTGCTCAGCTGCGGCAAGCAGCTGGGCGGCCTCCTGAACCTCAACTCCGCTGGCGGCGGCCCTCTTGACGGCGTTCACTTTGGTGTCCCTGGCGGCGTCGATCTTCGCGGCGGCTTTAGCGGCAATGTCGTTGATATCCATACCCAAACCCTATCGGGCACGACCGACACCCCCAAAGCAGGTTTTCGGTGATCAAGCGCGAAAGGCGAAAGAACCCTCAAAGAAGACGGTTCGGAGCAAGCTATACACTTACACGGGTGTAAGTGGCATGTCGCGCTCGACACTGGCGGTCGGGTGCGGCACACTGGTCGGTGTGGTCCCCGGTTCGGGGTCGCTGCGCTGGGCCTTTGAAGGGATGAATTGAATGTCGGATGAGGGATTCACTCACCGTTTCAATCTGTCGCGCCGACGTCGGGAGAACACTCCCGCCGGCAGCAAGAAGCGCCGTGACCTGTGGGTCACTGTTGAAGAGGAAGCCGCGCTTGTCGCGAGGGCTGAGCGCGAGAAAGTCACTGTCCCGAACCTGCTGCTTACATCGGCATTGTCCGAGACCCAGGAAACGACTACCGAACGGCGTGCCGCCATCGCGGAACTGATGTCGCTGCACAATCTCCTGGCCCGTTCCTCCAACAACATCAACCAGCTCGCACGCCAGGCCAACGCTATGAGCGAGTTCCCCGACGAGGCGCACGAAGCGTTGAAGCACCTCCGGTCAGTGGCAATGCGGATCGACCGCACCATTGAGGGGTTGATGTAGGGATGATCCCGAACATCACCCGCGGTTCGCGCATGGGCGGGCTCATGGTTTACCTAGCGTCGACGGATGCCAACAAGACCAAGAACGCACACTCCGATCCGCACCTGGTGGCCGGCGATGCTGCGATCATGGCGTGGTACGACGACGGTGTCCTGGACCGTGACGATGCGCTTGCAATTGCCAAGCATCTTGACCAGCCGCGCAGGGCATATGACGTATCGGTTCAGATCAAGGACATGCAGTGGGATCTGGCCAAGAAGGAGCGCGTCCACGTCGGCTACAAGGACGCCAGCGTGTGGCACTGCTCGCTGAGTCTGCGCGCCGAAGGGGGCGCATTGACGGACCAGCAGTGGGGCGATATCGCCAATGATTTCGTGGACTCCATGGGCTTCACTGAAGCCAGCGGAAAGGCCCGCTGCCGGTGGGTTGCGGTCAACCACGGCACGAGTGAGAACGGCAACCACCATATCCACCTGGCCGTCTCCCTGGTCCGCGAAGACGGCACCAAAGCATCTACCCACGGCGACTACAAACGAGCACAGCAGACCTGCCGGGAACTGGAGGTCAAGTACGGGCTGGAACAGCTCTCCACCGTGCACGCCACCCGTGGCTACGACCGGGCGGAGAAGGCCACCGCTGTCCGGGACGAGCGGGAAATGCACCGCTCATCTTTGGCGCGGAAAGTGCGCGCCAGCGCCAGCGCCTCGGCCACCGAAGGTGAGTTCGTCCGGCGCGCCCGCGACACCGGCATGCTGGTCCGTCCGCGCTACGCGAAGAACACGACCGACGTCATTGTCGGGTACTCCGTGGCCGAACGTCCAAAGCAGGGCGAGCGGCCCATCTGGTTCGGCGGAGGGACACTTGCATCCGACCTGAAACTCGGCGCTTTGCGTGAAGAGTGGATGGACTCACCGCACCTGGCGACCGAAGCTGCAGCAGAGTGGAACGCAGCGGCCCGCAACAGGCGCACGGTGTCCAGGGCTGGCCCCGAGACCGGAACACCGCCGGCGGAAATGTGGGTGGAGTACACCCGCAACGCGACCGCGCTGGCGGATCAGTTGCGGACCATTCCGCGTGACGATCACGCGACCTGGGCGAAAGCAGCGAGGGAAGTATCAGGGGCGTTCGCGGCATGGTCCTACCGGCTTGAACCGACGCCGGGTCCGTTGGCGGCCACCGCCGCTGAACTGTCCCGCACCGCGCAGCTCCGCGCCCCACGGGAGCACAGCAAGCCTGTTGCTCTGCCGTCGATTGCCGGGACTGCCATGTTGTTCATGGCCGCTTCCAGTAAGAACAAGACGGCCGCCCAAACAGCACTCATGGTTCAGCTGATCAACACCGCCTTCGCCGTCTATGAGATGCATCAGCAGTCCGGACGAACCCGTGAGGCGCAGCGCATCCGGGCAGTGGTCGAGCAACAGCTTGCCCCGTTCACCGGCACCATGCCCAAGGCGGTGCTGGTGGGTGCGGAACAGCAGTCCGCGACGGAGGCAGCACTGCCGCCCAGGGCAATCGACATCGCCCGGCGCGGCATGGTCCCCATCCGCCCGGGATCAGCAGTGCCCGCAACGCCAACACCGGCGACGCCGGCCAAGACCTACCAGCCCAGCCGACGCGATTCCGGGCCGAGCCTGGACCGATAAGACTCACACCACTAGTTCAAGGGGAACACGATGAGTGAATCAGATGGAATGGACGACGTTGTGGACGGCGGGCTGCGGCAGTCGCTGATGATCGCCTCACGCATTGCCGAAACGCTGGCCCGCAGCCGGCAGGAATCCCAGCGGCAGCAGGAACACCAGGACGCCCAGACGGCGCACGAAGCGCAGGCCCGTCTCGCCGCCGAACGCAGCGCCGCCCACGCGGCGCTTGCCCCTGTGGAGAAGGACCAGTGGTGGGACAAGGCCCAGCCCCACGATATTGCCACGGCGCACGCAGTCGCTGAAGGCTGGAAAGACCACGACACCACCGCACTCGCCGCCTCGGAAAAGATCCGTCAGGAAGTGCTTACCCGCTACGGCATCGACACCCGCGACGTTGGCACGGACGCCGCTTACTTGGAGTCAGGGATCCAGACCGCCGCCACGGACAAGGCCCGGCAGGACGAGCTGTCCCGCAGCCAGGAAGAGGCACGCAAGGCGTCCGTAGAACACGAGAAGGCCATGCAGCTGCTCGCAGCGGCCCGCGCCGAAGAACTCCGCGCACAGGCCGCCAAGCTGGCCCCGGAAATGGAACGCCACCAGGTTCCCGTCGAGTACCTGGCCAACCCCGAACTGGCCCAGGCATTGCAGACCGCGCACAGTGCGAAGACCCCCGCAGCGGTGGCGGCCGCCGATGCCACCGTGCAGGAACGCCTGTTCCTCATCGGCAAGGACGGCATCAACGGTCCCGACATCGACCAGCTGCGCAAAGAGACCACCGCAAACGTCAACGGCGCCGGTGACTCCCACTTCGAGGACCCCGCGTTCGTCAAAGCCGCCAAGGACATGCACGAAGCCAAACTTCTGGCCGAGGGCGGCTTCACGGGCTCCGAACGGACGCCCGTGGAGCAGCGCTACGAACAAGCCGAAAAGGAACTCTTCGCCCGCATGGAGGGCATTGGCCGCGAGATCGAAAACCGCGTCACCGGGAACGACAGCAGCCGGCTCAAAGGCCAGGGCCTCAAAGTAGAGAGTACGTCGGCCGCCGGCTACGGCTCAGCCGAACACCACGAGAAGTTCGCTGAGACCCTGTCAAGCACCGGCGCGAACGAAAACCAGATACGCGGACGCCTCGCCGCAGCGCGCAGCGAAGGCACACACCCCAGCGCAGCAGTAACCACGGGCAAGGCCGCCAAGGCCAGGAAGACCGGAACTGGGGCAGCAGTTGGCTCTGAGAGGGGCAGGAATGGACCCAGCCGATAGTTCAGCGCTAACGAAGAAGGCGGTTGACTAAGACAGCCCGATTCAGGACCACTGAGGCGGGTGGATTTTTACGATTGTCGCAACTCCAGGGCGGTTAGTTGCGGGTGTTCCGGAGCTCAGCAAGCGCTCCTCTGCGGTTTCGTCGTGAGATGTTGTTTCGTATGTCAACATGGTGCAGGCACCCCTGCGCCGCCTCTGGCCAATTGATCAACCTATCGGGGGGACCCATCCAAAAGACAGCCTGCTGACGAATTAGCTAGAGTCGGCGTTGTACGCCGATCCCATCTCACAGTTGGAGGCTCTTCATGACTGAAGTTACTGCCCATCACGGCCTGTTCAAGGACACGAACCTGCACGTCGACGACACGGGGGGCACGGGCCGGCCGGTTGTCCTCATTCATGGGTGGCCCCTGTCGGGGGAATCCTTCGCAGCCCAGGTGCCTGCCCTGCAGGCCGCCGGTTACAGGGTGATTACCTATGACCGGCGGGGCTTCGGACGTAGTGACAAGCCCCGTACCGGCTACACCTACGACACGCTCACCGAAGACCTGCACGCCCTCCTCGAGGCACTTGAGCTTACTGACACGACCCTGGTCGGATTTTCCATGGGCGGCGGTGAAGTAGCCCGATACTTCACCAAGTACGGTACTGACCGGGTGCGCAGCGTCGTTTTCGCCGCCGCCGTCCCCCCGTACCTGATGCAAGGCCAGGACAACCCGGACGGGCCACTGACCAAGGACGCGGCAGCCGAGATGACTGCTGGCCTGACGAAGGACGAAGACTCCTTCTACGACGAGTTCACCCGTCAATTCTTCTCCGTCAACGGGGAGCTTAAAGTCACCGAGCAGCAGCGTCAGGAAGCCCTCCGGCTCTGCAAGCAGGCTGACAAGAAGGCGGCGCTGGCCTGCATGGAAGCTTTCGGCACAACCGACTTCCGCGGCGACCTGCCCCAGGTCACCGTCCCGGCCCTCATCCTGCACGGTGACGGCGACGGCACCGTGCCCTTCGAAGGATCCGGTGCCCGGACCCACGCAGCCCTGCCCGGCAGTGACCTGCACGTCCTCCGCGGCGCACCGCACGGCTGCAACGTGAGCCACCCCGATGAGTTCAACCAGGCACTGCTGACCTTCCTCCAGCAGTAGAAGTCCAGCGCTGCCGCGAGACATCACTGCAGCAAAGCGGGGTGAGGCGACCGCAAAGGGCGCCTCACCCTCGTCTCGGGGCTTTACCCCTGCGGACGCGATCGCTTACCTCATCGTGGTGGACCTCATGCTCCATGCCGTGAAGACGGCCGGTTCCGTGTACCCGATCGGCTGGGCGCTCAGTTCAGCAGCGGAGGGCCTCGCGAGCATCATCGCTCTGGCGGTTCACTGGATCCAGAACAATGTCCGAAGCTGCCGGAGGGCGGTCCCAGCAGCAACGGCTCGGCCCAGATCGCTGGGAATCTGTTCAGCGAGGCCGGGATCCGAGAGACGTTTTGAGTCGCTGCTTTCGGTCGACGACGCGTCCGCCTGAAAGCCGGCCCGGGCCTCCTTATGAATATTCCGGGGCCCGATCCGGCCGGCGCGTTGCGGGTGGCCGTGCATCCCCGGGACATACACCTGCTGATTTGAAAGGTGAAACCGCAGACCGGAGGGAAGGAGACCGACGCTCCCTTCCACCTGCTTGGGGTCTCAGGCTGTGAGTTGCGGGACGGCGGGATGGCCCAGTTCTCTTCCGGGGCAGTGGTTGAAGTAATTGGTCAACAGGTTTGCCGCGATGTGGGCGAACGCCTCCGAGAGCACCTCGATACTCCAGCCCTCTCTCAGCCCGACCGTTACTCATTCAGCGGATTTGACTGACTGCCTGCGGGCCGATGGCCGACGAATGGATCCGCCACGCCTCCCTGGCCATCCGGGTAAAAATACGTCCAGCGGGGACGGGCCGCTGGTCGGCTTCAGGGGGCGAGGGAGCCGGCGGAGACGATCGTATCGGGGCAGAGGTTCTGTCCGGCCGCGGCGGCAGCGGGTCCTCCCAGCAGCAGAACCGGGAGGGTGAACAGCGCGGCGACGGCAAGAGAGCCGGCCGCCGTCCGGGCGCGGCCCAAGGGGTTGTGCGGGGGGATGAGCCGGCGCACGCGGGCGGCAGCGCCGACGCCCCCAGCTGCAAGTGCAACGGCCGGGAGCGGGGTCTTTCCCGGGGAGGCGACGGCCAGAAGGGCCCCCGCTACAGTGAGTCGTCCTGATCGGGCGGCCGCTGCATCATCGGCTCGCAGTTCGATCAGCCGGGCCGTCTCTGTAGAGGCGAGCCGGAACAGTGCGATCCCGGGGAAGGCCGCTGCCAGCGCTCGGGAAAAACCCAGGATCAGATCGTGCCGCTCCGATAGATGGGCTTGCTCGTGGGCCAGGACGGCGTCCAGTTGCGCGTCGTCGAGGGCCTGCAGGGCCGCCGTTGTGATAACGGTGCGCCGCCGCCTTCCGGGGAGGCAATAGACCGTCGATTCGTCCGAGTCGAGAACAATAACACCAGAGTGTGCGTCGTCGCGTCCGACGATGTCAAGGATCCGTCCGTGCCGGGCGCGCTCCCGGGCCATGTCGCCCAGAATCGAGCCGAGGCACCACAGCGTGCGCCCGAGGATGACCAGGGCCAGCCCGGCGCCTGTGGTGCCGGCGGCAGCTCCGCCGGGGGATGCGTACTGCTCTTTAATGGCCATGATGCAGGCGCGCAGCAGCCCGGCGAGGTCCCTGCTCACGCCTACTGTGGGGAATGTCAGGGCCGCTCCGGCGAGGGTCACGGAGGCCAGCACGGTAACGGTCAGAGCCTGCCACGCGGCGATGGCCAGCCGGGGAGCCCTGTCCGTCCAGGACGCTGCTCGCAGCAGCCGCGGTCCTGCTAAAGCGAGAGTGAGTGCGTAGGCGAGGAGGGACAACGCGGGGATCATGACTTCGCGTCCTGCTTCCTGGCCGCGCTGAGGAGCCGGTGCAGTTCCTCGGCTTCCTCGGGCCGTATCCCCTCCACGAAGCCGACCAGGGCGGCGGCCCGGTCATCAGTTAGGGAGAGTGCTTCTGTGACGAGTCCGGCAACATAGCTGTCGCGCCCCGCGGCTGCTCCGTAGCGGAAGGCCCGGCCGTCACGTTCCTTCGTCAGCCATCCTTTGCGGTGCAGGATCTCCGTCACTGTATGCACCGTGTTGTAGGCAAGCCTCCGGTTCAGGCCCTCGAGGACCTCGCGGACCAGCAATGGTCCGTTCGCGCGCCAGATCTGCTCCATGATGGCGCTCTCCAGATCACCGAACTTTGGCATGCTGCCTCCTTGGCCCTTGTTCCTATCAAGGATAGGAGATGCGCCGAAGTATTGCACCTAAGCACCTAAGTAAGTTAGGTTTGTGCGGGAATGCCGGGCCTCCGGTGACCAAACCGTCTGATTTCCGGCACCACCTAAGCAAAGGACCCATGGATGTCCCGACCAAAGAACTCCGATGGGCCTGCAGAGAGAGTCGACCGGGAATCTCAGTCGGTTCCGGGCAGTCCGGGCCTCAAGCAGCAGCGTGCCGCAGACATCCAGGAGAAGCTTGCCGGACACAAAGCCCGACAGCGCGGGCAACGGCGCAACCGGCTTATCCTGATCATCACGGCCTGGACTGTGGGCATCGCCCTGGTGGCGGGCCTGGTCGTTTTCGCCGTCATAAGCGCCATGCCCAAAACCCCGGCCGCCATTGAGGGCGTCCAGACGCTTTCAGGGCTGAGTGCCAACCACGTGAACGGGCCCGTCAAGTACGAGCAGGTACCGCCGGCGGGTGGGGATCATTCGCAGATCCCGCTCAATTGCGCCGTGTACACGGAACCCGTGCCGAACGAAAACGCGGTGCACTCCCTTGAACACGGAGCCGTGTGGGTGGCCTACGACCCCCAGGCGGTCACCGGCGCACAGCTGGAGGTGCTGAGCAAGGACATCCCCTCGACGTACGCGATCCTCTCGCCATATGAGAGCCTTCCGGCCCCTGTCGTCGTTTCCGCCTGGGGTGCGCAACTGAACGCCACGGGCGCTGATGACCCGCGGATCAAGGATTTCATCTCGAAATACCGGAGCGCAAAATCCGCGCCGGAGCCCGGCGCACCCTGCACCGGAGGACTGGATGGACCCGGCAAGCTCGAGTAGGGGCCGGTGGAGCTTTCTTCTCTAGGCCGGCACGGCGGGAGAACGAGAAGCGGTGACGGGTCATGACGGCTCGTGGGCGGGCTGAGAAGTCCCCATGAGCGGTGCCACTGAGGCACGCAAGGTCCAGCAAGCTTCCGGGGCTCGACTGTAGGTGCGAGTGAACAACGACGAGAGAGTGAATATTGGTATGAATGACGATGCTATGGATATGAATTCTATGGAAACTGCACTTCCGGGCTGGTTGACGCCGGTGTCCTGGTTCTTTGTTGCGGTAGGAGTAATCAGCGCAGCGCTGGTGCTGTACGACATTTACGGGAGGCGCCGCCACCAGCCCAACGCTGCCATTGGATTGGTGTGGCCAATTTCGGCCCTGTACCTCGGGCCTTTCGGCCTCTGGGTCTATAACCGTTGGGGTAAGAACGCCCCGGGGGGCACGATAGACCTTCACAGGAGAACACTCGCAGGCGGAGTCCCGGGCGGGGCAGCTGCGACCGTGGGCCACTTCATCGGGGTTCCACTCGTGGTGGCCAGCGGACTAACCATCGCAGGGACGAACCTATGGGTACTGATTATTGTCATCGCTTTGCTGGCCATCGCCTTGCTGTTCGCCTTTGAGTACTTTATTGCTTCCGCAGACCGGCACGGCCCGACGGGAAAGAACGCCGGCACGGCCCTGCTGACCGCCATCGTCACTGTCCTCGCCTTCGACATCGGCATGGGCGGATGGATGCTTCTCATGCACTTCGGAAACTTCATGCCCGCCCCTACCGACATCAGCTTCTTTTTCCTCATGCAAATCGGTCTGGTCCTGGGGTTCCTCACCGCATACCCAGCCGTCCGCTGGCTCATACTGCGCCGCGTCAAAGTCGTCTCGATGTAATCGTTACGGATGCAATGCGAGAGAGTCTTATGGCACGGCATACGACATACCGCATGCATGCCACTGCATCGTCTCCGCCGTGCCCGCCGCCGATGCGAACAGGCTTGCAACGAGCTGCCGGCCCCGCTCGGCTAGCGCACTATTCTGGTCGGTTGCAGTCGGCACGCTTTCGGCAACATACGGCAGAGATTGGGCCCTGCCCGCTAGGTGAGACAGCTCGGGCAATGCGCCAGGCAAAACACTCCAGTGATATTTCACGGTGAGGGTGCCTTTCATGTTGCCGCGGAAGATGCGGTGGTACGTATAGGTTCCTGGTTCTGTTGGGGCGGCGAAGGTGCCGGTGCTGACTTTGATGATGGCGTCGAACGCGTTCCCGGTGTCCGCGGTGATGGTGTGCGCTTCGATGTCTTCGTTGGTGACACTGACTGTCGTTCCGGGGCTTACGGTTTCCGCACCCTGGTATTGGAAGCCCTTGATCATTATTTCTGCCGGAGCCGCAGCGGATGAAGTGCCCGGGCTGTCAGTTGAGTCGCTTTATTGCTCGCGCCAATCCGAAGCGGCATGTGTTCCGAATCACAATAGACCAGCGGGATTTCCTCACTGGCCTGATGGAGGAGTGCATTGTGAATCGAACATCTGTAGTGGCCCTTGGGGCCTCAGCCGTTGCTTTACTCGCTGCTGCCACCCTGACGGTGGTGCCCGCCCAGGCCCATGATTCCAAATCAGAGGAGAAAACTGTCACCCTGACCGCCAAGCTGAAGCAGCTCAATGGCTCCGGAGCCTCAGGCACTGCGACCGCTGTCGTTCGCGGTGAAACGATCAAGCACATTGAGGTGCACGCCAAGGGCCTGACCCCTGATGCCCCCCACGCCCAGCACATCCACTACGGCGAGCAGGCTCTGAACGAGTGCCCCACGCTTGAGCTGGATACCAATAACGACGGGCGCTTGAACACCGTGGAGGGCGTTCCCGCTTACGGTCCGGTTGTCGTGTCCCTGAACACGAGCGGCGACACCACGCCAGCGAGCTTCCTTGACGTCACGCGTTTCCCGGTCTCGAAGGATGGCCGCTACAACTACAGCCGCAATAACATCGCGTTCACCGACGTGGCGGGTACGGGTTACCCCGGTACCGGCGGTACGGGCACCGCCAAGCAGATCGCCGAGGCCATCCGCGACGGTGAGGGCGTCCTGGTCATTCACGGATTGGACTACGACGAAAACGGCACGTACAACTTCAGCAACCCGGAAGGCGCCAGCGAGCTGAACCCGGATCTCCCGGCAGAGGCCACCGACCCGGCAGTATGCGGAGTCCTCGAACGCCACTAACCCACCCCTCGGGCCCTGATCCAGCACAGGTGTCGGTGCCGATGCGTGCAATGGGTGCGTACAACATGACTCCGATGGTCCGCCCTGCCGTGTGGGGCGGACCATTGACTTGTCTGGGCGCGGCAGCCGCGGCGACGGAAACGGTTCGTGAGGCGTGTCGCAGTCAGTGCCGTCCGCTACTGGGCCGGATCCGAACGGCAGACGCAAGCTGTTCCGGCACTCGGGCCCAGGCTGCCGAAAACGGCAGGACGTAGTGGCTCGTTGAGAGATAGCAACACTTGCCGTCGGCACAGGCCCTCCCGGCCGATATCCTCGGCTTCGTCCCTGGCCGCACCTGCCAATACGACCAGCTTGAGTTCGCGGGGCAGCAGCCGGGGGCGATGCTGCTCGGCTTGTTCCAAGGGTCGGTTCCGCAAAACACAACATCGTCCAGCCCTGACCCGCCGGATTTCGACGTCCAGGAATGGCACGAACGAGTTCCACGCATTCTCTTACAGCCGAGGGGCGGCTGGGTATGGACGGGCCGATTACCGGAGAACTCGACGCTGCGCGCTCCCCGGCGTCGGATACGGACGGCCCAGTTTGGCCGTAGGGTGGAGCCCCGCCGAGTGGCCGAGCAAGTTCGTTAAACAATCGGCTTTCAGTCCTCAGGGATCCGAACGGGTCCGGCTGGCGTCGCGGCGGGACGGCAGGGCACACCGCATGCGCGGCGCCATCAAGGCATGGACTGAGACGGACTAAAGATATCGTTCGTTAAGGCGCTGCTGGCGGGCCAGATAATCCAGAGGTTCAGCCGCTTGGGGTGTCGCCTGGCTATACAGCTTCGAGTTGCGTCCTGAGCTTTTGGAGGCCACCCCTGATTCTGGATTTGACCGTGGGCAGCGGTACGCAGAGTTTTACGGAGATCTCCCGGTAGGTCAACGAACCGAAATAGGCAAGGACAATGGATTCGCGCTGCAGGTCCGATAGGCATGCCAACGAGGCGATGAGGATCCGGGCGTCCATCTTCTCTGCCACGGCATCGAGTACGCCGTCGTAGGCGTTCGGCGCGGTCGTTGCCCATCGATGGTCACGGTTGCGGCTACTTTGGTTTGCCCGGACTTTGTCGACTGCCCGTCGGTGCGCGATGGTCATCAGCCAGGCCATCGGAGTGCCGGTGTCCGGCCGGTATTTCGCTGCGTCCTGCCAGACGACGATGTATATTTCCTGGACCACTTCCGCGCTGAGCTCCCGGTCAATGATGACGCGCTGGACCAATCCTGTGACCTGGCGGGATGTGCGAAGGTAGAACTCACTGAATGCCTGATGATCGCCCTGTGCTGTGAGCAGCAGCAGACCGGCAAGAAAGTCACGGGCCTGGTCGGCCGGAGGTGGAACATTCTGCTCAGCTAAACGGGTCATGGTGCCTTCAGATCTGGGAACCGAGAACCACGGGTTGGCTGCGCGGACAGGGCAGCCAGATGCTCTGCTGTGGTGTCCAGCACCCGGGATCCGCGGCATTTGGAACAGAGGACGGCCACCGCGAGAGTGCCTGCCTGCCGACCCGGAACGGTCGGCGAATCAACCTCGAGGTGCAGGTCGGTGTCACACACTGGGCACCAGGGGCGTTTTCCCCGTGGCTGATGCGCGTTCCGGGGTATGTAACTGCTTGACGCTGTGGTCATGGTGGGGTTCACACCACGGCCCGGTAGCTGGTCAGGATGTAGTCTGCAGCCGCCGGTCCCTTCATGCGCAGGCACTGGCCGGGACCGACGCGATGCCTCATCGCGGCCCAGAAGGTGTGCTCTGTCCGAGGGGAGTTGTGGGACCCGCTGCACCAGCTGGTGTAGAGGCCAAACAAGGAGTCCCCATCAAGAGTCGAGTCTGACTCCTGTTCACGATAAGTGGCTTCCTGAAGGAACTGGTCGAACTCTGCATAGGCCATGATGGCTCTTCTCAACAAGATGCGGTGGTCCGCCGTTCGGCTACAGCGGCCTCAAAACTCGGCGCCCTGGATAAGGACGCCAAGTGGAACTGCCGGATCATCGTCCGGCGCAAAAACAGAGGTGAGGCGAATCAACTACTTTCCGGCGCGGGCGCCGGACGAGCGTGTGTCAGGTGGGGTTGTTGTGGATTCGGGTGCTGGCCTTCGCCAGCCCGCTACCGGCCTGAACGGCGACGCCCCCGTGGCTGGAGATGAGGGAAACGGCCATCCGCTTGGCCAACACGGCTGCCTCTCTGTCTCCTTCGACCGCTGAAATAATGGAGCCCTTCGTCAGGATGTGGCAGGACCGCGCAAAAACGTCCGGCTGGTCGAGACCCGCCTCCTCGGCGAGAGTTCGCATGAAGGCCCTTACTTGGGCCAGATAGCTGACGGAGGCCTCTCCCAAGGGATGGGTGGGGCCCATTTCCAGCATGGTGCTCACGAAGGCGCAGGCCTGGAAGTCATCCCGGCGAAACCACCCGTCCAGAACATCGAAAATAGCCAGCACCTGGGCTGTTGGGTCGTCGGATCTTTTCCTGCATTCAGCGATGATCTGCTCGACAGTAAGGTCCTGATGGCAACGTTCCAGGAAGGCCAGGACCAACTCATCCTTGGAGGTGAAGTGTCCGTAGAACGTGGCCTTGGCAACCCCGGCGCGCGAAATCAGCTCAGCTATGCCGACATCGCGGATGGCACGCTGTGAGAATAACTCGTAGGAGGCAGCCAATATGCGCTCCCGCGCGCCAACAGCGGACGGACGGGAAGGGGCAGAGGTGCCAATTGGGTCAGCTAATGAGCTTTGAGGGTGTTCCACACCAGCAGACACTACATGCAAACCAGACAGACCGGTCAGTACGGTTCTAAAATCCGGTTGGGAAATCCATGTTGCATCCGACCTAAACTGCTCCGCGTCTGAGCTGACACATTCACAAACTGGGGAACACGACCGCACCTGCTACATAGAACCCACTGCTGAGTTCGGCCGCCTCGCGATAGCCTCAAAGCACCGGAAAAACGACCCGAAAAAACGCATCTGTTGCGTCGACCCCTAGAAGCCGCCCATCCATGCGGGCAGTCGATGCAACAAACAGGTTCAGGTCAAATATGGTTTGACAGCCCTGCCGCCGGTAACGACGAGCCCGGAAAGGCAATGGGCGTCTACCTCGGAATTCGGGTACCGGAGTGTCCTTGCGGCTTCCGCCTGCTGCTCCCGGGCTGGGGCCGCGCCGTTGTCATCAGGCAGCCCACACTAGGTCGAGTGCTGCATCCGCTCGGAATGCTGCCCGCCACGCCCCGGGGTAATCCTGTCGGTCGCGACATCAAAACGCTGGCCGTACCCGGCTGATCGGCGGAGTGTTCGCTGCGACCGCAGGCGTCATCGCGGCGGCGGTTTCGGCGGACTCCAGCGATGACCCCTCACAGTGATTTGGTTTGAACCGGTGCTTCCTGGAAGCGCGCTCCCGACCACGCCCGGAACCGGACGCCGGTTTGTCCGTAAGCGTCCATTACCGGGTGTCCGACATGGGCTAAGCACCGCACATATCGCAACTCAAGGCGGTAAGTTCGCGGTTACGATCGGTCCGCGGATGCTTTCTGCTTGAACGAAATGAGCCCTCATGCCTGACATGCCCGCAGTTATCGTTTTTGACGTCAATGAAACACTGTCCGACATGTCAGTCATGGGGGGACGGTTCGCCGAAACCGGGGCGCCGTCCTTTCTGGCCAAGGTCTGGTTTTCCGGGGTGCTGCGGGACGGGTTTGCAATGACTGCGGCGGGGGACGCAGAACACTTCGTGGAGATCGCGACGGGGCTACTGCGGGTGAGCCTGACAGGACTGCCGTTGAACCGTGGTGTCGAGGACGCCGTCAAACACATCATGGACGGATTCGACGATCTGGTGCTGCACCCTGACATTGTCGGCGGAGTCAGGGACCTGAAAGCGGCAGAATTCCGGCTGGTGACACTGTCCAACGGCTCCGCCCAAGTGGCGCGGAAGCTGTTCGATGACGCCGGAATCGCTGAGGACTTTGAGGCCCTGCTGTCCGTTGAGGACGGGCCGGCCTGGAAACCGGCTCCGAAGGCATACTTGCACGCTGCGCAGATGTGCGGTGTGGAACCAGGACACATGCTCCTGGTCGCTGTCCATCCCTGGGATATCCACGGGGCAGCACGGACCGGGCTGCGCACGGCGTGGATTAACCGCAGCGGCGCACCTTACCCGCCCTATTTCACGCCACCGGAGATCACCATCGGGTCGCTTCGTGAACTCGCGCCGCTCCTAAGGCCGGGTTCCTAGCCAGTAGAGGTGCGGGGATAACCCGGATTCCAGCGAACGTGAGGCAGTGCCGGCCGGCTGATGCCCTCTGTCCTGCCGGTGCGAGGAGCCTGGCTACCCAGGTCCGGCTGTTTCTGTTCAGGAGCGGTTGGCATGAACTGGGCGTGGCGGGCGCTCGATCAGACGGGCGGGCCGGGCATGAACTCTCGCGGACCTCTTGCGCACAGCGGCAGGGATGGCGATCTTGGCCGCTGGGGGTTACCCGCTGAGGTCCAACTGCTCGAGTTGGTCCACGACGTCGTAGTAGCGGAGCTCGTTGACGATCAGGCCGGGATCATCAACGAGCGTGAAGAATGCCATCCCGAACCTGAGGGACCTGCCGGTGGGAGGAATCTCCCCGGACGGCAGTGTCAACGGGCCGGTATGCGTGCTCGCAAGGGTCATTTCGGCGGCGAAGGTCGAGCCGCTGACGACGCTGCACGTCACCTCGGCCCGCAGGTCCGGGAAGGCGGTGAAGAAGGCCGAGGCGTCGTTTGCCACCGCGGCCCGTCCG
The DNA here is from genome assembly GCF_040547025.1 of Arthrobacter sp. UYEF36. NCBI lineage: Bacteria > Bacillati > Actinomycetota > Actinomycetes > Micrococcales > Micrococcaceae > Arthrobacter > Arthrobacter sp. UYEF36. The sequence goes on from NZ_JBEPOX010000013.1 coordinate 97,036, forward strand.
AGCAGCGGTTCGGGGTATTGCGGGCCGCGGACGACGGCATCCTCGCTGTAGAAGGCAGCGAACCGTGCGACATCCTATTTCACGGTGAGGGTGCCTTTCATGTTGCCGTGGAAGATGCAGTGGTAGGGGTAGGTTCCTGGTTCGGTTGGGGCGGTGAAGGTGCCGGTGCCGACTTTGATGGTGGCGTCGAACGCGTTGGCGGTGTCCGCGGTGATGGTGTGCGCTTCGATGTCCTCGTTGGTGACACTGATTATCGCTCCGGGGCTGACGGTTTGCGCGCCCTGGTATTTGAAGCCCTTGATCAATATTTCGGCCGGGGCCGCCGGGGATGAAGTGCCCGGGCTGGAGGTTGGGGGAGTGGTGTCTGTGCTGGTGGCTGGAGCTGATGTTGGCTGTGTGGTCGGCGCTGATGCCGTGTCGGACGCGGACGTGCCGGGGTTCCCGCAGCCGGAGAGGGCGAACAAGGTCATTGCCGCCGCGATTCCGAGTGTCCGCGTCGTTCTGATGTTTGTCTTCATGTTGAAACCTTTCGTGGAGCCCGGCTGTGGTCGCGTGCTGAGGGCTGTCAGGGGTGTTCGACCCAGCAGGCCAGGATGGTGGTGGAGAGCTGGTAGGCCAAAGCGTTCCTCGTGATGTTGTTCGGGCCCAGGGTCGCGGGGAGATCGGAGGCGTCCACGTGCAGGATGAAGCTGTCCTTTTGGAAAACGGCTGACCCATCGGCGGTTTCGAAGGCCGGGAATCCCAAATTGGCGAGCCCTTCGATGGGTGTGGCATCTTCCGCCAGGGCCTGCGTCGCCTCAAAATACTTCAGCGCCGATGCCTTGTCGGCGGCTTCCTGAACGGAGATTTCCAGTGCACCTTCGTTGAGGTGATAGGTGCAGGTGAAGGTGCTGTTGGCCCAGTCGTTGACGGTGTGCGGTTTCTCTTTCAGGCCCAGGATGGATGTGAGCCTGTCCATTGGCTGGTCTCCGCAGACCATGAGGGCGGCCTCGCTGGGCCCGTCCACGGCTGCGCTGGGCGAAGACGTCCCGCCGCCGTGGTGACCGCCTGCGTGTCCGGCCTGGGCAGAGGGGGAGCCCGGCGGCACGGCCTGGTCCTGCCCGACGTTGGTTTCCGTGACCGGTGTAACGGCACCACTGGCGGCCGCGCAGCCGGAGAGCAGGACGGTAGCCAGCGTGAGGGCGGCCAGTCTGTGATTTCGTGACTTCATTTCCTTGTCCGTCCTTGCCACCGTCAGGGGTCAGTGGCCCTTGTCAGGCTTTGAGTTTTGCGTAGATGACGTAGTTGTCATCGAAGAGCTTTGTGGCGGGGTCGTAACCGTCGCAGGTGATGAGGCGGAGCTCAGCTCCGGGGGTGTTGCCGTAGACCTCGAGGGTGGGGAAGTTGTTTTTGCTGTACTGGGCGCCGTGATCGACGGTGAACACCGCTGTGGTGCCGTCGGCCCGGGAGACGTTGATATCGGTGCCCGGTGTGAGTTTGCGCAGGCCTGCGAAAACTCCGGTGGATCCACCGAGTGCGTTGACGTGGCCCAGCATCACGGAGGGTCCGCGTTCCCCGGGAGTGGGGGAGCCGTTGTACCAGCTGGCGGGCGCGCCGCTGCCGGTGGGAGGTACATCCAAGGAGCCGTTCTCCCGGAGCCCAAGGTTCAGGAGGTCGGTTTGCACGCCGATGGCCGGGATTTCCAGGGTCACCGGCTCGGATCGGGTCAGCACCGCGGGTTGTGCCACGGCGGGCACGGCAACCGGACTCGACGGAAGAGGTGCGGGGGAACCGGGTGCGGCGGTGGTGGCCGCCGCGGAGGCCGAGGGTGGGGAGCCGGCGTCGGGTGTTCCGTTGTTTCCGGCCCCGCAGCCGGTCAGGGTCAGCAGGAGCAGAACCCCGGCCGCCGTGGCGGCACGGAGGCCCCCGCGGCGGCCGGGATTCCTGGTTCTCACAGTAGCGATCCGATCAGCCGGTGCTTAGGCTGCTGCGCCGGCGGTGCGGCGGCGGACAACGTAGGCTCCACCGGCGAGGGCAACCAGGGCGAGGCCGCCGCCAACGGCGAGGGCGCCGGTGTCGGTCCCGGTTTCCTGCGTGACGCCGGTGTCAGCGCCGCCGACCGGCATGGCCATCTGCCCCGCCTTCAGGGTTCCGCACAGGGCGGGGGAGGTGGCGGCCAGCGGAAGAGTCGGTGCAAGGTCGCTCTTGGCGGCCTGTCCTGCCGCGCTGAGGGTGGCGGGGTCAAGGCCGTGGACGACGACCACAGCGGTGCCGGCCTCCAGGGCTGCCTTGGTCTCGGCGTTCAGTTCGAACGTCCGGTCTACCGTGTAAGCCGCGCCCTGGCCGCCGACCTTCAAGTCCAGACCAGCTGCGGGGCTGGTATCACCGCTGGTGGACAAGGTGGTGACGATTCCGCCGTAGAACGGGGCGCCTTCGGTGGTGGAGATGACTTCGTCGCCGTCCTTATCGGCCGAGGGCGCCGGGCAGACACCCTGGGCGCCACCGTGAATGTGCTGGACGTGCGGGTACGGAGCATCCATGAAGGTCGCCGGCATGCCCGAAACTTTCAGGACAACGTGGGCCTGATTGCCGGTGACATCAACACTGATGGTGCCCGAGCCGGCGCTGCCGTTGAGCTGGCCCAGGGTGGACTGGTAGGACTGGTCCGCTGCCATCGCAGGGGAACCGGACAGGGCAATGGCGGCCAAAGCCAGAGTGGGTACCGCCATGAAGCGAAGGGTCTTTTTCATTGGATAAATCTCCTCATACACGCGCGTGTGATGTTGGCACCCCAGGGAAGGGGACAGCAGTACTTCGGAACAACGCCGGGAAAAGACGGGTATGGATGTGGCCGGGTTCACATATTTTTTGGTGAGGTTACCGGCGGGCAGGCACCCGGGGCGCCTTCCCGGGCCGTAAGCCCGTCCGGGGTCAGGCCGGTGAAGCCCCGCGGCGGCGGCCCCTGGCAGCAGATCCTGATTCGGGCCGGGTCTTGCGCAACAGGGCGTACCCTGCCAGAGCCAGGCCGCCGGCGGCCGCTTCGGCCGCCGCTGTGATGACCTTGGCCGCGTACCAGACCGGTTCATACATCGAAGGCAACGGCCCCAGTGCAGGGACCTGGACATACCGGTACAGGATAACCGCGGCCAGGGACGAGAACGCGACCACGGCGGCGGCCGCGAAAGCGGTCCGTGAACCTTTTAGCAACATAAAAACCGCAGCGACGACCGAGGCTCCGGCCTGGACCAGAAACAAGGTGCCTTGCCCGAGACCGCCAGGGGCCGCCTGCTGATAGCCCGGGGCGAGCTGGACATGGACCACGGCACTGACCACCAGAGCCGCAGCAACACAGACCCGCAGTACCCAAAAAGACCGTGCCCGCGGTATTAGTTCCTGATGGCTCATTTCACGACCAGCGTCCCCGTCATCTGCGGATGAAAGCTGCAGATAATCCCGTACTCACCCGGGGCATCCGGAGCCCGGAAGCTCACCGTTGCACCCCCCGGGACTTCAACGTCGAAACCGCCCCCGTCCTTGGCCGTCAACGTATGCGGGGCGCTGTCCGCGTTCGTCACCGTCACCATCGCCCCCGGCTTTACCGACGCGGGAACCTCATACGCGAAGCCTCTGATCGTGATGACAGCCTCACCGGCCGAGGCCGATCCACCAGCTGACGGGACAGAGGAACTGGTGGCGGGCGGAGAAGAGGAGAGTGCTCCTTCCTGGGCGGCGCACCCGGTAATGGCCGCCAACGACACGGCGGCAGCTACGGTCAAGATGCGATTGATCGTTCTCATGACAATCCCTTTCCCAGGGATGTGACCTCCGCGCGCCGGAATGGTGCGCCTGTCAGGAAACTACCCACACACCCTATTCGTCACCCCCACCCTCACGGACTGCCCGGGCCTCATAGGTCGAAATGCCCCCAGACAGCATGCGGCGGGCCTGTGTAGGAAGGCTTAACCGGCCCGATAGGAACATCGAAGGGCGAGTCGTGCCCGAAGTCACTGCACATCACGGACTGTTCAAGGACACGAACCTGCATGTGGACGACCACCGGCCGGCACGGCCCGGCCCACCGGCGATGACAACAAACGACTCAAAGACCAGGGCGAAGAGACGGAGAGCGGATCAGTAGCCGAGTACGGCTCCGCCGGCCATCACCAGGCGTTCGCCGAATCCCTCGCAGGCACTGCCAGCGAGGAACGCGTCCAGGGAAGACTCGCAGCAGCACGCAGTGAAGGAACCCGCCCCAGCACAGCACTCGCCCCCGGCAAAGCCCCGACCAAGGCGCGGAAGTCGAACCCCGGAGTAGCGCTCGGGGCGCAGAAATCCAGGAGCGGCCCAGCCGCTATGGCTGCAGGTTCTACAGCGGATTCTTTCGCAGGTACTGGCCAAGGCCGGGTATGGCGAATGCGACTTTGCCGTGGCCGGTGGACTCGATGAGTCCTGCCGCCAACAGACGGGTGCGGTACTTGGCGACGAGCGTCGGTCGGGAGCCGGTCCGCTGGACGATATCGCCGACGGTTGAGGGGCCCTCGTCCACTGCCATGGCGTGCAAGAACTCCAGGTCTTTCGCCGACGCGGTGGCGAGAGCGGCTTCAATCACCACGCGTTCGTTGCGGCGTATGGCAGCTGCTATTGCGCGGTCGACCGTGGCGGATGAGAGGGAACCGTCATGGTTTTCGGCTTCCCTCCACAGGAAGTAGCCGACCAGCTGAATGAGGAAAGGGTACCCGCCGGTAGCGACGGCTGCCTGGTGTATCAGCTCCGGTGCGACGGTGATCCCGGCGGCGCCGAATGTTTCCGTGAACGATTTTTCGACATCGCGTATCGCAGCGGCATGCAGGTCTGTCTTGTCAGCCCGGCGAAGGAACGTCGCGACGCCCTCGTTCAGGAGGTCCGACACCGCAGAGGGAAGGCCGGCGAAGATCAGTGAGATGGGCAGCCGGTCCTGAATGAAATGTTGGACGTTCGCGGCCAACTGGGACAGTTCTGCCCGGTCGGCGGCATGGATCTCGTCCACGGTGATCAGGAGTCCAGTTTTTCGATCGTCCAACAGCCTGAGGAGGTTCTCCCCAAGTTCCCGCCAATCGACTTGTCGTTCCGGCGAAAGTTGAGACGTGACGCCAAACCCCGCAACGGTAACCCCCGTGACACGTCGTCGGGGGTCGGGCCCGTCACCGAGCTCGTCTGCCAGCCGACGCATCTTCTCGCCTATCCGACCCATAAAGGCTCCGGTGGCGGTCTCCGAAACCACCGCCCACCCGTGTTCCCTGGCCAGATCATGGGCGGCTCCCAGCATGACGGTCTTGCCGATCCCGCGCGCGCCGGTGAAGATGGACAGCAGGCCGGGGGCTCCGGAGCCCAGTTGAAGGCCGTACTCGAACTCGTCAAGCAGTCCCGCCCGGCCTATAACCTCGGGCGGGGTAGCTCCGGCAGTTGGGCGGAACGGATTTTCCACGGAAAACATGAAGCCAGCCTAACAGGTGAATGTGGGTGAATTTGGTGAATTTAGACCGAAGGGTGAATTTGGTTAACTGCGCTCCTTAATCCTGTGACGTTCGGATCCTGTGAGACGCTGCAGCGATTGCCGACCGCACGTGAGATCGTTCCGGACCGGCCCTGACGACGCACAGCAGCTGCCCCTCCCTGCGGGGAAGATGCTCGCATACGCCCGGTGTTTCCACCTTTCACGAGAGACCCAGCGAAGAAAAAAAGACAGTCATGATTTGCCCGGACACGTCCGCGCCGCCTCTGCACCACAGCGGCCATCAAACGTGCCGACCACCGACCACCCGGACGCAGTCCGCCTGAACGCCTGAGACGGGAAGAGCTTGAACGAGAAAGGAACAACATCGTGACCGGATCCGACGCCACTGGCGACTGGCCAGGACGGCTGCCACCTGAGGTCCAAGCCTTGGTCCTGGAGACGGTGGAAATGATCCAGGAACTCGACGACACCGGCCTGCACGAGATGACCCCGCTGTTCTATCAACACGGATATGAGCAATTAAGGATGTCGCTCCGGGATCTGCTCACAGTCCTCGGCCACAACCCCGACCTGACACCCTTGGAGTAGGTCTCCGGGTTCGTCGCTGGTGACAAAAACTCAGGATCATCGCCATTCCTCCCGCTGCTGCTGGCCGTCCAAGGCCGCCCGAACCGGGCGAACGGCGATTCCACCTCAGGGAATGCCCAACGACCGAAACGTCATATCAAGGCGGTGCCGCGCCCCGCGGCAGGGGACCAGCGAGGCAATGGTGTAGGTTGCATTTCCGTCAGATAAGAACTTCAGAGAAGAGAAACACGGCAGTGGCAACCGATTACGACGAAGTACGTTCCGACGTCAAGGAATCACAGGAGCGATCCCTTGAGGCGCTGCAATCCGCGAACGCCCCGGACGCCAGAAGCGTCGTCCGCGACCTGGATGAGGCCGACGCGCTGGATGACGCGATGACCCCGGGCGGAGAGTTCGTCGCCGAGGAACTGACCGTCCAGGTGATTCCCCAGGCCGGGGACGAATTCACCTGCTACTCCTGCTTCCTGGTGAGGCACCGTTCCCAGCTCGCACGCGAAAAGAACGGCCACTCGTACTGCATCGAATGTGAAGACTAAAGCGCCGCCCCTCCCGCTACGGAATCAGCGTGAACCAGGCGGACTTCAAGACATTTGGAACGGGGGAGTGGGTCAGCGGGCGTAAGGGGTCACTTGGCCGTCTTCGTTGAAAGGTTCGAACCAGTATTCCAGTGCCATGGGTGCCAGGCGGAGCTGCCGGGTCAATCCTTCGTCGTGCTGGAATCCGTCGAGACTCCGGTCGTAAAGCAAGTCGCTGTCGGTGTCTTCGAGGAGCCGGTCGGTCAGTGTGCTCCGCCAGTGCGGGTCAAGGTCCAGGTCATAGGTGTCTGCGGTGATCTCGATCTGATCCAGGAGGCACCGGACGGCGAGTTCCTCGGCCACGCAACTGGGAGAGCTCCAGCCGCTGGTGAGTTTTAGGGTCATGTCAGCGGCCACCACCAGGAATCGCTGGGCGAAGAGTCCGTTGTATTTTTCCGCGTACTGCGGTGGCAGGCCCGAGAGAATCCAGGTGTCGTTGATGTCCTCGCGCGTGATCGACTCCTTTCCATGCAGCGTGTGAACGTCCTGGAACAGCTGATCGATGAGAACTACGGAGGCGTGCCAGATGGCCCCGGCCAGAAGACGTGCCCGGCTCAAACTCCGCCGGCGGTCCTTCGCCGAAATCCCAGCCATCCATTCCATCGTTTCGGAATCGATACCGGCCAGGTCCTCGTCGGAGAAATCCCGGGGATCCGGAACGTAGCCGAGGTCTTCCAAGCTCAGACCTTGCAGACGATCGGCGTCGGCGTCCAGCTCAGCAAGAATCAGCTCTCGCTCCTTGTCCATGCAGCAGATGCTATCGCGACCGCCGGTGCAATACTCGCCTCAACGGGATCCGGTGAGCCTCCGTTGGAAGCCTGTCGTGTTCGCACCGGCAGCGGTTAACCGAACCCGTCGGGTGCGGTCCGGCGGGAGCTTCCTGTCCTCCGGCGGCCCCGTGGCGGCGATCGGACATGGCTCAGTATCCGGGGTTCGGCCAACAGCGAAGCTACGGTTTACTGGTGCGTATACAGCGCTGTCAGCGGGACGTGGGAGCGGGAAGCCCGGACGGGGATGACGCTGTTGTGACTCAGCGTGGACGTTGGCCCGCGGCCATCAGCCGGCCGGTCCTGACATTCGGTTCCGGATCAGCTCACCGTGATGCGATCGAGGCCACCGCGCCGACAAACGTCGGCAAGAGGGCCAGCGACGCCAGAAGGAGCATGCCGCGCCCCGCCCACAGGGCGGCCCGCGGATGCCGCGAACGGGTGGCAGGAACGACCTTGGACCAGGCCAGCACGAGCAGCGCGCCGAGTCCAAGCACGATCCCGGCCGGCGGGAAAAGAATCGCCGCCAGCAGCGGCAGATACGACTTCCAGGTCGTTCTGCTTAAGGGGAGGAGACGGTCACTGACCGTCCCGGCCACTGCCACGACGAGCGCACCGTGGAACACTGCGAGGGCTGCGAAGAGGACGACGGTCAGCCACCCGGGTTCGACAATATCGAAGTCAATATTCTCTGGCCGCAGCGGCTCCACGGAAGCTCCGAAGACCAGCAGAAGCACGACGCCCAGCGCCGGACCCGCCCACCTGCCTTCGGGCAGCCACCGGCGGATCAGCATGTAGATAAATGCTGCTGCGAAGCCCGCCGGGAGACCCGCGAAGATCAACAAAACCAGCGTGCCCCCGACCGTGGGGAGACCCACGATCGCCTGAGCCTCGGTAAGCCTTCCCTGCGCCGACGCCGGTGATGTGAGGGCCAGGATGCGCATCACAAGCCGTCCGCCGGGCCACGCAACCAGGAACGCGGACGCGACTGCGGCTACAGTCGCCACGTTCGCCCACCACAAGTACCGGCGGAATACCGAGGCAGGGGTCTCCGGTCCGGTGGCAGGCCGCGCCAAGGCGGCCGGTAGCCGCACAGGACGGTGTCCAAAGCCAATGACCAGTCCCGCGCCGATGACCAGCAGTAAGGTGCAGCCCGCCACAATCATCCAAGACACGACGCCATCACCACCCAGAAACCGGTGCACTCATTGTGGCCTGCAGGCCGCCCGTTTCCCAGACCGGCGGGAGGCAGCTGCAGACATGACTGCCTACGCCGAAATGACCGGTTCGTTGGCGTCCCGGTGTCCGGACCCGGCATCGCAGTAACTAGTCCAGGGTGGACGAGGGGCTTGAGGACCAATGCTCGGGAAAGTCACGCTAAGCCGGTGGGGCCAGGCAGTAGGGGTGCTCGCGGAGGTTTTCTATGAGTCATCGCGATTTCTATAAATGGGGGTTCCACTTCAGTGACGTTAGTTGACCGGGCTTTTGTGGCGCTCCCGCCATGGAAGCGGCCTCGGACCAGCCGGCGCACCTGTTCCTTCCTGGGTGCACCGGCTGATCTCCCTGCTCAAGCGCGTGGCCCATCTGGACGAGTTCGTGTTTCGCTTCAACCGTCGCCGCTCGACTGAACGGGGCCTCTTGTTCTTCCGCCTCCTTGAAGCCGCCGTTGCCGGCGCCACGGCCTCTTACGACGACCTCGCCAACATCGACCGCAAGCCACTGTCCGCACCCATGCCGCCTTCAACCACACACCAACTACCGCGCACATTGACCGGCCCACCAGCCCAACGACCTTGGCGAACCAAAAATCCCTTGATCCGGCAGTTACATGGGTAGCCAATTAAGTAAAGACATACCGGTCAGAACGACCGTCAAACACGAGGGGCCAGGATGGACGCAGCAGCAACGGTCGATCTCCGCGACGACGAGCAGGCCAGGAGGACCGGTCAACGGATCGTGCGGACGCAAGCCGTGCTCCGTTTCGGCGGACGCGACGAGACGGGCGGCGCGCGCCAGCCGCATCCGCGAAGGGTGGCCACGAGGATGCGGACAGCGGCCGGAATCGTCATCGGTTGCGGCCTTGTCCTCGGGGCTTCCGCGTGCGTACCCCCGTCGGGCCAGCGCGACGCCGGGGCGACATCGGTGGCGCCCCAGACCAAACCCGTCCAGGAGGACTTCGCCCGGATGGTCGACATCGGCGGGGGCCGCCAGATCTGGGCGACCTGCAAGGGACAGGGGTCGCCGACGGTGGTCCTCCTCTCCGGCCATGGGAACGGCGCCGAGGACTGGTCGCTCATCCTCGACCCCAACGACCCGGTGCACCAGACCCCGCTCGACGACGTCTCCGCCGGGCTCGGCAAGCTCGTGACGAGCGACGCCGCCGTGTTCCCATCGGTCGCCCGAACGACCCGGGTCTGCACCTATGACCGCTCAGACATCCGCTTCACCGGCGAAGTGACCACGCCGAGGCCACAGCCGCACACGGTCGACCTCGATGTCAGCGATCTCCACTCGCTGCTCGCGGCGATCGGAGAACGAGGGCCTTACGTGTTCGTCTCGCACTCCTACGGCGGCTTGATCTCGACCCTCTACGCCCGCACCTACCCCGAGAGCATCGCTGGCCTGGTGATGGTCGACACCGTCAGCGAAGTGATGCAGGACCTGGTCACCCCGGGCGCGCTCGACTGGTGGGACCAAGTCAACGCGGCGACCAACGACGTGGTGCGTGAGGGGGTCATGATCAAGGACGCCTTCGCCCAGATCAATGCCGCGGGGACGATGCCGAAGGTGCCCTCCATCGTCCTCGTGGCCGACAAGCCGTTCCATGAGATCCCGCCGGAAACGCTCCAAGGCGAGCACACGACATTCACCGACTGGCTGGCCATGGTCAACAAGCTGGGCGCCAACCTCGGTGCGAAGACGATCACCAAGACCAACAGCGGCCACAACATCTACCTCTACAACCCGAAGCTCGTCATCGACTCGATCGACGAAATCGTCGACGACGTGCGCACGACCAGCACCGCGAGCACACCACAAGCGACCGATCCGGCTGCGCGCCCAACGGCGGCCGGCCAGGAGGACATCGCCGGCACCTTCGACATCGGCGGCCGGAAGATGTACATGCAGTGCACGGGGCACGGCTCACCCACTGTGATCCTGATCTCGGGTGGAGGGATCGCCGCCGACCTGTGGGACAGCCCACTCGGCAAACAGCCCACCGTGTACCCCACCATCGCCAAGACGACGCGGGTGTGCGCCTACGACCGGCCCGGGACGACGCGGGCGAGGGCGGAGGGAGGGATCAGCCGGAGTGACTCCGTCCCCCAGCCGGTCACCCCGTCAAGCTCGGTTGCCGATCTGCACGCGCTGCTCGCGGCGGCCGGCGAGACCGGGCCATTCGTGCTCGCCGCCCACTCCTACGGCGGGCTGGTCGCTCGCCTCTTCGCCCACCAGCACCCGACCGAGGTGGCCGGCATGGCGCTCGTCGACAGCTTCTCGCCCGAGCTCCGCGAAGCCATGGCCGATCTCTGGCCGTCGTGGATCGCCTGGAACACCACCCCCGCCGCCATCGTCAAGGACTACCCGGACTACGAGCGGGTCGACTTCGACAAGGCCCTGGACGAGTTCGTGGCCAACAGGACCATTCCGCCGATGCCCCTCGTCGTGCTCACCGCCGACAAGCCCTACCCGGCACCGACGCAACCCGGCATCCCCGCCAACATCAACATCGTGACCCGCGAAGCCCAAGACGTCTCCCAACGTCAGGTCGCCCAGCTCGTCCCCGGCGCCGAGCACATCACGAAGACCGACAGCGGCCACGACATCATGCTCGAGAACCCCGTGCTCGTATCCGACGCCATCGTCGACGTCATCACCGCCGTCCGCAACGGCCGCACCAGCATCAACTGACGGCCACACCCTTCAACACCTGGCGTCCATCGACACAGCCGGCGACCTTCGCTTCGCATCAGCACCCCCTGCACAGAAGATGAGATACGCCGTCTGGAGCCTTACGTAACGGCCACTATCGGTGGCTGGGCACGGGGGAACATTCGGGTTTGTTCTGCAGGGCTCAGGCCGATGAACCGTGTCTGGTCAGTCGACTGGCACGGCGTTAAAAGGCGGGCGATAAGCCGGGAAGTCTGCAACTTCGGTTTATCGCCTGCCTATCACCATCTTCTGGTCACGTGCTCGGCCCGCGCTCAACTGGCCGCCCAAGGCTCGCTCAGGGGACAGCTTTGTACCAGAATTCGTCGGAGTGGGCGAAAAGATTGGTACCGATGACGTCAATTTGTCCACGGACGAAGAACAGCCCTTTTAGCCTCTCAGGTCCGAGAATCTCATGGACGGCGTCACCATAGCTGGCCCAGGACACCCATGTGGCGAAGTTGTCATAGCGGAACGGTTCGTTGTCCCAGTGAACGTCCTTTGTCGGCAATGTGTAGGCGCGGTTTCCCGAGGCGATGAACCAGCGGTAGTCGGGATCCAGCCTGGGAGTTACCATCTGAAAGACAGCGTCGTACGAGAGCCCCGCCTTCACTAGGTCGCTGGAGGTCTGTACCCTCATGACGATCGAAAACGGATCGGACGAGTCGAAATATGACTTGGGAGTCCACACGTCTGCAGGGTCCGCTGCATAAGCCGCTGGTATCTGAACGAATGCCATATCGCTTACTTTTCGCTCTGCGGAGACAGTGAACCTGGCGCTTCCTCGACGTCCCGCTTCGGTTTAACTGGCCCATCATCAAAGTCCACGCGCTGCATCTTGACAGCCTCGGTATAGCTCAGCTCGGCCTTCGGATCGGGTTTCGGTGCCGATGAATTTGTCATCAGACTTCCCTTTCGATTCTGGAATCGTTTTGTTCCACGTCGGGAACAGTACGGAAGACAGATCCTGCTTAAGGGTGGCGGAAGCGCTTCGTTCCCTGATGGTTTCGCGACCGTCTCACTATCGGTCGTGGGTGTCAATAGGTCGACGGTCAGCGGCTTACGGCAAGCGTCGATCCATGCCTCCCGCACAATGAGAACCGCGTATGGAAAAAGGAAGACACCCGGTGCCATCCATCCCGAGCTGGTCGCACAGCCGGCGTCAAGTGGTCCGAAGTGAATCCATGCTTTAATCGCCCAACAGCAACATTCAATTGGGGGACACATGGCATCGGCGCCGACTCACACCGTGCCTGACGGGTCCATTCCGCTGAGCGCGATGAAAGAGGAAGTCAGCCGGGCGTACGTACACCTGGTGGCATCCGCAGCCGGCCTGACGCTGAGCGATTGGCGTACGGACTACGACGGCATAGACGTCACACTTCGCTCGAAGGTGGACTACAGCGAAGCGGGCGGCTGTTTGGGCCCTCAAGTCGATATACAGCTGAAGTGTTCTGGCCAGGAGCGAGTCGTTCACGATGACCATATTTCTTGGAGTCTCGAAGTAAGGACGCTTCGTTACCTCCGCGACCCGAACCGCTTCAGCCTTGGTGTTTTCTGCGTCATGATCGTCGACGACGACAATCCTGGATTATGGCTGCGCCATGACACGGATGGCCTGCTGGCAAGAAGCCAAATGTATTGGGTAAAGGGCGAAGACTTGCCGGAACCAAAGTTGAATCAGCTCAAACAGACTGTTCACGTTCCCAGAGACAACCTGTTCACCGCTGGGAACGCCCTCCTGCTTGTTGAGGAATCTAGTCGCAGGACGTGGGGATAATGAGCGCCAAGTATGGGCAGCTCGGAGACTACTCTGAAATCCTGAACCCCGAAAACTTGGCACAATTCCTGGCGACACAGAATTGGACCTGCCAGATTGATCGTCCTACAGGACAACTCTGGACGCGAGGGCCTGCCGGAAGCGATCGTCCCGTCAGCGTACTTCTTCCGAAGGACCGCTCCTTTGCGGACTTCGATCGACGTCTTCACGACGCGCTGGATACGCTCACGACAACTTATGACTGGCATGTGGCTACATTGGCGGAACAAATCTCGATGGTTCACGCCGATCTCTTTTTTGTGCGTGTGGACCAATCCATGACTGATGGGACGATACCCCTGCGCCAAGCATCAAGGCTCTTGGAGAACATCGATCAGTTGATTAGAAGTGCGGCGATCGCTACCCACAACCCGCATCATTCGGGTGCCGGCAGAGCCCCGCGCGTTGTAAATGACTTCCTGAACGAAGACGTCCGCATGGGTCACACCAAACGCGGTAGTTTCATCATCACAGTGGCCGCCAAGTTGGACACTCCCCAGCGCCGGGAGAGGCTGAAGCCGAACGTGTCCAGGGAAATGTCAGAGGTGGACCAGGTAGGGAGCTTTACTCGCCAGGTCATGACGACACTCTCGAAAACTCTTGACGCTACTCGACGACATGTTGAGCGGAAAGGAGACTTTGTAGAGCTCGAAAGCGCAATACAGACCGGACTGCGACTACCAATGGTGGAGGCTCTCAGAGGTATGGGCAAGGCCGAGGGTCTCAAGAGCCTCGTCATGAGCTTTGAGTGGGCAGCCTCCGAGCCGGTGAAGGAAGTCCTTCCCGAGAGAATTCAGCTAGGCCGCCACGAATTGGACGAGCTATCCGCGGTAGAGCAGAAACTGAGACGCCAAATTGTGCCTACTTTGGAAACCCTTGTCGGTCCAGTCGTCGAGCTGAAGCGCTCTGAGGAACGACCCGGGAGCGACCAAGAGGGTGAAGTAGTAGTTCGGGCCGACGTTGAGGGACGGGACCGACGAATTACCGTTCCGTTGTTCGGCCGTCAATACGATTGGGCAATTCGGGCTCACCGAGCACGCTTGCCCCTGACGGTGACGGGCGTTTTAGCGAAGGAAGGCCGCTCGTGGAGGCTCGAAGATGCCAGCGCGGATACGGAGATTCTCGAACTCTATTTCCGGGACCGAAGCGACAAGTAAGAACCAGTGAACGGCAAACTGGTTACCACACCTGACCAAACGTCGGGTGCCGGCTCGCAGCGGATGACAGCGAAACTTGCGGCTAAGGCCCGTTGTCAGAGACCTCGGTTATGCTGCCGCCAATAGAACCGACAGGCCTGCGCGAAAGTTTTGGGGTGATGGCCTGGCAGTCCCCCTTGGGTCTGGATAGCAGCGGTGGCGACCGCAGCCGGGACAAGGCGGAATTTCGGGGTAGCTGACTGTGATCCATGCGGTTCTTGATGGATATGATGCGATTTGCAGGTGGTAGCTGAACTGAAAGCTGGGGAAATGGATAAGCGGGAACAGGTCTTCGTTAGTTCGACCTTCGTCGATTTGCGAGACGAGCGCGAGAAGGTAATTCAAGGTCTGTTAGAAGCAGACTGCTTCCCCGCGGGTATGGAGCTCTTTCCAGCCACGAATGACGAAAAATGGGAACTGATCCAGGGTGTCATTGACGATTCGGACTACTACCTCCTTATTTTGGGCGGCCGATACGGATCTGAGGACGACGAGACGCAGTTGAGCTACACCGAGATGGAGTTCGATTACGCAGTGAAACAGGGTAAGCCTGTCATGTCCTTCGTCCACGGGGCCCCGGACAGTATTCCTGTAGGGAACACAGACAAAGACAGCAAGAAGGCCGCAAAGCTGGACGCCTTCCGCGACAAAGTCCAAAAAAAGATGGTCAAGCCGTGGACCGCTGCCGATCAACTGCCCGGCTACGTGGCGCAAGCACTCATGAAGACGAGGAAGTCCTACCCTGCCGTTGGGTGGGTGCGTGGCGATCAAGCCATGACGCCGGAGATGAGGGCCGAAATGGCTGAACTTCGAGCCAGAATCGCCGAGCTGGAAGCAGCCAAAGCACCAGCGATCGGACCAATTTACGCGGACTTGGCGGGCGGCGAGGACAGAGTTGAGTACGAGTTCCGGCTGACGTATAGGTCGGCTGAGGGCAGTCATCAGGCGACTGAGTACGTCGACACGGTGACGTGGGACCAGATCTTCACGGCTTTGGGGCCCAGACTCCTCCACGAAACGACGGAGGGGGACATGAACTCGACGCTTAGAGCCGCGCTGGTGAAACTTGCCGAGGATGAGCTCACGCCGGAGTCCGTTCCAGACGACTTCGAATCCCTGCGGCATATAGAGCTCATTAACACGGGTTTGACAGACAAAGCACGAATTCAGCTGATGGCCCTCGGGCTGATAGAGCGTGGGACACAGAAGCGAACCATCAGTGACAAGGGAAGGTACTGGAAGCTCACACAAGTGGGGGAAGACAGACTCATGCAAATGAAGGCAGTCCGCACGCAAGACAAGACTTCCGATTTTCCAGTGTCCAGAGAAAAGGCAAGGATTCTTTAACTCATCATCACGGTATGAATCCATCCGCATTGCCGTCCGCTGAAGGCCGCCAGGGTACAGCGGAATCAGACGATTCTTTGATCGCAGCGGCGCAACCCACCTTGAACGCCATGGAGCACCCAGGGAGAGGGTCTAAATGATTCATCAGATGAGGTACGCAGAGGTCGGTGCCGCTGTTTGGTCAGGCCGCCTCGGTAGTCATTGCTCCCAGAGGCGCGGCTATGCCCGGGGTGAGGATGCTCAGCCTGTAGTCGGACTGGAGCGGATGGACATGGGCAGGGAGATGGTGGGACCGCGAGCAGGTCCGGAGTTCTTCCAACGCGTCGGGCTCGATCCGGGCCCGGGCCCGGGTCATGTCGAGCTCGAGGGTCATGCCCGCGGTGAGCGAGTTGGCGCGCTTCATCACGTCATATAGGCCGCGGACGCTTTTAGAAGTGACATGGCCCTGGGTGGCAACTAGGGTCTTGGCGCAGTCGAGGTCCACCCGGATCAGTACTTGAAGCTTGTCTGTCACGAAATTTCTCCGCTCTAAGTCGGGCGCCACGACGCTGTGGCACCCCGGACAACCATAGACGCAATGTGATCCAAGCAACATAATCGCCGAGGTCGGCCTCTTGCCTTGCCCCAGGCCGAGGGAGGGTCGACGCGGAGCGAAAAGTTGCCTCAGGCAATTAGCTTTACATAAGATCCGTTATCGGCGTTAAAACAACGGGAGTAGAAGTAGCTGCGAGAACTCCCGTTCCTTGACGAAATCGGCGTTTCCGCTGGTCAGGCCCCCTTGCGGCGATGACTGCATTCGGACGCCGGAACACGAGTTTGCTCCTGGATTGCTTGCCCCTGTAGTTTTCCTGCATCTAATGCATGTTTCCATGGTTTAGGGGTTGCAGTGAGTGGTGTCGTGCCGGGTTTCGTCCCGCGAATGCTGGTGGATCCGGCTGTTGGGCTGTTCAGGGCCGACGAGCGGGTTTTCACTGCCATGCTGGATGGCTGGCGGGCACAGATGCTGGCCCGTGGGCTCACGACGCAGACCATCAAGCAGCGCACCCAGTTGCTGGAACGGTTCCAGCAGTTCACAGGTGAGTTTCCGTGGCAATGGCGGCCGGCAGACGTCGATGATTTCCTGGCCGGACTACGTTCCGGTAAGAAGCCGATCAGCCTGAAGACGCTGCGCTCGTATAGCAATGCCGTGGCGATGTTCTGCTCCTACCTGACGCATCCTGGCTACGGCTGGGGTGAGTTCTGCGAACGAACTTTCGGCGATATTCCCAGCCAGATCTGCTTTGAATGGAACACGCCCAGGCACACCACCGATGACGCCGTCCCGGCAGCGCGGCGGGCGTTCACCAAGGCGGAACTGCAACGGATTTTCGATCACATCGACGATCTTGTCGACCGTGAATATGCTGCGGGAACCAGGCGCTGGCTGCCCCTGTTCCGTGATTCGGTGGCGTTCAAAGTCTGTTATGCCTACGGGCTTCGCCGCCGGGAAATGACCATGCTGGATCTGGAGGACTTCGGCCCGAATCCCCACGTCAGCGACTATGGCCGGTTTGGCGCCATCCAGGTGCGGTTCGCCAAAGGCACTGCAGGTTCAGGGCCAAGGCGGCGCACCGTTCTGACCGTCCCGGAATTCGACTGGGTCGTCGATCAACTGAGGACGTGGACATCCGGAGGTATGCGGGCGAATTTCGCGACAGCGGACCGGTCATCGGCGATGTGGCCAAGCGAACGGGGAGCCCGGATGTCCCTTGGTTCCTTCGGTGATGCCTTCGCAGCTGCACGGGACGCCGTTGGACTGCCCAAGGAACTGGGCTGCACTGCCTCAGGCATTCCTACGTGACCCATTTGATCGAAGCCGGCTACGACCCGGCGTTCGTGCAGACTCAGGTTGGCCACTCGTACGCCTCGACGACGGGCCTTTACACATCGGTATCGTCGGACTTCAAGCAGAAAACCGTGCAGCACATGATCGCACGCCGCATCACGACCCTGGAGGAACCAGATGCCTGAACAGCGCCGGATCGGCTACCGCTGGAACCTGCGTGCCCTCATGGCCAAGCGCAACCTCTGGAAGACCACCGAACTGATGCCCATCCTGAGGTCCCGCGGAATCAACCTCTCCGAAAGCCAGGTCTACCGGCTGGTCACGGCCACGCCGGAACGCATCCCGGCCAGGACGTTCGCGGCACTCTGCGACATCCTGGACTGCACCCCGAACGACCTGTTCGAACCATTCATTGAGATGCGGGCCGCGGCGACAGCCAACGCACCGCAGCGCAGCGAAGACCTCGGAATCCAACCAGGTAACCCGATCGCCAAGCGCATCCGACTCGTCACACCCGAGAACGGTGAGTAGACCACGCAAAGCAGAGGACCCCATCCGCTGGCCGGTCCCCTGCAACCGCTGCAGCCAGCACCACCAAACCGTCGCACGATGGCCCGACGGCGGAGTCTGCGGCTACTGCTACCAGCAAGCCAAACGCACCCGAGGAATCTGCGCCTGCGGACACGAAGGAGTCCTGCCCGGCCTCATCGATAACCAACCCGCGTGCCGTCGATGCTCAGGCATCCGACTCAACATCGACTGCCGGACCTGCGGAGCCGAGGACGAACTTCACAGCGGCGGGCGCTGCTGGACCTGCGTCCTCGGCAATGTCGTAGATGACCTGCTCACCGATCCGGCCACCGGATCCATCGCCGACGATCTGATCCCGCTTGCGGCCGCGCTGAAGTCAATGAAACGGGCCAACAGCGGCATGACCTGGATCCGCCAAAAGCACGTCACCGCGTTCCTCCGCAACCTCGCGGTCGCACCAAAGATCACCCACGAAACCTTCGACGAACTGCCCGACCCACGCACCCGCGAATACGTCCGCGGACTCCTCACCGAACACCGGGTGCTCCCCCAACGCGACGAACTCCGGATCCGCTACGACAGATGGGCCGCACAAGCCCTCGAACGCGTGAAAGATCCTCAGCACCTTGACGTGATCCGCCGCTACACCCGCTGGCACCACCAACGACGAATGAACCACATGGACGAAGTCACCCGCGGCACCTTCCTACGCGCCAAACAGGAAGTCACCGTCGCCATCGACCTCCTCAACTGGCTCACCAGACATGACCTCAAACTGCCCGAGCTGCAGCAATCCCACCTCGACGTATGGCAATCCGAGGGCCCGACAACGCGGCGCATCGCCGAGCGCTTCCTCAAATGGGCCATCAAAACCAAGGCCGCCCCAGCCGGGCTCACCATCGTTCCGCACCGCCGCGGCACCAGCCCAAGACTCGCCAAGCCCGGACAGGACGAAGCACTCAAACGAGTCCTCCACGAAAACGGACTCGAAGCACGTGACAGGGCCGCCGCGATCCTCATCCTCGTCTTCGGACAACAGGCCGAAAACATCGCACGACTCACTTGGAACGACGTGACCATCACCGAAGAACTGGTCACCATCCAGCTCGGGAGCACCCAGATCGCACTGCCCGACCCCTTGGACAAGCCCTGGCGGGAACTCGCTGCAAATCCAGGCCATAACTTGACCGCCGCGCACCCCAGCACCAACTGGGTGTTCCGCGGAGCCTCGCCCGGACGTCACATCCACCCCGGGCACCTCACAACGCGGCTCAGCAAGCTGTTCAGCACCCGGGCCGCGCGACTGGGAACACTCCACGAACTCACCAAACTCGCACCCGTGGCCATCATCGCCGAAACGCTCGGCTACTCCTCCACCACCATCGAGCGTCATGCCGTAGATTCGGCATCCGCTTACGCCCAATACATCGCAGCAGCCAAAACTTCCCGGCAACAAACTCCACTCCCGGCCAGCTGAAGCCGTTACATTCCCCGCGAGGGTGCACCAAGTCCAGGTGTCACGCCGGGCCGGCTTCAGGGAGGCGTCCTCGACGCGCAGTAAAGAATGCCAGCGCCCCCACGAGTGCACCCGCTAGGGAAATAGCGGTGGCGATCGCGTAGGCATCAGGCGAGAACTGGCTAAGGCCAAACGCGAAGGGCAACCAAATGACCGCCCACTGGACTACATCCACGAGCCCGCCCCAGCGCCGTCCGCGCGTTAAGCCCACAAGCGCAATGACGGAGAGTCCTGCTATTCCAAGGCCTCCAGCCATGCCGATGAAGAACCCGCGCGTTACGTCATTGTCAGGCCCGACTGGGTACGCGGCGATCACCTCCTGCAACCACAACTGCATCCAGACAACCAGGCCAAGCCCTCCGATGATCATCAGAACAGTAACGACCTGAGCTACACAGAGGACTACAATAGCGACCGGCGCGCGGCGCACCTGACCCCGATGCGCATCGGCTTCCCCGCGTCCCCACTCCCCCATCCGACCAGCCTGCACGCAATTGATGAAGTTGTCACCCATCCTCGGAAGGCAGGTGCTCGCGGCGACGGAGGTGAAGGCCACCACCACCGTGGACACAGCGAATCTGGCTGGCGATGGCGAAGCGGCATGAGCCGACCGGCGCGGACTGATGGCGAGCACGCTACTCCCGTCCCATGAATACCCGCGCATGCCAGTTAAATAGGTGACGGGTGCCTGCAAAAAGGGGGGGTGTTCTTGCCATCTTTTTCCTGGGCGATACGTATTTTCCTGTTACGTCGGCTCAAACTTTAGGAGGCTTTCCAGAACGTTGAGGGCTTGGGTCAGTTGGAGATCGGTGACGGCTCCGTAGCCTATGACCAGGCCGTTCATGGGTCTGCGGTCGATGTAATACCCAGCCAGAGGTATCACTCGGACGCCCTCTTTCAATGCCTTCGCCGCCACTTCTGCTGCATCGGGTCTTTCGAAACGGATGACCGCGTGCAGTCCTCCATCGAGGGCCGAAAGCTCCAGATCCCCCCGGGACCCGAGCCGGTCCTTGAGCAGGGAACGGCGGTGTGAATACTCCCGCCGGGCGCGGGTAATGTGTCGGGAGAACCCGCCTCCTTGGATGTAATGGGCAAGAGCTGACTGCAGCACTCCTGCTACCGGGGTATCCATGTCCTCGCGTACTGCTTTGAGCCGGGCACCGGCATCGCCCCGTACCACCAGGTATCCGCAGCGCAACCAGGGGCTCAGGTTTTTCGAGAAGGTGCCCAAAAGCACCACGTCACCATTCGCGGGCAGCGAAGCGACGGCAGGAAGGGGCATTCTGCTGTGGCGGAATTCGCTGTCGTAGTCATCCTCCAAAACCAGCACCCCATGTTTAGCTGCCCATTTCAGCAGGTCCAGCCGCTCCTGAACAGCCATCCTGCCCCCCAGCGGGTACTGGTGGCTGGGCGTGATGAGGACCGCGTCTGGTATCTCCTTCAGGTCCGCCAAGCTGTGAACTTCGCATGCCATTTTCGTCCACTGGGACGCTGAGCAGCTGTGCACCGGCGGCTCTCATGACCCGCCGGGCTGTTGGGTAGCCGGGATCTTCAACCAGGATGCGCGGATGATCTGCCTGGCTGCGGAGCATGGCCACGATCAGGTGCAGCGCATCGCTGGTGCCGCCGGTGATGATGACGTCCTCGGGGTCAGCGGAAAGTCCCCGGGACACTGCCAGGTGTTGTGCGCAGGCTAAGTCCCCGCCGCCGCCCACACCCAGGGACAAATCTCATCGGTTATCCACCGCTACTGCTGCTCCGGGAGCTAATCCAAGGGCTCCCAATATCCAGCCGTGGATAACCCGAATTGACCCCAACTGTAGACGGAACAGAGCCACCCGGCGCAGCTTGTCCGAGCCTCGCCAGGTTGACGGAATATCGTTATCGGCGTTCAAAATGGTGGCGGACATGGGGGATTAATCCTGTCCTTCAGCGCACGAATGGCGGGACGCAGGCGTCGTTGAACGGTTCGAACCAGTCCTGGACTTTCATCGGCGCAAGGCCCAGCTGCAGGTTCAGCTCGATGTCTCCTTCGAAGCCGTCCATGGCGTTCTGGTAGAGCATCTCACTGTCCGTGTCTTCGAGCATGTGTTTCAAGCAGGCCCCGCCAGCCGCCTGCAAGATCAAGGATATACAGGTCCCGGATGACCTCGACCTGATCAAAAAGACAGCGGAGCACCAGTTCCTGCGCGACGCAGGAGGGGCGGGTCCTGCGCGACGCAGGAGGGGCGGGTACAGCCGCGGATCAGCGCCCCGGTCATGTCCGCCGCGATGACGAGAAACTGTTGAGCGAACCGGAGGTCGAATTTGTCAGCGCTCCTGGGTGGCAGCCCGGACAGGACGAGGGTGTTGGCTATATCCTCCCGATCAACCCGGTCAAGGTTCCGCAAGCCTGCGAGATCCTCGAAAAGCTGGTTTATCAGGACTGCGGAGGCCTCCCATAAGGCGCCGGCCAGGAGCTTTGCCTGGAACAAGCTTCTGTCGCGCCGCTCGGGGGTGATTGAATTCATCCATTCGAGGTCATCAGCGTCCAAGTGGCTCCGCTGTTCGACAGTCAGATCCTCCAGGCGCGGTTCGAAACCCGACTGCTCCACGGTCAGGCCCGTAAGCCCCTCTCCGACGTGCGGCGCGTGCTCGACAAATTCTCTTCCCGGGCCATGGCCCGATGTTACCGCCTTACCTCCGGCAGCCGCGGCACACGGACTTGCCTGACTCGACGCCGCTGCCTTCTTTCTGGCCCGATCTCACCCGCGCCCCCTGTGTCTGTTCAGTCCAGCAGGAATTCGCACCAGAGCGGGTAATGGTCCGAGATCCGCCAGGACACCTCACTGCGGCCCAGCCCAGGGAAAACATGTGGGATGAAGTCAAAGGACCCCGCCCGTTGCCCGTACGTCAGGCCCTGCAGCAAAGAGGTGCCGTCCGGTTTGGAGAACCAGGCGATCTGGTCGTAGAAGTGCCGGTCGTTGTCATTGTCGAAAATCGTCCGCGGGACCTTGTCCAGTTCCGTCGGCGGCCACAGGCCTTTGGAGATGAACGCCTCATACAGCGGATCACCGACCCGGTCCAGGTTGAAGTCCCCGAGCACCATGAGGTTGGAGTTCCAGTCGTTGGGCTGGACCGCCCAGTCACGCATCCATTGGGCGAAGGCGGTGATCTCGGGGAGCCGTTCCCCTGGGGACTTGCCCCAGAGCACATGCACGGACGCCAGGGTGAACTCGACCCCGGCCCGGCTGAAGCTGGCGGTGTACGGGGTGCGGGCAAACTGGCGGGCCGGGTCATTCTCAATCGGCGGCAGCACGATCTCCCCAACCAGGCCCGAGGGCTGGACCCGCCCCGTGTCATAGAGGAAGGCGAGCCGTTCACCGTTGCCGGCAGAGCCTTCAGTCACGTCAGAGACGATGACCTGCCACTGCGGGCCGAGGGCGACCAGCAGATGCTTGAGGGCTTTGGGGTTGCGGCGGGATTCCTGGACGGCGACGACGTCGAACCGGGAAATCACCGCCGCCAGGCACGCGATGGCGTGCCAATCCCGTTTGGGTGAGTCTTTTGGTCCGGCGATCCACTTGTCGGCCAGGTCCCCGAGAGCCCTGATGTTCCAGGTACCGACCAGCAGATTTGTCTCTGTCCGGGCAGGGACTGCCGAATCCAGGGCCAACCGCAGCCGGTCCAGGTCTTCGGTCACTGCCGCGGGCGGCTGCTCAATCATGCCTCCATAGAAGCAGACGGGCTCGGTGATGCGCGCAGACACACCGACGGCGGCGGGGACAGCCATTGAGCAGCCAGGCCCTCTTACGGGCTCCTCTTCACGTTGGTTCTGCCGCTCTTCGGCGGGCATTTTGAAAACCGGGCTCCCCACAAGGAATGGGGAGGTAGGCCCATTGACAGTGCCTAATGTTCTGAGGATCGTCATTGCTACCGAATCAGCTCGTGTCCTGTCGGGCACGGGCTGGGTGGTGTAGCACTGTGCACCTCAGAAACTCCGGAAGTGCACTTGTTATCGGAAGAGGTAAACGAGATGGGTGATCGCGGTCGTGACGGCCGGCTCCCGGTAATTTATGTCCGCGGGTTCGCGGGCGGGGCCGGAGCGATCAACAACGCTGTGGACGACCCCTTTTACGGATTCAGCCAAGGATCGGTGCATGTCCGTGCTGACAGCAATGGAAGGGCACAGTTCCACCAGTTCGAATCCCCCATGCTGCGCCTGGTGACGGACCACCAATACGAGGTGCCGGTCCATGGCGACCAATGGACCTTCCTGAACCGCGCAGATGCGGCCTCGATCAACCCTGCCTCCGTGTGGATCCACCGTTTCTACGACGCGTCGGCGGGAACATTCTCACAGGGCCAGGAGACGTTCTCGTTCGAGGAGGCGGCCGTTGACCTGTTCGAGCTGATCAAACTCGTGCTGGAAAAGACAGGCGCCCCGAAGGTGTTCCTGATCGCACACTCCATGGGAGGGCTGATCTGCCGTTCACTCCTCCAGCGCGTCATCCCTGAAGCCCTCGCCGACTCCGGGGAGGCGTTCGACCCGGCGGCAGGGAACAACTATGTGGCGCGGCTCTTCACCTACGCCACACCGCACGGAGGAATCCGCTTCGCCGTCGGCTTCGGAGTGCTCGAGCGGCTCCGTGACGCCACCGCAGTGCAGGGCGCTGACGTTTTCGGTCCGGACAGGATGTATGAATACCTGACTCCAGCGGCCGTTCAACCGACACGGACCCGGGATGATTTCGTCAGCACCGAAATGCCGGATGACGGGTTCCCGGTGGATGAACTGTTCTGCCTGGTCGGCTCGAACCCGGAGGACTACGACGTGGCGTTCGGTCTGTCCTCCAAAATCGTAGGAGCGCGCAGCGACGGCCTTGTCCAGATCGATAATGCCGCGGTCCGCGGGGCACCACTGGCGGTGGTCCACCGCAGCCACAGTGGCCGGTACGGGATAGTAAACTCAGAGGAGGGTTACCAAAACCTTCAGCGTTTCCTCTTCGGTGACCTCAAGGTCGAGGTGCAGCTCGTGGGCTTCACCATCGGAAGGGATGCTCTGCCCGAGGTCGAGTTCCAGCTCGACGTCGGCCTGGCCATACGTGGACTCCCTGTCCTGGTCCACGAGCAAAGCGTGGCCCACTTCTGCCCCGTCCAAATTGAGCGTTGGAAGGAAGGAGACCCCATCGATTCGCCCGTGCCGCTGCTGACTACTTTCCTCTCCTCCCAGGCACCCAGGCCGCACATTGATGGCAAGAAGGTACCGCGGCTACGCCATGCGTTGAAACTGCGGC
This sequence comes from Arthrobacter sp. UYEF36, assembly GCF_040547025.1. Classification (NCBI taxonomy): domain Bacteria; kingdom Bacillati; phylum Actinomycetota; class Actinomycetes; order Micrococcales; family Micrococcaceae; genus Arthrobacter; species Arthrobacter sp. UYEF36. Next base: position 121,879 of record NZ_JBEPOX010000013.1, read on the forward strand.
TGACGTCGATCGCAGAAACGGAAGGCCACTTCTTCTTCGACGACCACCTGGAACAGACGGAGGACTGGCAGGACACACTGCTCGTAGAGATCGAACCCCCATCCGAGGGCAGGCCCTTGCCCAGGGCATGGGCTGCCTGGAACAGCAGCGTCCCGGCCGCCGTCCGGGACTGGAACCCTGAAGACAAGGACTTCCTCGAGGACACCGACCCCACCCCGAACCGCTGGAGCGGGCGCATCGACGTCCCGGAAGTATCCAAGTACCTGCTGGGGCAGAAGGCAGGCATCCGCCTCACGGTGACCCCTCGGGTTTTAGTCCTCGGCGAACCCCGCCGTCCGGGTGAGCCGACAGGAGAACCGAGCATCTTCACGCAGGACCTATAGGAGCCACCATGAGCGTCTCGATGAAGGCCGTAGTTGAGGTCCTTGAATCTGAGGAGCCCAACTACGACAAAGCCGCAGCACTGGGGCACGAGGCGCTCCCGCACCTGCAGGCGCTCGTTGAAGGTGATGATCCGATGCTGGCTGCGAAGGCCGCCTTCGCCGCCAGCCTCCTCGAGGGCGACCAGGGCCAGGATGTTGTTGCAGCCGCAACACGCAGCGGGACTGCGAGCATACGCGTAGCATCCGCTGCGGCTGCCAGAAACCTTCCGGCTGAGTCAGCATCCACCATCCTTACCGATCTCGTTGACGATGATGACTCCGGCGTCCGCAAGGTAGCCGTGTCACCGGTTCCGTCAGCTGCCCCACCGCAGCTCGCCGTGAAGATTGCGGCCCGGCCCGGCCAGGGGGCTGGTGCCGGCGGCACAGGACTTCAGGAGGAAACAGGGGAAACCCCAGGCGATCCACCAACGGGAACCGGCGCCACGATGCCAGGGGAAGGACAGGCCCGGATGCCGGGTGAGAAGCCGGCACCCGGGCTGATGCCCGGGGACAAACCGGGTTCATCGGACGGCGATCAACCGGGCAACGGGCTCATGCCCGGGGAAAGCCCCTGACAAACCAGCGAAACCGGCCCTTCTAGGAGTAAGTAATGAGTGCAGAAACCGCCCGCCCGCACTGCGACCTCAAACCGCAATCCCGCCCGGTGTTGCGGCCAGACCTGGCGCCCCGCAGGGAACGTCTTATACGCATGTTGCGGCTCAAATGGGTCAACGGCACCGTGCTGCACTACTGGTTTCTTGAAGGACCGGGGCCACAGCAGGACGCCGTACGGAACGCCTTCCAGGAATGGAAGGATCTGGGCATTGGTCTGGAATTCGCCCAGGTGACGGATCGAAGTGAAGCCGAAGTGCGGATCGCTTTTGACCAGGCGGACGGCTCATGGTCATACGTTGGACGCGACATTCTCAGCATCAACGCCACCGAACCCACCATGAACTTCGGCTGGGACCTCACCGACGACTACGGCCGGACCACCGCGCTGCACGAAATCGGACATACCCTCGGCATGCCGCATGAGCATCAGAATCCGTTCGCCGGCATCGTATGGGACGAGCCCAAGGTCTACGAATATTTCGGCGGCGCACCAAACCACTGGCCCCCGGACCAGACACTGCACAATGTGCTGCGGAAGATTGACGCCAGCGAAGTTGAAGGCTCCAGCTGGGACCCGGAGTCCGTCATGGAGTATTGGTTCCCGGCCGGGCTGATCAAGGAACCCGCACGTTTCCAGGGCGGCCTCAAACCCCCGGGCGGACTCTCAGACGCTGACAAAGCGTGGGTGCTGAAATTTTTCCCGACACTGGCGCCGTTAGTTCCGGTCCTGAAGCCATTCCAGTCCGTTCCCCTTTCCTTGGCCCCCGGAGGCCAGGCCGACTTCTCACTCAAGCCAGAGGCCTCTCGCGAGTACGAAATCGCCACGTTCGGAACAGCTGACACCGTTCTGGTGCTGTTCGAGGAAGTCAACGGTGAACTGCGCTTTGTGGCCGGCGACGATGACAGCGGCGAAGCCCGCGACTCCCGCGTCTCAGCCAAGCTCTTCCAAGGCCGTCACTACGTGGCACGAGTCAGGCTCTACTGGGCGGGCGAATCGGGGCAAACAGCCATCATGTACTGGTAGAAAACCACACAGCCGGGTGTGCTCACAGCAAGGGCAACACCGGTAATCATCGCTGCAGACTCTCGAAACGGCCGCGGAGTGGGCACCTCAACTTGATGCCCTGCATATCGGGGCCGGCGCATGGCCCCGACCACGTCCAACAGCGGGCATTTCTGCTGGCCGCCCGTGGGCACAAACTATTGGCCATTGACACACACGGGCGGCAACGCGTTTGTCTACGGCATCTCCTAGGGCGCCGGCCTTGCTCTCGAAACTGCCGCCGCCGGTGTACAGATGCGGAAACTCGCCACCTACGAAATCCCCTACACGAACGTGGGTGACACCAACGGTGTTCCCCTCGACCACGCAAGCCACCTGAACGCACTACTCGCCCAAGACAAACGCGGCGCCATGGTCTCCTACTTCCTGGTCAAAGTCATCGGCGTCCCGGCGTTCGTACCGATCATGCTCCGTCTGATGCCCAAGGTCTGGAAGAGCCAGAAAGCGGCCGCCAACACGCTCCCCTACGAAATTGCCGTCCTGAACAACTTCACCGCACCAATCGACCGGCTCGACCACATCAACGTTCCGACCCTGGTCGTGGTCGGAGGAGAAGCCGCCTCCGCCATGACAGCCGCCCAGACAAGGACCGCGAACGCGGTCCCCCAGGCAGTACACCGGAGCCTCCGCGGCCAAACACACCAAGTATCAGCCGCAGCAATGGCAACCGAACTTCGCGGTTTCTTCGTCGGCTGACTTCGCCCCAAATGGCATTGCCACCCATCATGGAGCAAAACGATGTCCAGGGCAGGGAGGAAGTGTTTCTCCGGGATACCGGGACGAGAACCAGATTCCACTGGACAGCTTTAAAGAAGGTCCATTATCGGCGTACCGGGATCAATCGCTAGAAGGTGATTTTAAGTAGCTCGCGGTAGCCTCGCGCTCAGGCCCGACAGTAGCCGCAAGAACGACTACGCACGTGCTGTTCAACCCGCGCTTTCGGGGCACTGGCGGCCAGATCTTCTGGGCATTGAAGGCAGGCTGCTCGAAATCTGGACTCTGTTACTTACTGACTCTGTAAGTCTGTTGGAGCATCGCCGATAGCCGTGATTACGTCAAGCTGAACGGTGATTATTGCATCTGATGCAGGATCACCCCTCCTCCGCCTATTGCCACCCGGTATCGCGTCGCTTGAGGCAGAAAATTGCCTGCGACCTGGAGAAACACCGTGTGTGTGGTTCGGCCGAGGCTACCCGCAAGTCCACCACTCCGCCCTCAAAAGCTGGAGCACATCAGGCAGGATCGGCCCTCTGATCCGCGGATTTGCACGGGTTCTGCATTAATTGCATGATTCTTGCATCCAATGCAATGCACTTGGAGGGTTCGTGGCGGTCGATTCAGCGGGACGGGTGCTCGGCTTCGGCGTCGTGCGTTTCCTTCACCCGGAGGACCACGTGTTCACCCAGATGCTCACCGGCTGGCGCAACCAGCAGTTGAGCCGGAACCTGGCGAACGGCTGGTGACTCGGTTCCAGGAGTCCACGAACGAGTATCCATGGCAGTGGACGCCGGCTCACGTGGACGAGTTCTTCGGTGATCTTCGCCGCGTGAAGCGTGCCGCCCAGTTGATATAGGTTCGAAATACATCAAAGCGGAAACCGTGATGCCATTAAACGAAGCTCGAAGGAAAATCGGCCCTGGGGGCTGAGGGCCCTTGATTATGCTGACCACCGGCTTCGCAATTTCTGTCACGGCATTTCTCCTGCGCACCAGCCGATTCGCGTCAATCGAAAACTGCGCCGAGGCGTTAGGACCCCTTCTTTACGACGAGCTCGCACCAGCACTTCCTGCGGAACAGGTGCTCTTGGTGACCGGGGTAATCATTGCACTAGCAGGGCTGTTGGGTCTGATCGCAGATGCCATCCGAGGCCGCCGCAAGGGTGCCGGAAATGGAGCCATCTAGCCCCCTCCCCGAGCGGAGTCACGACACGAGAAGTCTCGGCTCCGTCAGCGGAGGATTAGTTATGAAACGAATATGCACGGTTACCAGTAGCGCTCTGCGTATCCCAGTGCACATGGTGCTCGTCGTCTGGCCAGAACACGAGGACTTAAAACGGTTCCAGCGCGAGGCGTCGGCGTAGACATCCACTCTGCCAACCGTGAGGGGCGGGGTGGCCATGACCTTCGGAAGGTGGCCGTACGTCCACACTCGCGCAGCCGAGGGGAATCGAGGCCGGGGTCCGTTCGCGGTACTCGTCGGAGATCCCATCGGAGGTGACCGATGCCAGGCGTCATGGTAGCTCCCAAGGAAATGCGCAGGGCCAGTCCATATGTTGACCTCGGGACGTGGCACCGACGTTAGGGAACTTCCGCACGGCACACCCCAGGTCCCGACTCCCTGGGCCGGCTCCAGACTCCCTCCGATATTGGAGCCAGCCTGCCGGCCGCGGCGGCCGCTGACGCTTCAGACCGGTTCAAATCAAACTGCCATGTCAGATGGCCTTGAGCGGCCTGGAGTAGTCCCAGCCTGACTGACGCTCCTGAGTTCTCCCGGCCGGCGTGAACAAGTCGCCGTTGACTCCGTTATGGGGAAAATTTATCCTTAATCGGTCCGGCCTTATCCTCCAATTTGGGGTCGGACACTGACGCCCCCGCACCCGCCACTGCCTCCACTGTCGGCGGCCGGGGGCGTCCCTCGTATACGTCTGACATTGGGCGGCGAGGGTTCTTTTCTAAAGAGTCTTGATATACAAATGGCTCGAAGCTTAGACTCACCCCAGTCCGCGCGAGCCGATTTTTGTTTTTGGGGGAAAATCGAAAGTCGCTGCCGGCTTCGGCAAGTGCAGGGAACAACGTCGGCTGCGTCCGGCGGTGGATGAGGATAGGGGAAGGCCGTTGCGCCCACAGATGCGGGTGACGGCTTTCCTCCCATTCAGCACAGGGGTTCGGCGGAATAGGCTGCCCGCCAGGACGAGCTGCCCGGATCCGCATCCGGGATCGGAGTGCGCGCCTGGGCCGTGGGCTTCATCCGGCCTGCTTAGGTGCACGTGAGGGGACTTTGAGCACGCCGCGCCGCGGTGTCAGCCGGTGCTGGCCGCCTAGTGTCCCGATCGCCGGCCGGGGCGCAGAGAGCCTTCGGTGTAGCCCCGCGAGCTGCACGGTTCTCGCCGGTCGCTGCGAGGGAATTTGAGTCCGTCCGAGCGGATATTTCGCTTCCGGTCCGAGGTCCCGAGCGCGTCCATATCTGAATCCATGCTTCATCCCCGATGGTCGATGAAGCACGTAATGTGTATGTCAATCTCATCCAGGTCCGCTGTGACGGCTTGAATCAGGTCCACCGCGGGTCGGTCAGCGGATTCCTGCTGCTTCATATGGGCGAGGCGGATAGGTCCGCCCAATCGGCGGATTGAAACATGCAGCCGAACAGGTGCGTCCATATCTGCTCGATTTCACTCCGGGTGGTGCCGGTGGGGGCACGCGTTATGCTCCGCGCAAGGGGGCGCTGGCAAATTCACGCATGCCCTGCTCAAATCCCACGGCCGGATACCAGCCCAGCTCGTCCTTGATCCGTTGCGACGAAGCGGTGATGTGCCGGACGTCACCCAACCTGAATTCCCCGGTCATCACCGGTTTCGGGCCGCTGCTGAGGGTGCTGAGCGCCGCAGCCACATCGCCGATAGTCCGCACTTCGTCGGCCCCGACGTTGTAGGCCCGGAAAACGGACTCCGGTCGCGATTGCGCAGGCCGGCGCAGGGACTCCATGGCGGCGATGTTTGCGGCGGCGACGTCCCGGACGTGGATGAAACTGCGCCGCTGTGCGCCGTCTTCAAAAACCCTTGGTGCGTCCCCGCGGGCCAGGGCTGACCGGAAGAGGGAGGCAACCCCGGCATAGGGGGTATCCCTCGGCATCCGCGGCCCGTACACATTGTGATATCTCAGCGCAATCGCCGTGCCGGCGCCGGCACGGGCCCAGGAGGCGGCAAGATTTTCCTGGCTCAGCTTTGATGCGGCGTAGACATTCCGCGGGTCCAGCCGGGCATCTTCTGTGAGGAGCCCCGGAACCAGGATTTCGCCGGTCTGCGGGCTCCGGGGATTATAGATTCCTGCGCGCAGGTCCGTCTCGGCACGTGGGCCCGGCCGGACCGGCTGACCGGTGGCCGGGTCCGTGTATGCCCCCTCGCCGTAGACAACCATCGATGATGCCAACACCAGCTGGCGGATTCCCTGCCGTTCCATGGAAGCGAGCAGCACGGCCGTCGCAAAGTCATTGTTGCGGATGTACTCGGGTGCATCGGCGAAGCTGACGCCCAGGCCTACCTTCGCGCTTTGGTGGCACACGGTGGTGATTCCATCGAGTGCGCGCTGCACCGTTGCCGGGTCGGTGGCGTCGCCGGTCATCAGCTCCACCCGGTGGTCCAGCGTGGGCGGGTCGGGGTGGATGGCCGGGTCCAGGGAGTCCAGGACGCGCACCTGCCAGCCCTTGTCCAGGGCGGCGTCAACAATGTGGGAGCCAATGAAACCGGCTCCTCCGGTGACCAGGAGCCTCATCCGGCGTCCATCGCGCCGCGCGAGGTTGGCTGGGCCATGATCCTGTCCACGGCGGACTGGTCCATGAGCCGCGGCGGGACGTAGTCGCCGCCGATGGCTGCGACGGTTGTCGCCACAATGGTGAGGATGTGCTCCTGGGCGTTCCTGAGCCGCTCAAACACCGCGCTTGCAGTGACGGGGGCCGATCCGTCGTGGCCGGTATCGGAGTCCGTGACGTAGGCCAGATTGGCGAAGCCCATGTTCAGTTCAGCGGCCAGGACGGGTTCCGGGTACTGGGTCATGCTGATGATGTCGGCACCACCGGCCACGTGCCAGGCCGATTCGGCTTTCGTCGAGAAGCGGGGCCCGTTGATGACCACCACTGTCCCGGTGGGCGCATGCAGGAACCCGGCGGCCGCCAGCGACTCGGACAGGTGCGCCCGCAGCCCCGGGCAGAAGGGCTCCGAGGCCGGCAGGTGCTGCACCCCAACAGGTTCGGTGCCTTGGGAGGCCGCCCCGTCGAAGAAGGTGTCCGCCCGGCCCCAGGTGCGGTCAATCAGCTGGTCCGTGACCACGAAGGTATCCGGCGCGTACCGTGTCCGGAGGCCGCCGACGGCCGATGAGGAAAGGACTGCCTCGACGCCAAGGCTCTTGAGCGCCCACAGATTGGCGCGGTAGTTGATCTTCTGCGGGGGGAGCGAGTGGCCCTCGCCATGCCGGGGCAGAAACGCCACGGTGCGCCCGGCTATCTCCGCCAGTGTCACCGGGCCCGAAGGTAAGCCATAGGGGGTGTCGATGGTCATGGTTGACTTCACGCTGGCTCCGGGCAGCCGGTACGTTCCGGAACCTCCGATGATGCCGATGCGCGTTTGAATACCAGGGCTCACTGTTTCATCCAATCTGTTGTGGTGCCGTCCGGCACGAACCTGGCCCGGTGGCGCAGCCAGGCGGCGACGGCCACGGTCAGGGCTGCGGCGAGCAGGGCGGCCTGGTTGATCGTCGCGTCATGCGGTGGGGTGGAGGGGACCATGTAGATGACATCAAGGGCGAGGATCACCGCGATGTACTCCCACCTCCGGCTCAGGACGATGCAGGGCAACAGCATCAGCGCGTACCAGGGGTAGTTGGGGCTCACGATCAGCAGCGTCAGTCCGATCATCAGCGTCTGCCGCTCCCAGATGTTCCGGGAATTCGTTGTGCGGAGCACCACCAGGGCCACGACACCCAGTGCCGTTGCACTGAGCATGAGGGGCCATGGGCCGGCCGAGACGATGCGTGCCAGGCCGAATCTGATGCCGCCGGCCTGGCTGTAGCCCTCTTCCTTGAGGTACTCGGGCAAGAAGCCCAGGACCCCGGCGCCGGCTGCCAGCAGAAAGGGCACATACAGGAGCAGGAAGGTGCCGGCGGCGGCGGCAATGAAACGTGCCGGGTGCCTGAACAGCAGGGCGGGAGCTGCGATGAGGGGGATCAGTTTGGTGGCCACGGCGGCGCCGAAGGCGGCGCCGGACCGGAAGGGTTTGCCGGCGACCAGCAGCATCCCCGCGCCGAGGAGCAGCGCGGCACCGAGCACGTCGACGTGGGCGTTGTTCACCGCTTCGAGTTGCACGAACGGGCTCCAGGCCCAGACGGCGGCCAGGCGGACGGGCAGGCCGGTGCGGGCCAGCACCCTGAGCAGCATCAGTGTGACGGCCGCACCGATCAGCAGCCCGGCCAGCTGGAACGGCAGGTAGCCCACAGTGTCAGGGACCGCTGCCCGCACCGCGAGGAAATAGAGCTCAGCCGTGGGAGGGTAAATCGTGGGCACATGCGGCCGGTTAATGGCCGTGCAGAGCGGGTTTCCGGACGGAAAACCCGTGGCGGCCACGGACTCCGTCGCAAACAGATCCACCGGACAGACAGTTTTCCCGTCAGGACCTGTCGTGCCCGGGGCGAACAGCCAGGCCGGCCGGTGATCAGCGAGGGTCTCGTCGATGGGCACGAAGGCATACGGGGACACCCCGGCTTTCTGCACGATGCCGTCCCACGCATACCGGGCGGAGTCGTTGCTGGTCCGGGGCGGGGCGCTCATGGCTGCCAGCCCCAGCAGCACCATTCCTGCGATGACAACGGCGCCGACGCGCCGGCGTGGCACGTGCCGCAGCGTACGCACAGCAGCGAGGAGAACCAGCCAGGACAGGCAGGATCCGACGCTGGGTGCTGCAGCAAACCGGTTGCCGGGCAGCACCATCCACCACAGCAAGAACGCACCTGCCGCCAGCAGCGCAAGCAACTGCGCAACCAGCAGCGCCTGCGGCCTGGAGCGGGTGGCCGCTGCCGGCTCCGCAGTATCGGGTTCCACCCTTTGATCCCGCCCTAGGCCGTCCCGGAGACCACAGCGCGGTCTTCAGGTTTGTCACTGCGGCCTCCGGCCTGCAGTTGTTCGATGGCGGCCGCCACCGCGGCTGCGAATTCGGTGCCCGGGATTTGGGCGGCGATCTCCCGTGCATCGTCCATGTCGTCCATGTCCCGCAGAACCGGCAACAGCCCCACGGAGAGTCCGCCCGCCGCCAGCCGGGAGAGCTGTTCGGCTCCGGTCGTGTCCGTGGACATCGGCACGCCGCGGACCAGCGCGCCATCGGGCCGCCGAAAGGCCAGCGCCCAGAAGCCGCCGTCTTCAGCCGCCCCGATCCAGGCATCGTGCTGTGGCGTCGCCGCGGACCAGTCCATGAGTAGCGGGGCAAGATGCACCGCTGACATCTGGGGTGTGTCCATGCCGACGATCAGCAAAGGGCCGGTGGCTTCGTCGCAGAAGGCGGCGAGCCGTTCATCCAGCAGGCCCCCGGTCTGGGCTACAACGGCGAATCCTGCGGCATCTCGGGCGCGTGCTGTCCCGTCCATCACCAACAGCCGTTCGCGCACCGGCAGGAGCCTGATGGTATCGAGGGTCCTGCTGAGGCTCAGTTGTGCCAGGTCAGCGGCCTGATCGGGCGTCAAGGGCGGAGTCAGCCGGGTCTTCACCCGGCCCGGCAGACACTCCTTGGCGAAGACCGCCACCCGCAGAACCGGCGCTGGCCTCATTGCTATTCCTCGCTGCCGGGGAGGCTACGGACCGGCCCGGCAGCAGCTGCGGAGGCTGCCGCCCGGAGCTGTGCCGACATATCCCGCACGGCCCTCACCGTGCCCAGGACTGTTCCGGTTACCTTGGACTTGCCCGTGCGCGGGGCATAGACCACCGGAAGTTCGCTGATTCTCCAGCCCTGGAGGCTGGCTTTGAGAAACATCTCCAGAGGATATCCGCTCCTGCGGTCCTCAAGGTGAAGGGACAGAAGATCCGTGCGGCGTGCGGCCCGCATGGGTCCGAGGTCGGTGACTGCTTCGCCGGTGCGGCGGCGCAGCCACCAGGCCAGGACGCGGTTGGCGCTACGGGCATGAAAAGGCCATGAGCCCTGCTGTGGCTGGCGGCTGCCCAGCACGAGATCGGCGGTGCCGGCCATGACAGGCGCCACCAGGGCCGGCAGCCCGGCCGGATCCAGGGAGCCATCGCAGTCACAGAACGCCACGAAGTCCGCCGTAGCGGCGAGCAGGCCGGCGTGGGCTGCCGCCCCGAATCCTCGCCGGCTTTCCCGGATCACCGTCGCGCCAAGCTCCGCCGCGAGTTCCGCCGAGCCGTCGATGGAGCCATTGTCCACCACGATGGCCCGGTACCCGTGCGGCATCCTGGCCAGGACCCATTCCAGTGCCCCGAATTCATTCAGACACGGCAGAACAACATCCACGGTGGGCCAGGTCATGTCGCTCACCCGGCCGCGCCATGGGTCCAGACACGCGGATTCGGTCTTGTCCCTGGCCGGTTTACCGCCTCGTGGGACTCGCGTCGGCGCAGTATAGGCTCGCCGGCCGCAGCCATTAGCCCGGCCCGGTGGGCGTGGCTCGGCGTTCTGGTGTTGGTTGGTCACCGACGAGCATGATTCCGATGAAGGCCATGCCGAGTCCGGTCAGCAGCGCTGCCGTTCCGACGCTGCCGGCGCCCAGCCCGAACTCCTGTCCGTAGGTGAGAAGGCGGAAGAGGCCCAGAACGATCATCACGGCCCCGACGCCGAACAGTATCGGGCGCGATCCGAGCATGGTCCCGGCGAAGCCGATCAGGGCAAGAACGAGAAGAATCACTGCCTGTGCCGGATTGACCGGTACCAGCTGGAGCGGGTCATAGTCGATGAGCCCGAAGAGGGCGGTTGCCCCTGTGAGGGCACTGAGCGTGAGCGCCCGGCGCCGGGACACTTGATCCAGCCGCGTGCGACTAGTGCCATGGGGACCGTTCATGATGCCCTCAGTGCCAACCTGGCCAGGCGGGTCGACGAGGCCCGCCAGCGGGGACGGAGCAGGCCGTCGAGCCCCGCGGATCGACCGGCGGCCGTCGCGATCAGCACCGCGTGCACCGCGAGCATGAGGTAGTAGGACCAGTGCCACTCGTTGGGTGTGTTCAGGATCGACATGGTGATGGCCAGGGTCTGGAGGATGCCGATCGCGGCCCAGAACCGGGTGAGCAGGCCGGCGAGCAGGAACGCGCCGAGGCTGAACTCGACCAGCAGGGTGGCGTAGCCGAACAGTGCGAAGTTCGGTAACACGACGTACTGGACCAGCCAGGAGAATGGCGGGACGACCGGATGCTCAACGGCGTAACTGGTCCACTGGAAGAGCCCCGTGTGGTCGTCGCGGCCGAAGTCCGGGGGGATCTTCCAGCCGACGTTCTGGATCCACATCAAGGCCACGGCAATGCGCAGGCCGGCGATGACGGCCCGGGCGGCCGGCCCGGAGTCGAGTGCTTCGGTGGCGGTCCTGCCGCCCGGCGTCGTGGTCGCGGCCAGATCAGACACGGTCGGAGACCTTGCTGGTGTCCTTCATGAGGGTGTCGTTGCAGGGACCAACGCCGGCCGGCAATCCCATACGCCCGCCGTACGTTTGTCCGACAAACACCTCGTCGCAGGGGGTCATGGCTTCATGCTAGCCCCAAGGCGTGTCCCGGGCGACCCGCAAAGCGTTTTCGACCGGCGCGCACCGGGTGGGTTGTGAAATGCGGGCACGCACCGCGGGTTTCGGTTGGTCAGCTGGGCCGGTCCGGACATTGTTGGCCCGTCCTACGCGCAGGGGAAGAGTTTGGCGGCGGCGCCGGCTGCAGCCCATTGCTCGGCGAAGAGCCGGTAGACCTCGCTGAGCGCCGGTCCCAGGGGCTCGATCTGCCTGCTGACAAGGGCCCGGTCATCCGTCGCGGCGACCGGGTGCCAGTACACCCCGTCGGCGGTGACGGTGACTTCCGGGACCAGTGTTTCGCGGCTGAACTGGACCCCGGTTTCGGCGGCACCCTCCTGCGCGACCGGACGGATGACCTGATCCCCCCGGGGGATGCCCAGCCCGTCGAGGAAATCGTGCAGCGCGGCCAGATCTGTCGCGTGCGGCGAGGCGATCGTGGCAGCCACCCGGACCCGGAAACCCTCGCCGAGCGCGACGCCGACGCCGGCAACCGCCCGGGCCCAGCTGCCGGCACCGCGGTGCCCGTCGTGGATCTCGGGGGTCGGGGAGTCCAGGCTGATCTGTAGGGCGAAGTCCTCGCGCGGCATGGCCCGCAAGGAACGAAGCCCCGGCCCCCGGAATAGCATGCCGTTGGTCAGCAGGGTGGTCGGCAGCAGCCGGACACAGTCTGCGACGATACGGGCGATGTCGGGCAGCAGGAACGGTTCGCCCCCGGTGAGATAAACCTCCTGAACGCCCCAGTCGGCGCCCGCCCGGACCAGGCGGGCGATCCGTTCGACGCCGAGCTCCCGGCGTTCGGCCCTCGGTGAGGAGGCGACGCAGCAGTAGTCACAGGCCAGGTTGCAGTGGAAGTTCGTGTACAGCCAAAGCCGGGCCCCGGGCAGGCGGTCCGGTCCCAGCGTCACTGCCGGGTCGGGCAGGCGGCCGCGACGTACGACGACGCCGCCGGGACCGACGTCGCTCCATGACCTGGTGATGAGGGTGTTGCCCGTTCGTTCACACCAGCGTTGGACCAGGGCAAACTCGGTCGCTGAGCCAATAGTCACCACACCGGTGGCACCCTCGGCCAGGGTCCCCATCGTGCGTACCAGGTCCAGGATCACCACCACTTGGTCACCCCCTGTTCCTCGACGGCGGCGAACAGCCCGGCGTAGCCGTCGAGTTCGGGCCGGACCCAGCGCCGCAACCCCTCGAGCTCCAGGATCCGGCGGTGCTCGGGCCGTTCCCAGTCCATGGCCAGCAGCGTGCTGACCCACGGTTCGTAGCGTTCGGCGGGCAGGGTGTCCAGGGCGGTGAACATGCAGTGGCAGTAAGGCTCGGTTTGCCACACTGCCTCCAGCGCCTCCGGCATCAGCTCCCCGGCGCCGATGCCCTCCCAGGTGGTGATTCCGATGGCCGCGACGTCGGCCTCGCCGGCGAGTACCGCGTCGATGGCGTCCAGCTCGCTGCGCCCGGTGTCACCGTGCTTGCCGATGTCACTATTGAACCGCGTGACCTCCAGCAAGGTGGGGTCCAGGCCGGCCCGGGCCAGGTAGTACAGCGGCAGGATGGCGGCCTGGGCCGAGTCCGCGGACCCCAGGGCCAGCCGCTGTCCGGCGAGGGCGCCAGGGCCGGAGAGGCCGCTTCCCGTGCGGGCGACGAACACGGTCGCGAAGCGTGTGTCAGTGTCGCGCATCGCCAGTGCACGGGCCCGGCCCCCGGTCTGCATGACCGTGCGCACGTAGGCCAGGTTGGTGTTCCAGATGATGTCGACCTGTCCGGCCCGCAGCGCCTGGACCTGGCGTCCATAGTTGGAGAACAGGATAAAGTCCATCGGTGCCGGCGAGTCCGCGAAGTATTCGCGGATGCCTTCCCAGATGGGCACCACATTTGGGGTGTAGGCCACGGCCCCCACCAGCAGCTGCTCGGACATGATCCGGCCTCCTCAGAACAGCGGCAGGCCGGTGATGGCCCTGCCATAGAAGTCATAGAGTGCATCAGCGGTCGGCGCCATGACCGAGCCCGCCCGCGCATCACGGAAGGCCCGTTCGATGGGCAGGTGCTTGGAGAACGCCGCACCCCCGCAGACCCGCATGGCCGCATCAGTGATCTCGAGTGCCGCATCATTGGCCGAGGCTTTAACCCCGAGGACATGCAGCATTGTGTCTTCCCCGGGGGCCGCGACGCTGCCCGCGGCATGGGCCAGATAAGCACGCTGCGCTGCCAGGCTGATGCCCATCCGGGCGATCTGGGCCCGGATCGTAGGCAACCCAGCCAGTGACTGGCCCAGGTGTTCGAGCCGGGCCGCTCCAACGTGGTCGACAGCGGCCCGGGTAGCGGCAGATGCCAGACCCAGCGAGACCGCCGCGTTGCCGAGGTTGAACCACGGCAGCACCGTTGCCATCATCAGCGCGAACCCCGTCGCCGGCCCACCCAGCCGGTACCCGGCTGGAATGTCAGCGTCGACAGTCATCGGTGCGGAGTCGTTCCCGCGCAGCCCGAGCCCCCGCCAGGGACCGGCCACGGTCAAACCCGGCGTACCGGCCGGAACGGCATACAGGTCCACCTCACCGGGCACCCCCGAGGGCGCACCGGTGGAGACCACATAGACGTCGGCGTGAGCGGCCGACGTCACCCAACTCTTGTCAGCGCGCAACCGGACAGCACTCCCGCTGGCGGTCGCGATCGAGACGGGCGCCCAGAAATGCGACCGGGATCCCCGTTCACTGAAGGCCAGCGTGCCCAGCGTTGTCCCGCGCGCCATACCTGCCAGCAGGTCCGGCAGATCCGGGGGCGGCGCGGCCGCGATCGTGACTGCGGCGGCGGCATGCATCAAATAGATCATCGCCGTTGAACCGCACGCCTCTGCCAGTGCACTGACCGTCTCGGTGAACACTTCCGGCCCGGCACCGGCACCGCCGGCCTCGACGGGCAGCACCAGCCCCAGGAGGCCGCCGGCCCGTAACTCCGCGACCGCCTCGAGAGGATATACCCCGTCGGTGTCCACCTTCTCGGCGTGCTCCCGCGCGACCTTGACCACATCGTCCAGTGCCTGGTTCGTTGACAATCCACTCACCCGTCCGCCCGAATCGCCCTCGCGTGCGTGCACCGCATGCTGGCGAGGGTCACGGCCAGCACGTGACGATTATGCACTCCGCCCGGCCTCCACGCCAGAGACCAAACCTTACGGTCCAGGTAACGTTCGGGCAGGCAACACCATTTTCTCGAGGGAAGGGGAGCGCCAGATTCGGTGACCGCTCAAAACGGGACGGCCCCACCGCCATTTGAAGCTGCGATATAGCCGCCCAACCGAAGTTGACAGCTACACAGGATGTGAGCGGGTTTTGGACGTTTGTAGGAATGCGACGACGTCAAAGCCGGTGTATCCGGCGTCCCAAGGCCGGACCTAACAGGGCACCACCGGGCGGGAGTTTCTGGACCGCTCGATGACGGGCGAACGGGAGAACTGCAATCCAAGGCGTAGTCCCTGCGGCGCCTCTGTAGTCTGTGGAAATGTCGACTGAATTTGTGGTGATCCTCGCCGTCGTTGCTTTGCTGTTGCTGCTCTCGCGGTTTTTAGTTCCCGGGCTGCCTCCGAAAGGGCTGGCAGCCAGACTGACTGCCTGGGACTTTTCCCTTGCCGCGGCTGGTCTCTTGGGGTTGATTCTTCATTGTGCGTCGATGTTCTATCAGCCGTTTGTTGCCTCAATTCCAGGCAGCGCCGCCGTCATCAGCCAGATCAATTCGATGGGTACGGCAAGCGTGATCTGGTATGTCGTTCCGGCACTTCTGCTTCTTATCGGCCTTCGGCGACAACACTTTGTGGTGTTGACTGTTTTAGCCGCGGCACTGGCTGCAGTCGGAGTGACCATGTACAACGGCACGGCACTCTCGACTCACCTCAACACCGTCTCTGCGGCCGGCGTCGTGGTCGCGGCAATCATGTTCCTTCTTGTCGTGCCACCCTGGCAAATCAAACCGGAGCCTCTCCAGAGTTGACAATGTTGGGGCGCGCGGAGCCGGCATGGCAGGGACGCTGGAAATCAACCGGGAAGGAGAGGGAACATTTCACTTCCGGCAGGCGACGGAAGTGCGGTGAGGGCGTTGCCCGTCATGGCCCGGTGGGGTGACCGGCTTGAGGCTCGCCGGCCATGCGGGGCGTGGACGGGTCAGGCTGCCAGACCCACCATGCCGGCGTTGGTGAGGGCATCCCGGGGCACCAGGATGTGGAGCCTGCAGTCGGCCTGGAACGGATCAATTTTCGCGGGCAGGTGATGCGACTGCGAGCAGGCGCAGCTGCTCCAGAGCGTCCGGGTCGACCCTGGCCCGTGTCACCGCATACACCTCTGTCGATCGCTGCACGTAGCCGACTTGTTCCTCCACGACAACGGCCATTCGCCGAACACATTCGCCTGGGATTTCCCTACCTAAGTGGGCTCGACTCAGGCTGCCATAATCAGGAGACTGCCAACGGGGGCGTCGCCCCCTCTATTTGTGTGAGGGGTTTTCTCTAAGTTCCCTGAGTCCGCACGTCGGGGAACCAGCCTTCCGGGGCCTTCTTTGGCTCTAGGTGTTCGGGGTCCCGGTGTTTTTGCATATCGCATTTGTGGAACGGGCCCCGTGGGTCCAGGAGCACGCTCATGTGATGGTCCGCATGGTCCTTGAACCAGACACTGATACCCGTCGCTCCGTCGAGTCTGAGGTGTTCCCAGGCCCGCCACAGTGCTTCTACCCGGGTGACTGCTTCCGGATGGTAGTACCACTCGATGCACCACTTCGCGGCGCGGCCGTCGACGTCGCGGACGTACGTTGGCAGCAGCTGCTCGTGCAGAAACTCTTCGGCTGAGCCGTAGACAAGTTCAGCTGGCTTCTGCTCTTCTACCGGGGCGTCTGCAGGTGTCTCAATGTCGCTGGAGCTGAATCGGCCGATGTTGTTGGTCATCTCAAACCTCCTACGTCGTGACCCAGGGATTAGCGACCGGCGCGGAGGGCACCAGGGCGACCTCCGGCTCCTCCGGGCGGGGGCTGTACTTCCTAATGGAGGCTTCCACGGCGTCCTTGTGCGGGCCGGTGTACCAGGGCTTGGTGCGGACCAGCGTGGCCGGGGCACCGGAGGCGAGGACCACGGCGCGGCCGCGGTCGAGCTCGGCGAGGTTGGAGACATCGAAGATGCGTTCCTTGCCCTCCTGCCGGGAGCGGCTGGAGCCGGACTTTCCGGAGGAAATGGAGACATTGGTGTAGCTGTAGTCCCCGATCAGGTCCGAGAGTGCCCGGAGGAAGCCTTCTTCGGCGACGCCACCGCCGTAGACCTTGACGTTCGAGGCCGACCAGATTTTCCGCATGTTCGCTTCGCCCCACAGTTCAACGCCCTGTGACCAGGACTGCAGGATGCCCATGACGATCAGGCCCTTGGAGCCGTAGTGGCTGAACTGATCCGGCAGGGCTGCCCAGCGGACGACGTTGGCCAGCTCATCGAGGGCGAACAGCGCAGGCTTGGGCAGGCGGCCGCCGCTGCGCTCGGCCCGTTCCTCCATCGCTTCAGCAATGGCCACCGTCAACGCTGTGGTGAGCGGGGCAGCAGAGCCGGCACCTTCCTTGGAAAGGATGTAGATCGTCTCCTGAGAAGCCGCGAACGCGTGCGGGTTGAACTGCCGGCGCGCATCCGTAGCTACAGTTGTGCCGCCTGTCGGCGCGACCCAGCGCAGCGTGTTCCTGGACTTGAGGCACTGGATCATCTTCTCGGCGGTGCCGAAAATACCGTCACGCTGCTTGTCGGCAAGCTTCAGCGTGGACTCCAGGCCCTTGTACTGCAGCTCGTAGTCATGCTCTTTCAGGATTTCGATGGGTTCCTGGCTGACCTGCTTCGTAACCCACAAGTAAACCTGCGTGATGGGAAGCTCGCCCAGTGCGGCCGCGAGGAAGTACGAGGAGAGGATGTCTTCGGCTTTGGGGTCGAAGTAGGCATCCGGCTTGGACCCCGGAACGCGGGAACCGACCGAGAAGTGCTGGGTGAGCTTGAATGCCTTCTCTTCGTCGGTGACGTAGGAGAGCGGGTTCCACCACCAGTCCGATTCTTCCTGGGCGATCTTCTGCGGGTCGAACACCCACACGGGGCCGGTGGCCTCGCGGACGCCCCGGGTGCCGTCCACCACGTCGCGCTTGTTCGAGGTGGAGACCACGGCGCCGGGCGCGTCCAAGATCGCGGGCATGACCCGTGAGGTCGACTTACCGGTACGGGGTCCCCAGATATCGAGGCTGAGGTCTTCCCAGGACTGAATGAACGTCTGGCTCGTGGAGACGACTTTGCCGACGACGATGCCCGGAGTGCCCTTCACGCCCAGCCTCTCGGCCGTCGCTTTCGCGCCCTTCTCGGAGAACGCAGCCAAGGACTTCCCTCGACCCAGGTACCGTGCCGCCTTGTCGACGCGGGCACGCTTGGACGCACCCTTCCTCCACGCCACGAGCACGACGACGGCCAGGACCAAGACCACGGCGGCAATGAGGGCGGCCGCGATGGTGGACTGGACGGGCCACGGCACCCGGCCCTTGATGAGCCCGGCGATCAAATCAATCGGCTGGGCGGGCGGTGCTTTGATGCCGGCCATCCAGGATCCGAGATGGGCTGAGACCCAGCTGCCGCCCCCAATGACGACAGCTGCGCCGATGGCCAGCCAGATCCCCAGCGCATCGCCCATGCCCGTGCCTTTACGGTTCGGTGCACTCACAGGGTGCCTCCTTCGACGGGTACGACAGGGGCGATGGGTTCGAGCAGGGTTTCCGGGGCCTCGTGCCATTTCCCCTCGGTGTCGTTGACTCCGTCCGGGCCCTGCTCAATGGATGTCAGTCCGACCAGGACCGGGATTCCGGGCCTGCCACCGACCTTGATCAGAAACTTCCCCCGGCCCGGGGGTTCGACGTCGACGCCGCGGGAGTCCCAGGCGGGCGGGTCCTGCCAGGAGATGAGCTTCTGCTGTTCCTGCCGGGAGAGTGGAATGGCCGAGGTCAGCAACGGCATCTCGGAGGCCGGCAGGCCACCGCAGATCACCATGCCGGAGCGCTCAACGAAGCCGCGGGCCTTCATCCGGTCCTCTTCCGCCGGCAGGGCCAACAGGTCTGACATGGTGTGGGAAATCATGATCTGCCCGACACCCACGGAGCGGTTCAACCGGGTCAGGGCGTCCACCCGGTCGACCATGCCTTTACCGGCGCGCAGCGCCCGCCACAGCTCATCCAGGACCACGAAGTAGTTCCGGCGCGGTTCCAGACCCGCATCGGCAAGGGCGTTGGCGACGTTGACAGTGCCGAAACCGTAGGACCAGCACGCGAGCAGAATTGCAGCTTGGAGGTCGGTTTCGGTCTCATCAATGCTGGAGACATCGAAGACCACGGCGCGGTCGCGCATCATGGGATTGGTGGTGTGCCGGGAGAAAATTTCGCCGAGCTTCCCGCCACCGGTCAGGCCCAGCAGGGTTGCTTCCAGCGCCCGGGTTTCCTGCAGGTAGACATTCATGTCGCCGCGATCCAAGGCGACCTGCCGCAGCTCATCGGGCGCGGAAATGATCACGTCCAGAAGGTCCTTCAGGACGGGAACACCGTCGAACCGGTCGTCGAGGACCCGCAAGGCACGGTCCAGGATCGTCTGTTCCTGATCGGTGGGCGGGTTGTTCCGGCTGATGGTGATCAGGGAGACAACCATGGTCAGGCGCCGGCCGTGCGCGTCGGCGCGGACCCGGGCGGCGTCCTCATGGTGGCCGCTGTCCTCGAGCAGCTGCGCCGCTTCGACAGCCTGGCCGGGGTCAAGAATGTTCAGGTACCCGACGCCGCGGCCGAGCTTGATGACCTGTCCGCCGAGTGCCTGGACCGCTTTGACGTGCTCGCCTTTCAAGTCCCCCAGGATCAGAGGGTGGACGCCCTGGGCGGAGAGACCGATGAACATCCGGCGCACCACGGTGGACTTTCCCAGCCCCGGCTTGCCCAGGATAAACGCAGACGGATTGGAAATCAGGCGTGCCCGTTGGAACCAGCTGATCGGGTCACAGCAGACCGTGGCCTGGGTCTCCTCATGGCGTCCAAGCGGGACGCCGATCATGGGCGAGGACGCCCCGGAGGAAAACGGCCACAGCCCGCAGACCTGGACCGTGGTTCCCCGGTATTCCTTCACGGATGGAACGAGCTGGGCCATGCCGCCGCCGCGTCCGGTCCAGCCGCGGGAGCCGGGACCTGCCTGGCGCGATTCCTTCTCAGCCTTCTTCTTCGGCGCGGCCTTGACCGGTGCTGCAGCCTTCTTGGCGGGGCGGGTGAAAAGTTTCATGCGGGCCATTACAGGGCGTCCTTGATTTCGGAGGGCAGGAGGCTGTGCTTGGGAAGGACCAGACCCAGGGGCAGGGACGCGGCGAACGCGGTGTCCTGGGTGCCGTAGGCCCGGCGCAGCAGCACCCGGGCGGTGCCGGAGGTCTGTTCCACGGCGGCCACGGCATCGGCGAGGCGGTCCTTCTCGGTCACGGTGGCCGTGACGACCATCCCGAAGTTCACCAGCCCGGCACCCTGGGCTTCCTCCTGCGCGGTCTGCACAGCGGAGCGGGCATCGACCAGGGCCCGGGCGGACGGGCGGTTCCCGGAGGTGATGCGGACGTTGGCGTTGTTCTGGTCCCGCTCCACCACGGCCGCGGCACGGGCCGAATCCATCGGGCGGTACAGCAGCGAGATCCGCTTACGGTCAATGTCCCCGTGCGGGGCCAACAGCCGGGACAACACCGAAGAGTTCACCGAACCGCGCGGGGCACCTGTCATCGTCCATGAAACTGAGAACGCGCTGTCGTGCCGGTAGTCATCCCAGCCCGCCTGTGTCGCGGAGGGTCCAACTTCGCCCCAGGTCAGGGACACCGGGGAGCCGGCGGCGTGCGCTTCGTCAATGATCAGGGCAGCGGGCGGGTCGTAGGCGATCCGCACGACCTCGCAGAGTTCCTGAGCGGACATCGGACGGGCGATCCCGGCGCCGGTGGACTGCAACCGCGCCGACAAGCCGGGGATCCGGGAGGCGAGGTCACGGGCCACATCTTCAGGTGTGCGCTTCTTCGATCCTGAGCGCAAAGCGGCGTTGAAGGACAGGGATACCCAGGCCCGGACCGTGGCCGAACCTTCCGGATACGTGTCGATGACCTCGTTGAGCACGTTCCTGGCAAACTCCGGGGCGTTCGGGTCGATGTTCATCGTGACTTCGTTGCGGAGCCGGTAACCGGAATCCCGTGCGGTCTCCACCGTCACGGCGGCTGCATCCAGGCCCGCTTCATCCCCGAGGCCGGCGAGCCAGCCGCCCCAGTTCGCCACCC
Organism: Arthrobacter sp. UYEF36; assembly: GCF_040547025.1. Taxonomy (NCBI): domain Bacteria; kingdom Bacillati; phylum Actinomycetota; class Actinomycetes; order Micrococcales; family Micrococcaceae; genus Arthrobacter; species Arthrobacter sp. UYEF36. The sequence continues at coordinate 142,760 of NZ_JBEPOX010000013.1, forward strand.
ACGCATCGACCTGTTCCGGGTCCACCAGGGACGCGCCGTCGGGTTCGGTGGAGAAAATCACGGTGTAGTGGCTGGTGGTGGGTACATGCAGGAGGGCGAACGGGCGCTTGTAGGAGTCGGTGAATTCGTACAGGGT
>NZ_JBEPOX010000014.1:0-95373 GCF_040547025.1 Arthrobacter sp. UYEF36
GGACTCCAGCCACTCGGCGGTCTCTTCCGGATCACGATCAGGCAGCTGGTTAGTCAACCCGCTGAGGATATGGGAGGTCTCTTCTCCTGCAGCCATGTCCAACCTCTTTTCGTCGTTGAATGGTCGGCTCAAGTTTTCATCCTGTGAGAAAACTTTCTTGCATTTCGAGATTACTCAGCTGATTGCGGGCAGTCAAGCAGGCCAGCGGCCAGTGGCCAGCAAGGTCTCCCGCAAGCCAGTGGGCGGATTGTGACTGCGGCACCGAGCTTTTCGGGCTGACAGTCCCGGGAGCGAATCACCCGCTGATTCTCGTGGGTTCGGTGACGTCGGAAAAGGTCTACTCGGAATTGCGAAACCGGCGCCCTGCCGCTTCCCATCTGGCCCGCGCGGCGGGGCCTTGGTTCTTGCGTCGCCCGAGACCCCCTGCCACCACGAGGAGTACCCCGACGGCTGCTGCCGTACCCATAGCAATACCTCGCTCGTAGGGCCAGTGCCCCGCCAGTCCCATGAACGCCGGAATTGTGGCTGTCACCTGGCTGGTCAGTACAAGCGCCCAACCAACAAAGGGCGCCAAACCCTCGAATCCGAGCACCAGCCGGACGAAGAACAAGATCCATAGGAATGCCCAGCAAAGCCACAGCACACTCAACAGCGGATCGTCTGAAAACGAAATAGTCGCCAGTAGCATCCCGAATGCACCGACCAAACCACTGAACCACCCCAGACCTTTGGACCCGAGCTGCAGGAGAACGTCCAGGCCGACATACACATATGTCAATCCGAAAAGGAACATTCCGGACGCACCAGGGAGCAACCGAGGGTCACTGCCACCAGCAGCGCCGACGTAAATGGTACCCAGCGCAATCTGGGTCGTGCCGATCAGCAAGCTGAAGACCGCTGAATCCCGCAGGGGTATCCGGCCGAGCATGGCCAGCCCATTAATCAGAAGCGCCGCTCCTGACAGCAGGAGACACAGGTATGGCATGGTGAGCTACTCTCATGGATTGCCGTCAGGACGCTGGCACGCCGGGTGGACAGGATGCCGGTACGCGCGGAGATGCCGACCTCGGAAGCCCGATGCTGCACCGGGCTTCCGAAGTCGGATCTGGACCAGGTCACAACTGGATGAACTCCTGGCGCTGGCGTCCAAGGCCCGACACCTCTATCTCCACGACGTCCCCGGCTTTTAGATAAGGGAAGCGTCCGGACAGGGCCACGCCCTCCGGAGTGCCGGTGCAGATCAGGTCGCCCGGTTCCAGGACCACGTACTGGCTGAGGTTATGGATAATGGTGGCCACGTCGAAGATCAAGTCTTGCGTGGTGGAGTTCTGGCGCGGTTCGCCATTTACCCAGCTGCGCAGCCGGAGGTTGCCTGGATCCATGTCCTCAGGGGTGACCAGGTATGGACCGGTGGGGCAGAAACCGGCGCAGCTCTTGCCCTTGGACCACTGGCCACCGGAACCTTCCAGCTGGAAGTTCCGCTCGGACAGGTCGTTGACCGTGACGAAGCCGGCGATGTGATTGAGCGCATCCGATGGTGAGTCAAGGTAGGACGCGCGGGTGCCGATGACTACGCCCAATTCGACTTCCCAGTCCGTTTTGGTGGAACCGCGGGGGATGGCGACGGCGTCGTTGGGTCCCACTACCGTATTGGCAGCCTTCTGGAACAGGACCGGTGCGATGGGTGGTTCGGAACCCGACTCAGCGGCGTGTGCGGCGTAGTTCAATCCGATGCCGAACACGGAAGAAGGCCGGGTGATGGGTGCTCCGATACGGAGGCTCGCGGCATCCACTTCTGGCAGTTCCCCTGCAACCAGGGCGGCTGCTGCTCGGGCGGGACCGCCCGAGGACCAGAAGTCCGCGTCCAGGTCCGGGGTGAGTCCGGCCAGGGAATAGAATATGCCACCGTCCACGATGACGGGAGTTTCGGCACCCACGGCGCCGAGGCGTGCAAATTTCATGTTTACTTCCTTCTTGAGGTTGGATCAGGTTCCTAGGCCGCAACGTTCGCTCGTCCACGGTCGGCTGCCAGACGGGGGCATCGGCTGGGCTCTGGCGATGATGAAACCGATCATGGCCCGCCCACCTTGATCCGGCACAGCACCCTATTTAAGTTCTCGCACCACAGACGAAGCGGGAACAGCCAAATTCAACTGGTCGAGGTAGTGAATGAAGTCGAATTCAACAGCCCTTGTATCGTCCGTGCAGCCTGATGGGTCCGGGCGCATCAGTTCACCAGCAGCCTTCCCCAGCGCGGGTCCAGCAGCGGCGCGCCCGCCATCTTGAGGCAATGCCATAGGGTGACGGCCACCGAGTCCAGCACGGGAACGCCGGTCCCGGCCTCGATGTCGGCGGTGATGTTGGCGCCGTAGAGGTTGGTGCAAAGGTAAATGATGGCGTCCGGCCGGGCTGCCGCCAGTTCCAGCGACCCCGGACGCATCTCCTCATCCGCCACGCGGGCGAACGACTCGTTGTCGCTCAGGCCCAGGAAACGGTGGTCGAGGGTCTTGATGCCGTCGCGCTGGTAGGACGCCACAATCTGCTCATTGACGTCCCCGGTATAGGGGGTGAAGAGCCCGATGCGTTCGGTGCCGAAGGTCTTGAACGCCTCCATGTACGCCAGGGTGGAGGTGGTGGCGGGGGTGCCCGTGGCGTCCGTGATGTCCTCCACAAGCCGGCGGTCGTGATCGGCGCCGAGCCAGGATCCGGAGGTTCCGTTCCAGGCAATGACGTCCACGTCGGCGGTGGCGAGGAGTTCGGCGGCCGAGCGCATGACGGCGGCATCGAATTGTTTGTCCGAGGATTTGTCCAGGGCAATCCGGGTGACCGGGATCCGGGCGAAGTGGATGGTGACGTCGTCGCGGTCGCCCAGGATCCGGTAGCTCTGCGGTTCGAGGCAGGTGTTGGACGACGGCACGATCATGCCGATGCGGGTGGGGCGGGTTGCGGAAGGCATGGGGGCTCCTAGCGTGTGGCCTGGGCGGCGGGAGTGGGGACGGGCGCGGCGGCGGCCTGGTGCTCGCGGAAACCGCGGCGGGTCACGAAACGGCCGGCGGGGCCGGGGTCGTGGAAGCCGTCGCGGTCCACCACCACGTGTCCGGCGGAGACGACGACGGCGGGCCAGCCGGCGAGCGTCCGGCCGTCGAACGGGGAGAAGTCGGTCCCCATGTGGAGGGCGCCGCCGTCGACCACACGTTCCTCGGCCGGATCGAAGATGACCAGGTCGGCGTCGAACCCCGGCGCGATGGTTCCCTTGCCGGGAAGGGCGTTGATGCGGGCCGGGCCGGCGGCGAAGACTTCGACAAAGTCCTCCACCCGTGCCTCGCCGGCCGCCTCCATCAGGGCGGTGAAGGTGACGGGCATCCGGGTTTCCACTCCCGGCAGTCCGTGCGGCATTTCACGGATGTCGTCCGTTCGCTCCCGCTTTTGGGCGAGGTCGTAGCAGGAGTGATCGGAGGCGACGGTGTGGATGGCGCCGTCGGCAAGCCGTTCCCGGAGCGCGGCGACGGTCTGCGGGCTGCGCATGGGCGGGCAGCAGGCGTACCACTCGGGCATCACCGAGCCGTAGACGCTGTTGTCGAGGGTGAGGTAGTGCGGGCAGGTTTCGGAGTAGGCCTCCTGTCCGCGGGCGCGGGCCTCGCTGACCAGATCCACGGCGCCCGGGGTGGACTGGTGCACGAAGTAGACGGGGGCGCCGGTGTATTCGGCCATGGCCAGTGTTTCCTTGACCGAGACCTCTTCGGCCAGTTCGGGGCGGGTGCGGTGCAGGTGTTCGATGCCGATCCGGCCGTCGTCCGCGTGCTGCTGGGTGCAGTCCGCGATGATGGGATCGTGCTCGGCGTGGATGTAGGTCAGACCATCCAGGCGGACCATCTCGCGCATGACCTTCAGGATGGTGTCCCCGTCCGCCATGGTGGTGCCGCGGTTGGTGGTGTACATCTTCACGGACCGGACACCCTCGGCGGCGAGCTGCTCCAGCTGCCACGGCACCGTTTCGTCCCAGCGGACCACGGAGCCGTGCAGCGCGACGTCGCACCGGGACTCTCGGGCCAGTTCCTTCTTGTGCAGGACGGCCGCGAGTGGGGTTTCCCGGGCATCGCGGGGGATGCCGAAGTCGATGATGGTGGTGGTGCCGCCCCACAAAGCGGCCGTCGACGTCGTCCGGTAGTCATCGAGCGTGCGGAACCGCCCGGTGATCTGGGCAACGTGGCAGTGTCCGTCGACGCCGCCGGGAATGACCAGCAGGCCGGCGGCATCGATGACGCGAATGGCGGCCGGGACCGGTTCGGCCGCGTCCACAAGGCGGTCGATGCGGCCTTCCCGGACCACAATGTGGGCATGCTGGCGGCCGAAGCTGTTGACCACGGTGCCGTGGGCGATGACGAGTTCTGGGGTGTCGGACATCGGTGTCCTCCTAGGTTGAAGTTGCTGGTTGGCCGGTGCGGCTAAGCCGGCTGGGTGGCGCCGGCGCCGGTGGCATCGGCCGCGGCGGCGTTCTGCGCGGCGGTGAGGGCGGCGTCCAGGTCCGCGGAGAGGCCGCGGCGGGCCTTGGCCGGGGGCGCTGCGAAGGCGCCGGCGCGGTGCGCGCCGGAATCGAGGCCCACCACGGCTTCCGCCATGCGGATGCCTGCGGAGATGCCGTCCACCACGGGGACCCCGATCTGCCCGCGGAGTTCGCGGGCCAGTCCGGCAAGCGGCGCTCCGGCGAGGATCACGACGTCGGCCCCGTCCTCGGTGACGGCCTGGTGGCTGAGTGCCAGCAGGGTTGCCTTGAAGTCCCGCTGCACCGAGGCGATGCCGTGGAGGGACTCGTTGATGGAGCGGATCGATGCCAGCCGGCCGCCGAGCCCGAAGCGCTCCACACAGTCCTGGTACCAGGGCCTGATCCGGTCCGAGATGGCGATGATGGAGAACCGGTGCCCCTGCAGGGCGGCGGCGCACAGGGCGGCCTCGGTGATCCCGATGACGGGGATGTCGGTGAGTTCCTTCAGGGCAGGCATCCCGGGGTCGCCGAAGGCGGCCACCACCACGCCGTCGACGCTGTTGCCGGATCCCGGGCCGTCGCGCGTATACTCGGCGACGATTTCGGCGACCGCTCCCGCCGCGATCAGGGACTCAAGCCGGGTTTCGATGTATTCCACGCCGTACCCTGCGGTGCGGACCACGAGGTCGGTTCCGGGGGAGGCGGAGCGGAGGGCTTCCGCCTCGATCAGGGCGGTAACGTCGTCGCTGATATTGGGGTTGATGACAAGGAGTTTCATAAGTTCTTCCGATGAAGGGCGGTTTCTGTCCGGCTGAAATCCTCCGGAAACTGGTCACGGTATTTGCCGATGTGCGACGCCGATTGGGCGGCTGCCCGTTCCGGGTCACCGCTGGCGATGGCGGCATAGAGGGCGCGGTGTTCCTCGATGAGCTCCGGCAGGTCGCTGACGTGGCGGAAGAGCCAGTGCATGCGGCCCTGGAGGGGTTCCAGCGCGGATTTCAGGAAGCCGTTGTCCGCGATCCGGGTGATGGCATCGTGGAATTCGCTGTTGGCGCGGTGGGCGTCCATGATGGCGCCCTTGGCCAGGCAGCGGTCTGCCTCGTCCAGCAGGCCTTTGAGGGCGCTGAGGTCGTCGGCGGTGGCGCGGGTGGCGGCCAGGCGGCAGGCGAGTACCTCGAGGGACTGCCTGACGTCGAACAGGTCCTCGACGTCCTTGGGGCTCAGGGTGCTGACCTCGGCTCCGCGGGCGCCCCGGTCGCTGATGAGCCCTTCCTGGCGCAGCATGCGGAGCGCTTCGCGGACGGGAAGCCGGGACACGTTGAATTCAGCGGCGAGGTCGCGTTCCACCAGCCTGGTGCCGGGAACGTAATGCCCTTCGAAGATCCTGTTGCGGAGCGTGTCCCGGACAGCCTCCCGGAGGGGGCGTTCCTTGTCCGGGGTCTCTTCGGCGATCTGCATGCTTCTCCACTTTCGGTTCTCGTCTGGCATTGCGTTCCCGGCTTCAGGAACAGGTGCGTTTGGCTAGCTTAGACAGGTAGCCGCTTGTTGTAGTTCAGGGTCAGGACGGAGACGCCCATGATGATTGCGGATCCCACGAAGTACAGCAGGGCCCAGGTGTAGGAGCCGGTGGCGCCCACGATCAGGCCGACCGCAATCGGCGTCACGAAGCCGGAGATGTTGCCGCTGAAGTTCATTGCGCCGCCCAGGACGCCGGCGTTGGTCCGGCCGCCCAGGATCGACGGGATGCTCCAGAACAGGCCCACCCAGCGGAGGAAGAACATCACCACGGACAGGAGGACGACGGCGGTGGTGGGGTCGGCCACGACGGTGACGCCGATAAGGCCGCCGATCACGACGACGCTGGAGGTGCCCAGGAGCGTGCGCATCACACGGTTGGCGGAGGCGCCGGTGGACTGCCATTTGTCGGCGATGGCGCCGCCCAGGATTTCGCCGACGAAGCCGGCGCCGAAGATCACGAAGGTGGACCAGCCGATGGTCTTGAGGTCGAAGCCCTTGTCCTGGGCCAGGTACAGCGGCCCCCAGGTCAGCAGTCCGTAGAAGACGCCGTTGAAGCCCAGCCAGCCGAAGCACATGGCCCAGAAGGAACGGAACTTCAGGTAGGGCAGGAGCGCGCGCTTGCCCTTGCTGCCGTCGAGCTCCGCCGCGGCGTCCTCGGCCGCGTGGGAGGCCTCGATGTAGTCGGCCTCGGCGTCGTTGACCCCGCGGTGCTGGCGGGGGTTGTCACGGACGTACCACCAGACAGCGAGTCCCATCAGGACGGTGGCGGCGCCGGCGACGATGAAGGCGATGCGCCAGCTGCCGGTGGAAGCGATCAGGCCCGCAATCAGGATGCCGCCCAGTCCGGCGCCCAGGGGCGCGCCGGCGTCGAGGATGGTGGCGCCGCGTCCGCGCTCGGACTTGTGCATCCAGATGGCGTTGAGCTTGCCGCCGGCCGGCATCACACCGGCCTCCGTGACGCCGATGCCCAGCCGGGCAATGAACATGCTGAGGAAGCCGCCGGCCAGGCCGGAGGCCGCCGTGGCCGCGCCCCAGCCGACGCAGGACGCCGTCATGACCTTGCGCGGACCGAACTTGTCGATCAGGAGGCCTACCGGGACCTGCATCAGCGCGTAGGTCCAGAAGAAGGCGGAGAGCAGGAGGCCCACGAGCTCGGGGGCGAGGTTGAATTCCTTCTGGATGATCGGCAGGGCCACCGAGATGGAGCCCCGGTCGATGTAGTTGACGGCGACGAGGACCAGCAGGAGCAGGAACATTTTCCAGCGGACGTTGGTGCGACGTTGCACGCCGTCCTTGCCGGTTTTGTCGTCGGGGAGCGGGACTGTGGTTTCAGTGTTTTGAACAGACACAACTTCTCCTTTACAGAGAGAAAGATTGCGGACGGGGAGAAAGGCTTGGGTGTTCGCGGGGCAGGAGGCCGGCTGGTGGGGCGTCCTGGGTCCTTCTCCGGAGGTGCCGGGCAGTGAACTGTGGCCAGGGATCCTGATCGCGATCTTTTGGGATCCCATTTTGGGATCCCAAAATTAGAATAGAAGTGACCCGGGCCACTGTCAAGGAGTTTGTGCCGTTGTGGCCCGCCTGGGCCAAATCACCGATTGTGACAGCTGAAGGTCTGCGCGCCACAGGCAACGCGGGGTCAGATACGGCCCGTTTGGCCCCTTGGAATGGGCGATATCTGACCCCGCGTTGCAGTCGCGGACGCGCAAAAAGGGCCCGCGGCGTCGCCGCGGGCCCTTCCTGTCACGTCCGTTTGCGGTGGATTCAGCTGCCCCGATAGGTGGAATATGCGAAAGGGCTCAGCAGGAGCGGCACATGGTAGTGGGCCTCCGACCCCACCACGCCAAAAGTGAGAGTCACTTCGGGGAAGAACGTGTCGGTCCCGCTGGCGGCGAAGTACTTACCCGTATCGAAGGCCAGTCGGTAGGTTCCCGTGGGCAGCCGGTCCGGGCCCAGTTGTTTGATGCGCCCGTCCGCGTCGGTGGCGCCCTCGGCGATCCGGACCCAGCGTTCGCCGTCGAGCACATGGAGGGTGACCGGGACGTCCGACGCCGGTTTGCCGGAGCCGGTGTCGAGTACATGGGTGGTGACGTGGGACATGCTCATTTGCCGATCAGTCCTTCGAGTCGGAGCACTGCGATTTCCCGCAACTGCTGGCCAATAACTGCCTGTTCTTCTTCGGGTGTGTTCCCCAGCCTGCTGTTGAGCGCGGCCAGGATCTCCTCGCGGCTGCGGCCGGCTGCGCGGATCAGGAACACCTGCCCGAACTTCTCGTCGTAGGTCCGGTTTCCCTCGGCCAGGGCTTCCGCGACGGCTGCGTCGGCTTCGCCCAGCCCGGCCTGTTCCGAGTGGGAGAGCCGGGCCTCCGTGCTGTCTCCCTGGGCCCGCTCGCCGATCCGCGGGTGGTGGGCGAGTGCCGCGTCGATCTCCGCCGGGGTGAACGGGTCGGCGGCGCGGCGGCCTGCCTCAAGGAGGGATTCGAGGTCAGAAAAGGGGCGGGCGTCGGCGATTTCGTCGATCCAGCGCTGGATGTCCAGGCAGGGACGCAGGGCATCGTCGGCCTCCGTGCGGCTGGCCGCGTTGAACTGTTCAAGGTGCATGAGGCAGGTCCTTGTGTTGTGATGCTGGCATCCACGGTGTAGGGCTATGCGGGCAAATTATTCCGCATCATGGAACTGTTATTTCAGCATATGCAAAAAGTGAACAGCACCCTCCTGTCGGTGTCAACTTCGGGTCGGTGCTGACGGGCTGCAACAAAGCTCCCGGCTACCAACTGGCGCAGGCGCTGTCCGGCGGCCGATCCGCTCTCCACGTTAGTCTGGGAAGGACGTGGTTCATGGATGAAAGGCAGTGTCATGAGTGATCCGAATGATCCCAGCAACGATCTGGCCGGCCTGCGGGGACCGGGTGACCCGGACGCCGTCGAGGCCCGCCAGCCGCACGCCGAGCCTGGCCAGGCCGACAACATCCGCGCGGAGCAGTTGACCCAGGCCGCCGGGACGGTACCCGCCGCCTACGTCGGATCCGGCGACCCTGAGGCGGAGAACAAGCCGGAAGACACCGCGGACACCGGCATGTGGGACGACGAAACCTAAATTCCAGCCCTGCCAGTAGGTGGCAGTTGCTTCAAGGCGCGGCTTAGCGGGCGTGGCTCGGCATCAACGTTTGATTCGTTCGGCGGTCCGGGGGGTACGTTGCTGCCGTCCGGCGGCGAAATGGCCGACGCCGGCCCGGCGTTTCGTGTCAATGTGCCCCCGGACGGCAGGGGCAGGGCCGGGAGGCATCCCCGATGCGGGCATCACGCCAGGGTTGGGGGCAAAGGGAGCCAGTGGGCAGGTTAGTTGGCTTTTGTTGCGGAGTCACCGGCGCCGCTGCAATGGCAGTCGTGGATAATGGCCGCATCGCTCTTTTCCCAGCGGGTCCAATCGGACCAATTGTCGCTGTTGCCGCTGCGAACGCGGAAGGAAACGAGTTGATAGACCTCTTTGTGGTCCGAGTTCTTCGGCACGTCCCAGAAGTTGTGAAGCGTCACGGAGTCGTCGCGGGGACCGAAGGACTCCTCGAATGTGGACTTCCCTAGGCGATCGTCACGCCCGTGGTGGTCGTCTTCAAAGCGCAGTTGCCGGATCTCCACGGTTTTCTTGCCGTCGCAGTCCACATGTATCCGGAAGTCCACTTCATGGTGGTGTTGGGTGGGCTTCAGCGGATCCACTGTGCAGCCGCGTTCGGAGGTTGCGGCGGTGGCCGGCCCGGCCAGGGCGACAGTCCCCCCGATAAGCCCCAGGGCGAGGGCCTGGACCAGCACGATCCTGGCCGCCAACGGGCGGGATTTTCTTGGTGAATCGATGATGGACATTGGTTGAGTCCTTCTGCCTGAGGATGCGAATCTGTAGCGTCGGACGGCGTCTGCCCGCCATGATCACACCGCCTTAGCACTGCGATCAGGCGACGGCATTCCATTCCGGTTTCAATTAGCTCGCCCGTACTCTCCGGGGAGTCGACCCGGCGTCCGCTCGTGGCATTGGGGGACCCGGTCCTCTCATCCTCCGCCCGCTGACGCCCATGATCAATAGACGGGGGCCGGCCTGTCACGGCAGATTTCCGCGTTGGTCCGGGGGCACTTTGCTTCAGGCCGGCGTCGAACTGGCCGACGCCGGCCCGGCGTTTCGTGTCGAAGTGCCCCGGACGGCAGGGGCTGGCTCAGGCTACGCCCGCGGCTTCCCCAGGAACCCGAGCAGTGCCTCGTTGACCTCGGCGGCGTGGGTCCAGAGCATGCCGTGCGGGGCGCCTTCGATTTCCACGTACTCGGCGCTGGGCAGGGCCTTGGTGAACCGCCGGCCCGTGACGTCGATCGGCAGGATCCGGTCCTCGGTGCCGTGCACGATCAGCGCGGGGACATCGATCTTGGGGATGTCGGCGCGGAAGTCGGTGAGCCAGGTGGGCTGCGCGGCTGCCGAGGCGGTGGGTCCGCCCGAGGTGGCAAGGTTCCAGCCCGCCCGCATAACTTCCTCGCTGAGCCGGGGCGTGCCGAGGAAGGTGTCGCTGTTGTAGAAGTTCTTGAAGAACTCCGTGAAGAAGGCGTAGCGGTCGGTGGTGACAGCCTCCATCAGGCCGTCGAACACGGACTGCGGGACGCCGTCGGGGTTGTCCTCGGTCTGCAGGACGTAGGGCTCCAGCGATCCGAGGAACGCGGCCTTCGCCACCCGGGCCGAACCGTAGGTCCCGAGGTAGCGGCCCACCTCGCCGGTTCCCATCGAGAAGCCCACCAGCACGACGTCGTTCAGGTCCAGGCTGGTGAGCAGGGTGTCGAGGTCCGCGGCGAAGGTGTCGTAGTCGTAGCCTTCGGTGGGCTTGCTGGACTGGCCGAAGCCGCGGCGGTCGTAGGTGATGACCCGGTAGCCGGCGCCCAGCAGGGCCGTGGTCTGCTTCTCCCAGGACGATCCGTCCAGCGGGTAGCCGTGGATCAGCACCACCGGCTGCCCGCTCCCGTGGTCCTCGTAGTAGAGCTCGATGTCGGTGCTGTTCTCGGTTCCAACCTTGATGTAAGCCATGTCAGCAGTCCTCTCGGTACGGTTCGGAAGTCAGATCGTGCAGAAGCGGCCCAGCGCTGGTGCCACTGTACGGAACCAACGCAGGCAGGCAACAGGGTGTTCCCGCGCAGAGGATTTTGACGGGGCGAATTTTGCGGTGCGCATTTTGACAGATATACCCCTGGGGGTATAGTAGTAATCGTAGACCTACCAACAAGGAGAACCAGATGTGCCGACAGGTTGCATGCAAGAAGTGCGGTAAGACCACTTGGGCCGGCTGCGGCCAGCACGTTGACTCGGTTATGCGGGGCGTCAAGAGCGCCGACCGCTGCAAGGGTCACGAGGGTGAAGTCAGCACCAACACCGGCTTCTTCGCCAAGCTCTTCGGCCGCTAAACCGGTACTCCAGCTGGATCGCGGGGCCCCGTCGCACACCGTGCCGCGGGCTCTCGCGCGTTAAGGCGCGTGAACGCCCTCCGCGTGACCGCCCTGCCTACTCCAGCACCGCCCTCGTGACCACACCCGTCAGCTCGTGGATCATGGCCAGGCGTTCCTCGCTCTCGCCGTCCTCGCCCCAGGAGTAGATGGCCAGCGCGTAGGAGCGCTCGCCGGAGCTCAGGAGGGCCGCGTCGTGGACATAGCCCTCCAGTTCGCCGTACTTGTGCTGCACCGTAATGCCCGGGCCGACGGCGGCCGGAATGAGCCGTTCGTTGTTGGTCTGCTGCATGTAGCCAAGCAGCTCCTGCGTATGCTCCGCGTTGAGCAGTTTCCCGGTGGAGAGCTGTTTGAGCAGGTCCGCCATCTCGGCCGGGGTCAGCAGGTTCTGTTCCGGGTCGTAGCTGATCCCGATCGACGCGGCGTACTCGATCAGCTGGGGGTAGCCGATGTCCTGCATCAGCAGCAGCCAGGCGTCGTTGCTGCTCGCGTTGACCATCGCCTGGAGCTGGAACGCGGCGTTGTAGCTGCCCAGCGGCACGTCCAGCGACTTCTCGCCGGTCTCCACCAGATGGTAGTACGCGGCCGCCGTGAGGATCTTGGCGGTGCTGGCCGCCACAAATTCGGACCCGTCACCGTAGCTGCGCGGCTCCCCGCCGTGGGTGTCCGCGAGGACGACGCCGATCCGATAGCCGGAGTGTTCGGCCAGGATCCGCCGCACCTCGGCGTCGAGGGCGTCGAGGTCGACGGCGGCCCGCGGGGCCTCCGTCGCCTTCTTCGCTTCCGGGGCCGCGGCCGCGGGCTGCTCCTCCCGATGTTCCTGCGGGCCGGCGAGGAAGTCCGTCCCCGGGACCGGCCCGGTGCGGACGACGGCGAGGGTCACCATGCCCAGCAGCACCAGGACCGTGGCCGCCCAGACCAAAAGCAGCTTCCCCCGGGCAGTGAGGGACTTGGCAGCGGGGCGGGTGGGTCCCGAGGGGTTCATCGTGCAGGACCTTCCAGGTCAGTAATGGGGGAGGGGTTTCCTGCAATGTATGCCCGGGGAATGGGCATGTCCAAATGCCGCGCGGGCCAGCGCGAAGGTGAGGGCAAACTCCCGGCTGGGGCGGGCCCGGACATACGCCACGGCCCGCCGCCGAAGCACCCTCCAGCGGCGGAAGCACCATTAGGCTGGCAGGTATGCCGAGGAAAATAACTGTGAGCCTGCCGGACCCGACCCTGCGGGAGTACCTCCCGCCCCACCCCGACGTCACCGTCGTCGAATGGGACCTGACCGGGGAACCGCCCCGTCCTCGCCTCGACATCGTGGTCCAGCCCTACATGGGCAGCACGCAGATCCTGCGCGGCCTGGATACGGTCGAGACCGGGCTCGTGCAGAGCCAGTCGATCGGCTACGACGGCGTCGCGGAGTCCCTGCCGGCGGGCCGGGTGTTCGCCAACGCCGCCGGTGTCCACGAAACCTCCACCGCCGAACTGACCCTGGCCCTGATCCTGGCCAGCCAGCGCGAGTTCCCGCGGCTGCTGCAGAACCAGCAGGAGGGCCGCTGGGAGACCCGGCCCACCGCCAGCCTCGCCGACCGGCGCGTGCTCATCGTCGGCTACGGCGGAGTGGGCAAGGCGATTGAAGACCGCCTCCTGCCGTTCGAAACCACCGTGACCCGGGTGGCCAGCAAGGAACGGACGGACCCGCGCGGCCACGTCCACGGCATCGAGGAACTGCACACCCTGCTGCCGGAGCACGACATCGTGGTTGTGGGGGTCCCGCTCAGCGACGCCACCCGCCACCTGATCGACGACAAATTTCTCGCGGCGATGCCCGACGGCGCCCTGGTGGTCAACGTGGCCCGCGGACCGGTCGCGGACACCGACGCCCTGGTCCGGCACACCGCCTCCGGTCGGATCCGGGCCGCCCTGGACGTCACGGATCCCGAGCCGCTGCCACAGGACCACCCGCTGTGGCGGACCCCCGGCGTCATCATCAGCCCGCACGTCGGCGGGGCGAGCTCGGCGATGCGCCCGCGGATGGGGAAGCTCGTACAGCGGCAGATCGAGCTCATGCTGGCGGGCGAACCGCCGGTGAACGTGGTGCTGAACGGCTAAGTGCCGTGCTGCCGGGAAGCCGGCTCACGGCTGCTGCGCGGTGTCCACCACGCAGAACCGGTTGCCCTCCGGGTCGGCAAGGATCACGTAGTCCGCGTCGGCCGGCCGCTTGTTCCATTCCACACGGGTCGCGCCCAGGGCCAGGAGCCGCTGCACTTCGGCGTCCTGCTGGTCCGTATAAAGGTCCAGATGCAAGCGCGGGGGGATCTGGAGCGTCGCTGGAACCCGGTCCAAGGAAATGCAGGTGCCGACGCCGTCCGGCGGTTGCAGAATGACAAAGTCCCCGCTGGGATCGTGCCGCGGTACGTAACCCAGCGCGGCCTGCCAGAAACCCATCTGGCGTTCGAGGTTGTCCACCCGGATGACGATTGAGCCAATGCGCAGCATCTGCGCCAATCTACACCGGCCTGTGGACTTTAGCGCTTGGTGGCGGTGGTCTGTGAACTGTGGATTTGATCGCTAAGTGGCGGCGTCTTGTGATCGCTCGGTGTCGAACCAGCGCCCGAAAGCCGATCCTTCTCCATCCCGCCTTGGAGGACAGATCAGGTGCACTATTTAATCGGCATGCCCACGGCCATCCACGGTCAAGCCGGTGAGCCGCTGTTCTGGAGACCTATGGTGTCGAGGAGCTGTGATCGGTTACCCGCTACGGCATCGCCCACCAAGGTCAGCTAGGACACCGTTCCTCCTGAGGATTCTTCATCCACTAGGCACAATTGCTTCCGCCGGAGTAATCACTTATTCATTCGATGAGAGAGGCCAGGAAGACCTGCCACGTCAGCAGAGATTTCGCCGCGAGACTCAGCACCAGATACGTTTTCTCACCGAACGCATAGTTGGCCCACGGGCCTATTTCCCGGTACTGAAGCCACTGAGTGAGTCCGAAGCAGAAAAAGAGAACGCCCTGAATCGCCAAGATGACGAAGATGTACTCCGGAGCGTCGGAGTACAGGGGGATGTTGAGGCCCATCGCCACCCACGGAGTCACTCCAACCAGCGCACCGAACCAAAACGGGACCATCGTGGTCGCTGTTCGGCCCGGGGGGTTCATTCGCTCTTGAAGGTATCCGAACAGAATCATCGCGACGTTGGCGCCGGCTACGACGATGAGGGCGTTGATAGTCACGATGCCCCAGTAGAGTGCGATCACGATGACCATGAGGGTCGCGCTGAACGAGTACTCGACCCACCGGAACCGGTTGATGCCGCGCCGGAGGTCACGCTCATAGATTCTGCGGCCGAGCGTCGCCGTCAGCAGGTGATCAATGCCAGCCAGAGCGAGAAATGCCACGAGGACATACCCGATCGTCAGCACGAAGAGCGTCGAAGTTACGAGTCCTCCCTCCTCTCCTGCTCCGGGAGGACCATCAACATACGAAGCGAGCACCGGAATCGCGAAGTCGTTCGTCAGGAAGAAAAGCACGGCAGCCTGGCCGAGGTGCAGTACTGCGAGTGCGATGTTCCACCGCCGTAAGCCTCGAAGGCGTTCGGGAGTCACGCCCGTCGCAATCGACGGCGATGTCAAGGATTGAGTCACGGCGTTGCCCCTTGGTTCGTTGGTAGGGATGTTGTCGCTACGCCCTCTAATTGAACGGCCGTTGAATTAAAATTTCAAGAGATCGTTACGATTGCATGTCAAGGACCACGACTAGGCCGGGATGCGCCAATGACCACTGCACGAGCAGGTCGCCGAAGAGGGACCAGCGAAAGCAAGCAACAGATCCTCGAAGCCGCGCGCTCTCTCTTCGCCGAGCACGGGTATCAGCGGACTACTATGCGGATGATCGCCGAGCGCGCGGGAGTCGATCCGAGTCTTGCGATCTATTTCTTCTCCAGCAAGGAGCACCTGTTCGCGGCGTCGATGCCCGCACCGAGCGAGGAAGCTCTCGCAGCACCACAGCTCATGGCAGCTCTCCCACGAGCGGAGGCTGCGCGGGCTATAGGTCGCCGCATCCTCGAGTCGGTCAACTCGCCCGAGGCCAGCAACATCCTCGGAATGATGAGGGCAGCCAGTTCGAAACCCGAGGCTGTAGCGCAGCTCCGCGAGATCTTCATCAGTCGAATGATGCTGCCCATGATGACCGAACTCGGGCTCTCTCGCCCCAAGGAGCGGGCCGTGCTGCTCGCGGTCATCGTCACCGGAATGACATTCCTGCACGAGCTTCTGGAGATCAAAGAGGAGTGGCCGGACCTCGAGGAGAACGCCGAACTCGCACTGCTCACACAGACAATTGAACTCGTCCTCACCACAGACCTGGAATAGACCCCGACACGCGAGGTCGTTGGCTCACACACGTCAGCCGCGTAGTCAGCCAATTCTGAATCTCAAAAGAGGCCATTTGTACCAGCGGCTTGAGGGTCTGGGCTGTAGAACCGATCTGTCATTACTGTCCGTAAGCCGATCCTCCACCGGGCGGGTGGGAACGGCCCATTTCGTGGGTAGGGATGAGGGCGGCAGCCAGTGCTGGTCTGTATCAAGGTGCCGCGAGGGGCGCGAGTGTGGACGCTATGACCTGTATAGCTTCACATTTTCACCGGGCCCGAGGTTAGGCAAGTAGTCAGGATTGCGGTACCAGACCTCCCGCCCGACGCCGATGTCCGCCCGGAAGCCGGTGCTCCACCGGACGATCCATTGCCCGGTAGAGGATCCGTATCCGTACCCGGCTGTGGTGGAGCCTGCCAGGGCGATAACCTCCATAATTATTGCTATGGACCATGCGCGAGTACCCCAGGCCGAGGCCGTCCTCGTAACCGATCGACTGCTGCTGCGGCCATGGCGTGTGTCTGACGCCGCCGTCCAGCGCGAGCTGTGGACCGAGCGTGATCCTCGCGTCCCTCCGCATCGTCGCATCGGTCCAGACGGTCATCCTTCGCTGGAAGATCTCGAGGACCGGATCCGTCATGACGACCGGCACCCTTCTCCAGGGTTGCTGGCCGCAGAGCAGATGAGTTCGGGGCAGGTCATCGGCTACTGCGGGCTAATTCCCAACGGGAATGGATGTGCTGAAGAGCCAGAACTCGCGTTCGAGTTCCTCCGCAAAACCTGGCGTCAGGGGTTTGCAACCGAGGCCTCGTGGGCCATCCTCGAGCGGGCGCAGGCGTCGGGCTACCGACGCCTATGGGCTACAGTTCGTGACTGGAACACCGCTTCACGCCGTGTGCTGGACAAACTCGGATTTGTCGAAACCGGGCAAGTAGAACCTGATGCAGTCCACGGCGATTCTCTGTTCACTACGAGGACACTCTGACCACTGCCGGGCTGCAACGGCGCCATCCACAGGATCAACAAGCCGACAAGGACCAAGCAAACCGCTGCTAAGGGAACGTACGGTGAAGCGTGTTCCAGCTTCCTCTCAGCGCGTGGCTCCTACATCCGGCCCGCGGCAAGATCCGGGTCAGCATCAAAATCCGTGCCGCCGGTCTCCTGCACAGTTAACGATGGCGCGGGCTCTTCCCCGGACGCCTGCAAGGAGCGCCACACGACGACACCGGTGGCGGCCACGGCCAACAGCCCGCCTATCCACCACCACTTCATGGACACTGTCCGTCCGGCCTCAACCGGCTCCACGACCTCCGCCACAGCTTTCGTCCCAACACGCCTCAAACGCTCCTGGACCCGCGGAGTGAGTGTCTCCACACCGCCGGCCAGGTCGTCAGCGAGATGGCGCAAAACTGCCTGGAGGCGAGGGGATGCAGTCTCAATGCCGGTATCCAGCCCGGCCACCGCTCTTAGCAGTGCAGCCTCCACCCCAGGCGTGGCCCATTCCCTGCCCTTGGCCAAATGATTCATGAGGTTTTCGGAAAGACGGTGGACCTGCTCGGTTTCAGTCATAGATGCTGCCGTGCGCATTGGTACCTCCTGTGTGCGATGGATGCCCATAGCCTACGGCGGGCAGCACCCCAAAAACAGGCCGCATCGATACCATTCCACTTCCTTATTATTGAAGCACCGGTCCCGAGCGGACACCGGAAGGAGCGCAGGCGGTGAGGCCGCGACCAATCCGGCCAGCAGGACATTAGTGCCCAAAAAGCACGGGCTACCTTGGGCATTCCTGTGGACCGTCTATGGGAACCACGGTCCGGCCAGAACCACATGGCACTTCGAATCCTGACGAACGCACGGCGATCGATGGCCCGGGAACGCACCGCAGCCGTTAACGCTCTCACCGCTCTCCTTCGGGTGGTCGACCTCGGCATCGACGCCCGTAAACCTTTGACCATCACCCAGATCAACACCATCGCAGCCTGGAGGGAACGGGATGAGGAATTCGGTGTTCAAACCTGCCGCCGCGAAGCTACACGCCTTGCGAAGCAGATCCTGACCCTGCAAGAGCAAATGGCCACAAACCATACCGAACTCGAGTCACTCGTGCAGCAAGTGCAGCCGGCTCTTCTGGAAATCTACGGCATTGGCCCAGTCCTTGCGGCAATCATCCTCACAGCCTGGTCACACACTGGAAGAGTGCGCTCCGAGGCCGCATTCGCAGCACTGGCCGGCACCTGCCCGGTCCCGGCCTCATCAGGTGGGACCACCAGATTCCGCCTGAACCGCGGCGGCGACCGCCAACTCAACAAAGCGATCTACACCATCGCCCTCGTCAGAATGAACCGCGACCAGGCCACGAGAGACTACGTCGCGAAACGAACAAACCAAGGACGCACCAAAAAGGAAATCATCCGCAGCCTCAAGAGATACATCACCCGGCAAATCTTCCGGCAACTCAACAGCGTCGACGCCGGCTCTGCCAGGGCCGTCGTACCTTAAACGCGCTGGGGGAAAGACTCCACCTTGGCGGGGTCGCGCTCCACGACATCGCCCAGGGCACCGTCGATCTGTTCAAGCACTTCGTGTTCGAGGACCAAGTCGGCGGCTTTGACCGTGTCTTCGAGCTGTTCGGGCCGGCTGGCGCCGACAATCGCTGCGGAGACGTTAGGGTTGGCCAGGACCCAGGCCACGGCCAAGGTGGCCATCGGCACGCCGAGATCCGCAGCGATCGGCTTGAGCTTCGCAACCCGTTCGATGACAGCCGGCTGCATGAACTTGTGCTCGGCCTTCATGCCTCCGTCATCGGAGCTGAAACGGCTGCCGATCGGAACGGTCGGGGCGCCGTACTTGCCGCTCAGCACGCCTTGGGCCAGCGGCGACCAGCACACCTGGGTGATCCCAAGCTCCTCGCAGGTCGGCACGACTTCGGCCTCGATGACGCGCCAGAGCATGTTGTATTGCGGCTGGCTGGAGACGAGCTGGATGCCTAGCTCAGCCGCCAAGGCGGCCCCAGCGCGGATCTCCTCCACGGTCCATTCGGAGACGCCAATGTAGTGAGCTTTGCCCGCTCGGACGATGTCGGCGAAGGCGCCCATGGTTTCTTCGAGAGGGGTTTCGTAGTCGTAGCGGTGCGCCTGGTAGACGTCCACGTAATCCGTCTGCAAGCGGCGCAGCGAGCCGTTGATGGACTCCATGATGTGCTTGCGGGACAGGCCGCGGTCGTTCTTGCCCGGCCCGGTGGGGAAGAACGCCTTGGTCATGACCTCGATGCCCTCGCGGCGAACGTCCTTGAGGGCCTCGCCCAGCATGGTTTCGGCTTTGGTGCCCGCGTAGGCGTCGGCGGTGTCGAAGGTGGTGATACCAAGGTCCAGGGCCTTTTGCACGCACGCCGTGGCGACGTCCTGGTCCACGGTTTCGCCGTGGGTGGCCCAGTTGCCCAGCGCAATCGCGCTGATGTACATGCCGCTGTTGCCGAGTTTGCGGTATTGCATGAAGTTTCCCTTCAGAGATTGCCGGAGTGTCCGGCGGAATGCGGAGAGTCTGGGGCGGTACGTATTGTGCGCAATGCCCGGGGCGGTGCGGTGGACTCCCGGACGATAAGACGAGCCAGACGGGCAAGGGCCACTGCGTGCCCTCCATGCATGATCTCCAGGAGGAGCCGGGCGACATCTTGTCCTTGTTCGGCCACCTCGTGGTCCATGGTTGTCAGGCCCACGACATCGCAGAGCTCATGGTTGTCGAAACCGAGCACGGAGAAGTCCCGGGGAACATCCAGGCCTGCCTGGCGGAGGACTTTGAGGACACCAAAGGCCATCTCGTCGGAGGCGACAAATGCCGCGGTCGGAGCCCGTTCCGCGACAAGCAGCCGGGACATGGCTGCAGCGCCCCCGCCCACACTGTTCTCATCGAACTGTTCAAGGACGTCTTCCTGGGCGAGCCCGACTTCGGCCAAGGCCTCCCTGTAGCCCACCAGGCGCTGCAGGGGCGGCACGCCGCCCAGGTTGCTGTCCTCCTCATCACGGATGCCGATGAAAGCTATCCGCTCGTGACCGAGGTTCAACAGATGCCTCACCGCAGCCCGCCCGGCCGCGACGTTGTCCACGGACACCGATGCGGAACCCGGCGATTCGGCACCCAGCAAAGCCACTGCCTGCCCCTGAGAGGCGAGCGATTCGAGTTCCTCTCTGCTCGGCTGCAAGGCCATGATAATGACCCCGTCCGCGCGGCCATGCAGATGGACGGTACCGAAGAACCTCTGTCGCTGTCCGGGAGTGGCGAGCTCGTAGAGGAGCACGTCATAGCCGGCCTCCCGGAGCGTATGCGTGGCTTCGCCGATGACTTTTCCAAAAAACCATTTGGCGAGCACGGGCACCACGATGCCCACGGTCATGGTCCGGCCTGTCGCAAGGCGCGATGCTGCCGGGGACGCCGAATAACCTAGCTCGTCAGCCACCGCCTGCACGCGCTTGCGGGTGGCGATTGAAACACCAGGAACGGCGCGCAATGCACGAGAAACGGTTGAAACCGAGACCCCCGCCCGCTCCGCGACTGATTCCACACTAACCACCATGCAGCCCATAGTAGACAAATCGTCGCAGTTGCCGCAAGCGCTTGCAAGCGCGAAGCGTACACAACCAACCGGCCCGGGCTGGTTGACGGAATATAGAAGCATCTGTCCATAAAGGCATCAGCTAGCGCCGCCTGCAAGCCAAGTGCAGCGCCCGTAAGCCGGTCCCCCTCCGGCCGGGCCGGCGGCCCGACCACTGCTTCAGGAAACCCCTGTCTTTGCGGCTCTGGATGATTCCCGTATGACCCGCCCGAGAAACTGCCCGGTGAAGGTGCTACAAACGGACGCCGACGCATCTTTTAGTTCACTAACCCGGTGTCTTGAAAAACAAAAGCTCTCTAAGACACGAACTCCGTGGATGGATGAGTCTGCTGGGTTGCCGGCTGTGAATTGCAGCGATAAGTGGCGTTGTATTCGCAGCGCCATGTGTCACCTCACAGCCCGCAAGGGGCTCCTTAGCGTACGTTCCTTGAGAGATGTCTACGCTCTCCGTAGACCGTAACGGAGGTGACAGACCATAGGTCTCGGAGACGGGCCATGGAACACGACGCGCCACTTTCGGCGTTGATAGAGCGGGGTGTCTCCCGGACGGACGTTCACGGGCGGTCGCTCCCATGTCGGCCTACCGGGCCGTGCGGCGAGTGAAGATCAGATGGAGAACTCCGGGTGGGGAAGGGGTCGCTTCGATTTCAAAGCGTTGTTCGAGTTCTTCGAGTCCATCCCAGAGCCGTTCGCCCCGGCCCAGGACGATCGGTACGAGGACGATGTGCATGTGGTCGATCAGATCGGCTTCGAGGAACTGTCGAATCGTGCTGACGCCGCCACCGATCCGGACGTCGAGGTCGCCGGCCAGGGCGCGAGCCTGCTTGAGCGCGGAGGCGGGGTCGGCGTCAACGAAATGGAAGGTTGTTCCGCCTTCCATTTCGAGTACCGGCCGGGGATGGTGTGTCAGAACAACGACAGGGGTGTGGAAGACAGGGTTATCGCCCCACCACCCCTTCCATTCCTCGTCCTCCCAGGGACCGCGTTGAGGCCCGAACTTGTTGCGCCCCATGATCTCCACGCCGATCCCGGGCCCCCACTGGCTGGCGAACGCCTCGTCGACGCCGCGGGATCCCTCCGACTCCCCGTGGATGCCCATCTCGCGGAAGGTGCGCGTCTCGAAGGCCCACTCCATTAGCCGTGAGCCTGCGTGACCGAACGGAGCGTCGAGTTGCTGGCCTTCGCCGGTGCCGAAGCCGTCAAGGGAGACCGAGAAATTATGCACGCGGACGAGGGACATGTCATCTCCTGAAGTGCTTGTCGTTGGCAATCACTGCAAAGCTTCACGTTTTCACCGGGCCCGAGGTTACGCAAGTGGTCAGGCACCTGTCAGCAGTGGCCACGGTACTTGGTTTGTGGACCGCGCGGCGGCGAGATCCGCTCAGGGCCAGGGCGCCGCACCTATCTGTTTGCTGACGGGCCTTGGCCTCTGGCCCGGCGTGAACGCTGGCAGTCGAATGTGTACCTATCTGCACTGAAGGCCCTCGGCTATCAGGACGCAGTCGTGCTCAAGGGCGGGCTCAAGGCCTGGATGGCCGCCGGGCTCCCGGCCCAGGGACACGAGTTCACCGGCATCTGAGCCGGACCTCATCAGCAGGGTGAATACCGGCTGACGTTGATCGGGAGGCCCTCACCTGATGGTCTGGAACGGCTGGGGCTGGAACCTGGAAGGGCGCTAGCTGTGCTCAGCTGCGCCCCGAAACCGGCCTGATGCCGGGCCTGTGATGCCGGGGCCGGATCCAGACCGGGATCGGGTGCCGCGCCTTGCCCGCGGGCGACGGCACCCTCCGGGGCGTCAGTGGTTAGCCCTGGCGGGCTTTCATTCTGGGGTTTTTCTTGTTGATGACGAAGGTGCGGCCACGCCGGCGGACGATCTGCGCTCCCGGTATCTTCTTCAGTGCCCGCAGCGAGTTTCGTACTTTCATGAGTTGCTCCTTTGTGGTGTTTCTGTTGCTTCGTTCAGGTCAAAGGGATCAGGGAACGCGCGGCTGCCGGAGGCCATTTCCTCCTCGGTCAGTTCGCACTCCGCCAGCAGTGCGGTGATTTCGGCGGCGTCGACATCATCTCCGGTGATGGCCAGAACCGTGCCGCGGTCACCGAATTCCGGATGCCAGCCCCGCACTGTCAACGGAACGGGTGTCCGGGCGGCCTGCCAGGGGCCGGTGTTTTCCAGCCAGATGCGGGGTCCGATGCCCTGGACGGCGATCCGGCAGCCCGGCGCCGAGGCAACCCAGAGCCGTCCGCGCAGCCAACAGCTCCCCTCGGCGAGGGTTGCCAGGGCATGGCGGAAGCGTTCCGGGTGCAGGGGCCGCTCAATCCGTTGCACCACCGTACTGAAGGGCGACGACGACTCAGCCGGGGCCCTCACCGACCCGGGAACAGTACGCGCCATCGCCTCTGCCAGGTTATGCCGGCCGGTCCGGAGCTCTCGTGCGCTTTCGGTGACCACGGCATGAGGGGCGAGTTCACGGACCAGGTTCACTCCCCGGAGCCGTTCCGCGGGGTCCACCGGCACCAGGGCGGGATCGGCCAGCAGGACCGTGTCGTTGAATGAGAGTTCCCCCACCAGGAATTCCCCGGGTGTCCGGTCATCCTCGGGGACCGGGGTGAAACCGGATTCGAATAAGGTGTGGTGGTCCCAGATCTGGTCCTCCAGCGCGTCCGGAGCGCAGGCGAGCACCACCGAATCGATGGTCAATGAATCACCAAGACCTCTCAGTAGTGCGTGCACGGCCGCGGAGGAGGCTACCGCCGGCGGCAGACCCACAATGACGGGAGAGCCCGACTCCAGCAACCGGCCAACCGTGGGCACCACATCCAGGCGGACCGTGCAGCTGAGGCATCCGTGTTCCAACGTCGATACTTCCCGCTCCAGCAGGCGTCCCTCCCTGTAGACCCGCCGGATCACCATCCCGTCCTCAAGCAGGTCATGGAACACAACAAGGGCAACAGGGAATTCTGCTGCCAGCGCGGCGCACGCCGCCTGCCGGGAAAAGACGTCCAGAGAGCTCACTACAGTCACTTGCATGACCACAACTCTACATGAGAAAGATTCTCAATAACAAAATTGAGTCCCCCTTTCGCGGCAGAGGTCTATGGGCCGGGTCCGCCGTGAGAGAAACCCGGTCCAGCCCCGCCGTCCGGACGTAAACTGACCTTCGGATCACTCTGCGTGACACGTGGCTGGGAGTACGGATGCTCTGGAAACTGCTCGTTGAATACCTGACACCGCAGCAGCGGCTGCTGCTCGCCGTCGTCGTCTTCCAGCTGGCGGCGTCCATTGCGTCCCTGTACCTGCCCACCCTGAACGCGGACATCATCGACCAGGGCGTGGCGCAGGGCGACACCGCGTACATCCTGCGCACCGGCGGTGTGATGCTGGCCATCACGCTGCTGCAGATCGCCTGCACCATCGCCGCCGTCTACTTCGGCGCGAAGGCCGCGATGGCCCTGGGCCGGGACGTGCGCGGGGCGATCTTCACCCGGGTCGCGGAATTCTCGGAGCAGGAAGTGACCCGGTTCGGCGCGCCCAGCCTCATCACCCGCTCCACGAACGATGTCCAGCAGGTCCAGCAACTCGTGCTGATGTCCGCCACGCTTATGGTCACCGCGCCCATGCTGAGCATCGGCGGCGTCATCATGGCCGTCCGGCTGGACGCGCAGCTGTCCTGGCTGATCGCGGTCAGCGTGCCGGTGCTGCTGGTGGCGGTGGGGCTCATCATCACCCGGATGGTGCCGCTGTTCCGGCTCATGCAGACCAGGATCGACACGGTCAACCGGGTGCTGCGCGAACAGCTCACCGGCATCCGCGTGGTCCGCGCCTTCGTCCGCGAAGAGGTGGAAACCGCCCGGTTCGGGAAGGCCAACGCGGACGTCACGGACACCGCCCTGCGCGCCGGCCGGCTGATGGCGCTCGCGTTCCCCGTGGTGATGCTGGTCCTGAACGTCTCCTCCGTGGCCGTGATCTGGTTCGGCTCATTCCGGATCGCGGACGGCTCCATGCAGGTGGGCACCATGATCGCGTTCCTGAGCTACCTCATGCAGATCCTCATGTCCGTCATGATGGCCACGTTCATGGCCGTGATGATCCCGCGCGCGGCGGTCTCCGCGGACCGGATCGGCGCGGTGCTGGGCACCGAATCCAGCGTCCGGCCGCCCGAGCACCCGGTCAGCCTGTCCGGCCGTGCCGCCCGCGGCGAGCTGGAGATGCGCGACGTCGGGTTCGCCTACCCGGGTGCCGAGGCCCCGGTCCTCTCGCACGTCAGCTTCACCGCCCGGTCGGGGCAGACGACGGCGGTCATCGGCAGCACCGGGTCGGGTAAAACCACCCTGGTGAACCTGATGCCCCGGCTCTTCGACGCGACGAGCGGCGCGGTGCTGATCGACGGCGTGGACGTGCGCGAGCTGCACCCTGACTTGCTCTGGGGGCACATCGGCCTGGTCCCGCAGAAGCCCTACCTGTTCTCCGGGACCGTGCGCAGCAACCTGCTCTACGGCAAACCCGACGCCACCGAGGACGAACTCTGGCGGGCGCTGTCCATCGCACAGGCCGAGGACTTCGTCCGCGAGATGGAGGGCGGGCTGGACGCGCCGATCTCGCAGGGCGGCACCAACGTCTCCGGCGGGCAGCGGCAGCGGATCGCGATCGCCCGGGCGCTGGTGAAACGGCCCGAGCTCTACATCTTTGACGACTCGTTCTCCTCGCTGGACACCTCCACGGACGCCCGGCTCCGGCAGGCCCTCAAACAGAACACCGCCGGCGCCACCCTGGTGATCATCGCCCAGCGGGTGTCCAGCATCGTGGACGCGGATCAGATCCTGGTGCTCGACGGCGGGAGGATCGTCGCGCACGGCACGCATGAGGAGCTGCTGGAGACCTCGGAGACTTACCAGGAGATCGTGAACTCCCAGCTCGCGGCGGAGGAGGCGGCATGAGCAAGGTCGAGTCCCAGACGCCGGCCGCCGGTGCCGGCGGGACGCCCGCCAACGGCGCCGGCGGGACGGCCGCGACAGGGACCGCCACGGAGGCCCCGCTCCGGATTCCCCGCCCGGCCGGCGGACCCGGGCGCGGCGGACCGTTCGCGGGGATGAACATCCCGGCGGAGAAGGCGATGAACTTCTGGCCGTCCGCGAAGCGGCTGCTGGGCGAACTCCGGCTGGAGCGGACGTGGCTGGTGCTGGTCCTCATGCTCGCCGTCGTGAGCGTGACGTTCTCGGTGATCGGGCCGCGGCTGCTGGGGGAGGGCACCAACCTCATCTTCGCCGGCGTCGTGTCCAAGCAGCTGCCCGCCGGGGCGAGCCAGGACCAGCTGATCGCGCAGCTCCGCGCCGCGGGGGAGAACCAGAAAGCGGACATGCTCAGCGCCATGACGCTGACGCCGGGCGCCGGGATCGACTTCGCCGCGCTGGCCTCCGTGCTGCTGTGGGCGCTGGTGCTGTACGTGCTGGCCTCGGGCTTTATGTGGATGCAGGCGTACATTCTCAACGGCGTGGTGCAGCGGACGGTGTACCGGCTGCGCGAACGGATCGAGGCGAAAATCAACCGGCTGCCGCTGCGCTACTTCGACACGGTGCAGCGCGGTGAGCTGCTCAGCCGGGTGACCAACGACGTCGACAACATCTCCCAGAGCCTGCAGCAGTCCATCAGCCAGGCGGTCACGTCGGTGCTGACCGTGGCCGGGGTGCTGGTGATGATGGTCATCCTCTCGCCCACGCTGGCGCTGATCGCCCTGGTGACCATTCCGCTGACGCTCGTGACCACCGCGCTGATCGCCAAGCGCTCGCAGAAGCTGTTCGTCGCGCAGTGGAAGAACACCGGCGAGCTGAACGGCCAGATCGAGGAGACCTACACCGGGCACGCGCTGGTGAAGGTGTTCGGCCGGCAGCGGGAGGTGGAGGAGACGTTCCGGCAGAAGAACGCGGAGCTGTACCAGGCGAGCTTCGGCGCCCAGTTTATTTCCGGGCTGATCATGCCGGCCATGACGTTCATCGGGAACCTGGTCTATGTGGGGATCGCCGTGGTGGGCGGCCTGCAGGTCGCGTCCGGGATGATGCAGCTGGGCGATGTGCAGGCGTTCATCCAGTACTCGCGGCAGTTCACCCAGCCGCTGGCCCAGCTGGGCTCCATGGCGAACCTGCTGCAGTCCGGGGTGGCCAGCGCCGAGCGCGTGTTTGAGCTGCTGGATACCGAGGAGCAGCTGACGGATCCCGACGTGCCGCTGGAGCCCGAGGAGCAGCTGACGGATCCCGACGTGCCGCTGGAGCCCGAGGTCACCCGGGGAAGGCTGTCGTTCGAGAACGTGTCCTTCGCGTACTCGCCGGACAAGCCGCTGATTGCTGACCTGAGCCTGGTGGCAGAGCCCGGGCAGACCGTGGCGATTGTGGGGCCCACCGGGGCGGGCAAGACCACCCTGGTGAACCTGATGATGCGCTTCTACGAGCTCGACGCCGGGCGGATCACGCTCGACGGCGTGGACGTCGCCTTGATGTCCCGGCACGAGCTGCGCTCGCGGATGGGCATGGTGCTGCAGGACA
Organism: Arthrobacter sp. UYEF36; assembly: GCF_040547025.1. Lineage (NCBI taxonomy): Bacteria > Bacillati > Actinomycetota > Actinomycetes > Micrococcales > Micrococcaceae > Arthrobacter > Arthrobacter sp. UYEF36. Next base: position 26,972 of record NZ_JBEPOX010000014.1, read on the forward strand.
CGTGGCTGTTCGGCGGGACCATCCGGGACAACATCGCCTACGGCCGGCCCGGTGCTTCGGAGGCCGAGATCCTGGAGGCGGCGCAGGCGACGTACGTGGACCGGTTCGTCCGGTCCCTGCCGCAGGGCTATGACACCGTGCTCGACGACGAGGGCTCCAACGTCTCGGCGGGGGAGAAGCAGCTGCTGACGATTGCCCGGGCATTCCTGGCCCGGCCGTCCGTGCTGATCCTGGACGAGGCGACCAGCTCGGTGGACACCCGCACCGAGGTGCTGGTGCAGAAGGCGATGAGCGCGCTGCGGAGCGACCGGACCAGCTTCGTGATCGCGCACCGGCTCTCCACCATCCGCGACGCCGATCTCATCCTGGTGATGGAGAACGGGCAGATCGTAGAGCAGGGGACGCATACGTCGTTGCTGGTTGCGGGCGGGGCGTATGCCGCGCTGTACGAGGCGCAATTCGCGGCTCCGGTGGCGGAGGTCTGAGTCTCCCTGCCGCTTCTCAACGCCGACTGAATCGGAGAGCTCCTCCGGGTTGACGACCTGTGCACGATGGTGCACGTTTGTGCATCACCCTTGACCCTGCCGATCAGCCCTAATTACGTTCGAGGTGCTTCGCTGCCTGACGCTCGTCGAGTTTTGAACCGAGCGTCGATCTCCGCGGCAAGGGCACACGGCACCGAGGCCTGTGTTGCGAAGCGTGCCGGGCAGCGCAGCCCGGTCCCGAGAAGGAGCATCGATGAGAGCCGGTTCCCGAACATCCATCCTGCTGACGCTGTCCCTGGCCATCACAGCACTCAGCGTGTCAGCCGTTCCAGCCACCGCAGTGGCGCCCCCCTTGCCCGGGCAGGTTGCCGCACCCGACGGGACGACGCCGATCCCCGCCGTGCAGGGCCCCTTGGCAGTTACGGCCGAGTCGTACCCGTTCGGTGCGGCCGACCACCAGGAGGTCCCGCAGGACCTTTCGAAGCTGGGCTATGACGAGGAGGAGTACCTGGTCAGCGGCACCTCGAACGTCTACACCTGGCCGACGTCGGGCCCCGCCCAGGTCCGCACCCCCGACGCTCCGTACACCACCCGCGTCCTGGTCCGTAAACCGGCCAAGGGCCAGAAGTTCAGCGGCAACGTGGTGGTCGAGATGCTCAACCCCAGCAATCTTTTCGACCTCAACATCGGCTGGGCAATGGCCCATGAGCAGATCGTCGCCAACGGAGACGCCTGGGTGGGCATCACCGCTAAGCCGATCGCCGTGGACGCGCTCAAGAATTTCGATGCGGAGCGGTACGGGTCCCTGTCCTTCGCGAATCCGCTGCCACTCACCGACCCGGCTAACTGTTCAACGGTGGCCGCCGACTCGTCCCGGACCACGGAGAACGGCCTGATCTGGGACATTTACTCCCAGGTGGGCGCCTGGCTCAAGAGCAATGATCCCGCCAACCCGCTACGGTACGGGTCACCGACCACACGCGTGGAACACGCCTACGGCTTCGGCTACTCCCAGACGGGCGGCTTCCTGGTCAACTACATCAACGGCGTGCACCCGCTCGTCGTCGAGTCCGACGGCGAACCCGTGTATGACGCGTACATTGTTGCTGTGGCCGGCGGTGCGTTCGCCGGCGCCTACCCGATGAACCAGTGCGAGCTGGCCCCGCCCGCGGACGACGCGCGCCGCCAGTTCAAGGACGTCGGCGTGCCGATTATGCGGATCATGTCGCAGTCCGATTACCTCCGGGGTATCGGATCCCGACGCGCCGACAGTGACGTCCCCGGGGACCTGTACCGCCACTACGAAATGGCGGGTGCGGGCCACGCCACACCGGATGAGCTCATCTTCTCGGCCTCGTCCGAAGACATCATTGCCGCCGGCCGCTCGGTCCCGCCCGCATCCTGCAACGAGGGACCGCGCAGCAGGTTCCCCAGCTCCATCTTCTTCAACGCCGCGCTGCGGAACCTGGACCTCTGGGTCCGGGAAGGCATTGCGCCGCCCCGGGCGGAGCCGATCCTCGTCCGCGACGGCGCGCCGGTGCTAGATGAGTTCGGCAATGTCCAGGGTGGCCTGCGCTCACCCTTCCTCGAAGCTCCGACGAGCACCTGGTACGGGACCGCAACCGGTGCGTCCTTCTGCTTCATCGCCGGATACGAGCGGCCGCTCCCGCAGGACGTCATCGATGGCCTGTACGGGAGCCACGGCGACTACGTGAAGGAAGTGAAGAGCAGCGTGCGGGAACTTGAGGGCCAGGCATTCCTGACCGACTACGACGCCCGCCAGCTCATCAAGGAAGCCGCGCAAAGCAAGATCCCCTAACGAACGTATCGGGTTAAAGCGTTCCTAAGCGCAAGGGAGGACCCCGCCGTGACGGCGGGGTCATCCTTCAGCGTCCAAGCCCTGCGAAGGGGCCCGGCGCCATGTGCGCGGTCGGTGTGTCCAGCTGTTCTCTGCCGCGAACCCGAGGATGTCCCTGGGTGGATCGCACGAGCCGATCCGGCGTTGAGATCGCGAGGATGTCGCCATTGGAATTCGGGAGGGAGGACCCGCCGACGCGCTTGGTCGCGGCCCCGGCCAGGCCGGTTACCTCGATGACCTCGCTGACGCGGGAGGTCTTGATGTTGTGGGTGGCGGCCATCGTGCGCAGGTGCGAGCGGGCGCTGCGGCCGGGGTGCACGGCCTTGGCGTCGAGCAGGGCGCCGACCTCCCCGCAGCGGGGAACGGTGCTGCCCGTAGGGCTTGCCGTTGACCGTGACGGTGCCCGACGTCGGCCGGTCCAATCCCATGATCAAGCGCATCGTCGTGGACTTGCCGGCACCGTTCGGGCCGAGGAACCCGGTCACGGGGCCGGGCGCGATAGTGAAGCTGAGGGTGTGCACGGCGGTCTTGTCGCCGTAGCGCTTGGTGAGCTCGTGTGCCTCGATCATGACCGGGACCTTCCTGGGTGATGGTGGGACTGGCGGATCTGATACGGCGGCTCGGCGTGCCCGTCGTGGCGGGTCGGTGAGGCGGACGGCGACGTTGCCGCGCTTGGGGTCGGTGTCGACGATGCGGTGGGCCTGTGTGCGCATCCGATGACCTGACCTGCCGGCAGGGGCCTTGGAAGGCCCCTACGCGACGTCCCAGTGGTAGTTGGTATCCCACCGCCAGGAGGCCCGCACCGCGGCACCGAGGCAGATGGCTCCGAACAGGACGGGGACTGCTCTTGGGTTCACGCTTGCGGCAGGGCGCGATCGGCCTCACGGCTGGGCGGCATGGTCGCCAACGGTGCGGTGCGGGGCCAGGTCCAGGCGGCGCGCAGGATGAAGGCCAGGATCAGCACCTCGACTCCGATAGTGAGGGCGTAGTAAAAGGCGTAGTCCCAGGACGCCCCTGCCGCGTTGAACACCATGACGGGGATGTACAGCGGTGCAACGACGAGGTTCGTGGCGCGGTTCACACGGGCGGGCAGCGTCATGGAGAGCATGATCATCAGGGCCGGGATCGCGATAATCACGAAGAAAATGGACATCAATGTCCCGCTGATGTCGAACTCGAAGATGACGCCACCGCGAATTAAGTCGATTTCGCCGGGCTGGTAGAGGTGGTAGTAGTCGATGTAAATGACGAGGAACATGAGGCTGGTCCAGGCTGCCGCGAGCTTGGCCTGCAAGGGGATCGGTGGGTTGTCGAGCAGGTTCGAGGTTTTCGTTCGGATGGTCATCGGTTCGTCTTTCAAGAGGAGCGGTCCGTCCGCCGGAGTGGCGGCAGGTCTGGGCGTGCAGACGTAGGGGTTGGGTCGTTCTCGTCGGTCCGGTCGTCAGACGGTGATCACGACCTTCCCTCGGGTGTGGCCGGCCCCGACGTAGCGGAGGGCGTCCGCTGCTTCGTCGAGGGGGTAGGTGCGATCGATGACCGGCGTGACCTGCCCGGTCGCGAGGAGGTCGGCCAGGGTGAGCAGGTCCTGGCGCTTCCCGACCGACAGGAAGGGCTTCAGCTGCTGACGGGTGAACCCGGACAGCACGCGCGCTTTGACGATCCGACCGAGGGGGCCGAGCCAGCGGCCACCGCGTCCGCTGTTGGGGATGAGGGTGCCGGTGGGCGTCAGCGCTCGGCGGACAGCCGCCAGGGGCTGGGCTTCCACGTTGTCGAGGATGACGTCGTAGCGCTTCTCGGTGCGGGTGAAGTCGGTCCTCGTGTAGTCAACGATGTGGCCGGCGCCGAGCGACCGGACCAAGTCGACGTTGCGGGTGCTGCACACACCCGTCACCTCGGCGCCAAACGCCTTGGCGATCTGTACGGCGAAGGAGCCCACGCCGCCCGATGCGCCCGTGACCAGCACCGTCTGGCCCGGTTGAACGTTCGCGATCTCGCGCAACGCCTGTAACGCCGCCATGGCCGACGTGGGCACCGCTGCCGCGTCCACGACCGACACGTTGGCGGGCACGGACACAAGGTTGTCCGCCCGGACGCAGGCGTACTCCGCGAGCGTTCCAGCGGTGCTCCAGCCGAACACCTCGTCGCCAGGGCGGAAAGCGGTGACATCCTTCCCGACCGCTGCCACCACGCCAGCGAGGTCCCTGCCAGGGATGCCGTGGCGCGGCCGGCGGAGACCGAACGCAAGGCGCACCACGTACGGCTCACCGGTCATGACGAAGTAGTCGCCAGGGTGTACCGAGGCCGCGCCCACGTGGACGAGCACATCGCCTCGACCGGGCAGCGGTAACCCGACCTCGGACGACTCGAGCACTGAGGGCGGGCCGTAGCGGCGCTGAACGGCGGCCCGCATCGTCGCCGCCCCGGCCGGACTCGCCTCCGGCACCAGGCGTGCTCCGGCATTCGATCGCTGTTCGCTTCCCACAGAAGCCTCCTCACGTCCGAGCCGCGACTCTCGCCGGCTCGTACACCGTACGTCGTACGCTGTACTATGAGCGTACGCTGTACGATTGTCAAGAGGTTCGAGAGAGCGAGGAGACCCGTGTCCGCGAGGGAACAACGCCAGGTCGCGTCAGACGCGGGGCTGAGCAAGCAGCGGGTGGTGGTCGAGGCGGTCCGGCTCGCCGACCGCGAGGGGGTCGACGGGCTGAGCATGCGCCGGCTGGCTGGCGCGCTCGGCGCGGGTGCGATGTCGCTCTACCACTACGTGGCGAGCAAAGACGAGCTGCTGGACGCCATGATCGACATCGTGTTCGAGGAGATCGAGCTCCCACCCGAAGAGACCGACTGGCAGTCGGCGATGCGACGGCGGGCGGTATCCGCCCGACAGGTTCTCGCACGCCACACGTGGGCGATCGGCCTGTTGGAGTCGCGGACATCGCCGGGGCCCGCGAACCTCCGCCACCACGAAGCGGTCACCGCCTGCCTGCGAAGGGCCGGCTTCCCGGTCTTGATGGCGACGCACGCCAACTGGTTGATCGACAGCTATGTCTACGGTTACGCCCTGCAGGCAGCCAGCCTGCCGTTCGACACCGCCGATGAGCTCGCGGACATGGCCAAGGACGTCTACCTGCCCCAGCTTCCTCCTGACGAGTTCCCCTACCTCAACGAGTCCGCCGCGGCGCTCGTCGCTGCCGGCTACGACCCAGCCGAGGAGTTCATCTTCGGCCTCGAGCTCGTCCTAGCCGCCCTCGAGCCCCTGAGAGCCTCCGCAGGAGGGCTAACTCGGGGCGCCCTAGACAGCCAGAGTCAATCAGGCGCCGGCTAGCGTGGCTCTTCCGTGAAAGTGTGGACTTCGCCCGATGATGGATCCGTTGCCAGTAATCCGCCTGCGGACGGCCGGTTCCTTCTTCTTATACGACTCGGTGTCTCGAAACCTCTGTGTCTCGAATCCCCAGCGATGCGAGACGATGCCAAGACTTACTCAGAGTGCGACACCGAGCGATCACCAAACGCCCCCACGTGCCGCTGAACTGTGCATGTCTGCTTCGAACTGCAAGCGCCGTGTCAGAGTTGCGGGATGCGCTTCTACGAGCTCGACGCTGGGGGGATCACGCTCGACGGCGTGGACGTGGCGCTGATGTCCCGACACGAGTTGCGCTCGCGGATGGGCATGGTGCTGCAGGACACCTGGCTGTTCGGCGGGACCATCCGGGTCAACATCGTCTAAGGCCGGCCTTCGGCGACGGAGGCGGAGATCCTGGAGGCGGCGAAGGCGACGTACGTGGACCGGTTCGTCGGCTCTTCGTGGTTCGTGGGGAATTGATTTCGTGTCGGAGATAAAGAAGCGGCCCGCGGCCCTGCTGGGATGAGTGTGTCTAGCATTCAACCTGGGACAGGACCACGAGCCTTGACTGAGCCTATCGTTGTGGCGTCCGACGCTGCCACCAGCATCTTCAACCTGCCCGACTACCGTGTCATCTCCGCGACCGTTCCGGACGACGGCAGGCGCCGGGTCATTGTCGAAACGGATCAGCCACCGGGCTGCCCGACCTGCGGGGTCGTCGCATCGCGGCGGAAGGAGCGGCGCTTCCAGCGGATCCGGGACATCCCAGTAGCGCTTCGGCGTCATGCCGTTCAGGGATCCGTGGGGCCGTTTATGATTGCTTCACCAACGTCGAGGCGGACGTGTGGCTGGTGGCTGGCGAGCTCCTGGTTGCCACGACTTGGAGGGCGTCCAGACCAGTATCGCTCCCGAGTGCCTCTAGCTCGACCCGCTCCAAAGCCTGGTCCAGATCTGGGCAGACCAGTCACACCACCCGCCGTCGTAGTACACGGACACACAGCGCAACGTTGCTGCCCCCGCCCCTAATCTGTTTAGATGCCTCGTTTTGCTCTTGATATCGACTCTGTCCCCCGCCCCGTCCGTTCGCAGGAACTGCTGGATGCAGTGAACCATAGGGTTGTCATCGCCGACGGGGCCATGGGCACCATGCTGCAGAACCGGGAACTGTCCCTCGAGGACGATTTCCTGGGGCTGGAAGGCTGCAACGAGATCCTCAATGCCACGCGGCCGGATGTCCTCGCGGACATTCATGACGCCTACTTCGCGGTGGGCATCGATGCCGTCGAAACCAACACCTTCGGTGCGAACTGGTCCAACCTCTCCGATTACGGCATCGACGACCGGATTGAAGAGCTCGCCCGGAAGGGTGCGGAAATCGCCCGCGAACGCGCTGAGGCGGCAGAGAGAACAGACGGACGGATGCGCTGGGTCCTGGGATCGATGGGACCAGGCACCAAGCTCCCCAGCCTCGGGCACACCAGCTACGACTACCTCAAGCAGACCTTCGCCCTGCAGGCCGGGGGCCTCATCGACGGGGGAGCCGACGCCTTCCTCATCGAAACCAGCCAAGACCTCCTGCAGACCAAAGCCGCGGTCAACGGCTGCAAGCAGGCCATCGTGGCCCGCGGCATCCGGCTCCCGATCTTCGTCGAGGTGACCGTCGAAACCACCGGAACCATGCTGATGGGCTCCGAGATCGGCGCGGCACTCACCGCGCTCGAACCACTCGGCGTCGACGCCATCGGCCTGAACTGTGCCACCGGGCCGGACGAGATGAGCGAGCACCTGCGCCACCTGTCCAAGCAGTCCTCCGTGGCGATCGCCTGCATGCCCAACGCCGGGCTGCCCGTCCTTGGTGCCAACGGTGCGCACTATCCGCTGTCACCCAGCGAACTCGCCACCGCGCACGAGCAGTTCGTGCGGGAATTCGGCCTGGGCCTGGTGGGCGGATGCTGCGGTACGACGCCGGAGCACATGGCCGCCGTCGTCGAGCGTCTTGCGCCCTTCCGCACTGTCGACGCCGTCACCAGCGGCGGGAGGGGCGCCGACGGCGCCCGCGTTCCCACCGAGCGCGAAGCAGGCATCGCTTCCCTCTACCATCATGTGAATTTCGACCAGGAGTCCGCGTACCTCGCCATTGGCGAGCGCACCAACGCGAACGGTTCGAAAGCATTCCGCCAGGCGATGCTCGACGAGCGCTGGGACGACTGCGTCGATATTGCCCGCGAGCAGGTCCGCGTCGGCGCTCACTTGCTCGATGTCTGCATTGACTATGTGGGGCGCGACGGCGTGGCCGACATCAAGGAGGTCGTCTCACGTTTCGCGTCGGCCTCCACGCTCCCGCTGGTCATAGACTCCACCGAACCGCCGGTGCTGCAGGCCGGGCTCGAACACATCGGCGGACGCCCGGTGGTCAACTCCGTCAACTACGAGGACGGCGACGGCCCGGACAGCCGGTTCGCGCGCATCATGCCGCTCGTGAAGGAACACGGTACCGCCGTGATCGCACTGACCATCGACGAGCAGGGCCAGGCACGCACCACCGAGGGCAAGGTGGCCATCGCCTCCCGCCTCATCGACGCTCTGGTGGGCGAATGGGGCATGCGCGTCGAAGACATCATCGTCGATGCCCTGACCTTCCCCATCGCAACCGGCCAGGAAGAGACCCGCCGGGACGGCATCGAGACCATCGAGGCCATCCGCCAGATCACCGCGAAGTACCCCGGCATCCACACCACCCTCGGCGTCTCGAACGTGTCGTTCGGCCTGAACCCGGCAGCGCGCATGGCCCTGAACTCGGTGTTCCTGCACGAGGCCGTGCAGGCCGGCCTGTCCAGCGGCATCATCGACGCCGCCAAGATCGTGCCGCTCGCTTCGCTTCCGGAGGAGCAGCGCAAGGTGGCGCTGGACCTCGTCTGGGACCGCCGGGAGTACGACGCCGACGGCAACGTCACGTACGACCCCCTGGCCAGCATGCTGGACCTCTTCGCCGGCGTCGACACCGCAGCGCTGAAGGACCAGCGCGCCGCGGAACTCGCGGCGCTGCCCACGGGCGAACGCCTGCAGCGGCGCATCATCGACGGCGAGGGCAAGGGCCTCGAAGAGGACCTCGACCTGGCGCGCGCCGAGGGCATGACCCCGCTCGGCATCATCAACGACCAGCTGCTCGAGGGCATGAAGGTGGTGGGCGAGCGCTTCGGTGCCGGCGAGATGCAGCTGCCGTTCGTGCTGCAGTCCGCCGAGGTGATGAAGAACGCTGTCGCCCTGCTCGAGCCGCACATGGAGAAGTCGGATTCCTCGGGCAAGGGCACCATGGTGATCGCCACTGTGCGCGGCGATGTGCACGACATCGGCAAGAACCTGGTGGACATCATCCTCACCAACAACGGCTACAAAGTCATCAACATCGGCATCAAGCAGGGGATCGCCGAGATCATGGCCGCCGCCGAGGAGCATAACGCGGACGTGATCGGCATGTCCGGCCTGCTGGTGAAGTCCACCGTGGTGATGAAGGAAAACCTCGCCGAACTGCAGTCCCGTGGCCTCGCGAAGAAGTGGCCCATCATCCTCGGCGGCGCAGCCCTGACCCGCGCCTACGTGGAGCAGGACCTGGCGGAGCAGTTCGAAGGGACCGTCAGATACGCCAAGGACGCCTTTGAGGGCCTCGCACTCATGGAACCGCTGGTGCAGGTGGCCCGCGGCGCTGACCCGGACGCCGTCGGCCTTCCGACGCTGAAGAAACGGATACACAAAGGCGGCCCGAAGTTCACGGTGACCGAACCGGAGGCAATGCCCAGCCGGTCCGACGTCGCCGCCGACAACCCCGTGCCCGCGCCGCCGTTCTGGGGCACACGCATTGTGCGCGGCGTGGCACTCCACGACTACGCGGCCATGCTCGACGAGCGCGCCACCTTCATGGGGCAGTGGGGGCTCAAGCCCGGCCGCGGCGATGACGGCGCCTCCTATGAGGAGCTGGTGGAACGCGAGGGCCGGCCGCGCCTGCGGTACTGGCTGGACCGCATCCTCGGCGAAGGCATGCTCGATGCGTCCGTCGCCTACGGCTATTTCCCGGTGGTCTCCGAGGGGGAACAGGTGGTGGTGCTGCACCACGGGGAGGATCACGACGGCGTCCTCGGCGCCGCGGGTCTGCTCGCCCCCGACGGCGGCTCCGGCGGTCCGATCGGCACCGAGCGGCTGCGGTTCGACTTCCCGCGCCAGCGCCGGGACCGGCACCTGTGCCTCGCCGACTTCGTGCGCTCGCGCGAATCGGGCCAGGTGGACGTCCTGCCGGTGCAGCTGGTCACCGCCGGCTCGAAGATCGAGGAGGTGACTTCCGAGCTGTTCGCCGGGAACCACTACCGCGACTACTACGAGCTCAACGGCCTGGTCATGCAGCTCACCGAGGCCCTGGCGGAGTTCTGGCATGCGCGGATCCGCAAGGAGCTGGGTTTCGCGGCTGAGGAGCCCAAGGACAAGGCCGGCCTGTTCAAGCTCGACTACCGCGGTGCGCGGTTCTCGCTCGGCTACCCGGCGTGCCCGGACATGGAGGACCGCCGCAAGGTAACGGAGTTGCTGAAGCCCGAGCGGATGGGCGTGGTCCTGAGCGATGAGCTGATGCTGCACCCCGAACAGTCCACCGACGCGTTTGTGTTCCACCACCCGGAGGCGAAGTACTTCAAGGTGTGAGCCAGATGCGTGATCTCAGGCACGGATTGCTGCGTGCCGGACGGTTTCAGCGGGAACCGGGCCTAGGCTTCCCTTATGGGAATTATCATCACACTGCTTATTATCTGGCTTGTCCTTTCGATCCTCGGCTTCGTGGTGAAGGGCCTGCTGTGGCTGGCTTTCATCGGCCTGATCCTGTTCGTGGCCACGGCCGTGTGGGGCTGGCTCAAGCGGAAAACTAACGCCTGATCTCCTCCAGATCAGGAACGACGGCGGGTTGGGCCTGCGCGGCGTGCCCGCCGACGCTTCCGCCCGGGCTGGAGACCGGTTTCACCCGCCGGAGGGCGGCGAGAATGGCCCGCCCCACCACAGCGATTCCGATGACCGTGGTGACGGCACGCAGAGTGTCCCAGCCCGCCGTCGACGTCACGAGCGAGTAGAGCAGGAAGCTGCTGAGGTTGGTGCCCAGCGGCGCGCCGGGCACGTAGGAGATGCCGGTGCCGGCGCCCACCGCGAAGGGCCAGAACCACAGGTTGGTGAGCAGTCCGAACAGGTAGGACGCCAGGATGCCGTAGCCGCCGAGCATCCATAGCTCGGCTCTTCCCCGCACACGGCGGGGGAGTAGGCCGGCCCCGGCGCCCACCCACGCGCAGGCGAAGATCTGGAACGGCGTCCAGGGCCCGATCCCGCCCCACACGGCGCTTGAGAGGGCGATGGTGGCGGCCCCGAGGAGCATGCCGAAACGGGGACCGAAGGCCCGTCCGGCCAGAATCAGCAGGATAAAGACTGCCTCCACGCCCCCGACGCCGGTGCTCGCCACCCGCACCGCGGAACCTACTGCGGCCAGGACACCGAGCAACGCCACCGTGTGCGCGGAGCGGACCGAACCGTCGAGGGACACGACGATGGCGACGGCGGCGAGCGGCGCAATGGCCAGCGCCGCGTAGGGGAGGGCCGCGGCGGCATCCTCCGGGAGGGCTGCAGCGAGCAGCGGCCAGCAGAATGCTGCGAGGGCCAGAACGTTTGCAGCTGCGAGAACGGCGAGCTCGACGCCCCGCGGCATCCGGATGCGGCGCTGCCTTGCCGGGCTCTGGGTGTTTGTTGGTTCAGTGACCCGTGGCCTCGGTCGGGCATTTTCCTGCCGGGCAGGCGGGAGTTCTGGCTCCGGCGTATGGTCCGCCACGGAGGCAGGCGCGACGCCGTCACGCATCGGGAGGATCCGGGCGCCGAGGCCGTGGACAAAATCGAGGTCGTGCGTGGCGATCAGGACCGCCGCGCCGGAGTCCGCTGCCGCCCGCAACGCCGCCGACACTGCTGCGCGCGCCGCAGGATCCAGCCCGCGGGTGGGCTCATCGATCAGGAGCACCTGGGGGTCGTCCATGGTCTGCAGCGCGATGGCAAGGATCCTGCGCTCTCCTGCCGAGAGGTCCCGGGGATGCTCGTGTCCAATAGGAGTCCGCACGTCTCCCCGCAAACGGGCCAGGTGTGATTCCGCAGATCTTCGCGGAAGCTGGTCACCGCGCCGGTCCTGGCGCCGCTCTGCTGCGCGGAGCTCGCCCGCAACCGTATCCCTCGTGAAGAGGTCGTCCGAGGCGTCCGGCACGAGGGCGACCCGTCCGCCGTCGACCGTGCGGCCGTCGACCGTGCCCTCACCGAGGGCGAGCGCCACCAGGAGGGACGACTTCCCGGCGCCGTTCGGACCCACCAGAGCCACCACCTCACCACGGTGCAGGGTCAGCGATGCCTCGCGCACCAAGGGCTTGCCTTTGCGGTGCACCGCGAGATTTGCCGCAGTCAGCACGGGCGCCCGCTTCGCTGGCTCCGCCGGCGTTGGACGGGCAGCGACAGCGGGCGACGGCGCGGACGGCGCGGCACCCGGGACCAGGGCGCCGTCGTCGATGGTCCACCACGAATCGGCAACGGGTACCAGCGGCGCCGCACGGTGCTCTGCCACGATGACGCAGACACCGTCATCGCGGGCGAGGGCGTCCAGCACGGCGATGACGTGTCCGCGAGCTGCGGTGTCAAGATCGGCCAGGGGTTCGTCCACCAGGAGCAGGGCCGGATGCTCCACCACCGCGGCCGCGATGGCTACGAGCGTTGCCTCGCCCGCTGAGAGGGTGCTGACATTCCGGTCCAGCAGCGCCGACACTCCGATACGATCCGCGACCTCCAAGACCCGGGCCTTTGCGGTTCCGGAGGCGATGCCGCGCAGCTCGAGTGCGAGGGAGATTTCGTCCCGGACCCGGGTGCTGGCGAAGGCTGCGCGGGGATTCTGCAGTACGACGCCGATAAAGCGGGCGGTATCGCGCGGGGGCGTGGTGGCACGGTCCGTTCCGGCGATGCACACGGTGCCGGAAATTTCTCCACCGTCCACGTGGGAGAGGAGGCCGGCGATACCCCGCAGGATGGTGGATTTGCCCGAACCCGTTGGCCCGGTAATGACCGTGATGGACCCGTTCGACGGCGTGAAGTCCGGGACGCTCACCTGGGTGTCACCAATGCGGAACTGGGCGTCGCGCACGCGAAGAGGGCCGCCGTCGTCGTTCCCGGACCGGTGTGCCGCCCGGCTCCCGAAGCCGCGCAACTCCAAGGCCGCGGCGACCCGGCCCGCGTGCTCCAGGGTGCGCTCGAGCACGGGCACCAGGGCGCGGGGTCCGAAGCGTTCGCCCCGCAGCCGGAACGCCAGCCGGACGGAGGTCACGGCGTCGGCAAGAGCCGGGAGCGCCGCCCACGCCACCACAAGCATCCGGGCTACGCCCTGCATGGGGCCGCGGCGGGCCAGGTGCACGAAGCCGCGGGCCACGTCCACCCAGGCGTTGAGCAGGCCGAAAGCGAGGAACATCCCGGCAATCGGCAGGGCGGAGAGGACCGCCTGCCACAGGCCAGGGGCTGTGACCGGACCGAGGAGGACCACATGGGCGTACGGGGCAGGCAGCCGGACCGCCGGCAGGTCGAGCAGGACCGGTTCACCAATGCCCACCCCGTTGAAGAGGATGCGGTAGATGACCCGCGCCGCGATGAACACGACGGCGAGAGCCGCCGCCGCGCGTAACGGCGCGGGCCGAAAGGTCATGCCGCGGGGGCGGCCGGTTCGCCGTCGACCGTGTAGAGCAGTTCCAGGCTCTCGCCCGGGCTCACCTGCAAGGTGGCGAGGCCTTCCTGCGCGTACGCCCAGTCGCCGGAGGCCGGCTTAACCCAGAGCGCCCAGTAGGCGAAGGCAGCGGGCATGCTGCTGCATTCTTCCTTGTACGTGCCGCCCTTGTGGGTGATGTCGAGGTCCGCGGCGGGCACACCGTTGACACGGCACACCAGTTCGTTGGGGTATTGGGTGGTGCCTTCGGTTTTCACCTTGGCCTCGTCCAGCACCTTGGAGGCGGGAGTCGCCCCGTCCACGGCCACGCAAACGGAGGAATCAGCGGCAGCCTGCTTCAGGGCGCCAGAGCCGACGATGACTTTCACCCCGGCGCAGGGCTCGGAGGCGGCGCCGGATGAAGCTGCTGCCGTGGACAACGGGGCAGAGGTGGTTGGCTGGGTGGCGGCCGGCGTGGAACAGGCGGCCAGGGTCAGCAGGAGACCGACGGCGGCGAGGGAGCTCGCGGCGGCGGTGCGGATCTTAGTCAAAGTCACGTGTCAAGGGTAGGGCGTTGCTGATCCGGATGCGGAGGCCGTCGCGTTGTGTGACGTTAGGTCTCTTGGTATGCCAACGTCGCAAACCCGCGGGCCCCTTTTCACCTTGGACAGCGGCTGGTCCGCACCGACGGGAGGGCCTCGGAATCGGGGTGTGCGCCTACACGAGCGGCCACGGGTAACGCATACCGGTGCGGTCAACCGGCAGGACCCGTGCCTGCAGCAACCGTCGCACGCGGTGCTGCAGGGCGGTGACCTCGTCGTCGTCAAGCAGCGCGGCGACCTCGGGAGGTACCGCGTCAGCAAGCGGGGCGATGTCCTCGAGCAGGGCATCGGGGATGGGTCCGCCGGCGAAGTCCCAGATCACGGTGCGCAGTTTGAACGCTGCTGAGAAGCACAGGCCGTGGTCGATGCCCCAGATCCGTCCGTCGTCGCCGCGCAGCACGTGGCCGCTCTTGCGGTCGGTGTTGTTGGCGACGTAGTCGAACACGGCGATCCGTGCCAGCTCGCGGTGGGTCTCGGGGGCGTCCTCGTACAGGGTGAAGTAATGCTCCTGGAAGTCGCACTCGATGAACCATTGCAGCGAACCGACCCCCAAGGGTGCCTCCTCGCGGATGACCGTCGGCGGCACGAGACCCCACGCCAGGGACTCGCTGACTAGGTAAGCGGCGCGTTCCCGCCGGAAGAGCCCGGGCTCGAAATCGGACAGCGGCCTTTCCCCGGCCTCCGGCTTGTAGACCGCACACCCGGCTTCCTCACCGCGGGAGACCTGCACCAGGAACGTCTCGTTGCTGCTGCGCGGGATGCGACCGAGCAGTTCGATGCGGCCCTCGGTGAGCAGGGTCAGCTCGCGGCCGGACACCGGCGGCCCCAACTCACGATGCCCTCAGCCCGCTGAGCGGTTCCGAGGTCGAGTTCACCATCAGCACCGAGGGGTCCTCGCCTTCCACGAATGAGATGGCAGATACCGAGCCCGGGCTGATGACGATCCGCTGGAAGAGGTCCAAGGGCGTGCCCAGGGCATGGGCCACGGCAGCCTTGATGGGATCGGCGTGGGAAAAGCACACCACCACGCCGCCGGCATGGGCATCACGCAAGGCCTCCATCGCCCCGACGATCCGCGCCTGCATCTCCGGAAAGCTCTCACCATTCGGGAAACGGAAGGCGGACGGGCTGTGCTGCACGATCTGCCATTCCGGCAGGGCCGCCAGGTCGGCGATCGCCGCGCCGGTCCACTCGCCGAAGTCGCACTCCAGCAGCCCGTCGTCGTGCTTCACGTCCAGTCCGGTGCGGGCCGCCGTCGGCTCCGCCGTTTCGCAGGCGCGCTCCAGCGGTGAGGAATAGAGGGCATCAACCGGAAGACCAGTGAGCCGTTCGGATACCCTGTCAGCCTGGACCCGGCCCCGCTCCGAAAGGTGCAGCCCCGGCGCCCGCCCCGGCAGCACCGTGCCCGTCGTCGGCGTCTCCCCGTGGCGCACCAGAAGAAGGAGCGTTTCCTGCCGCTCGGGTGAGGGCTCTTTCGATGAAGAACCCGGTGCCGGCACTGCCGGTGGCGCTGCTGCAGTCATTAGCATCCAGCCTAGAACGCGTAGGAGCCCAAAGCTCAGGAATCTCAAAGAATCCCTCGATTCCCCGCCGGGTAGAGGTCTACGGTGGAGGAGTGAGTGATCGCCCCGATATCTTCACTGTTGGTGAACTGCGTGCCTCCGGCCACGTGCACAAGGACCTGCGCCGCGAAATCCGCGACAACCTGCTCGCCGCGCTCGCCGCCGGCCGCGATCCCTGGCCCGGGATGTACGGCTTCGGCCGGACCGTCCTGCCCCAGCTCGAACGGGCCCTGCTCGCCGGGCACGACGTCGTCCTGCTCGGCGAACGCGGGCAGGGCAAGACCCGGCTCCTCCGCACCCTCGCCGGGCTGCTGGATGAGTGGTCGCCGGTGATCGAGGACTCGGAACTGAACGAACATCCCTACGAACCCATCACCGAGCACTCCCGTGCCCTCGCCCTCACCGAGGGGGACCGTCTGCGGGTGGCGTGGCGGCACCGCTCGGAACGGTACGTCGAGAAGCTCGCGACGCCGGACACCTCCGTCGCGGACCTGATCGGCGACGTCGACCCGATGCGGGTGGCCGAGGGCCGCCGCCTGGGCGACCCGGAAACCATCCACTACGGCCTGGTCCCGCGCTCCAACCGCGGCATCATCGCGATCAACGAACTCCCCGACCTCGCCGAGCGGATCCAGGTCTCCATGCTCAACGTGATGGAGGAACGCGACATCCAGATCCGCGGCTACGTGCTGCGGCTGCCGCTGGACGTCCTCGTGGTCGCGTCCGCCAACCCGGAGGACTACACCAACCGGGGCCGGATCATCACACCCCTGCGGGACCGCTTCGGCGCCGAGATCCGCACCCATTACCCGATCGAGCTCGACGACGAGGTGGCCGTCATCCGCCAGGAGGGGCACCTGGTGGCCGGCGTCCCGCCCGTCATCCTGGAGATCCTGGCCCGCTACACCCGGGCGCTGCGGCAGTCCCCGGCGATCAACCAGACCTCCGGGGTGTCCGCGCGGTTCGCCATCGCCGGCGCCGAAACGGTCGCCGCGGCGGCCCTGCGCCGGGCCAGCGTCCGCGGCGAGGACGAGGCCGTGGCCCGGATCATCGACCTGGACGCCGCGGTGGACGTCCTCGCCGGGAAGATTGAGTTCGAGTCCGGTGAGGAAGGGCGGGAACAGGACATCCTGGAGCACCTCCTGCGCATGGCCACCGCCGAAGCCGTGCGGGCGCACCTGCACGGCATCGACATGGGAGCACTCGTCGCGGCGCTGGACGGCCACTCCACCGTGACCACCGGGGAACTGGTCACCGCCCGGGAGTTCCTCGAGAACCTCCCGTCCCTCAACGGATCCCGGCTCTACGACGAAATCAGTGAGCGCTTGGGCGCCAGCAACGACGGGGAGCGCGCCGCCGCCGTCGAACTCGCCCTGGAAGGCCTCTACCTCGCCCGGCGGATCTCCAAGGAGTCCGACGACGAGGCCACGATCTACGGCTAAGGACGGGAGGGGCCATGAGCACTCACAACCGGTCCCGGTATGGCCGGTACGCGGGCGGGCCGGATCCGCTCGCGCCGCCGGTGGACCTGGCGGAGGCGCTCGACGCCGTTGCCGAGGACGTCATGGCCGGCTACTCGCCCTGGCAAGCCCTCCAGGAGTACCTGCGGCGCGGCGGCCGCAACCGGGAAGGGCTCGATGACCTCGCCGGCCGCATCCAGCAACGCCGTCAGGACCTTCTGGGCCGCCACAACCTGGACGGGACCCTCAACGAGGTCCAGAAACTGCTGGACACCGCGGTGCTGGAGGAGCGCAAGCAGCTGGCCCGCGACGCCATGATGGACAACACCGACCGCGCCTTCCGGGAGATGCAGCTGCAGAACCTGCCGAAATCCACGGCGGCAGCGGTCAACGACCTCGCCTCCTACGACTGGCAGTCCAGCACCGCACGCGAAGCCTACGAACGGATCAAGGATCTGCTGGGCCGCGAAGTTCTGGACCAGCGGTTCGCCGGCATGAAGCAGGCACTCGAGGGCGCAACGGATGAGGACCGCGCGGCCGTGGCCGAGATGCTGGGCGACCTCAATGAGCTGCTCTACAAGCACCGGCGCGGCGAGGATACCGACGCGGACTTCCAGGGGTTCATGGCCAAACACGGCGAGTTCTTTCCGGAGAACCCGCAATCGGTCGAGGAGCTGATCGACGCGCTCGCCCAGCGCGCGGCCGCCGCCCAGCGGATGCTGCAGTCCATGTCCGCGGAGCAGCGCGATGAGCTGATGCGGCTCTCCGCGCAGGCGTTCGGCTCGGCCGAGCTGATGGCACAGCTGGGTCAACTCGACGCCACCCTGCAGGCATTGCGCCCGGGCGAGGACTGGTCCGGTTCCGAACGCTTCGAAGGGGAGGAGGGGCTCGGGCTCGGCGACGGCACCGGCGTCCTCCAGGACCTCGCCGAACTGGACGAGCTGGCCGACCAGCTCTCCCAGTCCTACAACGGCTCACGCCTGGACGACCTGGACCTGGACGCCCTGGCCCGCCAGCTGGGGCAGGATGCCGCGGTCTCGGCCCGCACCCTCGCGGAGATCGAGCGGGCCATGCACGACGGCGGCTTCCTCCGGCGCGGGGCTGACGGCGACCTGAGTCTCTCGCCGCAGGCCATGCGGCGGTTGGGTAGGTCGTTGCTGCGGGACACCGCGAAGCAGCTCTCCGGCCGGCAGGGGCGCCGGGACACCCGGGTTGCCGGGGCGGCCGGGGAGCAGACCGGCTCCAGCCGCCCGTGGGAGTTCGGCGACGCCGAACCGTGGGACGTCACCCGGACCATCACCAACGCGATCCGCCGCACGATCGCCGACGGCGGCGACCCGCGCCTCGGGCTGCGTCTGGCCATGGATGACATCGAGGTGACCGAGACGGAGGCGCGCACGCAGGCCGCCGTCGCGCTGCTGGTCGATGTGTCCTTCTCGATGGCCGCCGAGGGTCGCTGGGTGCCGATGAAACGCACCGCGCTCGCTGTGCACCACCTCGTCTCCACCCGGTTCCGCGGCGACCGGCTGCAGCTGATCACGTTCGGCCGCTACGCGCAGTCCATGGACATCGGCGAGCTGACGGCCCTGCCGTCTCTGCGCGAACAGGGAACCAATCTGCACCACGGGTTGCTGCTGGCCGGCCGGTTTTTCCGCCAGCACCCGTCGATGCAGCCCGTCCTGCTGGTGGTGACCGACGGCGAACCCACCGCGCACCTGCTGCCCGACGGCGAGTCGTGGTTTTCGTATCCGCCGGACCCGGAGACCATCCGCGTGACCGTAGCCGAGCTGGACCGCCTGGGCCGGGCCGGCACACAGGCCACGTTCTTCCGGCTGGGCGATGACCCCGGCCTGGAACGGTTCGTCCAGCGGATGGCCCGCCGGATCGACGGCCGCGTCGTGGCGCCCGAGGCCGGGGATCTGGGCGCTGCCGTGGTGGGGGAGTACCTCCGGGCGCACTTCCGCGGCAGCCCCTACGGCGACGCCGACTGGGCCAAATAGAAGGCTGTTCGAGACGCAACCCTCTGCCCGGGTGCGGAGGGGAGTTTCTGACGAAACCGTTACCGGCAGGGCCTCCCTCAGCCCCGCCATGCCAATGGTCCTTCCCAGTTCACCCGCCAGCAATCAATACGCCCTCCGGCGTTCTCCCGCGACCAGCAGTCTTTTCACGCCCCCTTTTGCCCGGTGCGTTTCCATGTGCCGGGCGGAGAATCCCCTGTATCCAAGGAGTACTCCGTGTTCGTGAAAAGCACCCTTGCCGCCGTCGCCGTCCTTGCCTCCCTGACGGGGACAGTAGCAGCCCCTGCCCAGGCAGAGGCGACCAAGCCGGCTCCCGTCGTCGTCGGCCAGCCGCTCGCCCAGGCGCATGCGCACAACGACTATGAGCATGACCGTCCGCTGTTCGATGCGCTGGAGCATGGCTTCACCAGCGTGGAAGCGGACGTGTGGTTGGTGGACGGCGAGCTGCTGGTGGCCCACGACCTGGAGGATGTCCAGCCCGGCGTTACGCTGGAGAGCCTTTACCTCGATCCGCTCCAGGACCTGGTCCGCGGCCAGGGCCACAGCGTGTACCCGAAGTGGGATGGCAGCCTGCAGCTTCTGATCGACATCAAGAGCGACGGCGAATCCACGTACGCCGCAATCGAGCAGGAACTGGCGGAGCACCGTGACATCATGAGCCGCTACAGCCAAGGCGCCACCAAGACCGGCCCGGTCACCGCGGTCATCAGCGGAAACCGCCCGCTGGCCACCATGCAGGCACAGGAGAAGCGCTTCAGCTTCTACGATGGCCGCTCTGCAGACCTCACCTCCGGAAAGCCTGCCGGCCTGATGCCGCTGGTCAGCGACAACTGGACCAAGCTCTTCGCCTGGCAGGGCGTGGGTCCCATGCCGGAGGCCGAGCGCGCCAAACTGCGCGCCTACGTGGCCGAGGCGCACGCCAATGGCTACCTCGTCCGCTTCTGGGCCACCCCGGACATGCCCGGCACCGCACGCGAGGCCATCTGGAACGAACTCTTCGACGCCGGCGTGGACCACATCAACACCGACGACCTCGCCGCGCTGCAACAGTTCCTGACCGTCCGCGCGGCCTAAGCCGCACACCTCAAGCCCCAACCCCGCAAAAAAAGAGGAACATCGTCATGCCTTCAAAGACCATCAAAACGACGACGACGGCGGCGGCCGTCCTGGTGCTCGGCCTCCTTGCGTCCCAGCCCGCCACCGCCGCCGACAACACCGCCGACAGCCAGGCGTTCACGTTCGGTGTGATCGGCGACATCCCCTACGGCGAGGCCGAAATCGCGAAGTTCCCCGCCCGCATCCAGGACATCAACGCCGACAGCGGGCTGAAGTTCGTCACCCACGTGGGCGACATCAAGAACGGCTCCTCGGTCTGCTCGGACGAGTACTTCCAGAACATCCGCACGCAGTTCGACACCTTCGAGCACCCGCTGGTCTTCACCCCGGGCGATAACGAATGGGTGGACTGCCACCGCAGCAACAACGGCGCTTACAACCCGCTGGAACGGCTCGACAAGCTGCGGGATGTCTTCTTCGACGGGTCCGGCAAGACCCTGGGCGCCACCATGCCTGTCAAGACCCAGGCGGACCTCGGGCTGCCGGAAAACGTCCGCTTCACCCAGAACCGGGTGGCGTTTTCCGTGCTGAATATCCAGGGCAGCAACAACTCGCTGCAGCCGTGGACCGGCCTGGGCGAAACCACAGCCACACCCGGGCAGTTGGCCGAAGTTGAGCACCGGACGGACGCCGTCCTGGCCCAGATCCGCGACACCTTCGCTGACGCCGAACGCCGCAACGACCGTGCGGTTGTCCTGATGACCCAGGCCGACATGTTCGACCCGTCCCTGCTCGCCGCCGCGACCGCCAACCCGGACACCATGTCCGGCTTCCGCGAAATCGTGCAAGCCATCATCGACGAAACCAACAGCTTCGACGCCCCGGTTTACCTCATCAACGGCGACAGCCACGTCTTCGCCGAAAACCAGCCGCTCGCGGAGGGCTCACCCTGGCTGGACATCTACGGCCAGCCGGCCGCCGATGACCTGCAGCGCATCACCGTGGACGGATCCGCCAACGCCACCAACTACGTCAGGTTCACCGTCGCCGGCAACAGTGCCGATGGCGCGGATGTTCTGGCCTGGGAAAAGGTCCCCTTCAGCCAGTAGCCACCAGACGGAAGCGGACGACGGCGGGAGGTCCCGCCGTCGTCCGCTCACCGGGTTCATTCCTGGGCGCTGAGGTTCCAATGGACGCGGATGGCCTCGGCAAGTGGGCCAGCGGTGACGTCGACGCGGAAAGCAACGGGCGCGGTCCCTGTCTCTTCGATGACCGAGTCACGGTACACGCGGCCGCAGGAGGGACACAGTGTGTGGAGATCCTCATCCGCAGGCCACGGCGCCAGCCCGGCGGGAACAGGAATCTTGTCTCCGATGTAGACGGGGACACCTTGTGGGTTGGCCTGAATCAACCCGTCCTTGCTGACGGTGTTGCCGCACACGCAGGTGATGGTGGTGACATCATGACCGATTACATCGGCGGTTTCAGAGTCCATGATGGCCTTCCCGGGCGCTGGAAGAGACGTTCTTCACTTAGCTTATGCCTGCTGTTCCGTGCCGTCCCCCTGGAACTTGATAAACGTCAGTTAGCGTGGACAAGGTCACCGAAGGACGGAAGAACGCACGATGCCCGCTGCCACCCGGAACGCGCCGGACCGCACTGCCAGGATCGGCTTCGCCTTCATCGGTGTTCTGCTCATCGCAGTTAACCTTCGGGTGTCCTTTGTCAGCGTGGGACCAGTACTCGCGAACATCAGCAGCGACCTTGAGTTATCCGGTGCCGCAGCGGGGTTCCTCACGGGCCTTCCGCTCATTGCTTTCGCAGTCTTCTCCCCGCTGGCACCCGGCTTTGCTGCCCGTCTGGGTCTCGACCGGGCATTGTGGATGTCGCTGCTGATCCTCGCCTCGGGCATCGTGCTTCGCTCCTTACCCGTGCCCGGCGTCATCTGGGCGGGCACCGCACTGATCGGCTTGGCTATCGCGTTTCTCAATGTCCTGGTGCCCTCCCTGGTAAAGCGGGACTTTCCGATGAGGGTCAGCCAGGTCACCGGAGGCTACACCGCCACACAGGCCGCCTTCGCCGCGATCGGCGCAGCCGTCGTCGTTCCCGTGGCACAAACCTCCCCGGCGGGATGGCGGCTTGCCCTCGGAATCTGGGTGGGCCTGGCTCTCATCGCCATGGCGGTGCTCCTGCCGTGGCTGCGCCGGCACAGCTCAGGCACCGCGCGTGCCACCACGCCGGAGGTTTCCTACCGGTCACCCTGGGCCTCAGCCGTGGGCTGGCAGGTGACAATCTTCATGGGACTGCAATCGATCGCCTTCTACGTCCTGATGGCGTGGTTGCCCACCATCGAACAAAGCCAAGGGGTTCCCGCCACTACTGCGGGCGTCCATCTGTCCGTATTCCTGCTCATCAGCGTGTTCGCCAGCCTTGCCACAGGGGGAATCCTTCACCGAGGTTCGGACCAGCGCCTTGTCTCCTTCACGAGCGGCGCGCTCACGTTCGTGACGTTTCTCGGGCTGGCACTTGCGCCCGACCTCATATTGCTGTGGGTCATTCTTGGGGCAATCGGGTGCGGGAGCCTCATTGTCATCGCTCTGTCGCTGTTCAGCCTCCGGACCGTGAATTACCCGCAGGCGGCGTCCCTGTCAGGGATGGCACAATCTGTCGGCTACGGTCTCGCCGCGATGGGGCCGGTAATGTTCGGTGGTCTTCGCGACGTGAGCGGAGGCTGGACGCTCCCGCTCCTCGTCACCGCGGGCCTCATGGCGGTTCTCGCCGTGATGGGTCTGCTTGCCGGGCGTGACCGGGTAATCAGCGGGTCAGCCTGAGGCAAGGTCCTTCGTGCGGACCTGTTGGGCTGCCGCGGCTCTGTCTAGACTGGAATTGCGCCGGAGCTGACGCACGAATTCATTTCGGAAGGGCAACGATCATGACAGACCGCAGCGACTCTGAATTGCCTACTGACCAGACGTCCAGAAAATTGGAACCCGAAGAATCCCCAGACGCTACATCCCAGGCCCGGCGTGCCTCGTCCGGTGCGGACGTCCAGGCCGATGACTCCCGCAGCGGTGCAGATGTGGGAGAGTCGATCAATACCGCGGAGGCAGGCACCAGCGCGCAGGGGGATCACTCGCATCCCGAACGGGCCAAGACGGGCGAAGCACCCGTCGAGCAGGTGTTCAACGACCCCGCCATGACCAAGGGGCAGCGGACCGTGACCGGCTCGCCAACAACAACCGGGGGCGTACCGCCTGGACCTTCACCTGCCGAAGCCGGATCCGGGGGAGCCCAGTCTGTTGTTGGGGCCCGCGAATCGGACCGCCTCGCGGCGGGAGAGCCGCCGGCCGCGGGCGCGCCCTTCGAAACCGGAACGGAAGACCCGAAAACAAAGCCGCAAGGCCAGTCCTAGCGTTCGAGCCCGGGGGTTGCACAGGCTCGGGGCGCTGCCACGGATGCCGCCAGTTAGAATTCAGGGGTGAAAGCAGATGTGTTGGCGGTGGCGGCGTGAGCGAGGACGCCGCGAAAGAGTCCAGGCGCCCTCCCACCGCCCAGGCTTTCGTCCTCACCGAGCTTCGCCGCGCAATCATCGCAGGGGAGTTCCTGCCCGGACAGCCGCTTCGTCAAAACACTCTCGCCGAGCGATTCGGTGTCAGCCGCGTTCCGGTCCGCGAAGCATTCAAAGTCCTCGAAAGCGAGGGCCAGGTGGTCTACGAGCCCCACCGCGGCCATAAAGTCGCCAGCCTGTCGCTCACGGACCTCCTGGAGGTCTACCGGCTCCGGCAGCTGCTGGAATCCGAGGCCGCCCGGGTCGCCGTGGGAAACAAAAGCGACGGTGTACTCGCCGCGATGAGGGCGGCCGCCAGTGACGTTGAATTGGCCAGTGCCGCCGGTGATCTGCTTAAGATGACCGAGGCGAACCGGCGCTTCCACTTCGAACTGTTGGCAGCGGCCCGCATGCCGCGCCTGGAACGGATCGTTCAGGTCCTGTGGGACGCGACTGAAGCGTACCGGTTCGTGTACTACGGGGCGGAAAGCAACCGGGCCAGAGTGGAGCGCGAACATGCCCGCATCGTCCGGGCCTACGCGGACGGGGACGCGGAGCTGCTTGTCGCCCTGCTGGACGAGCACCGGGAGCACGCCGTGGACGCTCTCCGCACTTTCCTGGACGGCACGATCAGCCAGACTTAATATATTTATGTGACATGGGTTACATCTGATTACAAAATTGGATACATTATCCAAATGGTCCTACGAGTAACCCGCAATGATGCGGACTCCAATGCAGGCGTGGCACAAGCGCCCACCGGAACGTCGTGGCGCCCATGAACGACTGGCTCGGGTTGGGCGGTGCCCGGGTGCTGGTTGCCGGCGCCGGAGGAATCGGGAGCGCCTGCATTGAGGAATTCGTGGCAGCCGGGGCGAATGTGCTCGCCGTTGACCGCGACGGCGCCCGGCTTGCCGCACTTGGACAGGGCGCGGCCACTGAACGGTTCGACCTCACGTCCACAGAGGGCTGCGAGGCTGCCGTTGCAGCAGCCCAGGAACGGCTCGGCGGGCTGGACGTTCTGGTGCATTCCATTGGCGTCAACCACCGGGTGCCGATTCTCGAGACTGCGGATGAGGACTGGAACCGCATCCTGGAGCTCAACCTCACCAGCGCCTTCCGGCTGGGCCGCGCAGCCGGCCGCGTGATGGTCGAGGCCGGTTTCGGGCGCCAGATCTACTGCTCGTCGGTCTCCGGCATCCTGGCACATCCCGACCACGGTCCCTACGCAGCCAGCAAAGGCGGCATCAACCAGCTGGTCCGGGTCATGGCCCGCGAGTGGGCCTCCCGCGGAGTAACAGTAAACGCCATCGCCCCCGGCTACGTGGACACGGAACTTACCAGGGCGCATCTGGACCGCCCCGGGGTACGCGACCACTACACCTCGATGGTCCCGGCCGGCCGGCTCGGTACTGTCAACGACCTCACCGGTCCCGTTCTCTTCCTGGCTTCCCGCCAGGCGGCGTTCGTCACCGGTCATGTCCTGTACGTGGACGGGGGCAGGACCCTTGTGTAACTCGACTCAGTGGGCAGCCGTTTCGGGATCCACCCGCGGCGGCCGCTTTCCCCTCCTCGCTCCGCATGAACTCTCGGACCAGCAGCGCGACCTGTATGGCGCGATCGCCGGCCCGCCCAGGGGAGACGGCCCGTTCTCCATTGTCGACGAAACCGGCCGCCTCAACGGCCCCTTCAACGCGCTGCTGTACTCGCCAGCGATTGGCAACGCGGTACAGACCCTGGGTGCCGTCCTGCGCTTTAGCGGGTCACTGCCGGCCCGCACGCGGGAACTGGTCATCTGCGCCGTCGCCGCGGAACTGGAGTCCGCCTACGAGTGGTACGCGCACAGCCTGGTCGCCACGAGCGTGGGCATCAGCGGCGCAGAGCTGAAGAGGCTGCACGACGGCGGCATCCCGGACACGCTGAGCGCGGACGAAAGCGCGGCGCTGGGCCTCACGCGTGCCCTGTTGCGCGGAACCACTGTGGGCCCGGGGATACATGCGGCCGCCCTTGAACACTTCGGACACGCAGGCATTATGGAGCTTTCCGTGCTGGTGGGCTACTACCGCCTGCTGGCAGGCATCCTCGCCGCCGGAGACGTTCCCGTACCGCCGGCCGCCACCGGAGAGCCGCACACCAGGCCGACTGACCCCCATCCAACCAACACCATCATCACCACCCAGGGAGAGTAACCATGACCGCTACGACCATCCCTGCCCGGAGGCGCGTGCAGCGTCTGTGGGCAGCAGCAGCCCTTGTCCCGGCAGTTTTCCTTTCCGCGTGCGGCAGCCCCGCCCCCAGCGGCGGTGGTGACGCGCCGGGGAATGCCGGGGGCCAGGGCGGCACGTTGTCCATCGCCACGGGCGGCACCGGCGGGGTCTACTATCCGCTGGGCGGTGGCTTCGCCACCGTGATCCGCGACAACGTCAAGGACTATGACGCCACCGTGCAGGAAACGAACGCTTCCGTGGACAACATGCTGCTGATAGATAACGGGTCGGCGCAGCTCGCCTTCTCAGTGGGCGACGTGGTTTCCGATGCAGTCAAAGGCGAGGGCGAATTCAAGGGAAAGCCCCTGGATGTCTGCTCCCTTGGCAACATCTACAACAACTTCATGCAGGCCATCACCGTTGACGGCACGGGAATCCAAAATGTGAAAGACATGGCGGGCAAGGTCGTCTCGGTCGGCGCACCCAGCTCCGCCACCGAGGTCGGCGCGCTGCGCATCCTCGAGGCCGCCGGGATCGACCCGACGTCGGGTATCGAGCGTCGCCAACTCGGCGCGGCAGAGACCATCGCTGCGCTTCGCGACGGAACCATCGACGCCGGATTCTGGTCCGGAGGGCTGCCCACCGGCGCGCTGATTGACCTGGCCAGCGACGGCGACATGAATCTGCTTCCGATCGGCGAGTACGCGGACCCGCTCGCGCAGAAGTACGGCGCGTACTACGTGAAGCAGGACATCCCGGCCAACACCTACGAAGGGCAGACCGAGGCCGTCTCCGCGATCGCCTCGCCAAACATCCTGGTTGCCAGCAAGAAGATGGGCACACAGCTTCAGCAGGACATCACCACCGCCCTCTTTGAGAACAAAGAGGCCTTGATCAAGGTGCATCCAGCAGCCAAAGAGATGGATCGGGCCACCGCGGGTGACGTTCCTTTCGTGGAGACCTGCCCCGGCTCGAAGGCCTACTTCGACAAGGCCGGAAGCTAACTTCCATGGCTAGGCCAGCCGCCGCCGTCGTCGGCCTCGTTTGCCTCGGCATGCTGGGAGCGGGCGGGATTGCTGTGGCCGGCGCGCCGCCGGAACCCCACCGTCCCCGCGCCCTTGTGATCAGCAATGACGGCGGCGTGCTGGCGAGCGTTCCGCTTGCCGGAGACACGTTCGCAGTGAGCTACCGGAACTCCATTTACGGCACCGTCGCTGAAGAGCGGTACACCGTCCAGCAGGACGGAAGCTACCGCCTGGCTCAGCTGGCCGCCGACCAGTTGGCGGTGCTCGAAGAGTACTACGCCGTTCCCGGACCGCCGTCCGCGGCCGGGAACACGGACCGCAGGGAATGGGTGACCGACCCCGATCCGGATCACCCTGCGGAGTTTAGTCGGCTGTCGTTGGCAGCAACGGATCTGGGCCGCCGCACCGTGTACGTCCCGGGTGCCCCGCCGCTTGAACTATGGAAGTTAGTCGAAGACAGCGACCCGTTCGTTGTGCTATCCCTCAAGGAGACCTCATGACCGAGACACCCAACGGCAACGGAGCCGTTGAAGCACGCACCCCGCCTGAACCCCCGGGGAGCACCGTGCGGACGGGGAGCACCGTGCGGACGGGGGACACCGTGCGGGCGGACGCGGACAATGACGCCACCGTCAACCCCATGGACCTGGCTGAGGACGGGGTGATTGACGAAGAGGCGCTGATCGCCGAGTTTGAGGCGGAGAAACCCGCCCGCCACCTGAGCGGGATACCCGGCGCCATTGTGAGAACCATTGGTGTGGCACTGTCCGTGTTTGGGCTGTATTGGGTCTTCAATCCGATGCCAACCCAGTTCTACCTGCCCGCGTTCCTGATGATCGGGCTGCCCCTGACGTTCCTGGTCTACCGCGGATGGGGCCGCTCGGATGCGGCCAAGGGGGCCGGACGTTCGGACAACCCGCCCATACTCGACTGGCTGCTCGCCTTGATTGCCGCGGTTCCGTTCGCCTACATCATCTCGAACTGGGACGGCTTTTTCCGCCGCGCGATCACGCCGACCTACCTGGATCTGGCCATGGGTGTGATCGCGATCCTCGTCACGCTGGAGGCATCCCGCCGGACGGTGGGTATCCTCGTCCCGCTGGTGGTGATGGGCTTCTTCGCGTACGCGGCGTTCGGGTCCTTCGTCCCTGCTCCGTTCAACACGTCCTCCTTTAACTGGATCCGGCTCATCGGCCACAATGTCATGGGGACACAAGGGCTGTTCGGGGTTCCCACCGACGTCGCGGCGTCGTACATCATTCTTTTCACCATCTACGGCGCCGTCCTGGGCGCCTCGGGCGCCACCAAATTCTTCATCGACCTCTCGTTCTCCGCCTTCGGACAGTCGAAGTCAGGCCCCGGCCGCACCGTGACCCTGGCCGGCTTCCTGCTGGGAACCGTGTCGGGTTCCGGCGTCGCCACCACAGTGACCCTCGGCGGGATCTCCTGGCCCCTGCTGCGCAAGGCCGGCTATCCGAAAGAACACGGCGGCGCCATCCTGGCGGCTGCCGGCATCGGCGCCATCATGTCCCCGCCCACCCTCGGTGCCGCAGCCTTTATCATCGCCGCGCTGCTGGGCGTCTCGTACCTGCAGGTGCTCATCTGGGCCACCATTCCCACCGTCCTCTACTACTTCGGCATCATCCTCGCCATCGAAATGGACGCCCGGCGGTTCAAAACCAGGGCGGTGGAATTGGACGTGAAGCCGGTCGGCAAACTGCTGCTGCGGTTCGGGTACCACTTCAGTTCCCTCATCGCGATCGTGGTGTTCATGTCCATGGGCATGACACCCTTCCGGGCCGTGGTCTACGCCACCGGTCTCGCGTTTGTGCTCAGTTTCCTGGACCGCCAGTCCTGGCTGACGCCCAAGCGCATCTGGGACGCGCTCGCCCTCGGCGCCATGGGCGCGCTGTCCGTGATCCCCGTTATGGCGGCGGCCGGCCTGATCGTCGGAATCATGACCCTCACCGGCCTGGGCTTGAAGCTCGCGAACATCATCGTGGACTTTGCCGGCGGCAGCCTGCTCCTGACCGCCATCTTCTCCGCGATCTCCGTAACCCTCCTGGGACTTGCCGTGCCGGTAACGGCAAGCTTCATCATTTCGTGGGTGATCATCGGACCCGCGTTGCAGGATGTCGGCGTGCCGGCATTCGCGGCTGCGATGTTCATCTTCTACTACTCGGTGCTCAGCGAGGTGTCACCGCCGACCGCATTGTCGCCGTTCGCGGCGTCGGCCATTACCGGCGGCAAACCGATCAAGACGATGTGGCTGACCTGGCGGTACACGCTCTCGGCGTTCCTGGTCCCGTTCATCTTTGTGCTCTCCGACGACGGCGTCGGGCTGCTCCTGCAGGGCGGTCCAGGGACGGTCGCACTGGCGTTCGCCGTCTCGCTCCTGGCTGTGGCCTCCCTTGCCGTGGCAACCGGGGCCTGGCTCCTCGGCCCGGCCCGCTGGCCCGAACGGGTTCTGCTGGGCGTCGGGTCACTGCCCATGCTGGTCATGGAGCCCCTCTACATCGGCATCGGGGCGGCCATCATTGCCGTGGGAGTCCTGGTCCATATCGTCGGGCTGCGCCGGCATCGCCCGGACGAACCGGACGGGGCCACCGCCGTGTCCCCGTCTGCTCAGAACGGGGCAGCGCGGGCGTGACCTCCACGGGCGCTGCGTCCGGCGCCCGCAATGCCCCGCCGCCAGCCGCGACATCGAGCCGGCCGCCGCCGAACACAGTTTCCCTGGCCCTTCGCCGAAAGGACAACGCATCACTATGACAACACCGATCCCGCACCTCGCCCCCGGGCTCTGGGGAGTACTGGCCACACCGTTCAGCGGAACGCATTTCGCCGTGGACACCGATTCCCTGCGCCGCGAGGTGCAGCTCTACACCGCAATACCGGCCACCGGAATGGTGGTGCTCGGCGTCTTCGGCGAGGGGGCATCCCTGGATGCCGAGGAGCAGGCCCTGGTTGTGCGCACCGTCGCGGAGGAGGGGAAGGACGCGCCTCTTGTGGTGGGCCTTTCAGCCCGGTCGACGGCGGTGGCGCTGGAGCAAGCCCGCATCGCGGTTAAAGCGGCGGGCAGCAACCTCGCGGCCCTGATGGTCCAGGCCAACAGCTCCGATCCAGAAGTGCTGGCGGCCCACCTGACCGCCGTGCACCGGGCAACGGGCGCGGGAATCGTGCTTCAGGACTACCCCGTGGCGTCCGGGGTGAACATCAGCGCGGCGCAGATCCTTGAGGTCCTGGCGCAGTGCCCGTTCATCGTGGCCGTCAAGTCGGAGGCACCGCCCACCGCCTCGGCCATTGCCAGGCTGACGGGCGCCACGTCCGTGCCCGTGTACGGCGGGCTGGGGGGAGTGGGACTGCTGGATGAGCTGGCCGCCGGCGCGGCCGGTGCCATGACCGGATTCTCGCATCCCGAGGGCCTCCAGGCCGCGTTGACAGCATGGGCCGACGGCGGCTTCCGCGCCGCCCGCGAGGCCTTCGCCCCGTGGCTGCCGCTGGTGAACTTCGAGGCCCAGCCCGGCGTCGGACTGGCCCTGCGCAAGGAAGTACTCCGCCGCCGCGGCATCATCGCTGAGTCCATCGTGAGGCCGCCCGCCCCGAAACTGCCCCAAGCGCTGGCGGACCTGATCGATGCCCATCTCGATGCCGTCCGGGTGGTGCTGGCCTGATGGAGACCGGTTTGAAGGGAAAGAACGTCCTGGTTCCGGGAGCGAGCTCGGGGATTGGCCTCGCCATCGCCCGGGCGCTGGCTGAGGAAGGCGCCAACGTGGTGTTGGCTGCCCGCCGCGGGGACCTGGTCCGGGCGGAAGCCGCGCGTCTGGGTTCCGCCGTCGGCATCGGCATTGACCTCACGGACGGCGCCGCCCCGTCCGCGCTGGTGGAAGCCGCGGTGGGGGCCTTTGGCCCCATCGATGTGCTCATCCTCAACGGCGGCGGACCGCCTCCCGGCGGCGCCGCGGACGTCTCCGACGAGCAGGCCCTTGCCGCCGTGCACCAGCTGCTGCTGCAGCACATCCGACTCACCGCGCTGGTGCTTCCCGGCATGCGGGAGCGCGGGTGGGGGCGCGTCGTGGCAGTGGGCTCCAGCGGGGTGCAGCAGCCGCTGCCCAACCTGGCGTTGTCCAACATCGGGCGGGCCGGGCTCGCCGGGTACCTCAAGACCCTGGCGGGGGAGGTGGCAAAGGACGGCGTGACCGTCAACATGGTGCTCCCGGGCCGCATCGACACCGACCGCGTTGGCTCACTGGACGCAGCGGCGGCCAAACGCACCGGCCGCTCGCCGGAGGAGACGAGGGCGGCCTCGGAAGCATCGATCCCTGCCGGCCGGTACGGCACGCCCGAGGAATTCGCCGCCGTCGTGGCCTTCCTGGCCAGCGGACCTGCATCCTACGTGACCGGGGAACAGCTCCGCTGCGACGGCGGACTCGTCCGTTCCTACTAACCGAAAGAACAACTCCATGACATCCCGCATCCTTCATCTCTGCGCGATCCGCGAGGGATCCACCCCCGACACCGCCAACCCCGGGCAGGCCAGCGAAGAGGCGGCCGTCGTCCACCCGCAACGCGGTGCCGCGCTGGTCCGCGACCTGCTCCCGGGCTTCACCGGCGACATCCTCGACGTCCTCACCGGAGACCTGCTCGGGGAACTGGAAACGGCCGCAGCCAACGCCGACGACGCCGTCTTCCGCGATCCGGAGCACCTCACCTACGGCGCCCCCTACCGTCATCCCCGCATGCTGTGGGGGATCGGCCTGAATTATGTGGAGCACGCCTCCGACCTCACCGAGGCGGTGCCCGACGAGCCTGCCTCGTTCATCAAAGGCGACCACACGGTCATCGGCCCGGACGAGAATATTCCGATCCCGGAGCAGAGCCAGCGCACCACCACCGAAGCGGAGATCGCCGTCGTGATCGGCCGGTACTGCCGCAATGTCGAGCCAGAGGAGGCGCTGTCCTACCTGGCCGGAGTCGTACCGGTACTGGACCAGACGGCGGAGGACATCCTGCAGCGCAATCCGCGGTTCCTCACCCGCTCCAAGAACTTTCCGGGATTCTTTTCCTTCGGCCCCCGGATCGTGCCCCTCGCCGAGGTGGAGGATGCCGCCGGCTCGCTGGCCGAGGTCACGGTATCCACCGTGGTCAACGGCGAGGTGCGCCGCAGCAATACGGTGTCGCACATGCGCTACGACCCGGCGTACCTGATCAGTTTCCACAGCAAGGTCATGCCGCTCTTCCCCGGTGACATCATCTCCACGGGAACGCCCGGAGCAGTCCACATCGAACCGGGGGATGTCGCCGAATGCCGCGTAACGGGGCTCGGGACCCTTAGTAATCCTGTGACCGCCTCCAGCTGAGGCCGCAGAACCACAACCGAAGGAGCTGACGCTCGTTGAACAGCACACAATCTTTCCCTCATGGCCCTCCCGCCGCCGCACCCCTGGACGGAATCACCGTGGCGGATTTTTCCCGGGTCCTCGCCGGACCCTTTGCCACCATGATGCTCGCTGATTTCGGCGCCGACGTGATCAAGGTCGAGAGCCCGGCCGGGGACGACACCCGGGCCTGGGTGCCGCCCGTGGACGAACACGGCGCGGGCACGTACTTCTCCAGCGTCAACCGGAACAAGCGCTCGGTCGTGTGCGACCTGCGCACCGAGGAAGGACGCGCGCAGGCGCTGGACATAGCGCGGACCGCCGACGTCGTTATTGAGAATTTCCGGCCCGGCGTCATGCAGCGGTTCGGCCTGGACTATGAAACCCTCCGGGCGGAGCGCCCGGACCTGGTCTACTGCTCCATCACCGGATTTGGCAGCAAGGGTGGGGCGCACCTGCCCGGATACGACCTCCTGGTCCAGGCCGTGGGGGGACTGATGAGCGTCACCGGATCCCCGGAGTCCGAACCAAGCAAGGTGGGGGTGGCGCTGGTGGACGTGGTGACCGGCCAAAACGCGGTGGTGGGCATCCTGGCCGCGCTGCGAAGCCGCGACCGGACCGGCAGGGGCCAGCGGGTCGACGTCAACCTGCTGTCCTCGCTGCTTGCCGGACTCGTCAACCAGGCATCCAGCACCCTGGCCACCGGCGAATCCCCGCAGCGCATGGGCAACGCTCACCCCAGCATTGCGCCGTACGAGACGCTGCGGACCGCGGACGCGCCCCTCGCCCTGGCCGTCGGAACGGACAAGCAGTTTGCCTCCCTGACCCGGGTGCTGGGCGTTCCCGAATTATCAGATGACAGCAGGTTCCGCGGAAACTCGAACAGGGTGGCCCACCGGGATGAGCTGAAGGCATTGCTGGAGGAGCAGCTTCGGAAAAAGCCGGCAGTGGAATGGTCGGGACGGCTCAGCGAGGCGGGCGTTCCGGCCGGGAAGGTCAACTCCATCGTGGAAGCGATCCAGCTGGCGGCCGACCTGGGGCTGGAGCCCGTGGTGGAGATCGCGGACGGGTCCAGCCCCCGGACCTCCCGACAGGTCGCCAACCCCATCCGGCTCTCGGAAACGCCCGCCACGTACCGGCGGCTGCCGCCGCTGCTCGGCGAACACAGCGGCGCGACCTTTGCGGAGCGGAACAACCGCTCGGCCCTCCAAAGCACACCCACCGGAAAGTAGAACCATGACCGACACTTCAGACCTCATTGGCATCGAAACACTGCTCACGCCGGAGGAACTCGCCGTGCGCGAGAAAGTCCGCGGATTCGTGGACTCCGACATCAAACCGAATATCGCCGACTGGTACGAGCGCGCGGAGTTCCCGCTGGAGATTGTCCCGCGCATGGCGGAGCTGGGCCTGCTCGGCATGCACATCAAGGGCTACGGATGCCCCGGCCGGAGCTCGGTGGAGTATGGCCTGGCCGCCCTGGAGCTGGAGGCCGGCGACTCGGGTCTGCGGACGTTTGTCAGCGTCCAGGGTTCGCTGGCCATGAGCGCCATCGCCAAGCACGGATCGGAAGAGCAGAAGCTCGAGTGGCTTCCGCGCATGGCCGCCGGAACAGCCATCGGCTGCTTCGGCCTCACCGAGCCCTCCGCCGGATCCGACCCCGGAAACATGCTGACCTTCGCAAAGCGCGACGGCGACGACTGGATCCTTAATGGCAGCAAGCGCTGGATCGGGCTGGCCTCAGTGGCGCAGGTGGCCATCATCTGGGCCATGACCGACGACGGCGTCCGCGGCTTCGTCGTCCCCACCGACACCCCCGGCTTCAAGGCCACGCCCATCCAGCAGAAACTCTCCATGCGCGCTTCCATTCAGTGCGATATCGAACTGACGGACATCCGGTTGCCGGCGAGTGCCATGCTGCCCAACGCCAAGGGCCTCCGCGGCCCGTTCGAGTGCCTCAACGAGGCCCGGTACGGCATCATCTGGGGTGCCATGGGAGCGGCACGTGACAGCTACCTCACGGCCCGGGACTACTCGCAGCAGCGCATGCAGTTCGGTAAGCCGCTCGCCGGCTACCAGCTGACCCAGGAGAAACTCGTCAACATGGCACTGGAGATCAACAAGGGCACGCTCCTGGCCCTGCAGTTGGGCCGGCTGAAGGACGCCGGTGTCCTCCAGCCGCACCAGATCTCCGTGGGCAAGCTGAACAACTGCCGCGAAGCGATCAAGATCTGCCGCGATGCCCGCGCCATGCTCGGCGGCAACGGCATCACCCTGGACTACTCCCCCCTGCGCCACGCCAACAACCTCGAAAGCGTGCGCACCTACGAGGGAACGGACGAGGTACACACGCTGATCCTGGGCAACCACATCACCGGGATTCCGGCCTTCCGCTGAGGAGACCCTGCCGGACGCCGCGGCCGAGCCGTCGCGGCATCCGGCCGGGGGAGGGTGCGTTGCGGACAAGGACCAGGTCCTGGCGGCAGCCAATCACAAATTCATCCACAAGCGACCCGTCCCCGTTCATCGCCTGGGCGCGTACACCCCGCGTGCCGGGAACGATGGACGCACCCTCGAGCGAGGGGACGAAGCGCATTGCCTCGCCGATGAACTTGCGCTTGCTGATAACCGTCTGGAGCTCGCGCACTGCTGACGGCAGGTTTTTGCCGGGGAATCTCCGATCCCGAAGTCCGAAGGCAGGACGAAAACGCGTTCGCCTCGGGAAACCGCATCGCCGATCCGGTAGCCGAAGCGCTCATGGACGGACGCCTCGACGACCAGGCCATCCACTGGCTGCAAACCAACTTCCTCAAGGCCGAACCCGAACTCGGGCACTGCCTTCGGCTCCCTGCCGAAGAACCCTCCGAATGCGAACTAATGCTCTCCTGCCCGGGCTTGCCGCGCGAAGTCGAACGCCACCAAGGCACACAACGGCGCATCAGGCAGCTCCTCAACGACCTTGATGAGCAACCCGATTCCATATGAGACAGGTCGCGTTCAGCCGGCCCGGCATGAGGCGTTTAGTCTTCGAAGTGGGGGGCTTTCTGCGGGGACCCAGCGACGGAGTCCACTATGGATTGGGCGATGACGTAAAGCTTTTGGTTCCGGTCATTGGAGGCGCGGGTGAGGAATTCAAAGGCGTCGTCTTTGCTGCAGCGGTTCTGAGCCATGATCATCCCACAGGCCAGATCGATGACGGATCTGTTTTCCATCGCGGCTTTGAGGTCATGACCGCGCTGGTCCGCGGCGGCGATCTTGATGGCAAGACGCAGGGCCTTGCTGGCCATCTCAGCGAACAGCATGGCGCCGGCAACGACGTCCTCGGTGAATGGCCCGGTGGCAGGGGAGAAAAGGTTCAGGACCGCCCCCCAGCCGTCACCCGCAGCCATGGGGATTCCCAGTGCGCTGCTGATACCGGCGGCGGTGAGCGCGCTGCGATATTCGGGCCAGCGCGGATCGGACGCGACGTCACCGAGCAGGACGGGGACGCCTCCTTCCAGTGCGTCTACGCAAGGTCCGTCGCCCAGGGCCTGTTCAATTCTGTCCAAGACGACGGCCTTTTCGCTGCTGCCGCCAATGGTTGCGGTGCGTTTGTGCCTGCGCAAGGTCACCGCACATTCGATGTGTACACCGGTGGTGCTGGTCATCGTGGCGGCCGCGAACCCGGTCAGGCCGTCCAGGACGGATTTTATGTCGGCAGTGCTGGCTATCAGGTCAATCAGCTGCTCGAAATCCTCCGCCAATTCGTCAACTACCATGTCCTCAATGTAGGGACCCGGGGCGAGGACCACAACACCTGAATTATGCTTCTGTCCTGCTGCGGCCGGCGCATCGATCAAGACGCGGGTGTCTTCCGCTGACCGGCCCGTCGCCGCGGCGGGGCCGGGCGGAGGGTGTCCGCGGATGTAGCCCACCCCCGATAATCCCTGGGCCACATCCGCGAAGTTTATTCCGTTCCCGTGCCGGCGCCGGAACTGCCGCCCGTCGGCGGAGCTAATCCGTGCAGGCGGACCTCTTGATCCACGAGGGCCAGGAGGTCGTCGGCGACGTCTGGACCGCCGAGCTTTTGGCCTAGGAGCAGTGCATGGCGCAACTTCAGGAGGTCTTCGGCTGGTACGAGGGGCCACTTTGAGTATTGGAGGAATACCCGGCCGGGGCGCTCCGGGCTTTGAGGGCGGGTCATGCGGCCCGCCTCGCTGTGAGGCCTCGGCTGTTCGGGCGTCGGTCGTAGACCGGGTGCGGGGGAAGAGTCCGGGCCCCACATTCTCCGAGGGCGCGGAATGCTGCCGGCGAGCCGGCATGCAGCAGGCTTAGATCGAGAATAACTTCGAAGCCCGGCAGGATGCGTTCGGCCCGGCGCACCACCGCGATGAGACCCCGGACATTCTCGCAGGTGAGTGTGCCGGCAGAACCAACAGTGACGGAAAAGGCGTCAAGGTCAACGGCGACCGTGACGTTTAGCTTGGCGGTCATAGGAATAGCCCTCTACGAAACGCGAAGAGGCCGGCTGCCTGACCCAAAAGAAGATTACCTTGATGTCCCCCGGCAACCAAAATTTTTGTGAGTTGCGTTACGTTCCGTATGGAGATCAATTCAATAGGGGATCCGGCCCAGCATTTAGTCGCGCGCGTGGCCTCTCGGTGAGGCCGCGCCCTCGGCTTAGCACCGGGGTGATCGTCGGGGAGGGTGCTGCAGGCTCACGAAATGCTCTCCTTTCGATGAGGATGCCTGGCGGGATGTTCGAGGTGTGTTCGTGGACCTCTACCGCGACGACCGGCACTGACCGCACCCATTTCCAGCACGGTGGTGATCCCAGCCTCACTGTCGCCGGCGTCCATGGAGCGGTGGACCAACAGGGGCGTAAACAAGCCCACGCGTGCCGTCGCCTCCCCGTTGACCCGGCGGGAGGCAACCCGGAATCCTGCGCCCGAGCCGGGGTGGTGGACCGGCAGTGCACCGGGTTTGGTCTTGAGATCGCCAGGTAATGATCCAGCTCGACTGACTGAACGTGTTTGGCAACAATCCGCTGATGCCTGGCGGCCACGGCACGGCCATCGAACACGAAAACCGCGGCCGCCGGCAACGACCTCCGGGCTTCCGGCCGATGAACCGTACCGGCCCGACGTTCATGGCTGTGCGTTGACAACCGGGACTCGTCCACATAATTCCAGACACCGGGGAGCAGCGCGTAGTTCAGGACGTCGCGCACATTGATGTCCTTCCAGGAGTAGGACTTCCGCCCGAATGGCGCTCAAATTAACGGCTTTCCGGAGCGGGTAGGTCGCCATGTTCCAAACGAACCAGCCGGTGGTCTCGGCGTTGATCACGGTGAGCTGCCAACGTCGAAGCGCCTAGCCGAACAGGCTCACCACGGCGTGTGCGAACGCTTTCGGATTCTCCTGCGGAACGTTGTGTCCGATGCCCGGAAGGACGCTTTGGGCGTAGGGGCCGGTGAAGTGGTCTCTGGTTGCCACCGCCGCGGGGCCGCCGACGCCGTCGTCCCCGCTTTCGAGCACCACCGTCGGGACGGTGATGCGCGGCTCTTGCGCAATCAGGTCCTCGAACCGCTGGTACCGGGGGTCGCCGTCGACCAGTCCGTACCGGTGGCGGTAGGAGTGGATGACGACGTCGACGAAATCGGGGTTGTGCAGGCTCGGCGCGCTGGCGGGAAACGCCTGCTGTGCGCCGTCCCAGGCGGGCGACCAGGTGCGCCACAGCAGCTCGCACAGTTCGTTCCGGTTTCGTTCCAGCCCGCGGCGCCCTCGCTCCGAGTGGAAATAGTACTGATACCAGTAGCTTCGCTCCCATTCCGGGCTGGCGGGCTCGCCGGAACGCGCGAGGTTGTGCATGTTGTAGCCGCCGACGGTGACGAGGCCGGCAACACGTCCGGGGTGCAGTGCCGCCACGATGCACGCCGCCCGGCCGCCCCAGTCGTAGCCCGCAACGACTGCTTGCTCGATGTCGAGGGCATCCATGAAGTCGAGGAGATCCTGCCCGAGGGCGGCTTGTTGTCCTGACCGGATCGTCGTGTCATCGAGGAAACGCGTCGGCCCGAAGCCGCGAAGGTACGGCGCGAGCACGAAGGCGCCCTGGCCAGCGAGGATCGGAGCGACGTCGTCGAAGGTTCGGACGTCGTACGGGAAGCCGTGCAGGAGGATGACCGGGGTCCCGCCCGGATCACCGGCAGACTCGTAGCCGATGTCCAGGACGGGTGTCTGTACGCGGCCGAAGGATGTAAAACTCATGCAGCCATTCTGACCCCGCGCCGGGTGTTTTGCGGCGAACGTGCCGGTCCCGTCGCCGTCCGGTCTGGACGGCGACTACTTCCAGCTGTCGTTGGCTCGGCGTAGCGCCCGAACGAGGGCTTCAAGCGCCCGGAGGTGCCTAGGGCTCGACGAGCGTCAGCATTGTTTCCGGACGGACGCCGTCGAACTTCATCGCTTCGGCTGCCTCTGGGGACTCCATGATCCGCTGGAACGTTTCCATGTCGGGGACTTGGACGATCAGGCCTACACGGTGGCTTTTTACCGGGTCGATAAACGTTCGAACCGTGATGCCCAGGGGCCCGAATACCTCTTCCCTTTTTGGTGAGCTGAGCCAGCGTTCAACGTCGTCGACTTCGTGGACGATCATTAGTGTTGGCATCGTTGCCTCCGCTTTCTGGGATTATGTCAGGAGCCGGGCTGGTCAAGGGGCCGCGTCTGGACATCCTGATTACGCTGAACGTACCACTGCCCGGAATGCAGCGGTAGCGGGGAAAAATGACAGTTCGGCGCCTGGCAAAGCGGTCAGTCGAGAAGCTGACCAGAATTTCACGTGTACCGCAGCCGCTTTCTGGCGAGTTCACGCCCGCTCCGGAGGAGGCCCTGGAGGGCTTACGGTTCCGCGGCCCGGGTGCTAGCGTGAATTTCCGACGAATCAATCCAGGAGGCCGACATGAACCGGGAAGACGTAGAGCGGGAACGCCCTGAGGAGGGCTCTGGCACCGAGCAGCGGCTGTCGGGTTCTGAGGGCGCTGGCCAGGGTGACAGCATTCCCAACTCCAAGGACGGAGTGGGGCTCGGCGCGGGCACGGAGGCCAACACGTTCGAACCGGAAGAGGACCCGGACGCCATCGACGACGACGGAAAGTAGGTCAACCAGCGGACGGCGGCGGGGGCAAAAGCCGTAGCCGGCCGCGTGCGACGTCGGCGAACGCCGGTGCGGCGCTCATCCTGCCGGCCCTGTCCTGAGCCCAGGCCGTCCAGCATTTCGGTCAACGACTCGAGCGAGGACCGTCGTGGCGTCCATCCGAGGAGCTCATGCGCCCGCCCGGTGTCCATGATGGGTGCGCCGGCCGCCATGTCGATCCACCCGCCGTCGGTCGCCTGCAACCGCAAGCGCCAGCTAACCTCGACGGCGGCGCGCAGCACCGGAAGCGGCAACGGCAACAGCCGCCATGTGTTGAACACCCAACCCAGCGCATTCGGATTGATAACAGGTTCGGCTGCGATGTTGACGGCGCCCTCGGCCCGCCGCTCCAGCACGCGCCAATAGGCGTCTGCAACGTCGTCGGCGTGGACTGCCTGAAAAATCAGTTCCTTCGGAAGCGGAAGCAGGGGCAACCGCGGCTTGCGCGGGACGAGCCGCAGCAGGACCTTGCCAAGGAAATAGCGGCCCACCTCGCTGCCGGCCCCGGCGCTGAACGTCAATGCTGGCCGTAGCCGTGAGACGACGACGTCGGGGTTCTCCTTGGCGAAAATGTCCAAGAGTTTTTCCTGCGCGGCCTTGTCCACGCTGTAAAGAGACCCTCTGATGCCGCCTGCCGTCCAGTCCTCTTTGGTCCGCTGGTTCTTGGGGGCGGGCGAATAGGCGCCCACGGACGAAGCGCACACGATATGCGCCGCCCGGGCCGCAGCGAGAACGTGGGCTGTTCCCGCCACGTTGGTCCGGCGAAGGAGCTCCCGTTCATGGTTGGGCTGGATCAGCCAGGCCAAGTGCACCACGGCGTCAGCCCCGGCGAAGGCCTTCTCCAATGCCGGCTGGTCCCTGGGATCCCCGACGTCTAAGCTGTGCCACTCCACGTCGCGGTACGGGGCCGCATCCTTCTCGGGTACCCGGCGGGCAACACCCACGAGCTCAAGATCGGCGGCCTCCTCCGAACGGGCTTCCTGGAGACGCTTCAAGAGAGCCGTTCCAACATGGCCGGTGGCTCCGGTGATGACAATGCGCATGGACTTCTCCTCGCCGTGGTTACCGCTGGTTATTCTGCTTTTGGCTCTAGCCCTACGGCACCAAGACCGAGATCCGCCGGGCGCCCGGGCATGCTTCCCGTATGCAGTCACCGAGCATCATCCGATAGTCGCTTGACACGGATATGTATTTGCTTGACAGAAAAAACTACTTGCTTGACATAAGTAACAAAGGGGCGCTTGACTCATGGCATCGAATATCCCCACCTTGGAGGAACACCTATGAAATCGCCCAGGAAATTCGCTGCCCTCTCGCTGGCGGTGCTGCTGACCACAGGTGCAACGGCCGCCGCCGCCCCGGCCTTTGCTGTGGGTGAGGGGCCCAACTACGGTGGCAACGAGACCATCAATACCTCCATTCTGCGCTCCTATGACGAGGTGGTCGCTGAACTGCAGAAGCAGGATGCCCGCCAGTCCGCGCTGGAGCTCGAAGTGATCGGTCAGTCGGTCAAGGGCCGTGACCTGTACCTGGCGAAGTACATTACCGACCCGGACAACCCGACCATCCTCTATCTGACGCAGCAGCACGGCAACGAACAACTAACCACGGAGGGGGCGCTGGAGTTCATCAAGCATCTGGGAACGGGCAAGTCCCAGGGCCTGCTCGACGGCGTGAACATCCTGGTAGTGCCCATGCTCAATCCCGACGGTGCCATGGGAGACGTCGACTTCCCACTGGATGGTTACATCGCCGACGGCGGCAGGACATTGACGCGGACCAACGCGAACAACGTGGACCTCAACCGCGACCACGTGAACAAGCTTGAGCCGGAGACCCAGGCGCTGCACGACAATGTAATGCGTGCCTACGACATCGATTACATGATCGACCTTCATCACCAGGGGACCCAGAGCGAACGGGACGGGGAGCTCGTTTCGGGCTCGATCCTTTACCCCACGACTCCCAATGTCGATCCGGCTGTGCTCGAAGGATCCAAGCGCCTGGGCTCCGTGGTGTTCGACGCCGTCGACTCCACCGGCTGGGGCCACCTGGGCAGGTACGTCGGCGGGGACGCCGAGACGATCAGCCGCAACGGCATCGCGGTGGAGTACGGCATTTCAACCATCCTGTTCGAGATGCGCGGAATGTCGGATAACACGAGGGATTCTGCGGTGCTGGGCCAGAAGAGCAATGGCTACCTGATCAAGCAGACCGTCGTCACCCTCGATGCGACGGCCCGGGCCATCGCCGACGGCTCGATCGCTACGGCCGACACGTCCTTCTGGGACACCCTTGCAGAGCAGACCACACGCACCTCGGAGTAGTCTCCCCGCGAACTGTCACTGGCGGGCACGATCGATGCCGTGCCCGCCAGAGGCCGTCCCCACCCGGAACTCTCATCCACTGTGCTATCCAGAGCGTTTCGCGTGTTCCATTCCCGATCGGACGCCTACCGGCTGCTCACCTGGCCGAAGAGCTTCGCGATGGGTGCGAGCACGATCGGGCGGGCGGCGTACCACGCGGCCGCGGTGATGGCGATGGCGGCAGCGAAGAGCCAGAACCCGACCCAGTTCACCACGTCGGTGCCGCCGAACATGTGGTTCAGGTTGCGCAGCGCACCGGTCGAGAACACCAGGAACACGTGGATGAGGATGAACAGCACGAAGAACAGCATCGTCGGGAAGTGAAGCGCGCGCGCAGCCTCCACCGGGTAGATCCTGTTCAGCGTCTTCGCGTTCTTCGGCCAGAACTCGCTCATGCGCACACCCGTGATCGCCGCGAGCGGGGCCGCGATGAACACCACGAGGAAGTACATGAGCTGCTGCAGGCTGTTGTAGTTCACCCAGCCGTTCTCAACGGGCCAGTCGAGTGTCATGTACTGCAGGAGCGCGGAGAGAGCATTCGGGAACACCTCCCAGCTGGTCGGGACGATTCGCATCCAGTGGCCGGAGGCAAACAGCAGCACCACAAAGATGAGCCCGTTGGCCAGCCACAGGATGTCGAGCGACTGGTGCAGCCACAGGTTGATGCTGATCTTTTTGCCACCGCGCTTCGGCGTCCAGAACGCCGGCGGCTTCTGCTGGGTGCGCACCTGATAGCCGGAGCGGATGATGAGCACTATCAGGAAGAAGTTCAGGAAGTGTGTCCACTGCGCCCACCAGGGGAAGCCGGGCTCGGCCGTCGCTGGCAGGTGATACTCGCCGGGGTACCTCTCGAGGAACTCCGGCACGCCCGGCAGTGTCGTCACACCCCGCGCGGCGAGAATCAGAATTGCTGCGGCGGCTATGGCACCGACCGCGAGGAGCACGACGCGCTTGATCCACTGGCCCAGGGTCCGCGAACGATAGAGTCTTGCCTCAGGCTTTGGTTTCACAGGCTTTTCGACGGCGGCGGGACGTGCCACCGGTGCCGGGGCGGACGGTGCCGGGGAGGCTACGACGGCGGGTGCGCTCGCGGTTGCCGGAGGTTCCGTCTCGGCAACGGTCTCCACCACGCTGGCAGCCGGGGCAGCGGCTTCGACCACGGGTTCGGAATCTGCTGGTGCCGCAGGGGCGGCGGCGGCCGACGGAGCAAGTCCAGCCGGCGGCCACGGTTCACCCCCGGGGACGCGGGGAAGCCCGCGGCGCAGCGAGGTGGTTCCCGTCGTCGGTGTGGCGGGTGCGGTAACCGGAGCAGCTACAGGCGTCGTCGCGGGTGCTGCTTGCGCTGCTTGCGCTGCAGCAGCTGCGGCCGGCGCGGGCGCGCCTGCGGCGGGAGCCCCGGACGGAGTCTCGGTCGGAGCCGCCGCCACTGATGCCGGGGCCTCGCCCGCTGATGGCCAAGGCTCGCCGCCCGGCACACGCGGCAGTCCGCGGCGAAGCTGCCGCGTCATCGCGGCGCCGGTGTCCACCGTAGCGACTGGAGCGGACACCGCCGTCGTATCCGCGGCCGTTCCTTCCGGGACAAGGTGTGCGGGCGCCTGGCCTGGCGGAGGCCAGGGGTCACCGCCTTCGACGCGCGGCAGGCCCCGCCGAATAGACCGAGAGAGAGTTGCCATCACTACTTCTTCCGGGCCTCAAGTGCACTGATCAGCTGGGGTACAACCTGGAAGAGATCGCCGACCACACCAAAGTCGGCGATCTCGAAGATCGGCGCGTCCCCATCCTTGTTGATGGCGACGATCGTCTTCGCGGTCTGCATCCCGGCCCGGTGCTGAATCGCGCCGGAAATGCCCAGCGCGATGTACAACTGTGACGACACGGAAACCCCGGTCTGGCCGACCTGATGCGATTGCGGGATATAGCCTGCATCCACCGCGGCACGCGAAGCACCAATGGCAGCACCGAGGGTGTCGGCGAGCTCTCCGACGAGGGCGAACTGTTCCTCGGATCCGAGGCCGCGGCCGCCGGCGACAACCTTCGCGGCACCGCGCAGCTCCGGCCGCGAGGTGGCAACAACCGCCTCGTCGAACGACTCGATCCGGGCGGCCGGCTTCCCGGAGGGCGTCACCGTCAGGGTCTCCGACACTTCCGGCTGGGCCGTGGCGCGCGCTTCAATGGAGCCCTGGCGGACCGTAATGACCGGTGCCCCG
The DNA here is from genome assembly GCF_040547025.1 of Arthrobacter sp. UYEF36. Taxonomy (NCBI): domain Bacteria; kingdom Bacillati; phylum Actinomycetota; class Actinomycetes; order Micrococcales; family Micrococcaceae; genus Arthrobacter; species Arthrobacter sp. UYEF36. The sequence goes on from NZ_JBEPOX010000014.1 coordinate 70,991, forward strand.
AACGTGGACGTTGACGTCACGTTGTAGGCACCGCCGTAGACGGAGTGGTGTGCCACGACCCCCTCGGCGTCCCGTGACACACCGATCGCGTCGGCGGAAATCGCTGCACGCGCACGGGCAGCGTAACGGCCGGCAAGGTCGCGCCCATTCAGAGAGTGCGAAATCAGGATGGCGTCGGGCCGCACCTGCTCCACAGCGGCGGCAAGCGCGTCAACGCCCGGCACTCCCAGAGCGGAAGGCTCCGAAGTCTCCGCGATCAGTACGCGCGCAGCACCAAGGGCCGCGGCCTCCGCGGCGGCGGCGCCCCCGGTGCCGGGTGAGGCGAGTACCAGGGCAACCGGCGTGCCAGCTGCAGCGGCAGCGCCGAAAAGTCCGGGGGCAGCCTTCTCGAGTTCACCGGAAGCCCGGGTCTCCACGACGACGAGGATCGCGTCACGAGGGAATTCAGTCATGTCGTTACTCCTTACGCCAGTCGGTTTTCAATAAGGAAGTCAGCGAGCTTTTCGCCGGCATCACCCTCGTCAACGATCTTGATGCCCGCCGCACGCGGGGGCTTCTCTGCAATGGTCAGCATGATCGACCGCGCCGCCTCCGGGTTGTCGGCCGTGATCCCGAGGTCTGCGAGGGTGAGCACCTCAAGGGGTTTCTTTTTCGCGGCCATAATGCCTTTGAAGTTGGGGAAGCGAGCCCCGGGAAGCGCCTCGGTAATGGAAATCACCGCGGGCAGGGGCGCTGATACCGTCTGCACGCCGGAGTCAACGGGCCTGGTGCCAGATACCGCGCCGTCGCTGATCTCCACGGAGCTGAGGCCGGTGGCGTGCGGGACGTCCAGCAATTCCGCGAGCATCGCGGGAATCATGCCGCCGGATCCATCGGTGGAGACGTTGCCGGTGATCACCAGGTCAAACTCAACGTGACGGATCGCTGCTGCGAGGGTTTCAGCGGTAAGTCCAAGATCCGCAGCCCGGAGCGCCTCGTCAGAGACGTGGGAGGCGCTTCCCGCGCCCATTGCAAGCCCCTTGCGTATCGTTGCCGTGGCACCCTCGGGAGCGAGGGAGAGGACCGCGACCTCGGTGCCCGCGTTCGCGTCGGCGTATTTCAGTGCCAGCTCCAAGGCCCGCTCCCCGATCTCATCAATGACTGCCTCGCTGGCTTCCCGGTCGGCGAGGCCTGTTTCCAGGTTCAGTTTTCGGTCCCCGTACGTGTCGGGAACCTCCTTGACTAGGACGATAATCTTCATTGATGGCTCTTCCTGTGGCGGTACGTCTCTATGGAGGAGACGGTGAATCTCCATTGAGTCTACAAAGTGGGAACCTCCTTGCCTGACAGAGTCCGTGTCGAGGCTTGCAGTACCCCTGGTTGCCTCGCGTCCGAGGGCCGGTGGTGGCTCCACGGCGGTTCCTCGGCGACTAGCCCAGCGGGCGGCACGGTGAGACACCGCACTTACCGGCCGGTTGCGGAATAGTGTCCCGGGAGTGGCGGTTCAGCATTACATGAAAGCAATTACTTACAGCGAATACGGAAGCCCCGACGTCCTCGGGCTGACGGAGGAACCGATGCCGAAGGTCGGGCCGGGGATGGTCCTGGTCAAGGTGAAGGCGGCATCGGTTAACCCGGTCGACTGGAAGATCATGGCCGGCTACCTGGACGCGGCCATGGACCTGCAGTTCCCCGCGGTACCCGGGTGGGATCTGGCCGGCGTCGTCGAGTCAGTAGGAATCGACGCGCCGCACTTCGAGCCCGGCGATGAAGTCATTTCCTACGGCCGCAAGGACTACGTCCACGGCGGCAGTTTCGCTGAATACATTGCCCTGCCGGAACGGCTCCTCGCCCGCAAGCCGGCGTCCCTGGGGTGGAACGAGTCCGCCGGTCTTCCCCTGGCGGGATTGACGGCTTATCAAGTCCTGACCCGACTGGGCCTCAAGGCGGGCGAGACCGTGTTGATCCATGGCGGCGCCGGCGGTGTCGGGTCCCTCGGCATCCAGATCGCCGCGGCGCTGGGCGCCCGGGTCATCGCGACCGCCTCAGAAAGGAACCACGACTTCCTGCGCTCGCTCGGGGCCGAGCCCGTCAGCTACGGCGAAGGACTCGCGGAACGGGTGCGCGCCCTGCGACCCGACGGCGTTGACGTCGTCGCCGACTTCGTGGGCGGGAACCTCGACGCGACCCTGGCTGTCCTGGCCGACGGAGGCCGCCACGCCTCTATCGCGGACAGCGACGTCGAGCAGCGTGGCGGCACCTGGATGTGGGTCAACCCCGTTGGCGCGCAGCTGCAGGAGCTCGCCGATCTGGTGGACCAGCACAACATCCGCGTTGAGGTTGCCCGGACGTTCCCGTTGCCGGAGGCGGCCGACGCCTTCCGGCTCAACATGGAAGGGCATACGCGCGGCAAGATTGTCGTCACGGTCGACGACCTCGCGTGATGCAAAGTGGCGGCCGGATGCCGGCCGCCGCTGAGCCGGGGCCGTCCAAGCTCAGCCCGGTATGCCGGCGACAAGCCTCACGCCGTTGAAGTACTCGAGCTGCCATCCGTCAACCCGCGGCGGGCCGCACCGTCCTCGCTTTCTGCGCCCCGGAAACCACCGGGAATTCGAAGCACGTCCAGTTCGGGACCGTCCTGCAAGCCTTCTGCGGGGCCGAAGCTGCGCTCGGTGAGTTCCGGTACCCGGCGGGCGGGGCCGAGTTCCAGCCCTGCCGCAATGAGGTCGGCGGTTTCCGCGGCACGGCCCAGAGGCGACGACACAATCGCGTCCCACTCGTAGCCGGACAGAACGGCGACGGCGTCGCGCGCCTGGCCGCGGCCGACGTCATTCAGTGGAATGTCGGTTGACCCCTGCAGCCGGCGCTGGGCGTTCCAGTCCGTCTGACCATGGCGGACAAGGGCGAACGTCGTAAGGGTCATGTTTTCCATTCTCCCCTGAATCCTGGTCCCGCCGTCGTCCACGTCAGAACGCCGTCGCGGGACTCGATCCGCTTGCCATTGAGACCAGCAGCGTTGCTTCCTCCAGGATCAGTGCGATGTTGCGGGGATCGTGGGCGAACCTGCCCAGGAACAGCCCGTCGACGTGGGGGTGGAGCCGGGGCAGCAGGCCGGGGCCGGCGCTGCCGCCGTACAACAGCGTGGTTTCGGTGCCCAGTTCCTGCCTGAGCTGGTCCGCGACGGCGCAGACGTAGTCCGGGTCCGCGGGCTGGGGTGCGCCGATCGCCCACACAGGTTCGTAGGCGATGACCGGTTCCGTCCCGTGCGGATTGATGTTGGCCGCTCCTATTTGTTCCAGGCACGCCCGGGCCGCCTCCTTGGGGGCAACCCGGGCGTTCTCTCCGACGCACAGCAGCGGCTGGAGCCCGTTGCGTTGGGCAGCGGCGACCTTCGCTGCGACCAGCTCATCGCTCTCACCGAACTGCCGGCGCCGCTCGGTGTGACCGAGTTCGATCAGTTCCACCCCCATTTCCGCCAGGACCACGGGGCTGACTTCGCCGGTCAGGGCGCCGGAATCCTGGTCCGAGGCATTTTGTGCCGCCACCTGGACGGGAGTTCCGCGGGTCAGTTCCAGAGTGGTTTCCAGGACGGGAAACGTTGGCGCCACGAAGAGCTTCACCTGACCGGTCTGCACCGGCTCGCAGGCCCTGGCGAGGGCAGCGACGGCGCCAAGCCACACCTGGGACTCGCGGTAGCCCAGGTACATTTTGGTGCTGATACCGATGGTGATGCTCCTGGTGGTCATCTCAGACGGCGACCTTCGCTGCACGGATACGGGAACCGATGGCGGCGGCGAGTTCGAAGGCGTGTTCCGTGGCGCCGAGGGTGGCGATGTTCTTCCCCACGATGTCGAACGCCGTGCCGTGCGCAGGGGTCGCGATGACGATCGGCAGGCCGCCCTGGATGGTGACGCCCCGGTCGAACCCGATGAGTTTCATCGCGATCTGTCCCTGGTCGTGGTACATCGTCACCACCCCGTCGAAGTCCCCGCGCTTGGCCGCGAGGAACACCGTGTCGGACGGGAAGGGCCCGGTGGCGTTGATTCCCTCAGTGCGTGCTTCGTCGATGCCGGGCGCGATCTGGTCGATTTCCTCCCGGCCGAAGTTGCCGTTTTCACCGGCATGCGGGTTCAGGGCGCAGACCGCGATGCGGGGCTCCCGGAGGCCGGAGTCGGCAAGTACCGAGTGCAGCAGCCGGATGGCGTTACGGACGTTTTCCGCGGTGATGCGTGCTGCCACCTCGCTGACCGGGATGTGGGAGGTGACCCGGGCAGTCCAGAGCCCAGGCAGGACGTTGAGTTCGCTGGTGGTGCCCTCGAAGCTCAGTTCCTTGGCGAACCAGCGCAGTTCATCCTCCTCGGTCATTCCGCCGAGTTTGAGGCTGGACTTGTTCAGCGGGGTGAAGAGAATGGCTTCCACCTCACCGGCGTTGGCCATAGCCATGGCCCGCTGGAGCTGGTGGAGGGTGCGGGCGCCGGCCTCCCGGGAGACCTGCTTGGCCGGAATCGGTTCCGCCGGGGCCGAATTGTCGTCGAGGAGGACCGCGAACCCCGGCCTGGGCGTGTCGCTGAGCGGGATTTCGACGCCGGCCGCCTGGGCGGCCGCTTCGAGTTCGGCTGCGTCGGCAAGGACGTAGACCTCGGCGACCCGGGTCGTTTCGGGTTTGGCCAGCAGCTTGACGGCCAGTTCCGGGCCGACGCCGGCGGGATCGCCAAGGGTGAGTGCGATGCGGGGGAGCGGGGACGTGGGGTTCATGCTGTTACTTCCTCATAGGAGCAGATGGCGTCGACCTTGCCGGCGGACGCGGAGGCGGGGTTGAAGGTGTAGTGGAGCCATTCAGCGGTCAGGCGCCGGGCCAGTTCCAGGCCGATCACGCGTTGGCCCATGGTCAGGATCTGGGCGTTGTTGCTCAGCACCAGCCGTTCGACCGAGTAGCTGTCATGCGCTGTTCCGGCCCGGATTCCTTTGACTTTATTCGCGGCGATGGCCACACCGAGGCCGGTGCCGCAGATCAGCAGTCCCCGGTCAGCCAGTCCTTCGGTGATTTTGTGGGCGGCCTCGACGGCGATGTGGGGGTAGTCGGTGGATTCGGTTCCGGTGACGCCGACGTCGATTACCTCGCCGACCAGGGGGTGGTCCAGCAGGTCCGCTTTGAGCGCTTCCTTGTACTCGAGCCCGGCGTCGTCGGATCCGATGACGATCCGCAGTTTCTTATCTTGCAGTTTCTTATCCATGGGTGCCTTCCTTCATCATGCTGTGGCCGATGGTGCTGACCACCATGGCGAGGGATACGGCTCCGGCGTCGGGGTGCCCCAGGCTCTTTTCCGCCAGGGGGCGGGCCCTGCCCAGCTTCGGCCGCATCCCGGCCGTCGCGGCGGCGGCGGCGGTGGCTGCAGCCGCGGCGTTATCCCAGGCCAGCTCCAGGGTGAGCCCGTCGACCAGTCCGGCCCGGAGGGAGCCGGCGAAGGGGACAAAGGCGTCGATCATTGTTTTGTCCCCGGGTTCGGCTTTGCCGAGTGACCGCATGGCCAGGAGTGCGGAGTCGACGGCTTCCAGGGCGGTGTCCTGCGAAAGATCGGTGGTCCGCAGCAGGGACGCGGAGGCCGCGCAGATTGCGGCGCCCCAAAGGGCTCCGGATGTTCCGCCGGCGTGCTCGGCCCAGGCTTCGCCGGCGGCGCGGGCGACGGCGGCGAGGCCGTCTCCGCGGGCCGCGCTGCGGTCCGCGGCACGCGCGGCAGCCTGCGCGCCCCTGGCCATGCCGATGCCGTGGTCGCCGTCGCCGGCCACCGCGTCGAGGTCACCGAGTTCCTGTTCCGCCGCGGTCAGGAGTTCGTCCACGGCGCGGAACAGGCGGGCGCCGAGCGGTGCGGCGGCGATGAGGGCCTCGCTCTCAAGGGGGGACCCGGCGTCGACGTTAAAGTCTTCCTGAACCGTGAGGTCCGGTGCCGCGCTGATGCTGCCTTTGCGGAAGGCGGGCGAGTCCGCGGGCGCTGCCCAGAGTGCTTCCAGTTCGTCGTCGAGCCAGAACAGCGTGAGCGAGACGCCGGCCATGTCCAGGCTGGTGACCAGTTCGCCGCATTCGGGCTGCACCACGTCCAGGCCCTGGTTCTGCAGCAGGGCGTTGATCTTGCCGAAGAGGACAAACAGTTCGTCGTACTTCACCGTGCCCAGGCCATTGAGGAGGACGGCGACCCGGTTGCCCGGGTTGTCGGGGGTGTCCTGCAGCAGCGCGGTGACCAGGAGCGTGGCCAGCTCATCGGCGGTAGGCAGGGGCGCTTCCGAGATCCCGGGCTCACCATGGATCCCCATTCCCACGGCCATCGTGCCCGCGGGCACGGTGAACAGCGGCTTGGTGGCGCCGGGCAGGGTGCAGCCGGAGAACGCGACGCCCAGGCTCCGGGTGCGGTGGTTGGCCCGGAACGCGATCCGTTCCACGTCATCCAGGCTGTGCCCGGCTTCGGCGGCGGCTCCGGCCACCTTGAAGACGGTCAGGTCCCCGGCGATGCCCCGGCGTTTATGGAGTTCGTCCCGGGGTGCGCTGGCGATGTCGTCGGTCACGGCAATCGAACGGACGTCCATTCCGGCGGCGCGGAGCTGTTCCTGGGCCAGGCCGAAGTGCAGGACGTCGCCGGCGTAGTTCCCGTATCCCAGGAGGACGCCGGCGCCGCGGTGGACGGTCCGGGCGATGCGCGAGATTTGTGAGGCGGAGGGGGAGGCGAAAATGTTGCCGCAGACTGCGCCGGCGGCGAGTCCCGGCCCGACCAGGCCGGCGAAGGCGGGGTAATGCCCGGATCCTCCGCCGACCACCAGGCCCACCCTGCCGTCGGGGATGACGGTGGACCGCACCACACCGCCGTCGACGGCTTTTACATACTGGCGGTTGGCTGCCTCGAATCCGGCGAGCATGTCCGCCGCGAAGGTGGACGCGTCTGACTGCAGGGCTGTCATGAGACTGTTTCCTTGAGGTAGGGGGCAGTGCTGCCCGACTGCAGCGCGGACTCCAGCAGCGTCCGGAGGTAGCGCTGGTTCATGGCACTGACACCCAGGCCGTCGCCGCCGTAGTGCTCGCAGCAGAACACTCCGTTGAAGCCTGCGGAGAGTGCTTCGCGCACGGCCTGGCGGTAGTTGATGAAGCCCAGTTCCAGCGGCGCCGGGCTTGAGGTGACGGACCCGGTGTCCGGGTTTTCGTCGCGGAAGTAGTTCTTGACCTGCCAGTAGTTCGTGTAGGGCAGGGTCTTGTGCAGGATCTCCTGCCAGCTTTCGATGGGCCGGTGCAGGCGGACCAGGTTGCCGACGTCAGGGTTGATGCCCACGTTGGCCAGGCCGATGTCCTCTATGAGGCGCACCGCGCTGTCCGCGGTGCCCAGATACGTGTCCTCGTAGAGCTCCAGGGACACCAGCATGCCGTAGTCGGCGGCTCTCCTGCCGATTTCACGGAAGCGCTGCACAGCCAGCTGCCAGGTGTCGGCGTCGCCGGGCGGATCACCGGCGCCGTCCGCGGTCCAGAACCACAGACGCTGGCGCTGCGCTGGCGTCAGTTGCTGGTGCAGGCCAAGGGACAGGGTGCCCGCCCCGAGTTCTGCAGCGGCTTCGATGGAGCGGAGCGTGTAGTCGAAGTTGGCTGCCCCGTTCACCGGATCCACCACGCTGGTCCGCACGATGGACAGGACAGGCGCGGTCAGGCCGGTGGTCTTGAGGACGTCCTGGAACTCCGCCAGCCGGTGGGCGGGCAGGTCGGCGGGCTTCAGCCAGCTGTCGGTGAGGTCGACGGCGTCGAACCCCACGTTCCGTACTTCACGGAGTGTCTGGGCCCATCCCTCGGCCGGCTCGTCCTGCACCGATGTGCCGTCCGGCTTGGTTCCCGGGAACTGCAGCAGTGCAGCGGCGATGGGCCAATTGGTGCTCTCATACATGGGTAAGTTCCTTTGCGTCCGAAGGCGTGGACTTGAAGCGGCCGATAAGCCAGGGCCCCGCGGCGAGCAGGGCTGCCAGCAACAGGATTGATACGGAGATCTGGCTCTGGAACATGATCATGAAGCTTCCCTGGCCCAGCGCGGAGGTCTGGACGAGCGACTTCTCCAGCAGCGGCCCGAGGACCAGGCCCAAAACCAGCGGGGCGATCGGGAGGTCGAGTTCCTTCATGAAGAACCCCACGATGCCGAAGATAACCACCAGCCAGACGCTGAACATGTTGTTGCTGACGGAGTAGGCGCCAACGAGGCTGGTGAGGATGATGATCGGGTAGAGGTAGGCATAGGGGATCCGCAGCATCTGGGCGAACACCGGCGCGAGCGGAAGGTTCAGCACCAGCAGCATGACGTTGCCGATGAAGAACGAGACGAGCAGTCCCCAGACGAGGGTGGGCTGCTGTTCGAAGAGCAGCGGCCCCGGCTGAAGCCCGTAGATCGTGAAGGCGCCGAGGAGGACCGCCGTGGTGCCGCCGCCGGGGATGCCGAGCGCCAGGGTGGGAACAAAGTTGGCGTTGGCTGCAGCGTTGTTGGCGCTCTCAGGTGAGGCCACGCCTTCAATCGCGCCCTTGCCGAAGTTGTCCTTGTTCTTGGAGACGCGGCGCTCCACCCCGTAGGACAGGAACGACGCCAGGGTGGATCCGGCGCCCGGCAGGCAGCCGAGCAGGAAGCCGATGAAGCTGCCGCGGAGGATTGACGGCATTGACTTGGTGAGTTCTTTTCGGCTGATGACCATGTCCTTGAACCGCGCCCGGATGGGGGCGGCAGCTCCGACGCGGATCTGGTGCAGCACCTCGCCGAGGGCGAAGAGACCGATCATGACCTCAACGAACGGGATGCCGCCGAGCAGGTTGACGTTGCCGAAAGTGAACCGCGCCTGGCTGAACCCGGACGCGATGCCCACCGTGCTGATGAGGAGTCCGGCGGTCACCATCATGAGGCCCTTGGACATCGATCCGCCGGCAAAGCTCACCACGGTGATCAGGCCCAGGATCATGATCGCGAGGTTCTCCACCGGCCCGAAGTTCAACGCGAACTGGGCGAACGGAGGTGCCAGCGCCATGAGGAGCGCCAGTGAAATGATCGCAGCGATGAAGGACCCGATGGCGGCGATGGCCAGGGCGGAGCCGGCCCGTCCCTGCCGGGCCATCTGATATCCGTCCAGGGTGGTGACCACGCTGGCGGCCTCGCCGGGCGTGGAGATGAGTACGGAGGTGATGGTGCCGCCGTACTGGGCGCCGTAGTAGATGCCGGCGAGCATGATAAGTGCCGTCACCGGTTCCATGCCCAGCGTCAGGGGGATGAGGATGGCGATGCCCGTCGTCGAACCGAGGCCCGGCATCAGACCGATGACAGTGCCCACGAGAACGCCAACGAAGCACCAGAGAAGGTTTTCGAAGGTCAGCGCGGTTGAGAACCCGAGCATGAGATTGTCCAGCATTGAGTTCTCCTAGATTCCGAGGATGCCCTGGGGCAGCGGCACTCGGAGGAACATGACGAAGATGGCGTACGTGACGGCGAGGGTGACTGCGCTGACCATCACAGAGGGCAGGACCTTGCGCCGTTCGACGACCACAGCAATCACCAGGAGCATGGCCGCGAAGGCGAGCATAAAGCCGAGCAGCGGAACCAGGACGACCGTGGCGAGCACGATGCCGATGACGGTCCAGAGCATTCTGTCCCGCTGGCGTTGGGTGCGGCCGTAGATGTCCGGGTCCCCGCCGGCCGCGCCCTGCTCCGGGGAGGCTTCCCCGTGATCGATCCCCGGAATCTGCTCCTCCACCACGCTGTCCAGGGTCGCTGTCTGCTTCCTCCCGGAAGTGAGTATGTTCACGGCCGCGAAGAACGCCATCAAAGCGCCGGCGACCGTTGGGAGGAAGCCAGGCCCGATGCGGCCGTCGTCGCCCAGCACGCCGTACCCGGCACCCATTGCTGCGGCCGCGATGCCCAGGGAAATGATGACCGCATTAGGCACAAACCTCTGGATAGCGGAGTGCATGGTTACTTGCCCAGGACTTTGGCGAGGGCTTCGGAGTTTCCGGCAAGGTAGGTCTTGAAGTCGTCCCCGTAGACCGCATTGGGCTGCAGGACGTTCTCCTCGATGTACTTTTTGTAGTTGTCGGTCTGCTCGAACTTCTTGGCCGCATCAATCCAGTACTGCTTCTGTTCGGCCGTGATGTTGCCCGGGGCGATGAAGCCACGGAACTGCGCAAAGGACACATCAATTCCCTGCTCGGTGGCCGTCGGGATGTCCTTCAGGGCTTCGAGCTCATACCGCTTGTCCGCAAGGGCGCACAGGGGCTTGAGGGTGCCGGCCTCCAGCTGGCCAAGAACCTCACCGGGGTTCACTGAGATGACGTCGACCTGGCCGCCCAGGAGTGCGGCAACCACCTCGTTGCCTGACTCGTAGGGAACCCGGTCGAATTTGATGCCTTCTTCCTGCTCGATCAGGGTGAAGACGATCTGGTCCAGGCTGGTGGAGCCGGAGACGGCGGCAATGACCCGGCCGCTGCCCGCGGCCTTGACGACGTCTTCGCAGGTCTGATGGGGCGAATCCGGGCTGACCGTCAGGAGCGTGTAGTCATCGCCCAGCTTCATGATCGGGGTGAAGCTCTCGTAGGTGAAGGGAACGTCCTGGGTCAGCGGCAGGGCCAGCATCGCAGTTTCGGTGGCGAGCAGGTGATCGGGTTTGCCGTCCTGGGCAAGGAAGCTGGCGTAGCCAACAGCTCCGGATCCGCCCTCACGGTTCTCCGTGTTGATATTGACACCTGCAATGTCCTCCAGGCCGGACGCGATGGCCCGGCCCGAAAGGTCACTGCCACCGCCCGCTCCGAAAGGCACGATCATGGTGACGTCGCCCTTGGGCGTGAACGCCTGCCCCTGGGCTGCGCCTGCATTGGATGCTCCGCATCCGGTCAGGGCCAGCAGCCCTGCCGCGCAGATCCCGGTTATGCCAACAACTTTGGATACTTTCGTCACTTCTTATCTCCTTTGACAACCAAAGCGGATCCCCGGAGGGACTCGATCCAAGATCCTATTGGATCTACGAATGAGTGTGACATTGGTCATGTCCAGATGCAAGCAGGTGGGGTGGAGGTATCTGAAAGTTACGGCTGGTCGTTATTGAGCGCCCGCGTCCGGGCATTCGAGATGTGGACTGCCATCGCCTGGGCTGCAGCCGGAACGTCGCCGCGCTGGAAGGCCTTCAGGACGGCTTCATGTTCGGCAAGCGCCAGGGCGGTGTCGTCGGAGCCTTCGCTCGCACTCTGCCTCATCCGGTGTGTGTGCGTGCTCGTGGACTCGGCCATCTGATGCAGGTAACGGTTTCCACAGTTGCGCAGGATGGTTTCGTGAAAGTTCCAGTCGGCCTCGAAATACTTGCGATAGCCGGCAGTCCGGCCGGCAGGTTCGATGCCCTGGAACAGCTCCGCGGCCTGGCGGTGTTTTTCGTGGGCATCTTCCAGCGCCGGCAGCAACTCCTCCAGATGCCCGGCGGCGCGCTGGACTGCCGCGACCTCCACGACCTCCCGGGCGTCGAAGAGTTCCTTCATCTGCTCTTCACTGAGCGGCGGGGCGACCTTGTAGCCCTTCAGTGCGACGCGCCGGACGAGGCCGGTGTGCTCAAGCTGCACCAGGGCCTCGCGCACGGGGGTAGGGGAGACGTCGAGCTGGCGTGCCAGCGAGTCGATGTTCAGGGATGAGCCGGGCTCCAGCCCTCCTTCGAGCAGAACGTCGACGATGTAGTCGTACACCTCATCCCGGAGGATACGTCGCGAGAAACCTGGCGGTGGCGTACTGGGTGACGTCGTCATAGCGTGATTCTATCGCCCGCAGAGACTTTCCTAGATCCTCTAGGAAAGTCAAGAGTGCAGGATTGGCCGGACTGCGCGGCGGCCCTGCCTCGGGGATGCGTCGACGACGGCGGGAGACTCCCGCCGTCGTCGTTCCAGTACATAAACGGCAGCGCGTAGCGCTTGAGCAGCCACTTGTCGCTGCGTTCCTTGGTGGTGTCGATGAAGGGGATGCTGGGGGCGGGCTGGAGAGTGTAGTCAAACTCGGCCAGCAGCATCTTCCCCCGTGCTGTGGTCAGCGGACAGGAGGCGTACCCTCCGTACTGGGCCGACGGGGTTCCGCCGTTGAGGGCGGCCAGCAGGTTCTCCACCAGCACCGGGGATCTGCCAGCGGTGTGCGCTTGAGCCAGTCCGGGGCCGACCGCGGCGGCACGACATGGAGCAGGTCGTAGTGCAGCGATTCCTCCATACCCGCCGCGTTGTCCGTAATCACCGCGACGCGGGAGGCCGGGTCCACCGAGGTCATTTCGCTGTTGAATCGGACTTCGATGCCGTATTTGGCAACCACCGGCTCCAGCCATCGGCGAAGACCTTGACCCCACGTCGCGAAGCCTGATGCCTCGATGCCTGATGCCGCGAAGCCTGACGCCACGGCGCCCGATGACAGGACCACCGCGCTGATCGCCCTGCTGCACGCCGCCGGGCTCGGCAAGCTCTTCCCGGCAGCAGATCGAACCCGGGCAGGAGAGCTGGCGAAGGACTACTGGCCTTCCTGCGCGGTGGAGGACGAACTTCGGATGATCAGGCTGGCGCAGGAAGAAGCCGCAACCTTGTGAAGCTGTTTGCTAGGCTCGGGTGTTTTCAGTCTGCGGGATTCCCAAGTCCGCTCTGCTGGGGACTTTCTAGGCCCCGACGGACTCGGTGGCCAGGTTCCGCTTGAGGATTTTTCCGCTCGGCCCGAGGGGGAGCTCCGCGAGTAACCTGATGACGCGCGGATACTTGTACGCGGCGAGCTGGGAGCTGGCGAATTCCATCAAGTCTGTCGCGGTGGCGGTGGCTCCCGCGTCCAGCACGATCGCGGCCGCGACTTCCTGGCCGTGGACGTCATGCGGGATGCCGTAGACCGCGGCGCTGACCACGTCCGGGTGGGTCAGGAGGATTTCCTCCACCTCGCGGGGGTACACGTTGTAGCCGTTGCGGATGATCATGTCCTTCTTGCGGTCCACGATGGTGAGGTAGCCGTCGTCGTCCTTTGTGCCCAGGTCCCCGGTGCGGAACCAGCCGTCGACGATTGCCTCGGCGGTGGCCTCCGGCCGGTTGAGATAGCCCTTCATCAGCAGGTGTCCGCGGATGACCAGCTCGCCCAGTTCGCCCGCGGGCAGCAGCTCAATGCTTTCGCCCGTTTCGGCGCGGGCGATTTCGATGTCGACGCCCCAGATGGCCGTCCCGATGGTGCCGGGCCGGGGCGGGGTGCCGACGTGGTTGAACGCAGCCACGGGCGACGTTTCGGTCAGGCCGTAGCCCTCGTGGATTTCGACGCCGAACACGTCCCGGAACTTGTCCATGACGGTCAGGGGGAGGGAGGCGCCGCCGGAGATGCCATAGCGGAGGGTGTCCGGGCGGACGTCCACGGCCTTGGCCGCTTCGAGCAGCGCCACATACATGGTGGGCACCCCGAGGAAAATATTGACGTTGTGCCGGGCCATCAGCTGGAGGGCGCCCTCGCCGCTGAAACGGGGCATCAGAACGATTGTGACGCCGGCCCGCAGCCCCGCGTTCAGGACGACTGTCTGGCCGAAGGTGTGGAAGAGCGGCAGCCCGCCGAAGAGGACATCGCCGGGCTTGAAGTCCATGACGGACGTCAGAATGACGGACGTCTGTTCCACCAGGGCGAAGTGGGTGCCGAGGGCGCCCTTTGGTTTGCCGGTGGTCCCGGAGGTGTACAGGATGGTGGCGGTGTCCGAGGGCCGGCAGGGGACGTAAGTGGTGATCGGCTCGGCCGCGGCGGCCTCGTCCTCGAGCCGCGGCAGCCCGCCGTCGTCCGGCGCCATCACGGTCAGGAGCTCGACGCCGGCAGAGGCGGCACCGGCCGCGCCTTCCGTGAGGAGCGGAGCGGCGCAGACCAGCATCCGGGCGCCGCTGTCCTGAAGCACGTAGTCGATCTCGCGTGCCTTCAGCAGGGCGTGCACCGGAACCACAATGGCGCCCAGCGACAGGATGGCGTAATAGACCCGGGCGAAGTCCGGAACATTGGGGATGAGCACGGCGACGGCGTCCCCGGGCCCGATGCCGCGCGCCCGCAGGGCCCCGGCGTAGGCGCGGGTCCCCTGCCAGAGGTCGGCGTAGCTGGTTTCATCGTCACCGACGATCAGGGCGGCGCGGTCCGGCGTCCTGCGGGCGGACTCGGCCAGGATGGCTGCGACGGAGATGGTGCCGAAGCCTTCTTCGGGAGTGGTGGTCTTCATGGCCTGCTTCTTCGTAGGGATGGTCATGCCTTCAGGATCAGGGCGTCGCCCTGGCCGCCGCCGCCGCAGAGCGCGACGACGCCGGTCCCTCCGCCGCGGCGCTTCAGCGCCAGCGCCTGGTGCAGCACCAGTCGCGCGCCCGATGCCCCGACCGGATGGCCGAGGGCGATGGCGCCTCCCTCGGCGTTGATGTCCTCCGGCTCGATGCCCAGGTCCTTGGCGGACTGGATGAGCACGGACGCGAAGGCTTCGTTGATCTCGACGAGATCAAGCTCCTGCGCGGAGAGGCCCTCCCGTTTGAGGGCAAGTTCAATGGCACGGGCAGGTTGGGAATGCAGGGACCCGTCCGGTCCCGCCGTCTGGCCGTGGGCGCCGATTTCGGCGATCCACTCGAGCCCTGCCGCCTCGGCTGCCGCTTTGCTGGCAATCACCAGGGCGGCGGCACCATCTGAGAGCGGGGAGGAGGACCCTGCGGTAATGGTGGCCGTCGCATCTTTCGAGAAAGCGGGACGGAGCTGCGCCAGGGATTCGGCCGTCGTATCCGGGCGGATGCCCTCATCGTGCTCGAGCGTCAGCGCGGGTCCCTTGCGCTGTGGCACCTCGATCGGAGCGATTTCCTCGGCGTATACCCCGGCGGCGCGTGCCGCTTCGGCTCGCTGGTGGGAGCGGGCCGCGACGGCGTCCTGCTCTTCGCGGGTGATGGCGCGCTCGGCGTTGCCGGCGTCGGTGGCTTCGCCCATCAGCTTGCCGCTGACCGGGTCCTGCAGCCCGTCGTGGTTCAGGGAGTCGAGCATCGGGGCTTCCCCGATGACGACGCCGGCGCGGAGCCCTGGCACGAGGTGCGGGGCGTTGGTCATGGATTCCTGGCCGGCCGCAACGATGAAATCGGCTTCCCCCGCGCGGATCATCCGGGCCGCGTCGATCACGGCGGTCAGGCCGGAGAGGCAGAGCTTGTTGATCGTGACGGTGGGCACGTCCCAGCCGATGCCGGCTGCCAGGCTGGCCTGCCGCGCCGGGCCCTGGCCGGCGCCGGCCTGGATGACCTGGCCGACTATCACGGCGTCGATCTGCTGAGGGGCGACGCCGGCCCGGTCCAGCGCGGCGCGGATGGCGTGGGCACCGAGTTCGCTGGAGGAGAAGGACGTGAGGCCGCCACGGAACCTGCCGAAGGGGGTCCGGGCGCCGCTGAGGATGACGGGGATGTTGGCGTTCTGGTTCAAGAGAGTCCTTTCGGGGTGGCAAGCACAGGGTGGATTACGCGAAGGCGGAAAGTCCGGTGATACCGCGCCCGATGATGAGCGCCTGCATGGTTTCGGTGCCTTCGTAAGTGTGGATGGCCTCGGTGTCGGCCAGGTGCCGGGCGACGCGGTTCTCCAGCAAGATGCCGTTGCCGCCGAGGAGATCACGGGCATTGGAGGCGATGCCTCGGGCGATGCGGGTGCAGGTATATTTCGCGAGTGAGGCCTGTTCGGGCGTAAGCGAACCTTCTTCATCGAGGCGGGTCATCTGCACCACCATCAACTGCATGGTGGCCAGTTCGCTGAGCATCCGGGCCAGCCGTTCCTGCACGATCTGGGAGGCGGCCAGCGGCCGGCCGAACTGAACCCGCTGCCGGGCGTACTGGACCGCGGTTTCGTAACACGCGGTGGCATGCCCCACGGCGGACCAGGCGACGCCCAGCCGGGTGGCCAGCAGCACCCGCGCGGTGTCCTTGAAGGTCCGTGCCCCCGGCAGCACGTTCTCCTGCGGAACAAAGACGTTCTCGAGCCGGATGTGGGCCTGCCAGATGGCCCGCAGGGCCAGCTTGCCTTCAATTTTGGTCGCGGCGTAGCCGGGGGAGTCCTGCGGTACCAGATAGCCGTGAACCTGGCCGTCCTCGCCCCTGGCCCACACCACGCTCACTCCGCCGACGGAGCCATTGCCGATCCACTTCTTTTCGCCGTTAAGCAGGAAACCGCCGGCCGTGCCGGTCGCGGTGGATTCCAGCGCCACTGCGTCCGAGCCATGGGTGGGCTCCGTCAGCGCGAAGGCGGCGAATTCCTTGCCGGCGGCGACCGCCGGAAGCCAGTGCTCCTTCTGCTCCGCCGACCCGCACTCCGCGATGGAGCGCAGTGCCAGGCCTCCCTGGACCGCGATCATGGTTGCCACCGAGCCGTCGCCGCGGCTGATCTCCATGTTCACCAGGCCGGCGGCCATCCGGCTCATCGGGGCGAAACCGTCAACGGCGACACCGTCCCGCAGCAGATCCAGCTCGCCGAGCCGCCGGAGCAGGTGGACCGGGTAGTCGCCGCGCTCCCAGTAGCCGTTGATGACCGGAAGGACCTCATCCTGGACAAAGCCGCGGGCCCGGTCCCAATAGGCACGGTCGCCGTCGTCGATACCGGCGAACACAGACGCGGGGTCTGTGCCCAGGGCCTCGGTCAGGACGTAGTCGGGTTCCACGGTGCCGGCGGGAAATTGACCCACGGCGCCTTCAGCGGTGAACCCGGAACCGGGCGACGTCGTCGTCATGTGCTCGTCCTCTGTCTCGGCGGCGGGACCTCGCCGCCCGCGTGCTGTGGCTCACACCACGTCGACCAAGGATGCCCTGAAACTCCGTTCCACGTCAAGAAACTCAGTTCCACAAGGAGTGGAGTCAGTCCAGGGCGTCGCGGACTGCCTGGATTATCGCGTCTTTGTCGGCCCCTTCTGCCAGGACAGTCACGACGACGGCCGGGGACGCAGGCGTTGAGGGGGCAGTGCCGAGTAACACCGGCCGGAAGATCCCGGAGAGGGCGCGGAGTTCGTTCGCGAGCTCAGCTGATCTGTCCCGGTCCGCCGTCTCGGGTTCCTGGGCGGCGGGTGCCGCGCGGAGCCACCGCCGGAGGAAGGCGTTGTGCACGGCAACCGCTGCGGCAGCGAAGGCGACAGCCGTGTATTCACGCTGCTCGGCGTCGGGCAGTTTATCCAGCAGGTGCAGCACGAACGCCCTCTCGTACCGGTGCGAGGTGACCAGCTCCCGGTCCCGGAGTGCCGGCACGGCCTGCATCAGCTCATAGCGCGCGCGGGAGGTTTCCGGGTTCCGCAGGTGGTGGTTGAAGACCAGCAGCGCCGCGTCCTCGATCGCTGCGAGCGGCTCCAGCATCGTTTCCGCCAGGCGGTCGGTCACCTGCCGGAGGATCCGCTCGTGGTCCGCGAAAACCACGTCCTCCTTGGACCCGAACTTCCGGAAGAAGGTGCTGCGGCTCATGCCCGCGGCGTCAGCGAGGTCGTCAACCGACGTTGTGTCATAGCCCTGCCCGGCCAGCAGCCCGATAGCGGCGGCGGCGGGCCTGTCGGCGTCGTGGCGTGTCGGGTGCGAGATCATGCGCCGAAATGTAGCACAACCGCTGGGGCCGTCCTGGGCTCAGGTCCTGGCTGCGACTTATCCCGGTTATTACCGGAATGCGTCCCTGACGGCCGGAGGCGTTGCGCCCTGGATGACCCAGCGGTTTCCATCCGGATCAGCGAAGAAGGCAAACTGCACTCCGCCCATGTCCTGGACCGCGCTGATGTCGGCGCCCCGGCCCAGGAGTTCGGCGCGCGCCGCGCCGATGTCAGGCACAACGAGCTGCAGCCCCTCGAGGGTGCCCGGCGTCATGCCGGTCATTCCGGTACCGATGACGATCGAAGCCGCCGAACCCGGCGGTGTCAGCTGCACCACCCTCATCCCGGAGATGTGCTCCACATCGTGGTCAAGGACAAAGCCCAGCTTCTCTGTGTAGAACGACTTTGACCGGTCAACATCCGCTACCGGCACCTGCACGACTTCGAGGCGCATCTCCATGCGCCCACACTAACGCCAAGGTTTCAGACGCGCCCCTTAAGGATCAGGTTCCAGTACATAAACGGCAGCGCGTAGCGCTTGAGCAGCCACATGTCGGTGCGTTCCTTGGTGGTGTCGATGAAGGGGATGCTGGGGGCGGGCTGGAGCGTGTAGTCAAACTCGGCCAGCAGCATCTTCCCCCGTGCTGTGGTCAGCGGACAGGAGGCGTACCCTCCGTACTGGGCCGACGGGGTTCCGCCGTCGAGGGCGGCCAGCAGGTTCTCCACCAGCACCGGGGCCTGCTTGCGGATCGCCGCTCCGGTCTTCGAGTTCGGCGTGGACCCGGCGTCGCCCAGGGCAAAAATTTCCGGGTAGCGCTTGTGCCGCATGGTGTGCTTGTCGACGTCGACGTAGCCGGCGGGACTGGCCGGATCTGCCAGCGGTGTGCGCTTGAGCCAGTCCGGGGCCGACTGCGGCGGCACGACATGGAGCAGGTCGTAGTGCAGCGATTCCTCCGTACCCGCCGCGTTGTCCGTAATCACCGCGACGCGGGAGGCCGGGTCCACCGAGGTCATCTCGCTGTTGAAGCGAACTTCGATGCCGTATTTGGCAACCACCCGCTCCAGCTCATCGGCGAACACCTTGACCCCGAACATGCCCGGCGTTGGCAGAACCATGACGACCCGGATGTCGTCCAGCACCCCCTGCTTGCGCCAGTAGTCGGCTGCCAGGTAGGCAATTTTCTGCGGGGCACCGGCACACTTGATCGGACCCGAGGGCTGAGTGAAAATGGCGGTCCCGGACTTCAGGTTCCGGATCATGTCCCAAGTCTTGGGTGCCAGGTCGTATCGGTAGTTGCTGGACGCGGCTGGGGATTCCATGGCTTCGGCCATGCCCGGGATCTTGTCCCAGTCCAGCTGGATACCGGGACAGACCACCAGATAGTCGTACGTGACGGAACCGCCGGAGGAGAGTGCGACACTGCGGTGTTCAGGATCAATGTCCGCGGCGGCGTCCTTGATCCAGGCGACCCCCTGGGGCATGACGGATGCCTGGGGACGGACTGTTTCCTTCTGGCTGGCGACGCCACCGCCGACCAGGGTCCACAGCGGCTGGTAATAGTGCTGCTCGCTCGGCTCGATCACACCGATATCAGTCCGCCCCGCATTGCGCAGGCGGGCGGCAACGCTCAGTCCCGCGTTGCCGCCTCCGATGATCAGGATCTCGTGGTGCATAGTCATGGAATAGACGCCTCTCTGGAGCTTTTTGAACACTGTGGCGATAATCACTCTATACCCCTAGGGGTATAGCTGTATACCCCCTCGGGTACCTTGGTCGGTAGGATCCGTCCACTCTGGAGAGTGGAGCAACAGAGGTACTCGTAGATCAGCACGTCTGAGCTGTGAGGGGGCTGAGTCCGGCCGGGTCCTTCAGCGCCGCCCCAAAAGCAGGCGGACGGCGGCGGGCGGTTCCGCTGCAGCCGGGTCTAAATCCTCATTGTGGTGGCAGCGGAACTGCGCCACCATGAGCGTATGGATGCTAAGACACCTGAAACGCCCAAAGCGGCGGACCTGAGCCTTCCCCAGGCTTTCCTGCTTTTGGCAACGAACGACAAGGACGGCAAACCTGAAGTGCCGGTGTTCGCACTCAGGACCACCCTGGCCGGGGCAATACTGGCCGAGCTGGACCTGCTCGGTGCCATCGAGCTGCAGGGCAAGAACGTCAGGGCCACCGGCGCCGCCCCGCCAACGGACTTCCAGCGCGAGCTGGAGCTCATCCGCGGCAAATCCCGGGGCCACACCCCCAAGCGGTGGGTCTCCATGCTGGAGGGCCGGGCCGAGGTGCAGCGTGTCTACGAGCAGATGGCGTCTCGGGGCATCGTGGAACAGGTCGGCGAAAAACACCTTGGTCTGTTCAAATCCACGCGGTACCCGGAGAGGGACCACGGTCCGGAAGCTGCGCTCCTGCAGAAGATCGAAACGGCACTCAGCGGTGCGCCGTCGGCTCCCGCCAAGCCTGAAGCGGAGGCGCCTGACACCGCGGAGCCTGATGCCCAGGCGCCGGATGCCCAGGCGCCCGAAGCCGGGGTGACTGGCGCTGCGGAGCCTGATGCCAAGGCGTCTGGCGCGGCGAAGCCTGACGCCACGGCGCCCGACGACAGGATCACCGCGCTGATCGCCCTGCTGCACGCCGCGGGGCTGCTCGGCAAGCTCTTCCCGGCGGCAGATCGAACCCGGGCAGGAGAGCTGGCGAAGGACTATTGGCCTTCCCGCGCGGTGGAGGACGAACTTCGGATGATCAGGCTGGCGCAGGAAGAAGCCGCAACCTTGTGAAGCTGTTCGCTAGGTGGGGGAGCTGCCAGCCTGCGTGGACTCCAGCAGCCCGCCGCTGGCCCAGCGCCGCACCGCGAGCTTCTCGGCGGCGTCGAACTCCAGCAGAGCCACCCGGCAGAGTTCTTCCACGTTCGCGGTCCAGGCTGATGCCAGGCCGGCCGCGGTCGCCTCGTCGGTGAGCTGGAAATTGGCGTACGCGAGGCCTTGAAGGACAAAGTTCACGGCGTTGCGGGAGACCGGCTGGCCCGCGCTGACGCAATCATCCCGGACAAGCCGGGACAGTTCGGTGCGGTTGAGCGGATGCTCCCGAAGCCTGGCCGCCATGGCCAGGAACACCTGGCGGAACTGGGCGCCCGAAAGTGCCGGCACATCCGTCACCCGGGTGACCTGCTCCTCGATGCCGTGCTGCACGTCAGCCGGGGCAGGCAGGTCCTCGCTCGAAAACCGCTTGGCGTCCCAGACCCAACCGCCCTGTGCTGGAGAATATTCGACGTTTTGGCCGATCTGGGCCACCCAGGTCCCAAACTTTCCGAAGGCACCCCAGTCAGTCTTCAGGGACGGGTCAGCCGTGAGGGCCCGGTGGGCCACCATCGCGCCGACCACCGGTCCCGGAGCGTTGCGGACGAAGTCCAGGACATCACGGACCGCGGGTGAGGCTGCCTTGGTTTTCGCCTTTGCTGTGGCCGGGACGTGCTGCTGCTTCGGGGACTCCACCGTATGAACCGGCTCCACCGTTGTGCCGTTGAGGATTGCGACGAAGTCGTGGGACTCCACCACATGGTCCGCCATCTCCCGGTAGGCGAAGGCCACGGCGCCGGCGGCGATGACCGTGGTCATCCGGTCAGCGGCCCGGAACCGCTGGATCAGGGACGTGAAGTCGGCGTCGGCCGAGGCGATGAAGAACTCGTCGATGCCCCCGCTGCCGGACAGGGCGTCCATGGCATCGAGCACCAGGTTGATGTCCGTACTGCTCTTTCCCCGTTGCGTCAGTGACGGGCAGTCGATCACGCGGAAACCGGCCCGGGTCCAGTAGGTCCGGTACTTGGAGTACACCACCGGGTTGAGATAGCAGTTGCGGATCAGGAAGCGCCGGGAGTCCTCGCCCGTCCCGCCGTCGGCCAGCGCTTCAGTCCAATGCTTGGGATCCTCGGCGAATCGCTTGGCGGCGGCCGGGTCCAGGGCCAGCAGGCCGGTGTAGACGTTGTCGAAGTCAACGAACATCGCGGCGCGGATGCCGGGCCGTCGGGACTGGTGGGGAGGTTCGGTCATCGGCTCAGTGTGCCAGCAGGATGGCGGGCCGGACCGGATATGACCTCCCACGGCGTTGCTTTTGAAAACACGACGACGACGACGGCGGGAGACTCCCGCCGTCGTCGTGGTGATGCGTCGTGGCTGTGGTGCTAGGAGGAGACGGACTCGAGGTTGGCTGCTCCGTGGTTCAGGCTGAGCGTGAACGTGCTGGGGCCGCTGGCGTGGACCGCGATGTTGCTCTTCGGGGTGTTGTGCCGGACCGAGAGGTCGTGGATCAGGGAGTCCAGCTCGTGGTGCATCGTGGAGCGGTCCCAGAGCTTGTGGGTGACAGAGGTGGCAGTTTCAAACGTCATTGTTCAGTGCTTCCATTCAGGGATCCGGGTGTCCGGCTGCCGCACCGATGCGGAGCCGCCGTAAAGCCAAACCGGAAACGCTCCGGGACCGTTGGCGGCTCAGCGAGCTCACCGGTTTGGCCTCATTGCGTCACCAGGATGATAAAACTGTGCCGCTGGTCCGCAGCAGACGAGGAGCGTCTGAGAGATCAGGGCGGCCACGGCCGGGAAGTTTCCGTCCCTGCCGTGCCTTTCCATAGTGCACAGCGCGGCGCAATCGTCTCAAGCTGATTTCGCATTATTGCTCGTGAGACTCATCACAGACGGGTGGGCCGAATTCCAGATGCCGGTGGATCAGTTGCGGGTCGAATCCCGTGGTTGCCGGGGAGCTGAGAAGGAAGCTACAAATCGGGAGAGCTGTTCCCGGAGGATTTCCCACCCGTCGAAGTCTGAGGGAAGGGCAGCGCTTTCAGCCTCCCGGGCTGCGCAGAGGGCCGCTTCCCCCGCGTCGGTCATCTCAACCTGGAACTGGCGGCGGTCCAGTGGGTCTCGTGTCCTCGTGACCAGGCCGTCCGCTTCCAGACGCGTCAGGACGCGGCCAAGGGTCTGGCTTTGGACGTGGACCACGGCCGCAAGCTGTTCCTGGTTCATGGGATGGTGCGACATGGCTTTGAGCGCGATGACCGCGGCCCGGGTCAGGCCCAGTGGTGCGAGTGCCTCGTCAAAGCGGCGCTGAACTAGGCGGGCAGCTGTAGTGAGAAGCAGGTAGCCGTCCCGGACGTGGTCCTGGGGGTCGAGGGGCATTAATGCCGGCCTTCCTTGGGCGGAACAGATGTCGGCCTTCCTTGGGGTGGACAACGGTCAAGCAGGGAGGCAGGCCAGGGCCGGCATCAGCCGGGACCCTGGCCTGCCGCCATCGCTTATCGGCGCGTGTTGTCGTCGCCGTCCGTTTCGATGCGTTCCTTGCGGACTTCCTCATCGACGGTTACTTCGTCGGTGACGGTTTCCTTCTCGAGACGGACGCGTTCGACCGGGACCGTTTCCTTCTCAACAACGGGGCGTTCCTCGTGGAGGACGACTTCGTGCTCTTCCTCGCTGATGCCGGCGCCGGACATCGCCGCCCCACGGTTGGCGTCCGTGATGGGTTCACGTTCGATCCGGACCTCTTCGCGCTGTACCGGAACGGTCTGGGTGACGTTTTCCGTGGTGACGTACTTGCGCAGCCGCACCCGTCCGGTGGCTTCCTGTTCGGTGCCGACGTTCAGGCGTTCCTCTGAACGGGTCATGGCATCGTCAGTCGTGGGGCCTGAGGTGTCGCGGCCTACGGTGCCGCGGTCGGTATCGGCGTAGTCCTTTTCGCGGTGGTCCGCGTCCCGGCCGGCTGTGGCGTCGGTGTACGTCCGGCCTCCGCCGCTCAGGCCGTAGTGGGCGTAGAGCCGGTCCTCCTCGGCAGGATCGAGGTGCCCGTCGGTGTCCACCCGGGGGGCGTCCTTGATCTGGTCCTTGGTGTACGGGACGAGGAGGTCGCCCCCTTCGACGCGGGCCCCTTCCAGCGGGACGAAGGATTCGGAGGTGCCGAAGAGCCCGGTCTTGGCCGTGACCCACGTCGGCTGGCCGTTGTCGTCGTCGGCGTAAATCTGGCCGATGGATCCGATCTTGTCCCGATCGTTGGTCAGGACGTTCCCGTTGCGCTGAAGCAGGTCATCGATATGTTCCTTGGCGAGCATGATGTCTCCTTGGATCTGTGGTGCGGTTTGGGGTTGCAACGGCTCCGTGTGGATCGCTGCATGACTCCACCATAAGCATGCTTAGTAAGCACTTGGCAAGCTTACTTAGTATTTTTCTTCGCTCCGAGTGGACGCCGACTGCCGGCAATGCGTGAACTCGCTCCTGGCCTCGACAGATCTTCGGGCGAGGTGGGCGTATTGAAAGAAAGTTAAGTCTTGCGAAACAAACAGGAAGTGTGCTTACTATTGAGTTAGTAACCGTGCTTACTAATTCACCGGCGCCGCGGATTCACGTTTCACCTGCGGACCCTTCCTGAAAGAGAGCAACGATGACAGAAAACCAATGGCTCCAGACGACTCCTGCTGCGCCCGCCAATGAGTACCCGAGCGTCGGGACAGTGCCCTCCGGCGGTGTAGCGGGTTCCGTCTCCACCAAAGATGCAGCGAAAGACGAAGCGGCAGCCGTGGCGGGCCACGCCGCAGGTGACGCGAAAGCCGTGGCCGAAACCGCCAAGGCGGAGGCCGCCAACGTCGCCGCCGAAGTGAAAACCAACGCCCGCAGCCTGCTGCTCCAGGCCAAGTCCGATCTGTCCGACCAGGCCGGCACGCAGCAGCGGAAGGCCGCTGAGGGCATCCGCTCCATCTCCTCGGAGTTGACCACCATGGCCGACGCCTCCGAGCAGCCCGGCGTCGCAACAGACCTTATCCGTCAGGCCGCCGAGCGGTCCCAGAGCGTGGCTACCTGGCTCGAGAA
>NZ_JBEPOX010000015.1:0-91089 GCF_040547025.1 Arthrobacter sp. UYEF36
CGAGGTTGCCCAGCCCGGCAGAGCGCGGGACGCGCCAGTTGCCGTAGGACGGTTCCTTGTATTCGGTATTAATTGCTGCCACTGGGGCCCTCCCCGGTTGAATCCTGCGCGGTCTGTTGTGCGGCCTGGGAAACCCTGGACGCTGCTTGTGCTCCTACGGCGACGGCCATACCGGCCGGACCAGCAGCTGACGCCGCTCCCGACGCGGCACCGCCGGTGCCGGCTGATGCGGCGCTGGTGGCCCCGCCCGGGCCGGTAGCCCCGGGTGTCGGCTGCCCGCCGTTGCCCCTCGGGCCGGTTGTCCCGTTGCTGCCCTTCGGAGACGACCCCGACTGGTTGCTTTGTGTACTGGGCGGTGTCGGGGAGGCATTGCCTTTACCGCTGCCGCCACGGCCCATGGACACAGCACCTGTGGCCATGGCCCCGACCGCTGCCCCGGCCCCTGCTCCCCCGCCGGAGGCGACGGCACCAACCATCGGAGTCACGAACCTCATCAGCGCCGGCAGTGCAAAGAGGGCAACAATCATCAAGGTGAACCCGGTAATGGAGCCGATCAATGCGTCCTTGCCCTTGCTGCCCATGAGGAGGAACGCGACCGAGTAGACAATGGCCGCCGCGGGTTTGTAGAGGATGAAAGCGATGGTCCAGCCAACTGCTTTCTGGAACCACTGCTTACCCATCTCCGTGTTCGTGAAGGCCGCCGTGGTGGGCAGGATGCCCGCCAGGATCACGAGCATGCCGCTGCGCACGACCATCAAGACGATCTGAACGAGCGAGGCGATCAGGCCGATCAGGCCCAGCACGATGAGGATAAACACGCCAACCCCGGTCTGATTGGTCATGACCAGGATGTTCATTGCATTGGCAAAGCCCTTGCCGTCCGTTGACCGGTTGATGATTGCAACGGAAAAGGCATCGGCTGCGATGACCAGGATGGAGATGACACCCAGCCCAAGACCGGACACCACGGTCAGCGTGAGCAGGGACCGCAGAAGATCCTTCAGCGGTGCCCCGCGTTGCTCCCAGATCATCCGGATCCCCCCGACAATCACGGCCAGGACCGCCAGCGCCAACGTCCACGGCAACAACTCACTATTGACCGCAGAAACAACGGGGCTCGGCGTCGCACCGTCCGCACTGGCCAGGTTCACCGTGGGCATTGACACCCAGAAAGTCGACAGAGTCGTCACCATCTGACTCATGCCCTCCATGATCGACTTCGCCAGATTGTTGATAGCGTCGTCCGCGACCTTCGCCGCGACGTTGCTGGCGCCCTGTCCGGTCCAGCAGACCGCGTTCCAAATCTCGCATTCTTTTTCAGCCATGTCAGACGCCGGCCCAAGGGATAAAGGAACTCAGGTCACTGATCTGGCGCACTGCGCCGCCACCAGCGGCCGGGATATCGAGTTTCCAGTCGCCATCTTCCCAAAGCAGTGACGTCGAGAAAGCACCATATCCACCATCGGCACTCTTGATGGCCAGTTCCACGACTGCCGTTTCGGGCGTGTAGGAATGGATGATGAACCCGGCGATCTGAACCTTCGGTGAGGTTCCGCTGCTTACATCTTTTCCTGTCTGTATGGCCTGCACAGCTTTGTCCCGTGAGGGGCTGTCAGCTGAAAGATCCAAGTAGACCTGTTTTGCATAACCATTGAACGACGACGCCCAGATGTTTACCGTTGCGTAAAGAGACCCTGTGGGTGACTGGGCAAAGCACGACCTCAAACCGTCCTTGCCCACACGGCCGGGACCGACTGTTGGCGGGTCAGTGGGAACAGCCATAGTTCCGAGCAGTTCCCACTTGGATTTAGGCGCTGCTCCCAGGGCTGTCTCCGTGCTTGAGGGAAGCCCGCAAACACTTTTGCCGGCTGCGTCGGCTGACTTCGTCGGTGCGGCGGTGGTGGTGCTGCCCGGCGATGCGGCGGGGCCCGGCTGAGCGCTGTTCTGTCCTTTGGGGAGCAGGAAGATGACGACGGCTGCTGCTATCAGCGCTACCACCAGCGCTCCAGCAATGATGAAACCGGGTTTGGTGAACGGATTGCTTTCGGTGGTGCTCTCTGTTGACTGGCTCATGGTGAACCTCCCGTTGTTGGTGCTGGCTTAGACGAAGGCGCGGACGATGCCGGAGGCGCCGGTGATGATGATGCAGCCCAACAGGACCCAGCCGAGCTTGCCGATGGCTTGGGCTCCTTCGCCTCGCTGGAGCTGGATGACCATGCCGATGCCCACAATGATCACGCCCAGGACGCCCAGGACCAGGCCGATGCCGGAAGCCCAGTTCAGAACCGTAAGCAGACCGCCAGCTTCTGCCGGGACGACCGGGGTGGGGTTGGGAATAACGGACGCTGCAACGGTGGAGAAGGAGTTCATGGTGAGAGACCTTTCAGTTGGTGGTGCTGGGTTTGGTGTTGGTAGCCAGGGCGGCTAAGTCAGTGATGAAACGTTGATACTCGCGGGCCGGCTCTCTTGTGTCGTTCCCGTGACGCCACGCCTCGACCCAGGGCAGCGTCCAAAGCCGGGGCGCTCCCCCGCCGACGATGACGGCGAAGTCACGAAGCGCTTTGGGAGTCTTCCCCGGAGCGTCCGCCAGGACGGCGAGACCGAGCAGGTCAACCGCGGGTGCCGCACCGGAGGCCCACTGGGTCAGGGCGCTCTGCGCAGCTGTCAGGCCGCGCATATCGGCGCGGCAAACCAGCAGCACCCGCGGCTTGCTGCCGTCCGAGAGGACAGGCCAGCAGTGATCGGTGGGCCGTGCCCCGTCGATCAGGTCAGCGATACGGCTCTCCCCGGATCCCCCGTGGGAACCGGTGACCCACAACGCTGCGGAGCCTGAGACTGTGCGGCGGGCCAGACGGTCCGCGGCGTCCGGTTCCACCATTCCCCGCAACGGGGCACTGATCCCGGCCGCCGGCGGCAGGTACGCCTCCAGGGCTGCCGTGTCAGCACCGTCGGCAGGGGCCGGGCGGGTGATCCACGGGTTCAGGGACTGCTGCATGGGTGCCTCCTTTCAAAGTCCGTTGATGAGTGTTTTTAGAAGCCGGTGGCGACGGCGGCCGCGGCCGTGAGCCAGGCCCGCCGCGTCGCGGGCTGAAGGGCTTCATAGCGGATGGGTCCGTTGACTAGAGCCGGATCGTAAGGAATCCGGACGACGGCCCGGACGAACGGTTCGAAGCCGTCAGCGATCCGCTGCGCTTCGTCCTTGGCCCGCTTCAGCGCGTCCCCGCTCATGCTGCGCTTGGCGTCGGTGGACTCCGAGACGATGACAACGGCGTTGCGGGCCAGCTCCGCGTCGTGCCCGCCCCGGGATTCCAGGGTCTGCAGCGTCAGCCGTGCAGCTTCGGCGCGATCCTCGATGGCAGTGACCGGGACGACGAGCTGGTTTGTGTGGTCGATCATCCGCCGCCAGTTCGCGGCCCGGGCCGTGTTGCCCGAATCCATGACAACGAGCCGGTAGTACCGGGTGAGGACCTGGTGGGCGATGTCGACTTCCTCGGCGGTGACTTCGTGGTCGCCTTCTTCGTTCTCATCCGAACGCAGGACATCGAACTTATCGCTCGTCTGGTGATGAACGAACTTCGCAATTTCGGCCGCGTTCGTGGACGGGGACAGCAGCTCGGTGGAGGAATCGATCAGGTCCAACACGCTCCGGTCGTGGGCGCCCTTTTCCGTCCGCCACCCCAGCGTCCCCTGGGACTCGTTGTTATCCCACGCCACCGTGGCCGCCCCGCTGTAACGGGCGAGGATCGCCGAGAGCATCACCACGGTGGGGGTCTTGTTCGCCCCGCCCTTACGGTTCACCACAGCGATGGTCCGGGGACCGGGCCAGTGCTGGCTGACGGTGCGGACGTCTTCACGTTCGGAGAGTTCTTCTGCTGAGGGGTCCATCCGGAACCCGAAGCGTGTGAGCGTACCGCGCCAGCCCTGGGTGGCCGGTTCCAGCACCGGGGCGCTGACCAGGAACGAGGTTTCCTTCAAGCTGCGCCGCGTCGGCGCCGCTTCTTCGGCAACCAGGGCCGTCTGCGGTTCCGGGGTGGCCGGCGCCGGGACGGTGGCCGCTGTTTCCGCGACTGCCACCGGCGCGGGCTCTACCGGCGTGACTACGGGTTCCGTTGCGGGAACCGGGACGGTTTCAATGATGGCCGGAGCGACTGTCTTGGGTGTGGTCTCGGGGGCTTCTGCCCGGCGGCGGCTTTGGTTGGGGTCGTAGGAGACGGATTCGATCTTGTTATCCGGGTGGACGATGAGTTCACCCTGACCGTCGGGGTCCTCGATCCGGACCCGGACGGGGCGCTGGAGAGTCTGTGCCTCACCCACAATGAGGGCCAGGGCGTTGGTGCGCAGTTCCTGCACGGTATCCCCGGCCGGGACGACGCGGGAATTGCCCGCGACGATGACTTCGGCGGTCCCGTTATCGCGGACGATGGCCCGGATGTTGGGAAAGGCCAAGACCTCGTTTGGTGGTGTACCCATGATCTTCTTCCTTACGTTTGGGGATGGACTGAGGCGCTTTAGGACGCGGGCGGGGTAAGCCGGTTGACCTTCCACGGGGCGTCCTTGCCCGTGCGGAGCAGCTGCACCGTGTAGGTCCCGGCGTTGGTCGGGGCCGTGGCCATGACGCCGAAACCGTTGGCTTCATCGACGGCAAGGGTGGCCGGGCCGGTGACGCGGCTTGCGGGAATGTTGGCCGGATCCACCGCCGAGTAGTCGGCGGTGGCCTGCGGGGTCAGCCACCGGGCCAGGTCATTGGCCCACTGCTTGTCCTCCACGGCAGGGCGGGCGAAGTCCGTCATGGCGTTCTCTGCGACGTCCAAGGCCTCGTCCTTGCTCGCCTGATCCCAAGTGATGCCGATGGTGGCGGGGATCGTGCCGCCCGGTGCCTGGGGGCCGCTGTTGGCACTCAGGGAGACCGGCGCGGAGGCGGTGGGGCTGGCGGTGTCTGTGGCCGGCGGGGCTGTCGTGGTGTTGCCTGCCGGTGCGCACGATACGCAGAGCAGCGCCACGGCGACCAAGGTCAGGGGCTTTTTCACTTTTTCTCCTCTTGGGTGGGCAGGTACAGGAAAGCGGAGGGGACAGTGTTGGCCACTGTCCGGGTGTAGTAGCTGTGGTCTGCCGGGGCCGGGTTGCCGTTGTAGCCCTCTTCGACGTAGGTCCCGTTGTCTTTGACTTCCTTGACCACAGCGACGTGGCCGAAGCTCGCATCCGCTCCCCCAGCACCGGGCGCGTACCAGACGACCGCACCGACCCGGGGTGTGCTGCCGGTGGCCCAGCCCTTGGCGTCCCAGCCGGCCTTCCAGGTCAGGGCCGAGCCGAGCCCCTGCTCTTCCGGGCGGAACGTTCCGTTGAGGAACTTGAACGGAGCTTTCGTTGAACCCATCTGTTGGTTCACCCGCCACAGGGCGAAGTCCACACACTCGCGGTAGTACATGCCCAGAGGTGAGGTGCTGGACGCGTTTGCGCCGACCTGCAGCCAGGTCGGAGAGTTCTTCCACGGGTAGTCATCCCCCGCACCCGATTGACCCGGGATAGCGCAGTCGCTGCCCTGCAGGGAAAACTTCGAGTCCGAGAGCGCCTGAACGAGTTTGACGGCCTCGGGCCAGTACTTCTGGTAGTGGTAGGGGTCGGCGTTGCGCTGGACCTTGTTGGCGGCAATGGTCGGTTCCAACAGCTCCCAGGCCGGGACACCCTTCAAAGCCTTGATGAAGTTCGTCGCGCTGATGGTGGGATCCATCCGGTCCGCATAAGAGCCCCACGCGCCGTTGTCGCGCTGCTGGAACAAGCCCCGCGAATCCGGGCCGGCCCCGTCACCTTTATCCAGCACGCGCAGGCCCGACTCCCCCAGGGCCACCATCACGGCAATCATCTGGCCGTTGACGGACAGGTTCAGCGCCTTGCCGGCACCCATGATCGCTGCGGCATTCTTCAGCTGTTCCCGGGTGTAGCCCTCAACCTGGGTGCTGCCGTCGATGACGACCGAAACAGCCGGGCCGCAATCAGCCGCCGCCGGTTTCGCGGGTGCCAGCAGCAGGAGGAAGGAGAAGATCAAGCCGACCAGCACCAGCGGGACCGCAACGGCGGCTCCGGTACTGAGTATCTTTGACGACTTCACGGCAGTTCCCCCTCTCGGCTCTTCCGGTGGGCACCCGCAAGCATAAGCAACAGCTTTAAAGTGATGCTACCATCACCAAAATAATGTTGGTACTGCATGAGGGTGAGGCGGTGGGTGAGAATTGACGAATGCCCCGCATTTACAAGCCACTTCCCGGACAGTCGCTCGAGGCTGAAAAAGCCTTGAATGTGTTCAATGCCAACACTCTGCGGGCAGCCGTCATCCGGGATCTGGCCCAGCGTCCTGACGGTGACACGACGGGAAATATCGCAAAGCGCATCGGTGTGGACTACCGGCAGGTCTATACGCATATCAAGACGCTGGAGGCTGAAGGTTTGGTCTGCGCTGCCGGCGAAGCTGGCGTTCGTAACGGGCGGCGCGTTCGTTACTCCGTGGATCTGGGCAGGTTGCGGGAGCTCGGGCTCACCTACCTGAGGTATCTGTCGGGAGAATAGACGTCGAATGTTGCAGGGCCGGAGAACGCATCGCGCGCTCTGGTCGTTTGGATCCAGGACGGGAAGGCCGGGGGGTGAACATTTGGGGGCGAAAGCTTGAGTGCACAGGTGTGGTGCACTCACTGCGGAGGTGTAGCCCCTACTACCCCCCAAACCTGTCGTAGGGGCTACACCTGTGATGCCACTCAATGTGCATGGTCAGGCCGTAGTGGGCGCCTGGAGCATGTCATGCCCTAAAGTCTACTGAAAAATATTCAGTAGTGAAAATTTTTCAGTTCGTTGGGTGTTTCTTCTCAGGTCTGGGCGGAAGATTTCGGAGAGCTTCAGTGACCGCGCGAAGGGCATCGATGTTGACTTCTCCCAGAACCCGAGCTGCGAAGTGCTCTACCTC
This sequence comes from Arthrobacter sp. UYEF36, assembly GCF_040547025.1. Taxonomy (NCBI): domain Bacteria; kingdom Bacillati; phylum Actinomycetota; class Actinomycetes; order Micrococcales; family Micrococcaceae; genus Arthrobacter; species Arthrobacter sp. UYEF36. The sequence goes on from NZ_JBEPOX010000015.1 coordinate 6,953, forward strand.
GGCAATGCGGTAAGCCTCGACCAGGCGGAGCTCAGCCTCCACGCGTTCCGGGATCGGACCGCTGCGCTGAAGCAGGTAGTTCTCGTCAACGTCGAAGAAGTACGCCAGTGCCTTCAGTAGCTCCGGATCCCAGCGGTTATCAGGAGAGCCGGCCAGTAGCCGGTGCCAGCGCGTCCTCGTGAGCGTGAGCCCTTGTTCCGCGAGACCCTGTCGAACGTCTTCATACGTGAAGCTGTCGGCGTCTTTGGCATGCACGATGTCCAGAAGGAGCTGGATCTTCGACGCGAGAACCTCTTTATCGCTGCGGGAATCTATCGGGTTTTCGTTCGAATTCACGCGCGATCCTGCTCCTGGCCAACAAGGGCGGCCACATTCCGAGGACCGCACTTTCCTGGTGGTAGCGAAATCACAGTCCTCCTTCTAAATCCGTCATGGGTGAACCATTTGTCAGGCCTGGTGGCTTCGTGGAATGCCACACGTTGAATGTCAGCCGACAATGAGAGTATATGAGGCTCCGAACGCGACAACACCGGTTATGAAGCCTGCGATGACCTGAGGAGCTGAGTGGTCCCGGAGATAGACCCTGGACCAGCAGACAAGCGGGGCTGCCACGACGAAGGGAAGCCCCAGCCAGCCGAACATCAGTACAGCCGACACGGTCGCGCCGCCCAACGTCATCGCGTGACCCGAAATTTTCCAGATCGGGCTGACCAGGATCAGGGCCACAATCCCGCAGAGAATCCCGCCAATAAGTCCCCAGACAGGCTGAGGTGCGCCGATGACCGAGAGGATTGCGCAGCCAATGAGCGACGAGCCCAGGGTCCAGAGCATGACCGGGCGACGTTGTTTTTTGTCTCCAACATGGTGGTCTGTCAGCTGGCCTTTCTTGGCCAGTATGACTACGACAGCAAACGGCACCAGACAGATGAAGAGTGCAGCGACAATGCCCGACCAGATGGACACCATCCACCGATCGCTCAGGAGAGAGGCCAAGATCAGCAGGACTGATAACACCAGAGGCGGTTGCGCGATCTCGGTTGCGGACCGGGCCACACGGCCGACGGCCGTGGAGGACCTCTCTGCGGTCAGGGTCGTGGTTGCTGCTGTCACTGAGGTGCCTTTACTGGCAGCAGCAATTCCAGAGAATCGACGCCGCCATCAAATCGGGCTTGGGCCGCGTCTAAGACACGGCTGGTAAGCATGGGTGTAGATCGCCCAGAGAGAACGACCTTCTGATCGCTGGAGCGGATAACGTACTCGTACAGGCCCGCGGAGGGGCATTTCACGAAACAAGAGTTCGCGATGGCTACCAGCCACGGTGCACGGGACAGACCCCAATAGGTCCGACCCAGTGTGGCTGTCAGAAACACCAAGGCGACGCGGTCGCGAAGTTGAATCCGACGCCATGACTTCACGATCGGCGGGATTCCCAGACCCAGAGAGGTGAGCAGAACCCCGCCGTAGAACAGTGGACTGAACAGGACGTACAGAACCTGATGGAAGGACAGGGTGCCGACCTCGAAGTGCCTCGCGGTCATGTAAGCAATTTCTTCAACGGACGCCAACGCGACCAACGCCATGCCTGCCGCAACAACGCGGGAACTCACGCGGACGGGCAGGCTTTCCTGATGCCGGAGGCAGATGCGCAGGACCGATACAGCAAGCAATGCCAGAAGGCCCATGTAGACGCTGGCATAGAGGTAGACCGGCACCTGCTGGACATTCTCCGGTACATAGCTTGGGGTAGTTGGAACGAACTGCTGCGACAAGAACGGGGCGCTGATCGTAAGCGCTGCGAGGACGGCAGCTGCGGGTCTGTGGCTGAAACGAGCTCGGTAGCTCTCATCCGGTGAGTAGGCCGCGAAGATTCCTTCCCGTACTAGCCAGACGGCGGCTGTGACACACAAATTGCGAAGAAGGTGAAGGAAGTTGACGCCGCCCAGGGCAACATCAATGGTTTCTTCGGGTACGACCACACCTGTAAGAAAGAGCCCGAGAACGCCAATTCCGATTGCGCCCAGGAATGCCGTTGAAGATCCCCAGCGAACGACGAAATATAGGCGAAAGGCAAATACTGTTCCCAGGATCCAGAACGCGGCGGCGATCATAAGCCAAACATTCGTTCGGCCTTTGTGGCCTGCTTCGCAGGCGTGGCATGCAGGACCCGTGCCAGACCAAAGGCCAAATTTTCGGCAGCGGCTTCGGCCTCATCCAACGGAACGTCTACTGCACGGCACATCCAGCTGACGCCGTTCCGCTTACCAATAGCGGAGAAAAACGACCCCGCGATAAGCCCGTCGAGCGGCTTCCCCTTATGGCCCAGGAGAATGTGGCTCAGTTCGTGCAGCACGACGTGAACGCTCCAAGCCTTCGCCCCCCGCAGGTAGTGAACGATGCCATGGCTGGGCGTATCGATCCACTGGCCAGTAACACCCTCTCCAAGGCTGTCCACTGTGCCCTCCTCGAAGACCAGACGTTTGCCGTACTTTTCTTCGACCGCAGTCACCAGATCGCCTAGATCCGGGTACTCGGGAAGGTTCAGGGTATCGATAACGTCAGCGGTCAGTGTGGACTGTTCCATGTCCCTGCGGCTCCGGTAATCCACTGAAAATATTTCAGTAATGTGTACTATGAAATCAACGCCCGAAAGCGCCTTGGCAAGGAGCAACCCTACCAAGCTTCCAAAAACACCTGCTGTCACAGGCGAGCCGGGAATCCCTGATGACTGGGGCCTTACACCAAGAGCACAGGCGCCGGGCTATATGCGAACAAGGAGACCGATCTGCTGGACACGAATCTCCTGCGCCCTCACCGGAGAACAACTATGCAAAGAGACGGCAGCAGCAGGCGCCTTTACAGCCGGCGCGCTCCTAGCAGCTTCTCCCTGTCCACCTTGGGCGCGGCACCAGCCGGGTGCCTGACCTTGGTAAATACTGGCGACACGCCAACGGACGCTGAAGCACTTAATGGTACTGGTACGGATAGGCTCGGTTTTATGAGTGCAGCCATTCACCGACGCGAACGCGGTACGGGTGCCGGAAACGTCGTACTAAAAGTAGACGTCGCCGCGCCTGCAAAGACCCTGGTAGAGCGAGTAGCGACCCACATGGGCCTCTCAAAGGGCCAGGCAACCGAAATGCTTCTTATGAGCATTCGCTTGGATTCTCGCGGGCTGCCGCTCTGGGACAACATTGACGACTTTCAGAACCAAGGAGCTTTGCCTATCGCGAAGGCCGGTTAAAGACTGAAGGCCCGCGAGAGCGGGCCTTCAAAAGTATGACGTTCAGATCCACATCTTGGCGGATCAGAGATCTGAACTTATCCAAGCTCCCCGTGAGGGTGGCTCGCTTTGCTATACCCCCGAAAGGACTAGCTGGTGTCTATGGTACCCGCAGAGGTCTCCTCGTCAACACTCGACGCGGCGCGTCAGATCACACCTCAAGAAGCATGGTCCCTCGCTCCGTTGATCGCCGGTGCGCCGACTTATCGTCCGGGACGTTGGATAAAAGGCCGGTTTCAGTACCCCCGGCCGCTAAACCCGCCCCGGATCACCGCTTCCCTGCCGAAGCAGCCGGCGGCCGTTCCCATTCACGGAGCAGATGGCTCCGTGGCGACTCTCTGCCTTGACCTGGACACTTCTAAAGCGCTGCAGGGCGTCGTCGATGAAGATGCCCGACGTCTCGGCGTCCTTCTAGAAAGCTGCGGTGTCCGCTACATCGCTGACTACTCCCCCAGTGGCGGACGCCACCTCTACATTCCCCTCGCCGAGCGCATGGAAGCACCAGCGGCCCGTGAACTGATAGAAGCCCTCGCACGGATAGCAGCCAGCCTTGACCCCAGCCCGCACCAGAACCTCACCGACGGCTGTATCCGGGTCCCAGGAAGTGCCCACAAACGCGGCGGCCACCAGATACTCATCACGCCCCTGAACGAGGCATACGACGTGCTGCGCCGCCGCAACCCCGTCCACGCTGTCGCAGCCCTCCGACGGGCCCTGGCACCTGAACTAAAACGTGAACGCGAGCTAAAAGCCCGCGCCGCCAAGATGACAGCCCCGGCAACGGCGAATGGTGTCAGTCCGGTCCCCTTTGGCGGAAGCCAGTCGCCCCTGCGTCTGGCAGCCCGAACCGGCCTGTACGACACCGCCAGGTACGCCAGCCCCTCAGAAGCCCGCATGGCAGTGCTGAATCACTTCGCCTCCTGTGGCTGGACCCTGGATCAGGTCCGCCTCGAGCTCGGCGTCCAGTTCCCCGGCCTCGCAGCCCTCTACACCGATGCCGACCGACAGGACCGCCTCCTCGATAAAGAGTGGGTTGAGGCCTGCCGCTGGATCCAAAAACCGGGAACCCCGGCAACGGGCAGAAGGCATGCCCGTATTAACGACACTAGCCCCCCAATACCCACAGGGGGGGCCAGCAAAACCAGCAGCAAGGCTGCCGCACACCAGCTCGTGAACGATCTTGAAAATGTCCTTTACGCAGTCCTGGACCACAGACTTAAAGAACGCGGACGCGAAGGCCTCAGCCTGCGCCTGCTGCTCCGCGCAGTACTCGGCTACATGCGAACCATGGAAACTGACCTGCTGGACGTAGGCTGCCGCACCTTCGCTACTGCACTGGGCAAACACCACGGCACAATCTCCAGGCTGCTCCCGATGCTGGAACAAGCCTCGGACGGCATCCTGACCAAAATTGCCGATGCCCGTGGCCGCAACGCCGACACCTACGTGATCCAACTCCCCCAGCACTTCGAACAAATCGCCCGGGAGCTGTCCTGGCGCAGCGGAAAGATCCATGGCATCCGCCCCGTATTCCGTGCTCTTGGCGACGTCGCTGCCCTCGTCTACGAATCCATCGAACGCGGACGCCTCTCCCCCACCACAGCAGCAATCGTCCGGTCCACAGGACTCAGCCGCACAGCCGTTGAAACGGCACTCGCCGCCATGAGCAGCTACAACATGATCGAACGTCGGCACGGGCACTGGAGCATCACGGCCGGGACCAGCCTGACAGCCCTATCCCGGCGGCTCGGTGCACTTGATGACGCCGCAGAGCAGATCAGCACCCACCGAAAGCAACGCGCAGCCTGGCACGCATGGCTGGACAGGAACCTCGCGCCCGAACTCGCCGAACACGAAGTGGACGAACCTGACTCTGATCTCTACTGGATCCCGCCCTCGGAAACCGAAGTGGACTTGATCGGGACGCTGTGGCGAGCTGCCTGACTCCGCCGAATGACAGTAAAGCCTTCATTGACTGCAATGCCATTATTGCAAGTAAAGACGTCAATACAGTCAAGGACTGTAAAGACTGTATTGACAGTATTGACTGCATTTGCACTAAGGTGGGAAACATGAAAGCTACAACAGCGTTCGACCGGACAGGCATGGACCGTATCTGCGGCTTCGTCAACGGCAAGGGCGGAGTACTGAAGACGACCCTGACGGCAAATGTGGGTGCTCTGCTCGCAGTGTCCGGGTGGAAGGTCCTGCTCGTAGATATGGATCCGCAGGGAAACCTGGGCCTAGATCTTGGTTACAGGCACGGCACCCTGGACGACGACGGCAGCGCCCTTGCTCAAAGCCTGATGTTCGGGACGCGGCTGGCGCCACTCAAAGACATCCGCCCGAATCTTGACGTCGTTCCCGGGGGAGCGGAGCTTGACCAGGCAGCTGCCGGTCTTATCGCGCAAGGCAGTAAGGATGGCAGCAAGGCAAAGTTGGCCCTTGCCCGTTCGCTTGCACCGATCGCGGCCGAATACGACATCATCTTCATCGACTGCCCGCCCGGGAACGAACCCCTGCAGGTTGCAGCCCTCGGTGCGGCCTCGTACGTAGTGGTACCGACCAAGACGGACAAAGCTGGCCGCGAAGGACTCATCGGCGTCGCGAAACGACTGGATACGGTCATTGATGTCAACCCGAACCTGGACCTGCTCGGCGTCATCATCACTGCCACATCTTCGACCGCCACGAACGTTCACCGGACGACGCGGGATGCCATTGCAGAGACCTTCGGCACGGATGCCGTGCTATTCAAGGGAATGGTGCGGCACGCTGAAGCTCCGGCCCAGGCAGCCCGCGATAGGGGAGTGCTGGTCCATGAGCTTGAAGAGCAAGTCAAGGCTGCCCCCAAATGGTACGAGGTGCTGAAGGGTACAGCCGAAGCCGGCCAGAGCCAGCCTCGGTCGGCCGCCAACGTGGCTGAAGACCTTTACCAGATCACCAATGAACTCGTTGCCCGCCTGGAAGCAGCCGAGGAAAGGAACGCATCATGACTGAAAGCAACCGCAAACCCATCGGCCTGCCGCCCCGTCGGAATGCTGACAACCTCGCCGTGCAGAACTTGATGAAAGCAAACAGGGACTCAGCGACCACCGGCGGCGACTCACCTGTGGCCTCTCCGACATCGCGTCCTAACCCGCTGCCGGACACTGCCTCGAAACAGATCACTTTCTACATGGCCGCGGATGACCTAAAGCGCGCAAAGGCGGCCTACACCGGAACGAGCGGCCAGGAGATGGACCGGAGCTGGTCCGACTTCATCTCCCGTGCAGTCCTCATGGAAGTGGAACGACGCGAACGCCTCTACAACGAAGGTAGCCAGTTTCAAGGCGGGGCGGGGAACCTTGCCCCCGGGCGGAAAATTCAGCTTTGACTGTAATGCAGTCTTTGACTGTAATGCAGTCTTTGACAGTAATGCCGTCAAACCAATTCAAATCTCGCCAATAGACGTCCCGCAAGGTTCACGCCGGTGATGCGGCGTGAACAGGCAATGCGGCACCAATCCGGCTAGCGTGGCCTCTGAACCATTCTGGGTAAGGGGACAGCCGATGGCAGGGCGTAAGAAGCAAGTAGATGGTCAGCTGAGCTTTGAGGCTCTGTGGGCGGCACCAGAGGAGGATCGTAATGAACAAGTACGGCAGGCAGGCTCAGGAAGCCTGGAAGGTGGCAAGTCCGACGCGGTACAACCAGATTCAGAACCCGGAGGAGTTCTTTACCCAACTGGGGGAGCAGGCCCAGGAACAAGTGGACGAACTGCAGGTCAAGATCGCGGGTCCCGACCCGAAGGGCGAAGGGTATCTGGAGAAGGTCGGTCGGTTGAACGCAGCGAAGAACCAGGCCGAGGAGATCGTCCGCTACGACCTGCTCTCGCCACCGGAGACGGAGGGCGAGGAGGACGAGTACGTGAACCCGAGCATTCAGGAGTACCTGGACTCGATGGGGGAAATCGACAAGCTGCGCCAACAGCTCTACTAGAGACCGGGACGGGAAGGTTCCGCCCGTCCTCTCAGGACGACCTGGCTCCCTCCGGAGCCCGGAGCCGTATCCGGGCGAACCTTGCAGCCCTCGAGGTGCTGCGGACGCTGCAGGGTGAGGACCGCCAAGCCACGGACGCTGAGAGAGTGGCACTGGCGCGGTGGGGGAGTTGGGGAGCGCAGGGCGTCTTCCAGATATTCGATGAAGGCCGCGAGGACTATGCCGGGGACCGTGAACTCCTGCGCAGCCTCCTGAGCGGGGTTGAGTACGACGCGGCACGCCGGACCACGATCAATGCCCACTACACGGATGCCGCTTACGTGCAGGCCATGTGGTCCACCGTCCAGGAATTGGGCTTTACCGGTGGCACGGTCCTGGAACCGGGATCCGGTGTGGGAACCTTCATGGGTTTCGCTCCGGAGACCGCAGACATCACTGGCGTGGAGCTGGACCCGACCACCGCGGCTATCTCTCAGGCGCTCTATCCCGAGGCCACGGTCCGGGCCGAGTCCTTTGCCGATACCAAACTGCCGACCGGTCACTTCGACCTCGCCATCGGAAACGTTCCCTTCGGCAACGTCCCCCTGCACGACCCCCGGCACAACGCCGGCGGCCACTCAATTCACAACCACTTCATCCTCAAATCCCTGGAACTGACCCGCCCGGGCGGGATGGTTGCGGTATTGACCTCCAGCTTCACTCTGGACGGAACGAACCCGTCGGCACGCCGGGAAATGAACCAGCTGGCCGACCTCGTTGGCGCCGTCCGTTTGCCCACCGGCTCACACCGCAAGGCAGCCGGCACCGATGCCATGACTGATCTGCTGATCTTCCGCCGCAGGGAACCCGGGCAGGAACCGGCCTCCACACTTTGGGAGACCGTCACTGCCCGTCAGATCGACGGAACCATTACCCGTCTGAACTCCTACTTCGATGAATACCCCGAACGGCTCCTCGGTGAGCTGCACGTCAGCCACGGGATGTACGGGGCCGAAACCCTGCAGCTGACCACCGATGATCTTTCCGCCGTCCCGGAACGGCTGAATACCGCACTGGCGGACGTCGTACGGGAGGCCCGGACTGCCGGAATGGTGATGACCGAGCGGACCGCCGATCAGGAACGCCAGCGCGCCGCCTACGTTCCGGCCGCCACGCACGAATGGGACGGCCACATCAGCGCCACCGACAGCGACTTCACCGTTGTTGAAAACGGCTCCCACGTCGAGCTGTCCGTGCCCAAGACCCAGGCCGCCGAACTCCGGGCGCTGCTGGGACTGCGCGACGCAGCCCGGAAACTGCTCACCGCGGAAGCCGAAAGCCGCGACGACACCAACGATATCGACGCCCTCCGTGACGGACTGAGAAGCGCCTACAGCCGGTACGTGGACACTTACGGGCCGATCAACCGCTTCACGCTCCGGGACACCGGTCGTGTGGATGAAGAGACACAAGAGCCCATGCGGGCGCGCATGACGCCCAAGGCCGTCTCTATCGTCTCCCGAGACCCATTTGGTCCTCTGGTCATGGCGTTGGAGAACTTTGATGAAGCCTCCCAGACGGCCACACCGGCTGCTCTGCTTTCGAGTCGTCAGGTTCAGCCGCGACGACCGGTCCTGGGTGTGGACACGGCAGAAGAAGCCCTTACCGTCACCCTCGACACCGTGGGGGAGGTGGACCTGGACTACGCAGCGTCTCTGTTGGGTATCAGCGTTGACGAAACCCGGGCAGCCATGGGCGAGAACATCTACCAGCTCCCCGGTGCTGATGAGACTTTCCAAACCCGGGCGGAGTACCTGTCCGGGAACGTGCGGGAAAAGCTTGAAGTCGCCCAGACGGCCGCGCTCTCCGATGACAGGTATGCCGTGAACGTCCGGGACCTCACCGAGGTACTGCCGGAACCGCTGCGCACGGATGAGGTGGAGGCCCGCCTGGGCGCGGTTTGGATCGACGCCGGCACGCACCAGGAGTTCGTCCGGGAAATCCTGAACGACCCCTACGCCAGCGTCTCCAACGCGGCCGGCTCCATGTGGGACGTCAAAGCCAACCGCCATACCCTGGCCGCCACCAGTAACTGGGGTACCCAGCGGATGCCCGCCTCGGACATCCTGAAACAGGTCCTGGAGCAGCGGACTGTGCGCGTCACGGACGAAGGAGAGAACAACCGCCGGGTCCTGAACCCGACCGAAACCGCAGCGGCCCAGGAGAAGGCCCAGCTGCTGCAGGAGCGTTTCAGCGAATGGGTGTGGGAGGAACCCGGGCGTGCCACCCGCCTCATTGATGAGTACAATCGCCGCTTCAATTCCATCGTGCTGCGCGACTACAGTGCCGAGGGGGAGCGGCTGACCCTGCCGGGGTTGGCCAAGGCCGAAAATCCACGCCCGCACCAGCGCACTGCCGTGGCCCGGATGCTCTCCGAACCTGCCGTGGGCCTGTTCCACCAGGTTGGTGCGGGAAAGACCGCTGAGATGGTCATGGGAGTGATGGAACTGCGCCGTCTGGGCATGGTCAACAAGCCCGCCGTCGTGGTCCCGAACCACATGCTGGAACAGTTCTCCCGCGAATGGCTCCAGTGGTACCCGCAAGCCCGGATCCTCGCGGCCTCATCGAGTGACCTTGCCGGGGATAAGCGCCGGCAGTTCGTCGCCCGCGCGGCCGCCAACGAGTGGGACGCCGTGGTTATGACCCGCACCGCCTTCCAGCGCGTCAGCCTCAGCCCCGAAGCAGAAGCTGCCTACATCAATTCTGAAGTCATCCAAATGCGGGCCGAGTTGGAGGCCGTGAAGACCAATGAACAGGACAATGGGCGTGCTAATTCCAGCATCATCAAGCGGCTGGAAAAGGCGGTTTTGGCTCAAGAGGAAACCCTCAAAGCCAGACTCGACACCCCCGCCGATCCAGGGATCAGCTTCGAAGAGACCGGCATTGACTACCTCGTGGTGGATGAACTCCATGACTACAAGAACCTCCGGACCCCGAGCAATATCCCCGGCGCGGCCATCACGGGTTCAGCCCGTGCCTCTGACCTGCATATGAAGACAGAGTTCCTACGCCAACGCGAGGGACGGCGCGTGATCACCGGAGCCACGGCGACGCCGATTGCCAACTCCGTCACGGAAATGTACGTCATGCAGCGCTACCTGCGCCCGGACCTGCTCCAAGCTGCAGGGATCAAGGATTTCAACACCTGGGCCGCTACGTTCGGGCAAGTTGTTGAGGAAATGGAACTCTCCGTCGCCGGCGGTGACCGGTTCAAACTCAAGAGCCGGTTCGCGAAATTCCAGAACGTCCCCGAGCTGCTGAAAATGTTCCACACCTTCGCGGACGTCAAGACCGCCGAAGACCTGAAGCTCCCCGTCCCGGATCTCGCCCCCCGGGCCGGGGACGGGCTGCGGCAGCCGAACATGATCACCGTCGAACCCAGCCCGGAACTGCGGGAGTACATCCAGGACATCGGCAAGCGCGTGGACGCGATCCAGCAACGCCTCGTGGACTCGGAGGAGGACAACATGCTCAAAGTCTCCTCAGACGGCCGTAAAGCCGCTCTGGATATGAGACTCGTTGACCCCACCCTGTCCCAGCAAGGCCCCACCAAGATCAGCGCCACCGCTGACCTGCTTGCCAGCGTGTACGAAGAACACAAAGACCGCATCTACACCGACCCGAAAACCGGGGAACCGGACCCGGTACCAGGTGCCCTGCAGCTGGTGTTCTGCGACTTCGGCACACCCTCCGAGAAGTGGAACGTCTACGGCGAACTCAAAGACCAGCTACGCCGCCGCGGCGTGCCCGAACACCTGGTCCGGTTCATCCACGAAGCCAAGAACGACGCCGAGAAGGGCCGGCTCTTCGCCGCTGCGCGCTCCGGACAGATCGCCGTGCTGATGGGATCGACCTCAAAAATGGGCGTTGGCACCAACATTCAAAAACGCGCCGTGCACCTGGTGGACATGGACGCCCCGTGGCGGCCCTCCGACGTCGAACAACGCCACGGCCGCGTCGTGCGCCAAGGAAACCTGAACCCCGAGGTCCGCATCTCCCAAGTAGTCACCAAGGAATCCTTCGATTCCTTCATGTGGCAGGGACTTGAACGAAAGTCCCGGTTCATCAACCAGATCATGCGCGGCCGCCTGGACGTGCGCGAAATCGAAGACATCGGGGACAACACCCTGAACTTCGCCCAAGCGAAAGCCATCACCAGCGGCAACCCGCTGGTCCTGGAAAAGGCCGTCGCCGACCAGGAACTGGCCCGCCTGAGCCGGCTGGACCGGGCCTACAACCGGAACATGGTTGCCGTCGCTCACACCAAACGCGGCGAACAAACAGCAGCCGACGCCGCCGCCGGCGACCTGCCCCTCATTCAGACAGCAGCAGCGCGAACCGTCGACACCACCGCGGATGCCTTCAAGATCAGCATCGACGGTAAAGCCCTCGACAACCGCGGCGACGCTGCCGAAGCCCTCCGGGCCTGGGCCGGCAAACACGGCCACCGGCTCATGAACCTCGGCGGCTACGACGAACTCGGAACCATCGCCACCCTCGGCGGCCACGAACTCCGCGCCCGCCTCATGCCGGCCCGGGACCTCGACCGGGCAACCGTCGAAATACGCATCGAAGGCGTCCCCAGGGCAACCACACAAATAGCCCGCCGCAGCCTGCTATCCGCCGATCTAGGCGCCATCAGGCAACTCGAAAACAGAGTCTCATCCCTCCCGAAACTGGCAGCCGACGTCGAAGCACGACGGCAGGAAGCACTCACCCACGTCGACCAAGCAGACAAAGCCCTGGCGGAACCCTTCAAGCACGCCGACGCGCTCAAAGCCGCCCAGACAGAATCGACACGGATCAACCAGCTCATGGCCGAGGCAGCAAAACCGGAAGAACCAGCGCAGCCCGAACCCCCCGCCGAAATCGACCCCCGCATGGAAAAAATGCAACGGCTCATGAACGCCTCATTCCCACCGCAAACAGGAACCGCGGCCGCCACCGCCACAACCACCCAACCCCGGACGCCCGACCAGCGCCGCCAGCAAGAACCCGGATACGGACGCTGACCATTAGCAAAGACGGGGTACCAGGTCATGTGTGATCATCGCTTACGCGGCGCTACTCCCCATGTCTGAGCGAACGACTTGCCGTTGAGGCGCCACGTAGTCAGATTGGCGCTGACCTTTTCGGTTTCCCGGTAGGAGTTGCTCGCCGCCAGCGCTGCCGCGTATTTGGTGGCGGCCACGCGGAGCTCGGCGAGCTTGTCGAACGTGATCACGGTGGCGCCCGACCGCGCTGAGGCATTCGTGTGCAACATTCGGGCGTTGTGAATCAGGACAGGTGTTGCGGTACATGTGTGGTCGTACTTCTCGTGGAACCAGTCCACGGAGTGCGAGAGCTGCTCCGCATCGTGGCGCCAGATCGCATCCGTAGTGGTGCCGCTCTTGCACTCGATGATCAAGAAGGCCAGCTCGCCCAAGGACCACAGTACGTCTGGCCCTTCTCCCGTGTCGCGCTCGGGTCGATGGGCACCAAAGCCGAGGTGCAGGCCCAAATCATGCATAGCCTGCTCGAATATCTGCACACTGGCCGGGTCAGGATCCGGCACGAGATCATCCACGATCGCCGCCACACCGACGATCAAATCATTGCCATTGCTATAGCGCTCTGTGAGAAATTCAGCGGCCTGCCTGGCCTGATCGGCGATGCTGCTCAACCGGTGGTATTCGACGCCGTCCCGTGGGCGTAGCAATGCCTTGTTGTCGGTCTGCGCAGACTTCTGCATCTGCAGCGCGGCAGCAGGATCTGACAGATGCAGGTAGGCGGCAGCGCGCTGCTTGAGCCAGCCTTCGTGCCGTCGGTCGCCGCGGGCGGCGTTTATGGCATCACGCATCTTCGCGTGGGCTTCGCGATAGCGGTTGAGCTCGGCTAGCCGGAAGGCTTCCCTTTCCGCCACGGCGATGTCAGAGACTGTGCTGGTGGTGGGGTAGGTGACGCCGTCAAGGGCATCTCGGCTCGCCGTGACCCATTGCTGATCTCGGTTCAGACATTGGTTGATCACGCTGCCGAGGTCCTCGAAGGACTTCCCGTGAAGCATGTCCGCGACCTGCTCGGACAGGGCGAGTTGGGCGCGGGTGGCCGGGCTAAACCTTGCCGCGCCGCCCGCCTTGTGCAGACGTTGAGTGAGTTTGGAGCCGAGCAGAAGGACCACGCAATGGTCGTCGTTGGATCGTACTCCGCGGCCCATGCCTTGTTCGATGCGCTGGATTTGACGGGTGATCATGGCATCGCTTTCGTCCAGGGCGAGGGCTTCGATGCGGTCGAGGGCGCTGTATGACTCAGGCAGCCCGTCGAGGGCGAGGATACGGCAGGCATCCCCGGGTAGGTCTATGCCGTCATATCTGTTGATCAGGAGAACTAGGCCAACGTGCCCATCTCGTAGGCGGCTGACGCCATCGTGAATGGTGTCCTTGTCGTATTCGGCCGCGGCGACGTCGCGCCAGAACGCGGCACGGCGTCGGGAGGGCACGATAACTACGACATTGTGATGCTTGGCCTGCTCGACGAGGAAGTCGCGTACTTCTTGGTCGGTGGTGCCAGGGTGTGTCTCTAATGGGGTCAGGATCATTCGGTCGCCCAAGTCGTCCGCTGTTTGCGGGGTGATCGGAGTTGCAATGGTGGTCGGTTCCGCGTCGAAGTGGGTGACCAGGACGCTGTCATCGGCCAGTGTCGCTGTTAGGTATATCCGCCGCCGGGCCATGGCGAGACTGGGGATTCGGTCCACCGGCGGGCAGGGCGGTTTTATCTCGATCTCGCTGTGGCTGATCGCCACGTCGCAAAGGTGCAGGACTTCCCGGATGAGGGGCCACACAAACTTGAAGTCGTTGGTACTCTCGCGGTGTGGATGTAGGGCGTTGAGAACCTGTTCCTGCCTGTCGGCCCAAGACCAGTAGGGGATGCGCAGGGCAACACCGGGGACGTCCTCGGCAAGGTCACGTACCGCTGAGGGCGATTGGTCACGCAGTGCGTCGTCGAACAGGTTTGCCAGGTCGTGGTATGCTACGTGGCTTCTGGGGATCGTGAGGGTGAACTGGTCTTCCAGGGTGGCCAGGCAGGCGTGCGCGTCGTCAACGAGTATCGAGCCCATCTCAATGCGCTGTCGGGTATCTCCCACCACGCCGAACACCGATAGGCCGTTGATCACTTTGTGGATATAGGTAACAAGTATCGCCTTGCCGCCTTGGAACCGCCCGGATCGTGGATCATCGGTTGTTTCGATACCCAAAGCCTGGGCTTCCGCGCGGACTTGGTCAGCGAGGTAGGGGTCAGGCGTTATGTAGACGGCCGGACTAACGCCCTCGTTTAGGCAGCCCTTAAGCATCATCAACCCGACCACCGTTTTACCGCCGCCGGTGTTCATTTTGACTAGCAGGTCGGACTCAGTGCGCCGATCGTGCCAGCTGTCCCAAACTTGTGTCTGAACATCCCACGGTCTGGAGTACTTTGTGGATCGCGCAGGGAGAGCTGCAAAGATCCGCCTCGGTTCTGTCGCGGAATCCACAACCGATCGCTTGGTCAGTTTTCCGAAATCGAGCCCAGTCATCGTTAGCCCCCGGTGGTCGCATAAAACGTGTTCGGTCTGTCTTGGTCGTCATCGTACCGGCTGAGTGTCGAGTTCCATGGCGCCAGGTTGCGTGGTTGGGCGGCTCTGCTTAATACACATTCGCGCCGCACGGAGCCGCCCAGCACCTCTGGGTTACTGATCTGACCCAGAGCTTTTGCGGGGCATCGTTTCATCTGGTCAGGGCACCGAGACCTAGAACAAGTGTCCGTCGGCTCCCGCAGATTCGAGGCTGATGCTCGGGGTCCGATCGTTACGGGTCTTGGCCCATTTCACACCCAGTTCTTCCAAATCGCTGCGCGTGAAGTGGTCTGCCGCGATGATTTGGCTGAGAAGTTCTTCCTGCCGCGGCTCCAGGCTCACCAAGTGAGCCAAGACGGTTAAAAGTTCGGCTAGCTCTGTAGACCAGTCGGCGTCCCAATACCTGGCATTTATGCCGTCCAGTGGCGACGTTTTCTTACCGACCGGTGATTTCTTCCGATACGAGAACCAGGCGTTCACCGTCTTCTTGCCCCCGGTGTTGTATTCCATCACCTGGGGCGGGACTGGACCCCACGAGCCGCCGCCAAAACTTAGCGTTTGGGTCAGTGGATCGTAGGAATACTCGTCGTCGAGCTGCTTCACTGCTGTGAGGTATTTGACCTGGTGGGCGCTGCCGCCCAGGACGCTTCTTGCTCGGCCGGCAGCGAAGGCTTGGCCGAACGTGTGGAGCCAGAGTATTTCTTTCCCAAGTTCGACGCTTTGTTGCCACAGAACGGGATCCTTCGTCAGCGGTACGCGCACCCCCGGCGTTTGAAGTTCTTGCATGAAAGTTGCTGTGTAAGAACTGTGGGAGACCGTGCATGCGACGTAGGCCATGAGGTCTTCAACCAATACCTCTTTACCGAGTTGTGAGGAAATCGCCTGCAGAAGGCCTTGGGTTGCATTTGGGCTTCCGTCCGGGTTGTACATGGCGGCCACCCGGCCCCCTTCACTGCCCTTGAAATAGTCCTCGCTGGGGACCAAACCTGAGAAGCTGACTCCTAGGCCGGAGCGCAAGGACTTTGTGTGCAACTCGAATAGGAAGACCTGGCCAGGGATACGCGCCCGCCAGAGGTCAGGCCGGGGTGTGTCCATGAGGCGGTGATCGGCGATCACGTACTGGCGATCGAAGGACCGGTGCCCCACTCTGACCACGGTGGGTTCAAGTCGGATCTCATCGGCGAACCTTTTAGTGGTCTGCTGCTCAACGTCGTCGCCGAACAGAGGAACCTTGCTCTTGTCCAGAGAGGAGTCTCTGGACTTCTTGAACAGCTCTTCCTTCCGCACACGGTCGTCACACGAAATTAGTTCGAGCCAGCGGGAATTTAGGGTCTCCACGTTAGGCGCCACAACCCAGTTACGGTTCGGTTTGATGCCTCTCGTTATCCATTTGAACAGGTCATCGATCGCTGGGTAGGAGTCCCAATCTCCCGCAGCCGCAGCCGTGAAAGGCGCCGTCCAGTCGGTTCGCACTAAGCGCCACCCTGGCCCGTCGATAGCCACATCATGCAACTGCCGGAACTTTTGGCTTTGGTGCCCATGTAGGGACGTGTAATGAAGGTTGGCCGGAACATCCAACTTGTTGTCTGGCTTCCGGACAAAGATGGAAATGGCCAAGGGGTGCTGCACACCGGGGAATATGCGGGTGTTTACGGGTGGTCGCAACCCTTCGGGCGAGCAGTCAATGAGCCACCCCTCAGAGCAGTTCTTTCTGATGTACTCCCGCATGCCTTTGAATGCAGCGCCGGACATGAAGCTGGAGGGGGTGATGAAGCAGATGATGCCAGCGTCGCCGTCCAAAGCTCCCGGCGGCGGAGTGGACTCGAAGACCTTCCAGAATGCCCAGCGCCAGAAGTACACATAGAGATTCTTCAGGTGATATTCGAGAGAGCCGTTTCCCTCTTGGCGGAAGTCGGCCAGAATACCCTCACCCACGCTGCCTGCGGGACCGTTCTCAACCCAGCCACCCTTGCCTTCGGCATTGTTCTTGTAGGGCGGGTTGCCGATGCACACGGTGACGTTCGTCGTCGATTTGATGTGGTTGGCTCGTTGGCGCTGTTGCGCGATGAGCTGAGTCATATACGACATCTGCCCGACGGCAACGTGCGGGTCCTCCAGGGTGTCGGCCACGAAGAGGTTCAGCCCAGTGTCCGGGACCTTGGCGCCGTGGGCGCGAATGAGATCGGACAAACGCAGCTCTGCCACGGAGTAAGGTCCGGTCTGGAGCTCGAAACCGTAGAGTCGGCGAGCTATTGAATTGATGGCTTCGGTTGCTGCGCCCGGGCCTATTTCAGCCGCGGCTTGTGCGGCGGCCCGCTCCATGATGTGAACGGGAAACGTTCCGGTTCCCATGGCGGGATCAATAACCCTGACATCGGGGTCGCGCAACCGTAGGGATTTGCCCAGCCTGCCGGCCAGCACCTCTTCGGTGAGACGGGTCATTTCTTCAACGACCGGAGCCGGTGTGTAGTAGCTGCCGGACTGCATTCTTAGTTCGTTGTCGTAAACGGCCAGGAAGTGCTCGTAGAGGTGAAGGTACATGTCGCTGACGCCGGAATGTACGCTCTTCCAGTGCACGGCATTGATGGTGCGAATCATCAGGTCGAGGGTGATCCGGAATTTTTTGGACACCGAATCGGTCAGGAGTTGGAGGGCTTTTGCCATCAACCCATGGGACTCCCCGAGTTCGCTGGCGCTGTCGTGAAGGCCCTTTTTGTCCAGGTCGATCCCTTCCGACTTTGCCAGCAGCAAGGCGAATGTCACCGTTTGGGCATAGCCGTCAGCGAATTCTGCATCAGTAGCTCCTGGAAACAGGAGATGTTTCCATTCCTTGGCCATGCCCAAGAAGACTTGGTCTGCGAGCCTTCCGCCGGGGCTGCTGAGGGCGCGCTTCTCGGCAGCCAGCGTGTCCATCACTTCCCCGCGCAGCAGTCGAGTGAGGGGGGCAATTGTCGTGACGAGCTTCTTGACCGAGGTTATGTCTACGGGTTCCCAGCGGAGGAAGTCTGTCAGGAGCCCTTCAAAACGCTCGCCCGGTGAGAGTTTTGTTCCTGCGTTGGCGAGCGTGCCGCCTATCAAGTGGACAGGATCACCGACAGGCTCCCCGGCTCGCCATAGGCGCCATTCGATGCCGTTGGTGTAGAGCAGGTTTGGCAGGTCTTTCAGGCGGTTCCACTGGTTGAGGTTATGGCCCTTGAAAGCTGAAGGGTCGAGGTTTTCGCCTGGTGCCTTTACTTCCACGTAGCCAGTCACCGCACCGTTTACCTGAACGGCGTAGTCCGGGCGAACGCTTCGTTCGGTATCGGCTGCTTCGTCGAAGGCGACAACGTTTAGACCCAGCTGTTTTCCGATGGATGTAATGAGTACATCAAGCGGCTTCCTGATTGATGCCTCAGCCTGGCCCACGTGTCCCTGCAACTTGTTTTTGCAGTCGGTGCCGAAATCGGACACGTAGTCATGCAGCCACTTATTCGCCACCAAAACCCCCACTTATTTGTACTCGCTGCGAATACTCTACGGGTACAGCGGGGAAGCACCTTTGGCCTCGCTGTGTCCGTACCTGCCCTTCGGGTTCGCTGGATGCGATTTTTCTCTGCAGCCGTCACGCTCTAAGAGCCCAAAGGTCAGATGGTCGAGGCGAATATTAGGGCGGCGAACCAACCTTCACCGCCGCCGGGATCCTAGGAGCTCTGCTGGTTCTCGGCCGTCAGCATCTCCGGTGGACGGGGCGGAGGTAACGATAGAGGCTGGAGCGGGTGATACCCGTGGCTTTGACGATCTCGGAGATGGACTGATCCTCCTGGTCGCGAAGGTGGACGGCGTAGGCGAGCTTCGCTGGATCGACCACGCTGGGCCGGCGGACCGGTGTGACGGCTTGAACCAGGACCACCCACGACTCGCCGGTCATGGACGGCTTCACATGGATCAGCTCCGCCTTATAGAGGCCCGTCAGCATGTCTTATGTAGAAGCAGACTGCTTCTCCCTCAGTTTCTTGATGGTGGTGTTCGGTTTCCGGGGATGTCGAACATGACTACATGGCGGTCGCCACTACCGCTATTTCCATCTATTGTGGTGTGCGTTACGTTGCCAGCGAGGTCATCCAGATTAGTGGCGCCTGATGCAGGGGTGCGCAGGACAACAAGAAACCCGATCTTGATATCAGTGTTCCCATACGCCGCGGCCTGCCGGATGTACTTCGTCTTGTCTCCAAGCGCGACATGAGTGGTGTCGACCTTGAGTTCGGCAACCAGGTTAAAGCCCTCGAACGCGAATAGAATGTCGGCGCGTCCTCCGGCGATACTCTGCACCTCGGACTTCGCGCGCTGGCGGAAGTGGTTAGACCCCAGCCATGTAAGTAGGTGGCGGTGCAGCTCGGCCTCGGGCACCTGCGCTTTGAACAGCCACGGTTCGTCAGACTTCTGAGCGTTGATCATAGAGGCAACGTACAATGTCAAGGTCCTCACGACGCGTGTGACGGCGTCGGCTACGTCGCCCTTGAAGTCGTCGCTGCCATTCAGTTTGGAGACGATGTCTGTGAGGATCGCCTCGACGGTAAGATCGGGCTCGGTGCGGGAGATGTGGTGGTAGGTCGCTACGGCTGTCGCGATTCCTGCGAGGTCGTCGGCAGTCAGCGTACAGGCGATCTTGTCAGCCAGTTCAGGGCGGCCGTCCAACAAGTCAGCAAGCAGCGGCGGGATGACTACCTGCTCATCGCCTTTTCCCGGCGGCTCGCTAGCAAGGAGGCGCTCACGGGCAGCTTCGAGCAGGACTCGCACACCCCCAAGTCGACGCCTTATGTCAGCGTCATGGGGCGCAGCGCATGCATGTTGCTGCAGCGCATCAGCATGGTCGCTCAGATGCCGCATTAAGGTGGCGCGTTGGACGAACCCGCCCTCAATGGTTGGTCGGAGAACCTTATGGACGAGACCGGTACCGTTGTGATGGCTGATGAGGTCGTACGAGTGCGATGCATCGTAGATGGCTACGATGCGATCAACGACTACAGCGACCTCGTAGAAGACGTCGCGGTCCATCTGGGCGCCCAGCCACGTGAGGTCCTCGGCGAGACTAACCCAGCTAGCAACGACCACTCGCTTACGGTTCCCAGCCCAGTGGCCGAGGCCTGACGAGGTGACAGCGTACCGTTCAGCATCGCGCCGAAGCATAGTTAGCGCGTCAGGGTCGAACATCAGCCCTTGGGCAGGAACGGTGTCTCCAGCTGCCGCAGCTGTCATCAGTTTTTCGAGGTGGCCGAGCACACGGTTGAGGATGGTGGCGTCTTCCCGGTTAGCTTCAATCTCTGAGAGTCTGGCGCGAGCGACACTGAAGTGCTCGAGGGCAGTAATTGCAGTGCTTGACCTTAGTGCTCGTAGGACCTCGATGTTCGCTGCAGTCCAGGCAATGTCATCAACAACAATGCTGCTGTCCTCGGCAACGACGTCTACCACCCCAACAATGTCGTCGACTCCGTCCCAGTGGTCGTAGGCAGCGGTGATGCTGCGTAAGACGGCCCGCGCATAGCGAGGTGGCTGGGCGCTCTTGATGTCACTAAGCAGCGCCAGGACCTTGAATCGAGAGCCGTACCCGTCAAGAGCCAAACGTGTCAGTATTTCGAGCGCCTCGCCGGCGCGAACCACGTCCCCAAACGCGTCACGTAGATCTCGGCTATCCGGGGGGCCTGCGAGAGACAAACAAGCGTTCGCGAGCGTATTTCCTGCAACGACGAGAAACTTCGGCGAGCCACACATGGTCTCACAGACCGACGCGAATGTTATCGGGTCGTAAGTCTTAGTGAGGACCTCCACGAGTGCGTTAGACGTCGCGATGCAAGCAGGGTTGGTGGTGTCGAGGTCGCGGCACACGATGTTGGTGACCACACAAAGCATCGGATCGTCGACGAGCGTGGAGATCGCGTCAGCGAAGGATTCCCAGCCACCGATGTCCGCGACGATGGAGGGCCGTGGCTCCTTCCCAGTCAGGGATGAACGCAGGCGCGCGATGGTGTCCTGGTTCATCGCATTCTCTCTTCCTTATCGTCGGCTGTGTCGGTTCAGTGCCAAAGCGCCGTTGGCGGTCACCAGACGTAGCCGTCGCCATCAGCGGCCCGCACATTCCCCTCGCTCAGAACCGTCTTGAGTAAGGTTGCGTGAGCGGTCGCTACAAACAACTGGACATCCGTCTCGGCCGCGACGTCTATGAGGGCCCCGAGCATCTCCGACAGGTCAGCCTCGCCAATCTCCTCCGAGGCGGGCGAGTCAATGAACAATAGTCCCGGATGGCGGCCGACACCTTCGCGCTTGCCCACGCGCATCAGTGCGATAGCGGTCGCAATCTTCAGACGGATTCGCTCACCACCGGTGATAGACGCATACCCATCTTCAGCACCCCCGGTCCACACCCTCATGTTCGCGTTGCCTTTGAGAGCAACGTGCTCCAAGTTGTCAATACCGAACTCGCGTGCCAGCCGTGCGATCTCCTGAGAAATCAAGTCTAGGATGGGGTCCTGATCAGCCTTCAACCACTTGTCAACGATTGGCTTGGCAGCCCTCAGAACAGCTCCAACTAGGTCGTTTTCGTCATTCCCGTGGTCTTCGGCAGACTGAATTCCTAGCGACTCCAGGGCGCCCTGAGCATGAGCAAGGTCGATCTTTGCCTGTTGACGTTGCTCCGTCGCGGCCAAGCCCTCTTGAGCAGCCGTCGCCGAACTAGCGGCGTTCTGCTCAGCTTCCTCCGCGCTAACCAAATCAGATTCGACCGTATGGGCAGACTGCTCGGCAGCGGCAAGAACCTGCTCCAGCGCAGCCAGAACATCGATAGCATCCGCGTCATCATCGTCACCAACGTCGATATCTGTTACCTGCGATGTCAGCTGTTCACGATCTTCGGCAGAGACGTCGGCCGCAACCATGACCTGATCGTCGAGAGCAGCCAAGTCGAGATCGGCGTGACACAACGAGCACTCATGCTCATCGTGTTCGGCCCGACGGTGCTCCTCGGTCACCCTTGAAGCACATCGAGGACATTGAGCCGGCTGCATGCCGTTGAAGAACTTGCGCGCCAGCATGTCCTCTGTCGCCGCCCGTCTGCGCGCCAACTCGGCCTGAACGCAGGCGCGTGCTTCGTCGACAGCCCCACGAGCAGTCATAAGCTGCAACCTCAGTGCGTGAGCCTTCCGCGAGGTGTCGTTGGCGTGACTCACCAATGCAAAGACACCCGCAACGTCCGTGGCACTTGACGGTAGAGATTCCAGCGCAGCCCGAGCCTGCTCGAACCGAGCCTCAGCTTCAGCGCGCCGCGTCTTGGCGAAATCGTTGCCAGCCAAGGCCTTTTGCGCTGCCAGTTTGCTCTCGTATTCATATCGGCCGAGAGCTGCATTTACTTGTCCAACCGGCGGCGCCCATGACGTGCCCGCAAACATCTGCAGGAGCCGAGTAGACAGGGTCGACACATTACCGATAAGAGGGTCGAGTTGGTCTGCGAAGAAGTTCAATGCCCCCGCGTACGAAGGCCACGCGTGCGGCTGCAACTGGTCTTTCGCCCACACGCTGAGATCCTCAAGCCGCAGGCGCTCGAGCATGAACGAGTTCATCAGCGCTTCGAAGGTATCCACATTGGTGAACGTACCCAGCTTGACGCCTTCACCCTCTCTAGACAACAGACGTTGCCACAAGTTCCCGTTGGGTACACCGTCGACTGCATTGAACACGACGGCGAACAACGTCCCATCGATCCTAAACTCGACGGTAACCCTGCTGATCCACCGTTGGACGTCCGCTCGCAAAGGAGATCGCCCCACGAGCGCCCACGAGATGACCTTCATTACTGAGGACTTACCACGAAGATTCTTCCCGCTGCCTACACCGTTGACGCCGGCGGCAGGGCTCCAATCGAACTCGAACGGGACCTTCACCCTGGGCTTGTCAATATCGTGTTCAGTGGGAGCCAAAGCGTCCCCACCGTCGTTCACCACCAGCGACTTCGTGCCTGAGAACGCCACTCGGGTGATGTGTAGTTGCACAGGAACACCAGCGTTCGAGCGGTCTAAGATGCCCTCCTTGACCAAGATCTGTTCGACTCGACCGAGTTCAAGATCTTCCCACTTCTTTACGAGTTTCGCGTGAATCTCGGTACCCAGAATCGTCATTAGTTCACTCCACTTACTTGAAATTGAGTAGCCAGCCGCTGCCGCACCACTGGCGCGATCGGCGCGATCCGCAAACCCAATTGAGTCTGGGCGTACTCTGCCTGCTCGTACTGCCGTTCCTTGAGCCGGCCACCCTTGTCTGAACCCGCGACCAGACCGACTAGCTCGGCCTGCCGCCCATACCAAGACAGAAGCGGGTCCGCAGCCAGCTCAACCGCCGCGGCAACACCTGCTGATTTCAGGAAGAACTCGTTGCGATACCGTTGAGGAGGGTTGCCTTTGCGACGTACCTCGGCTAATCCATAGGATTGCAACATTGAGAAAGAATCGTCGAGTGCTTCGTATGCCCCCCGCAGCCACTTCGGCATCGGATACCAATGCAGATTCGGTTCCGATCCTTCAAGCAAATCTTGGGCGAGCGGCAGGTACCTAGCGGCGTCCAGCTCGCCGGCAGCCACCTTGCTAATGACTTGATCTGCCAGATAATCAGGGTTCCTCAGCCAGAAGTCGAGAGCTTGTAGGCGCAGTTCGCTGCGGATGA
The DNA here is from genome assembly GCF_040547025.1 of Arthrobacter sp. UYEF36. Lineage (NCBI taxonomy): Bacteria > Bacillati > Actinomycetota > Actinomycetes > Micrococcales > Micrococcaceae > Arthrobacter > Arthrobacter sp. UYEF36. The sequence continues at coordinate 30,523 of NZ_JBEPOX010000015.1, forward strand.
CTTTCACGAATCCATCAGGGTCAGCGTCGGTCACTGGTTCTCCGCATGTGTGGAGCAGGACCAGGACTCGGATAGCATGCTGGTTCTTCGTCGCTTCCGGCCGATGGGGCTCAGCAACCGTCAATGACGGCCGGTCAGTCATCTCAGAACGTCCCTCTCTAGAACTTCCATAGGCCGAAACTTACCGGCAGCACCAGCATAGGGGCTCGAACCGAATAACCGACGCCAAGCCTTCGCGATGTCCGGTAACGAACGTTAGCGAGACACATCCACCCCGGTTATAGGAATCGCGGAACCACGCGGTCGACTCTGTAACGGTTCCCGCGTACGCGTCAATGTAATGCCCAACGGGGTTGGTGATACATTTCGGTCATGCGAATTGGATACGGGCGCGTCTCGACACGCGACCAGCACCCTGAAGCCCAACACGACGCCCTGCACGCGGCCGGTTGCGAGCAGGTGTTCCTCGACACCGCATCGGGGAAACTCGCCCGCAGGCCCGAACTCGACAAGGCACTGCTCTCAGCCAACCGGTCCGGCGATCAACTGGTTGTCACCAAGCTGGACCGACTAGGGCGGTCGCTGGAAAACCTCATCGAACTGTCCAAGACACTGCAGGATCGCGGCGTGGACCTGGTGGTCCTGGACCAGGGCATCGACACGTCCACACCGGCCGGGCGGATGTTCTTTCAGATCATCGGCTCGATCGCCGAGTTCGAACACGCACTGATGTCCGAACGGACCCGTGACGGGCTCGCCGCCGCCCGGGCACGCGGGCGGACCGGCGGGCAGAAGCCCAAACTCGGCCCGCGCCAGGTGAAGTTGGCCCGGGAAATGTATGAAGAAAAAGGCCCGGACGGGAAGCGGGCTCACACGGTGGAGCACATTGCCCAGGAATTCGGCGTCACCCGGCCCACCATCTACCGGCACCTAGCGAAACCATGACCCTGTCGGCGTTTCGCCCGGAACGCTATGTCGGCATGTCCGTGGGGCGAGAGCCTTGGCAGATACCGTGCAGTCCGAGAAGTTGCGGTTTGTGCAGGGGACTGTTGAGCGGAATGCCGTTCCGTGCAGGCGACTCCTGATGCATCAGTATCCATACCCTGCACAACCCCGGAAACACATGACCAGCTGTGCAGACGGGTAGAGAAAACGACCGGGGGAGTGTCTAATTTTGAAAGCCCGGATCCGATGGTGTTGGAACACTGAAATTTCGGTCGCTAGCGGCGGTGCGGATGTGTCAGCCCCAGACGAAACTCGGGGTACTTGTCTATGTGGCCGAAGAGGTCCGCTGAGTACGATGTCGTGCCGTTAATCCCGTCCACGGCAGACGCCAGCATGACTATGAAGGACCAAGGCGTCCGGCTATATATGGTCTTATCCTTGTCGGTCTTCAGGTCCTTGAGAACCCGGGGGGGATTGACGCAGCTGTGATTCCAGATTCGCGCGCTATGGGCGCACTTGTTCCGCAGGGTCGAAAAGGACCGCGAAATTGTCTCAGTGAACTCTGGATCGGGGTAGCCGAACGACTTACTCACGGGGTATCGGACATCGTCGTTGAGAAGTAGCCGGTACATCTTGGATACGGTCCCCATTGATAGAACCTCTACGGCAACCCAGAGGGGGATGGGTTTCTGTGCGGACAGGTGAGATCTGATGAAGTCTTCACGAGAACGGGAGAGTTCCTTTTTGATGTCTGCCACAAGTTCGACGCGCAGCTCCACCTTCTTACCCTCGCGAACTTCCACTTCGTCGCGGTAGAGATCTAAAGAAAGATAGTCGTAGGGGTCACTGACGGTGGAAAAGAAGTAAGCAAGCCGCGTCCGGAAGGTGACCTCGAAAGCGGTTAGTCCCTCCAGAAGAATGCTCCGCAGGATCTCATCAAACTCATAGACATCGTTAATCATGCCCAGCGTGATTCCAGGGTTGAAGGTGTTGTCGCCGTTATGCGGTGAGACTTGAAAGTACCGCCAGTAGCCCGAGAGTCTGTAGTACCCCTTGCTCAAGAGCAGTCGCCCCAAGGCGTTCCTGTCGCCGACGTCATAGCTGAGCTTTCTTTCCTTCAGGAGCGTCAGCTGTTCAGCGATAGTCAGGGCAGGCTTGTTCATGCCCCAAGCATAGGTTTAAAAGAAAAGCCCGCCGGTCTTGGGGAAGCTTTCGCTCTAGCCCTGGCGGGGTTTGTTGCATTCAGACTATCTGAAGTTGGGCCAGAAAGAAATCTCAGGAAATCTAGGGCGCGCCTCGGCGGCTCGGGTAACGGCGGTAGCTGTTGGCGCTGATGCTTACGGCGCGGCCATGCTGGCCGGGGCCAGGTCAGTGGTCTGTACGGATCGCGATTAGCTTATGGCCATCCGGGATCTTTCCGGTGAGAGCTTCGCGGGCTTCTTCATAGGTGCCCCCTGGACGCTCACGCGCTCGTAGCTGCCGTCGGGTGCTTCAACTGTGCCGATGATTTTCACCTGAACACTGTATGCCTGGCGGAACTTAGAGGCCCTCCAGCGCCTCGACTTCCGCGGCGTCGAGAAGCGCCGCTGCGTCTGCCCCGGTGGCACGGGCCAGGTCGTCTAGGGACTTGAAGTGGACCCGGGCGAGGGTGATGGCCACCAGTTCGAGGTACGCGGTGCCGTTGCGTTGTCCGAGGCCGTCCAGGTACTTCCGCATGCGCCCTTCCAGAGCGCCGGGGCCTTCGGATTCCTCCGCGGCGAGCCGCGTCAGCGTCAGGGCTGCGAGGTCCGGGTTGTCGTAGATGAGTCGCATGGGCCAACGCTACGCACCCCGCCGGTCCCGTCAAGGGCCGGCGTCAGCGCCAGCGGTAGGCTTCCAGTGCGCGGAGCAGGGGAGCGGGGTCCGTCTTCAGGTGGTCGACGGGGCGGGTGCCGGCAAGTTCCCTGGACGGGGTGACCATCCAGACGGTGAATTAGTTGTGCGGATCTGCAGTTCCATCGCGCGCTGAGAGAGTCCGGTGACGGTTGGTTGGAGTTGTCCGCCGGGAAGGAACTGGAATCCCGGGCAGAAGGTCCCGTCGTCTATGAAGGCGCGGACAAGCTGGCGCATGACCGGTTCAGGGTCTTCCATGAGTTCGGAGAGCTGGCGCCGCACCTGCGCGAGGGTCGGCAGCGCGAACTCCGTCCGGATGCCGGCCCAGGTCTGATCGCTGATCGTTTGAGGGGTCATTGTGGCCTAGTCGCTGATGCTTTCTAGGAGCCACTGGGTGGAGAGCGGACTCCGGCGCAGCGTAAAAGTCCGAAGGGTCGAGCTGGAAGTTCCGAGACGGACCTGCAACTGCCAGAACTCGACGCTCACCAGATCACCGCTGCCGACGGCCGCGGTACGCCGGGTATTCCACCAGGCATCCCGGGTGAACCAGTGCACCGGGTCGGCGGCCACGGCCCAGATCCGGCCCTCGTACCGGACGGCCAGGGGAGTGCCGGCCGGGGTGATCCGGACTTCGACCTCAACGTCCAGGGTTGTTTCATTCGCTACTGCTGTCACGGGTTACGCGTTCTCCCAAGTTTCTGGTCATCATTTTTTCTCGACGGGTGACCGCCGAACTCCACACCCAGGTCCGGTAAGTCAGCGGCCCGTCCTTCCATGTCACTTCCACGGCTTTGGCCGTCCAGGCGTACACCTCGCCGTCCACCAGCTCGGCGCAGTTCGGGAACCTGATCCACGCCTTATCGGAATCCCAGGGAACCCGTTTTTAGACGGGAAGTGCTCGAAATCGAGTTCTTCTACCGTCAGCCCAATCGGGGACGCCCGCCGCGCGTACTGCGCCTGCAGCCTGCTTGCCTGCTCCGGTCCCATACCACCACTTTAGAACATATGTTCGAATCGACACGCCAAAGAAAAGCGCGAACCATGCGGTCTCATCTGATGCATGTTCCACGCAGATCTCATTATGGATGGTGGCTACGACAGTCCAGAATCCGGGGTTCCGACGCGGGTCTCCGGCGGGGGCGGGTTGAACGCCAGTGGGGACAGCCTGAGCTGTGCGGAGGGCTCCGCCTGCCCCCAATGGGCACAACCCGGATCGGTCACCGCCGGGATGGTCGGCCGCGGGTCCGGCCGGTCTGCCACCCGGGAATGGTGGTGTTCAGGAGTTTGACCTTTTCAGGGTCGAGGTCGCCGCGGCGGTGTTTGTAGCGCTGGGTGTGGATCCACACTCCGAGGGTGTGTTCCCGTTCCGAGGCGTAGTGGTGGTGGCGGGGCCAGTCGTTGCCTTCGGCGCGGAAGTCCATGAGCTGGGCGAGGCGGTCCTGCCACCGGGCCTCATCCGTCACTGCCCTGAGGTTTCTTTCCCACCCGGGGGCGTGGGCGAGGCCGTTACGGTAGGCCGGGTCAAGGGTGCGGTCGGCTGCTTGGCGCCGGCGATCCGAGAGCCACCGCGCCATCGACCGCTCACCCTTGTCCTCGGACCGTTCGCGGGGGAACCGGCCCTCGGCGGTGATCCAGGCGATGACCTCGTCCATGCGGGCAACGTCCGCGGGGGAGGGGACGGCCGCGGTCGCGGCGGCGGCGTGGTGTGCGGGTTCGAGTCCCGGGTCCTGGCGGCGGGCGATGACCAGGTGATACCCGACGGTGGTGGGTTCGGCGCGCACGAGATCTGCGATGCGTTGCCGGCTCAGTCCGAGCCGGTACATCAACACCCATTCCGCGTCCGGAGCGCGCCGTACCCGCCTGTCCATGATGGAGCCCATCCTGCCACGGCCACCCCACACGACGGCCGGCGGTGAGGAGGCCAGCCCGGCGGAGTTCCCTGGCCGCAGCCGACCCCCCGAGCTCCCGGGGCGGCGGGCGGGCCGAGGGGAAGGCTAGGTCGGCGGCGGTATTGCCATCCAGTAGTAGGAGTAGTAGTTTTGGTACTACTACTACTACTACTACTACTCCTACTACTTCTGAGGTTGTCGCCGTGGCGTTGAGTGTGAAAGACCGTGTGTTTGCTGCTGCGGAGCAGATCAGTGCCGAGCGCCGGCCTACCGTCTCGACGGTGCGGGCAGCGGCGGGTGTGAGCAACGCCGACGCCACCCGTTACCTGAAGGAGTGGGTGGAGGAGAAGCAGGCCGCGGGAGGCCGTCTCGCCGCTACGCCGGCAGCGGTGTTGGAGCAGGCCGCGCGTCTGGCCGGGGCCTGCTGGGCCGAAGCGTCCGCCGTGGCCAATGAGCGGCATGCCGCTGCTGAAGTGGTCTGGGCGCAGGAGAAGAAGGACCTGGGCCTGGAGATCTCCGAGCTCGTCGCTGACCTGGACAAGGTCACGGGCGAGAAAGATGCCGCCGTCGCCGAACTCACCGCCCGGGTCACCGCCCTGGAAACCCAGGCCGCGGCGATGGAGGCGCAGCTGGGGAAGGCACGCGCCGCCGAACAGCAGGCCAGCACCGCAGCCGCCGACGCGGCGGCCAGGGTGGCCGCGGCCGAGGCTCGGGCCGAGACCCTGCAAAAGGCCCACGACGCGCTCCTGCAGCGCATCGTGCCGGAAACCCCGGACAAGAACGACCGGGACTAAACGAACCAGTAGAGGAATTCCCCCGGCGTTGAGCTGCGCGGGAGGGGCACGACCTGACCTCTTGAGCCGGGGACAACAGGCCCCCTCAGGGAACCGCTGACTCTCGTGACCTTCGTGCTGTCCCTGACCGCGCTGGCGAGCCTCGACTGGCCTCTTGTGGGGCCGTATCCGGGGCCCGGTTCTGGCAGGACTCTTAGACCGCCGGCGCCGGCGTCGCCCGCCCCGCCGCTACCTTGGAGGCTGGGCTTCCGCGGCCGGGAACTCCCGCAGCGTTGCCGCTACTGCTCGGACTGCTGCCGGGTCTTCGGTCCAGGGCTGGCCCGTGCGGGTGCAGGCATGGAAGTTTGTCAGTTCCGATGCCTCCTGGGCCGCCGCCAGCTCGGCCCACGCCTCTTCGAGGTCAATGAGCTGTTCGGTCGTCGGGGGCTCCCTCATCTCCCGGGCGCCCGCCTGGGGCGTTGACTTACGGGTGCCGGTGGCTCTCGGGCGTTTCCTGAAAAGACTCCGTAACCCCATGTGCTGCCCCTTTTGATTGGAATGGCCGGCCAGGAGGTGCTGCTCGGGAGAGAAGCGCCTGCCACTGACGGGACTCGTCCACCCTAGCAAGACCCTGATTTCCGCTTCGCTCCAACCAGGTTTTGGGCGTCCGCTGGCGCGGCCGGCTGTTGGGTCCAGTGCGTCCGTCGCAGGGCTCCGGATGCCCTGGCCCGCATCTCACGTCTGCGACGTTTTTGTGTTGCTGTCCTGCGGATTCTAGGCGTCCGCTCCAGCCCGTCCAGCCCCTCCTTCGTCGGGGCCCGCGGTGCAGGAAATGTCCCTCCGGCGCTCCTTCGTCGCTGATTTCCTCCGGGAATTTCCTCCCCCTTGCCAAGGTGGACAGGCCTCCGTCGGCCGCCGAGCAAGCGAGCTTGCCAGCAACAAAAAAACAACGGGGGGCAGGGGACGCTGGCCGGTCACCTAAGCCGCCCCACTCACCTAAAACTTCTCGGACAAGAAGGACCAACACCATGAACGCAATAACCACCAAGACCGTGACCACCAAGGACACCGGGGAGACCATCGACGGCGTGACCGTGCTGGGAGATTACCACGAGAACGGCGGCTACGACTGGATGGAACTCATCGAAGCCGAGGGCTGGGCCGTCGTCCCGAGCTGGGGTTGTGACGGCTGGGACCTTGGCAACTGGCCCTACGTCATGGTCGCGGCCACCCGGACCGCTGACAGCATCGGCAACCTGTTTGGCGTCGCCACGTATTGCGAGGGAGACGTGAGCTGCACCTTCTACCGGACCAAGGCCCGGCAGTGGGAAGCGATCACCGAACAGGCGTTCTTCCACTGGAAGAACGGACAGGCCCACGGCCCCGACGACTTGCCCGAGGCCGCCGCGGAACTTCCCTCCCGCTACCGGATGCCCTACACGGTCAACGCGGCCTAACCAGCGCCAGAGCCGGTGCCCCGCGCACAGCGGCGGGGCACCGCACCCCACCAAAACCACGTGAGAGGACAACCCTTGATGAGCACCTGCACCGCCCTGATCATCCCCGCCGACGGACGCGAACCGGCACGGGTCGAAACCATCGACGCATCACTGGAAAACCTGCAAACCCTCGTGGCCGGAAACATCGAAGCCGTGAGCAGCTACGACTGGCACTTTTACATCAACGAGGAAGGCAAAATCCTGAACCTCGCCCCCAACCGCCGCGCCGCTCAGCTGGTCTTGGAAGAAACCGGAGTCCTGAGCGATGTCTACTGTGGGAACGCCGTGTTCCTGGGCGAGACGGCCGACGGCGCCGAAGCCGACGTACCCGAGGAACTAATCGACCTCGCACAGCAACTCTTCGGACTGCAACAACCGGTGAGCTGACACCCCAGACGGTGGCCGGCCTTCCCGGGCCGGTCACCGCTGGCGGTCCGCCGTCGTGGCCGGCTCCCGCTTCTGGTTACCAGCGGCGGACCGCCAACGCCCAGGCCCTGGTGCGGGAGGCCGGGAGGTGCGGCAAGCCGTCCGCAGCACACCAGGTGCAGATCCCGGGGTGCTGGTGAATGGTTCGCAGCGCTCACCCCAAGAGGGGCGTCCGCTGGCGCGGCCGGCTGTTGGGTCCAGTGCGTCCGTCGCAGGGCTCCGGAGACCCTGGCCCGCATCTCACGTCTGCGACGTTTTTGTGTTGCTGTCCTTATGGTGTTGACGGGTGGTTCCGTGGCCGTTGTAGGGTCGTGGCTACCCGGGGGAGGCGGGTATGGCTTTGTTGCTGTGGCCGGACGATTCGCGTCGTGACGGCTCCGAAGGATTGGCCGCCCGCACTCTCCGCGATGACCCGACCGCTGATTGAGAGACGCGACTTGAATCGCCGGATAAGGACACGACGGCGCGGTTATCTGCCGGGTTCGACCCGTACGACAGACTGGAGGCTGTTTTGGCGAATTTGTGGGCCGGTATCGATGCCGGCAAAGCCCATCATCACTGCGTCGTGATCGACGCCGACGGGAACCGGCTGTTCTCGCAGAAAATCCCCAACGACGAACCGGCCCTGCTCGAACTCGTCGCCACGGTCCTGACACTGGCCGGCGGGGATGAGGTCATCTGGGCGACGGATTTGAACCACGGCGGGCCGGCGCTGCTGATCGCCATCCTCGTCGCCCACGGCCAGAACCTTCTGTATATTCCGGGCCGGATCGTCCACCACGCCTCCAAGCTCTACCGCGGAGAGGGCAAAACGGATGCGAAAGACGCGGCTGTAATAGCTGACCAGGCCCGGATGCGCAAAGATCTGCAGCCGCTGCGGGCCGGGGACGAGATCAGCACCGGGCTGCGGATCCTCACCGCCCGGCGGGCCGACAAATCCGCGGACCGGGTCCGGGCGATCAACCGCCTGCAGGCCCAGCTGCTCGAATACTTCCCGGCCCTGGAGCGGGCCTTTGACTACAGCCGCTCCAAAGCAGCCCTGCTGCTGCTGACCAAACACCGGACCCCGGACGGGATCCGCCGCACCGGCCAGGCCAGACTTCAGGCGTGGCTGAAGAAACACGGGACCCGCTCCTCCGCCGCCGTCGCCAAGGCCGCCGTCGACGCCGCGAAATCCCAGCACACCACCGTCCCCGCCCAGCACCTCGGAGAACAGGTCGTCGCCGCCCTCGCCCAGGAAATTTTGACCCTGAACAAGGAACTGGCCGATCTGGATGCGCTGATCAGCGAGAAAGTCACCGAACACGAGCACACCCAGGTGCTGCTCAGCATGCCAGGCTTCGGCCCCGTCCTCGCCGCGGAATTCCTCGGCGCCACCGGCGGAGACCTCACCGTCTTCCAGTCCGCCGACCGGTTCGCCGGCGTCGCCGGACTCGCCCCCGCACCCCGGGACTCCGGCCGGATAACCGGCAACCACCACCGGCCCCGCCGCTACGACCGCAGGCTCCTGCGCGTCTTCTACCTCTCCGGCCTCTCGGCCCTGAAAAGCTGCCCCGCCTCCCGGACCTACTACGACCGCAAACGCGCTGAAGGCAAAACCCACATCCAGGCCATGCTCTCCCTCGCCCGGCGCCGACTCAACGTCCTCTGGGCCATGCTCCGCGACGGCACCACCTACACCCCAGTCCCCGCGCTGGCACCAGTTACCACCTGACGGACAGGCCAGGGGCGCGGCACCGGTGAGTGTCTCGGGGGTGCGTAGAAGTATGTGTGCTTCAGAGAAACCAATCGGAAGGCGTTCATGTGGCCTATGCTCGTGCCCTCACGCGGCGCCCCCGACGGGGCCTAGCCGGCGTAGGGGTCGGCGATGCCGATGTACTGGGTGTAGAGGTATTCCTCGATGCCCTCGAGGCCGCCTTCGCGGCCCAGGCCGGACTGCTTGACGCCGCCGAACGGGGCGGCGGCGTTGGACACGACGCCGGCGTTCAGGCCGAGCATGCCGGTTTCGAGGCGTTCGCCCATCCGGATGCCCCGGTTCAGGTCCCGGGTGAAAACGTAGGCCACGAGGCCGTATTCGGTGTTGTTCGCGAGCCGGACGGCCTCGTCCTCGGTGTCGAAGGTAATGATCGGGGCGACGGGGCCGAAGATTTCCTCGGACAAGATCCGGGTGCCCTCGGTGACGCCCTTGAGGATGGTCGGCTGGTAGAAATAGCCCGGGCCCTCGACGGCGGAGCCGCCGGTCACCGCGACCGCACCGGAGTTCACGGCGTCGGTGACGAGCTCGTGGACCTTGTCCCGGCTCTTGGCATCGATCAGCGGGCCGACCTTGGACTCGGCCTCGGTCCCGCGGGCGGTGGTCATGTCCGCCATCTTCGCGGCGAACTTCTCCGCGAACTCGTCCGCGACGGACTCGTGCACGATGAACCGGTTGGCCGCGGTGCAGGCCTCGCCCATGTTCCGCAGCTTCGCCAGCATGGCACCGGTGACGGCGGCATCGACGTCGGCGTCCTCGAACACAACGAACGGGGCGTTCCCGCCCAGCTCCATCGAGGTCCGCAGGACCGTCTCGGAGGCGTCGGCGAGCAGCCGGCGGCCGACCTCGGTGGAGCCGGTGAAGGACAACTTCCGCAGGCGCTGATCCTTGATCAGCGGCCCCGTCGTGGCGCCGGCCGTGGAGGTCGGGATGACGTTCAGGACACCGGCGGGCAGGCCGGCCTCGACCATCACGGCAGCGAACAGCTGGGACGTCAGCGGGGTCAGGTTCGCGGACTTGAGCACCATGGTGCAGCCGGCGGCGACGGCGGGGGCGATCTTGCGGGTGGCCATGGCCAGCGGGAAGTTCCACGGCGTGATCAGCAGGCACGGGCCCACCGGCTTCTTCGTCACCAGCAGCCGGGACTTGCCGTCAGGGGACACGGAGTAGCGGCCGAACGCGCGGACGGCTTCCTCGGAGAACCAGCGCAGGAACTCCGCGCCGTAGCTGACCTCGCCGCGGGCCTCGGCCAGCGGCTTACCCATTTCCAGGGTCATCAGCAGCGCGAAGTCCTCGGCCCGCTCGGTCACGAGCCCGAAGGCCCGGCGCAGGATTTCCCCGCGCTCCCGGGACGGGACCTGGGCCCAGGACTCCTGCGCGGCCGCGGCGGCGTCCAGCGCCGCAGCGCCGTCCTCGGGCCCGGCGTCGGCGATGCCCAGCAGAACCTTCCCGGTGGCCGGGTCCTCGACCTCGAAGGTCTTCCCGGACGCGGCCGGACGCCATTCGCCGTTGATCAGCAGGCCCGTCGGGACCGAGGCCAGCAGGGCATTTTCTTCGTCAGGTGAGACGGACATTCGTTTTCCATTCGTCGGGTGAATCTGGGGGGTACGGGCGGCGCGCTGTTTGGCGGGCCGCATCACGTCGACCCGAGGCTGGTGATTTCCGGGGGATTCAGGACACTCGCCGGGATGCTGAACGAGACGGCGGGGACGGATGCCCTTGCCGCGGCTGCTGTCGATGTCCCGGCGGTGCGTGAGGTGGGTCGGGCTGAGGGAAGTGTTCGTTTAGTAGGCCTTGACGCGTTGTTCGACGACGAGGTGGATGAGTGCGAAGACCTTGTCCTCGTCGATGGCCTTCAGTGCCGCCGTGATGGCAGCGGGGATGTCCTGGTCTCTGTCCACGTTGATGCCGTAGCCGCCAAACGCTGTGGCCATCATGGAAAAGTCCGGGTTTTTGAGCTGCGTGCCGGAGACCCGGTCCGGATAGTGGCGTTCCTGATGGGTGCGGATGGTCCCGTATTCCTGGTTGTCCATGACGATGACCAGGGGTGTGGCGCCGTACTGTGCGGCGGTGGCGAGTTCCTGACCGTTCATCAGGAATTCCCCGTCGCCGGCGATGGTGACCACGCGGCGGCCGGGGTGGGCCAGGGACGCTGCAATGGCTGAAGGGATGGAGTAACCCATCGAGCCGTTCCGGGCGCTGATCATCGAGGCGTAGCCCCGGGTGGGGAAGTATCGGTGGGCCCAGTTGGTGTGTTCGCCGGCGCCGAAGGTCACGATCGCGTCGTTGGGAAGTGTGGGAACGAGGTTGGCCATGAGGGTGTCCATCCGGGCCGGTCCCATGCCCGGGGCCGCCGGCGGGAGTGCGGCGAAGGATTCCTGTTCGGCGCGCATTCTGGCGGTCCAGGTCTTCCATTCGGGCTTGACCTCGGGCTCGATCCTGGCCAGGTCCCGGACGAAGCCGTCCGGTTTGGCGAGGATCTGCCGTGAGACAGGTCCGGAGCGTCCGCGGAGGGAAGGGTCGATGGTGACGAGGAAGTTCTTTTTCTTCCAGTCCTGGCGACAGAGGAAACCGTCGGTGATGACGTCGCCGGGGACCGTGCCGACGAAGATGAGAAGGTCGGTCTCTTCCAGCAGATCGTAGGTGGGGCGGGGGCGGCCGTAGCCGATTGGTCCGACGTAGGAGGGGGAATCGAACGGGACGGTTCCCTGCGTGCGCCATTCCGCCGCGGCCGGGATGTGGTGCTTTTCCAGCCACCGGGTGAGCTGGTCCGCACCGTCCTGGGTCCAGTCGTTCCCGCCGGTCACGAATAAAGGCTTGCGGGAGGCTGCCAGGGCGGCGGCGAGTGCTTCGGAGTCTGCGGTTGTCATTCCCCCGGTGGCGACGGGGATGGGCGGATGCAGTTCCGGGTCGATCTGCTCGCGGATGACGTCCTCCGGCAGGCCTACCACCACGGGCCCGGGGCGTCCGCTCATCGCGGCGAAGAAGGCCTCTGCCACGATCTCGGAGGCCCGCTCGGGGTGGTCGAGGACCATCACGCGTTTGGCGCCGGTGTCGAACCAGGCCTTGATGTCGAATTCCTGGAAGGCCTCCCGGTCCCGGTGCGCGAAGGGAATGAGGCCGACGAAGAGCACCATCGGAGTGGAGTCCTGCCAAGCCGTGTGCAGTCCGACGTGTGCGTTGGCGGCACCGGGCCCCCGGGTCACCATGGCGACGCCTGGCAGCTGGTTCAGCTTTCCATCCGCTTCCGCCATGTAGCTGGCGCCGCCCTCGTGACGGCAGACGATGGTTTCGATCGAAGAGGTGTGCAGTCCGTCCAGGACGTCGAGATAGCTCTCGCCGGGTACTACGTGGGCGCGCCGGACGCCGTGGGCGACGAGGGAGTCGACGATGACGTGACCTGCGGATTTCAGGGCGGGGGCGCCTCCGGAAGCAGGGGCCGGCTGTGGTGCGATGGCGGTCTGGGTCATCGTCCGCCGTCTTTCGGGTCGAGGGGCCCGGCAGGCACGTCCTGATGACTGCCGCCGCGTCGGGCGTGGCCGGCTCTCGGATGGTCGGTGTTGCCGGCTAACTTCATTGATGCTTCCTTGTCTGCGTTGTGCTGTTTCATTTGGCTGCTGCGCAGCGGTACTGCTGCCTGGTTGTGTCGGCGCGCGGACTTCCGCGCGGAACCCATCTCCAGGGGGCGGGGATGGTGTAGCCGGCGGATGGGCCGGTCCCGTGGCGTCGTGGACGGGTAAACGGTCTGCAACCGGGACAACGTGGCTTCCCAGTGGCGGATCGGCATTACCGGTTGGATTGGTTTCCCGGTGGGGTTGCCTATCCGGGGGAGTTGCCGAGCCGTCGTTCCTCGCGTGTTTGGCCGAACGGCACCTCGGGGTGAAGGGTGACGGTGAAGTCGTTGTAGGCGTGCTGGGTGACCAAAACGCCGTGACGGCACCCGGCCATGGCCTGGGTGATGGCCGTATCGACGGCAGCGGTCAGGTTGGCTTGGATCGTGTCGGGGTCTTCGCCGCTGACGTCCAGGGTCAGGGTTGTCGGGCGCATGGTTCATGCTTTCTTCCGGTCGCGGAAGCGGACGCGGAGGCGGAGGGGTCGCGTCGCGCGTTGGCGGGCGCGGCATGGCCTTGGAAGGACAGCCGCTCCCGTTCCGCTGCGGTTGGCGGGTGGTGGTGTCAGGGGTGGAGGGCGGCTGCTTGTTCGAGGTTCTGGCCCTTGGTTTCGGGGGCCATGAAGAAGCTGACGGCTGCGCCGAGCAGTGCGATGCCGGCGGCGATCCACATGGTGCCGGAGAGCCCGAGGTGGGTCAGGGCCAGCGGGGTGGCGAAGGTGCCGATGGCGGCGCCGATGCGGCTGGTGCCGGTGCACAGTCCGACGGCGGTTGCCCGGACTTTAGTGGGGAAGAGCTCGTTGGGGTAGATCCATTCCAGGATCGAGGGGCCGCCGTTGAAGATGGCGTAGAAGGCGAAGGCCAGGGCGATCAGGCCCAGGGGTGCGGTCGGGAAGAGCGCAAGGAAGAGCAGGCCGACGCCGGAGAGGATGAAGCCCCAGATCAGGACAGGCCGGCGGCCGAGCTTATCCACGACGAGGAGGGCGACGACGTTGCCGACTAGGAAGAATAGGTTGATCAGCCCGTAGCCGATGTTGGCTTCGTCGCCGGACTGGAGGTTGAACAAGGCCAGGATCTGGGGTCCGAAGGCGTAGATCGAGAACAGGGTCACGATGGTGCAGGTCCAGAAGATGGAGATGAAGATGACCCGGTGCAGGTAGCCGCCGGTCAGGACCAGTTTGAAGGCCTGGGCGGTGCTGAGTTTGGCCGCGTTGGGGTCATGGGCGGTGATGCCGTCCAGGGTGGCGCCCTCGCCGATAGTTTTCTTCAGGATCTCCAAGGCCTCCTGGTGGCGGCCCTTGCCGACGAGCCAGTGCGGGGATTCGGGGATGGTGGCCCGGGCGATGAGGATCAGGACGGCGGGCACGGCCGAGGAGAGCAGCATCCAGCGCCATCCGTCCTCGAAGGAGAGAAGCCAGTAGCCGACGAAGGCGGCGACGGTGGCGCCGACGAACCACATGGCGTTCAGGCCGCCCAGGAGCCGGGCGCGCCAGTTCTTGGGAACGAATTCGGCGACCAGGGAGGTCGCGATGGGGTAGTCGGCGCCGACGGCGATGCCGATGAGCAGCCGCAGCGCAAACAGCTGCCATGCTTCCTGGACGAAGAACTGGGCGATGGAGAACACGATGATGGCCATGAGGTCGATCGTGTACATGAGTTTGCGCCCGATTTTGTCGGTGATGTTGCCGAAGATCAGGCCGCCGAGGAAGACCCCGATCAGGGCAGAGGCGCCGATGAGGCCGTTCCACCAGTCATTCATCTGCCACGCCGGGATGATCTGGACCAGGGCGATGCCGATGATGGCCAGGATGTATCCGTCGAGGAACGGGCCGCCTGAGCTGAAGAGGGTGAGGCGTTTGTGGAAGGAGTTCAGCGGTGCTGAATCGATGGTCATTTGAGGTGCAGGTGCTGGTGCGTGGGAAAGCATGGTGGTTCCGATCTGGGAGGAGGGAAAGCGACGTTGGTAACCCAACAGATCCGTGGCCGTGGTCGGTCAGGCTGTTACGGCTGCGACCGCATCGATCTCGATGCGTTTTTCGCCTCTGAACCGGGCAACCTGCACGGTGGTCCTGGGAGGCAGGGGGTGGCCGCTGAGCCTGGTGAGGTAGGCGGCGTTGTAGTCATCAAATTCGTCTAGGTCGGCCAGGAAGACCGTGAGCTTGAGCAGGTGGGACAGGCCGGACCCGGCCTGTTCCAGGGCGGCTTCGAGGTTGTCGAAGGCCTGGGTTACCTGGTCTGCGATGCCGGCCGGGACGGTGCCGTCTTCCCGGGCCGGTATCTGCCCGCACAGGTAGATGATGCCGCCGGTTGCGGCGGAGGCGGAGTAGGGGCGCGGTTTACCGTCGGTGAACTGGGTCCGGGTGATCGCGTTCATGCGTCCGGCACCAGGTACTTCCGGGACATCTGGTACATGGTTTGCCATTCTTTCTCCCGCATTGTCAGCGGTTTGGGCTCGATGAAGATTGTTTCCGGATTCGTGTGGACCGGTTCGGGTAGCGCCATGACCACGGTGCTGTCCCCGGCGGTTTGCGGGATAAGGGCCGTGACCGCCTCCGACGCCAGGGTCCGGGTGGCCGAAAGCTCCCCGTCGGTGACGGTGAGGTAGTCGGTGGCGTCTCCGTCATCCGGTGCCGCGCCGGCGTGGGCCGTGGCGATGATGATCCGGCGGCCCAGGGATGCGGTGTGCCTGGGCACCAGTTCATTCCAGAGCAGTCCCGGGATGCGGGCATCAGATGTGCGGGTCACGGATACTTCTCCGTCCGGGGCGTCCGCGGCGAGGTCGAGAAGTTGGAGTGCGGTCCGCAGGGGAGGCTGTCCGGCGCAGTCAAGCTCGCGCAGGGTGCCTCCCACCCAGGATGTGTCACGGGCCGTCGCCGATAGGAGAGGTGTTCTCCAGTCAGCGTCCAGCAGTTCTTCGAGGAGGCGGAGACCGGCGTGTGCGTCGGCTTCGGCGCGGAGGACTGCGAGTGCTCCTTCCTGGGCCTCGAGGGGGTCGGCGCCGGCCGCGCAGAGGGACCGGAAGGCCGCTTCTTTGATTTCGCGGGGCTGGACGGTGATGGTTCTGTCCGTCTGCTGCCCGTCCAGGGCTGGACCGGTGATGGAGTCAGACATGCGCGTGTTCCTTTGTGGTGTCCATGACTTGGGTGAAGAGCCGGGCCCAGTTCCCGCCCATCACGGCTGTGATGGTGTGGTCGGTGAGGCCTGCTGCTGCGAGGCCGTCGGTGAGCCGGGGAAAGTCCAAGGGGCCGGTGAACCAGTCCGGCCACAGGGGCCAGGTCGGCGTGTTCTGTGGATCGGTCGGTTGCCAGCGGCCGTTGCGGAGCCAGCCGACGAATTCCTGGTCCCAGCCGCGGGTGCAGTCGCTGCCGATACCGACACTTGCGGGACCGTACTGGTCCACCATGCGTGCCACCATCGTGCAGAAGCTCTCGAGGGTGACGTGTTCACCGCCGCTGACGGTGGGGTAGAGGCAGCAGCCGATGACGCCGCCGCGGTCCACGAGGGGCTGGATGACCTCGTGGGGTTTGTTCCTCGGGGTGTCAAAGAACCAGAGCGGGTTGGAGTGGGTGACGGAGACCGGCACCGAGGACGCATCGATGGCGTCGCGGCTGGTCCGGTATCCGACATGGGAGAGGTCGATGAGCATGCCCACCCGGTTCATCTCTTCCACAATCACCCGCCCGTAGCGGGTCAGGCCGGCGTCGTCGGATTCGAAGCACCCGCTGCCGATCAGGTTCTGGTTGTTGTAGGTCAGCTGGGCGATCCGGACGCCGAGCCGGTGGAAGAGTTCAACGTAGCGGTAGTCGTCTTCGAAGGGGCTGGCGTTCTGGAACCCCAGGAACACGGCGATCCTGTTTTGCTGCTTCGCGGTTTCGATGTCTGCCCCGGTTGAAGCCAGGAACGCCAGGTCCGGGTTGCGGTTGACGAGCTCCAGCCACTGGCCGACGGACCGGAGGGTGTCCGCGGCGTTTTCCCAGACGGCGCAGGTCGCGTTGACCGCGCTGACGCCTCCGGTGCGCAGTTCTTCCAGGACGGGGCGGCTCCAGTTGCTGATCTGCAGCCCGTCCACGACGGTCAGCTGTTCGTGCAGGCTCATTGTTCCGGCCCCTTCGGTGCCGTGGGGAAGAGCCAGTCGTCCTCGTCCGTTCCGTGGTTGATGTCCACCGCGCGGGGGGCTCCGCTGAACAAGGTCACGCGCAGCCAGTCCGTGGACTGCGGGCTGAAGTTGTTCATCCCGTAACTGGCCAGCTGAAAGCGCTGGGTGCTCAGGGGCAGGAATTCACCGTCGATGAGGTTGTCCTGCAGCTCCCCGTAAAGATAGTGACGTGTCTGCTGGACCCGGGCCGCGGCGAAGCGGTGACCGGGGTGTGCCAGCAGGAAGTCCGCGATGCTGCGGTGGGCCGGAAACGCCTCGAGGTCCGCGGCGAGGGCATTGATGCGGCGGGCGATGTCCGTGCCGTGCTCGGCAGCACCTTCGGGCCGGGCTGCGCGCAGGTCCCGGCGGGGTTCTTCGTTGGCTGCGGAAGAGAACCAGTAATACCGCGTCCTCTCCGGATCGGTGAAGTCGTAGCCGCGGGCCCAGGCGTAGTTGGTCTCCAGCAGCTGCCTCAGTTCCCAGCAGGGCATGGCCGCGTCGAACGGTGCGGCGCCGTCAACTCTGAGCAGGGACTCCGCAATCTCGTCGAAGTCGGAACGGAGTTCAATGACGATGGAGGCAAAGATCCCCCGGGCTTCCGGGCTAAGGCTCGCGGCCTTCTCATGCAGGCCTGCCAGGAACGGCGCGGGTTCCGTCGCGGAATTCATGTGAGTCCGCAGCTCCTTCAGGAGCTGCTGGAGCTGGGGCCGGATCGCATCGGTGGGCAGGAAGGGGGCGGTGCGGAGTGCGTGTTTCTCTTCCAGGTGGCGGTCAGCCTTAACCAGAAGCTCCGCGACGCGGGCAAGGTCCGGGTGACCGGGTGCGTAGTCCCGGCCGAGCCCGGCAGCGAGAGGAATTTCCCGCAGTCGGCACCAGGCGTCCAGATAGTCCGGGTGGTTGATCACGAACGGGACCATGCCCAGCCCGGTGGCGTTGCCCAGTCCCAGGTATTTGCCCCACTCCGGGTCCAGGGGGACCGCGGTGGTGCCGGCCGCCGCGGCCTTGGCGCGGGCGACGTGTTCCACCATGTCCATGCTCAGCTCACGCAGCAGCCAGGCGGTCAGCATCTGGGACCGGTACGGCACGGCCAGCGGGTGGTCGGCGGGGATGTCCGTGAATTCCTTGAGCCCGAATTTTCCGTTGCCGTAGAACGCGGTGCTGCGGATCAGGTACGGGCTGGGGCCGATGGCGTCGACGTCGGGCTGGGACCCGGAAGCCAGGCAGTCGCTGACGTAATCGAAGAAGCGTGCGCTGCGGTTTGCCCGGGTCAGGATGATGGTGTCCGGATCGACCCGGCCGCGTTCCTGCACGGGAACATTGCGGCGCAGTTCGGCTTCGCGCTCGGGCGTCAGGTCCCCTTCAATGAGTGCCGCGGTCACGTCCCAGGCATCGGCGATGACCCGGTCGGTGCGTTCGCTTTCCTCCAACGTGCGGCAGAAAGCGATGAAAGTCAGCTGCCGGCCTTCGGCGTCCACGGTGTAGACGGCGGTGCCCCGGGCATCGGCGTCCAGATCCAGGCGGGTCCTGGACACGGACCATCCCCGGGCCGCGGCGCGGCGGAGCATGGTGCGGGCAAAGCTGTGCCGGGTGGCCCATGCCCCGTTCATGTCGGTGCCGGAGAGCACTTCCTCCGGGGCGCGGAGCCCGTGTGCGGTTCGTTCGTCCTGAAGTGTCATGATCATGCCTTCGCCGGTGCCAGACGGAGGTACGCGGTTTTTTCGTGGGTAAAGAACGCCGCGGCGACGGCACTGTTCTGCTCCCGGGGACCGGCAAAGGTTGAATCCTTCATCCCGCCGAACGGGGCATGAATTTCGGAACCGGTCGAGGGCGCATTGACCTTCACGAGGCCGGCGTCCAGATACGTCACGCACTGCCGGGCGGCGCGCTCATCGCTGGTGAACACCGCGGCGGTGAGTCCGAAGTCGGTGTTGTTCGCCAACGCAATGGCTTCATCGAGGGTGGCTGCGCGGAGAATGGTGACCACGGGGCCGAAGACCTCTTCGCGGCAGATCGTCATCGACGCCGGCCCGGTCAGCACGGTGGGCAGGACATAGTGCCCGTCCATGGCGGGAGCGGTGGCCTGGGCCAGGATTTCCCCGCCTTCGGTGATGGCCGTCTCGATCGCGGCGTTGATCTCGTCGCGGGCGGAGCCGGAAACTACGGGGCCGATCTGCACCGACGGGTCAGTGCCCGGGCCCAGGACAAGCGCGGTGACTTTCTCCTTGACCCTGGCCAGGAACGCCTCGTGCCCGTCGCCGACGAGGATGATCCGCCGGGTGGCCGTGCACTTCTGGCCGGTGGAACCCATCGCGGCGTTGACGGCGCTGGACGCGGCCAGTTCGACGTCGGCGTCGGGCAGGACCAGGGTGGCGTTGTGTCCGCCGAGTTCCATCTGCAGTTTCGCGCCGCGTCCACAGACAATCCCGCGGATGTGGTGGCCCACCGGAACGGATCCGGTAAAGGTCACGCCCGCCACCGAGGGATGGGAGACGAGTTCGGAGCCCAGCGGGCCCGGGCCAAGGAGCAGGTTCGCGACACCGGCCGGCACACCGGCCGAGGCCAGGATGTCCATCAGCAGGACCGATACTCCGGGGGTGTGGCTGGCGGACTTCCAGACCACCGTGTTGCCGTGCAGCAGTGCCGGTGCAATCTTCCACGCCGGGATCTGCAGCGGGAAGTTCCACGGCGTGATCACACCGACAATGCCCAGCGGGCGCCGCACGGTCAGGATCCGCTCATCGGGGTGGCTGGAAGGGTATTCGGTGCCGACCGGGTTCCGGGCCGAACCCGCGTGGTAGTCGAACGTGTCGGCGGAGGCATCGACTTCCAGCCGGGACTCCGTCAGGGTCTTGCCGTGTTCGGCCGTCATCACGCGGGCTATCTCGTCGGCGCGTTCGCGGATCAGCGCGGCCGCGGCCGACAGGATCCGGCCCCGGGCCAGAATCCCCAGCCTGTCCCAGGCCGGAGCGGCGTCAGTGGCCGACTGGATCGCCTGTGCCAGCTCTTCGGAGCCGGCCTGGTGATAGGTTGTGACCGCTTCCTCCGGTGCCGACGGGTTGAACCGGGACGTCGTGTTCCCGGTCCCTTCAACCCAACTACCGTTGATGAAGCTGCTGGCGGGCCTGGTCATGACGGGCATTCTCGAACCTCTTAGTGTTTGTTGATCTGTGACTGTCCTCACGATCAACGGTAGACCCGGAATGCCGTCCAAAGAAGTATCTATTTGATGAGAATCAATATGCGTTTAGTCTTGTTCGTATGAACCTTCGTCGTCTGGAGCTTTTCGTCGCAGTGGCCGAAGAACTGCACTTCAACCGTGCCGCAGAACGGCTGCACATGGCCCAGCCACCGCTGAGCCAGCAGATCCGAAAACTCGAAGAGGAATGCAAGACCCAGCTGTTCGTACGCAACTCCCGCAACGTGCAGCTCACCGCAGACGGGGAACTGCTCCTTAGGCACGCGCGTAAAGTCCTCAGCCAGTACGGGGCCATGACGGCGGCACTTCGGCAGGCCCGGGACGGCGAAATCGGGCGCCTGCGTCTCGGTTTCGTCTCATCGGCGGCCATTTCGGCTCTTCCGCCCGTGGTCCGGGAACTCCGATCGCAATGGCCCGGCATCGACCTCGAACTCCGCGAGGAGACCACCGACGCCCAGATCGACCTCATTACCGCCGGAGCCCTGGATGCCGGAATCGCCCGGGAGGTCCGGACCGTGCCGGGCCTTAGTTCTACGCTGCTGCAAAATGAACGCCTCGTTGTGGCGGTCGCGACAGACCACGCCCTAGCCCACCGGACCTCGGTCGGGCTTGGCGAACTGAAGGGGGAGAGGTTCATTGCCTTCCCGCGGGACCGGATCTCGCGGCTTTTTGACCATATCGCTGCACTGCTTCACGCCGCCGACGTCGACTTCAACCTCGCTCAGCAAGCCGTCCAGTTCCCGACCATCCTCGGGCTGGTGGCCGCCCATTTGGGCATCGCAGTTGTCCCGGAATCCCTCCGCGCCTTCGCCATCCCCGGCCTTGCCTACCTGGACATCCAGGACGCCAGCGCCATTTCCCGCGTCAGCCTGATCTACAGCAACGACATGACTGACTCACCTCTCGTCGCCAAAGTCAGGGAAGCCTGCCGGCAGACGATGGGAGCCCCGGAGCCCGGCTAGCGCGGTCGTAGCGGGGCGGTCTTGAGGTGATGTCAGGCGGCCTGGTCGCCCAGGCCGCCGTCGACGCCGCGAAATCCCAACACACCAGACTGTTGCGGGTCTTCTACCTCTCCGGCCTCCCGGCGCTGAAAAGCTGCGCCGCCTCCCGGACCTACTACGACCGAAAACGCGCCGAAGGGAAACACATATCCAAAGGCCATGCTGTCGCTGGCCCGCCGCCTAATGTCCTCTGCCATGCTCCGCGACGGCACCGTGTCCGGCCGCTTGACGGCCGGCGCCGTACAGGACAAGTCCAGACAAGCAGGTCCTAAGGTCTTGGGTTAGGGCTTCTTCGGCGCCGCCTTCTCAGCCAGAACGCGTTGCCCGATCTGACCGTGTCCTGGCCCGCCGCCACATCAAGATGTAGCCCACGCCCACGGCCAGGTACAGGAAACCAAAAGCCATACGAACATAGTCCCGGTCGCCCTGTGAAAATGACGAGATTGAGAAGATGAGCCAGCCGAGGGCAAGAAGGATCCAGAGCACGGCTAGAACCGCCGCGGTCCGAGGATTAGCCAGTCTTCTTCGTTTCACTCCGTCAGTCGGGTTGCTGGAACCACGCGGGTCCGCCGGCTCGTCCTCGCTCGTGGGCGAACCCTAACCACGGGCAGCTGAAATAGTAAGCGGGGAACCGGCTCTCCCGGCCCCCTGCGAATCCAAATGTAAAGCCGATCATCGTTTAATTCGGACGTGTACCAAGCGGGGAATCGGGGCCTCGCTGCGCTCGGACTGCTCAAGCATTTTTCTTTTCTTTTTTTGCTGCTGTCCGTTGGATAGTACGTGCCCGCTCCACCGGCTCAACCGTCCTGCGGACGGCGGCGCAGCGGATGCCTTGGGTCGGCGCTGCGCTTATTTCCTCCCACATCCCCTCCGCTGCTTGCCCTTCGGGTTGCCCCGGTTCCGTCGGGCACAGCTACGCGATGCTCCGCCAGCAGGCAAAAAACATGGTGGGGGAGAGGGAAGCCGGTACGTCAGGCACCCGCCCCGCCCCAGCGAAACGGAGCATCACCTCATGAACACACAAACCCAGACCCGCACGACAACGGCCGACACCGCCGAACCAGTCACCGCCCCTCTCCTTCCCGCCGACGACCGGACCGGCGACGGGTACGACTGGATGGACACCCTCGAAGGCACCGCCTGGTCCGTGCTGCCGAACTGGGGCAGCGACGGATGGGACGCCGGATCCTGGCCCTACATCATCCTCGCCGTCGCCCGCCCCCGGGATAAGGACGGGGAACTGTTCGGCTACGGCACCTACGTCGAGGGCGACACTGCCACGCACTGGTTCCGGGCCCAGGACGCCTGCTTCGAGGCGATCACCGCCGAGGTGTTCTTCCACTGGGCCTCCGGCCAGTCCAACGGACCGGACCACCTCCCCGCCACAGCCGCAGGCCTGCCGGAGCAGGACCGGAAGCCTTACCCCGGCTGGACCAGCTAACAGGTCCTGAGGTGTCCCGGCCGCGAACCGGCCGGGACACCCGAAAAGGTAGGCGCCAACGCCCGTTGACAACATCATTGAGATTCCTGCGGATTCTAGGCGTCCGCTCCAGCCCGTCCAGCCCCTCCTTCGTCGGGGCCCGCGGTGCAGGAAATGTCCCTCCGGCGCTCCTTCGTCGCTGATTCCCTCCAGGAATTTCCTCCCCCTTGCCAAGGTGGACAGGCCTCCGTCGGCCGCCGAGCAAGCGAGCTTGCCAGCAACAAAAAAACAACGGGGGAGCAGGGGACGCTGGCCGGTCACCTAAGCCGCCCCACTCACCTAAAACTTCTCGGACAAGAGGACCAACACCATGAACGCCACACCGACCCTCGAAATGCTCGACCCGGCCACCCTGACCGTGGACATCAACGTCCGCAAAGACGCCGCCCTGACACCCGATTTCATTGCCAGCATCAAAGAGCACGGCGTGATGGAACCTGTCATCGCCCACCGTAAGGACGACGGCGGGGTGCATGTCCTGATGGGTCAGCGCCGCACCCGTGCCGCCGTCGAAGCCGGGCGCACCAGCATCCCAGTGATGATTATCGAGAGCCCCGAAGAAGCCGAGCGGATCGTGACCCAGGTCGTGGAGAACATCCAGCGCGCCGAGCTGACCGAAGCGGACGAGGCCGAGGCCTACCACCAGCTGTCCCTGATCGGCGTCTCAGCCGCCACGATCGCGAAGAAGACCGGACGGACGAAGACGACCGTGGAGAGTGCCCTGAAAGCCAAATCGACCGATACCGGGTCCGCCGCCCTGGGCAAGGGGTACACGATTGAAGCCGCCCTGATCTTGGCCGAGTTTGGCTCTGATGAGGACGCGGTGGAGGAACTGGAGTCGGTCATCGCGGACGAGCCGGACATGCTCGCCCACGTCACCCAGCAGTTGCGGGACCGCCGCGACCGCGCGGCCGCCCTCGCGGCGCTGACCGCCGAGCTGGAAGCCGCTGGGATTACCGTGGTCGAACGGGCCGGATACGACGGGGACAGCGAGAACGTCAGGGTGTCCTCGCTGAACCGGGCAGACGGGGAACCGGCCACCGAAGAGGACGCCAACGCCGTGCACATCGTCTGCTCCTACAACGGCCATCACTCCACCGTCCCGGTCGTGGCCGGATGGAAAGAGCTGGGCTTCACGCTCCGGTACAACGCCTACGGCGCGTCAGCGGCGAACAAGGGTCCGATGACCGAGGAGCAGAAAGCCGAGCGGAAAACCCTGATTGAAAATAACAAGCTGATGCAATCGGCTACTGTGGTCCGCCGCGACTTCGTGAAGTCGCTGCTGGCGAAGAAGCAGCCGCCGAAGGGGTGGCAGCACTTCACCGTCCACGCCATCACCCATCACCCCGAAACTGCCAGCGGCTACGAGGGAACCGTCGCCGCCGAGATGGCAGGAGCCACGGCGGGGGAGAGCCCGGACAGGTGGGGGTGGAACCCGTTGCGGGACCACGTGGCCAAGTCCACGGCCCGGCCCGAGGTGTCCCTGATCGCGCTGGTCTGCGCAGGGTATGAGAAGACCATCGCCAAGGACTCATGGCGGTCCCCGAGCATCCGCCACATCGACTACCTGACCCGGCTCATTGCCTGGGGATACACGGCAAGCCCGGTCGAGCAGATCATCCTAGAAGACGGCACCGCCGGAACCGACTAATCTGAAGGTGTGCCGGGCGGCTGAATCCCCCAATGCAGCCGTCCGGCCGCTCACCACATCATGGTCAGAAACCTTCCAGAGGTCGGGCGGTCCGCCGCCCAGTGAGAACCTTAGAAGCTGCTCATCGGCGGCGGACCGCCGTTCGACGCGACCACCAGGAACCCCCCCCGGTGCCGCGGCTCCAGCCCGCAGACCACGCGACCCGCAACGTGGCACCACGCGCCCAATTCGATGACCAGCCAGCCGTTCAGGCTCGGCGCAACATTCAGCTAAGCTGGATCACAGATTTCCTTTGTCCGAGGAGCGGAAAGGGACCGGCCAGCAGGCCGGTCCCTTCCTGCTTAACCGCACACACCCGGACGGGAACGCGGACGTCCGCTCTTCAAATCTCTCCAACCCGGCCCGCAACCTAAGGAGACTGTGCACAGGCACCGCTTACCTAGGGTGACGTGCGCTGGGGATGGTGACGTGGTGGTTGTGTGCAGGCGTTCATCTGGGTCCCGTCGTCCACGTGTGTGCGGGAAAAGCCCGAAGGAGTTAGCTTTTGCCGCGCCCAGGTGGGCGAGGGGTTACTACTCCGAGCCGCCAGCCACCGGAGCAGAATCTTGCGTGGCTTTCCGGCCTCGGGGTCGCCCGCCGGCCTTCTTGGCCGGGGCGTCCAGGCCGAAGCCGCGCAGGTCGGATTCGGTCCAGTCTGCGCGCAGCGCTGCCTGGTAGTCCTTGGCGTACTTTTGTTCCGCCGCGGCGAGCAGCTGGGCGGCATCCTGGACCGCGACTCCGCTGGCAGCAACCTGCTTGACGGCGCTGACTTTGGCGTCCCGGGCGGCGTCGATTTTGGCGGCGGCTTTTGCGGCGATGTCGTTGATATCCATACCCAAACCCTACCGGCCATCACCGACACCCGAATGCTGGTTTCCGGTGACCAAGCGCGAAAGTCGAAAAAACCCTCAAAGTCGACCGTCCGGAGCAAGCTATATACTTACACGGGTGTAAGTGGCTTGTCGCGCTCGACACTGGCGGTCGAGTGCGGCACACTGGTCAGTATGGTCCCCGGTTCCGGGGTCGCTGCGCTGGGCCTTGAAGGGATGGATTGAATGTCGGATGAGGGATTGACTCACCGTTTCAATTTGTCGCGCCGACGCCGGGAGAACACTCCTGCCGGCACCAAGAAGCGCCGTGACTTGTGGGTCACTGTTGAAGAGGAAGCCGCGCTGGTCGCGAGGGCCGAGCGGGAGAAGGTCACTGTCCCGAATCTGCTGATTACTTCGGCATTGTCTGAGACCCAGGAGACGACTACCGAACGGCGTGCCGCTATCGCCGAGTTGATGTCTCTGCACAATCTGCTGGCCCGTTCCTCGAACAACATCAACCAGCTGGCACGGCAGGCCAACGCCACGAGCGAGTTCCCCGCCGAGGCGCACGAAGCCCTGAAACATATCCGCACCGTTGCCATGCGCATCGACGACGTCATAGACGGGCTGATGTAGGGATGATTCCGAACATTACCCGCGGTTCGCGCATGGGCGGGCTCATGGTTTACCTGGCCTCCACGGACGCCAATATGACGAAGAACGCCCACAGCGATCCGCATCTGGTAGCCGGTGACGCTGCGATCATGGCGTGGTACGACGACGGTGTCCTGGACCCTGACGATGCCCTGGCAATCGCCAAGCATCTGGACCGTCCGCGCAAGGCTTATGACGTATCGGTTCAGATCAAGGACATGCAGTGGGATGCGGCCAAGAAAGAGCGCGTCCACGTCGGCTACAAGGACGCCAGCGTGTGGCACTGTTCGCTGAGCCTGCGCGCCGAAGAGGGCGCCCTGACGGATCAGCAGTGGGGCGATATCGCCAACGACTTCGTGGACTCCATGGGCTTCACCGAAGCCAGCGGAAAGGCACAGTGCCGGTGGGCTGCGGTCAACCACGGCACGAGCGAGAACGGCAACCACCACATCCACCTGGCCGTCTCACTTGTCCGTGAAGACGGCACTAAAGCATCCACCCACGGCGACTACAAGAAGGCTCAGGAATCGTGCCGTGAGCTGGAGGTGAAGTACGGGTTGGAACAGCTTTCTACCGTGCACGTCACCCGTGGCTACGACCAGGCGGAGAAGGCCACTGCGGTCAGGGACGAGCGGGAAATGCACCGCTCCTCCTTGGCCCGGAAAGTCCGCGCCAGCGCCAGCTCTTCGGCGACCGAAGGTGAGTTCGTCCGACGCGCCCGCGACACCGGCATGCTGGTCCGGCCGCGCTACGCGAAAAACACCACCGACGTCATCGTCGGGTACTCCGTGGCAGAACGCCCGAAGCAGGGCGAGAGGCCTATCTGGTTCGGCGGCGGCACCCTCGCGTCCGACCTGAAGCTCGGTGCTTTGCGTGAAGAGTGGATGGACTCACCGCATCTGGCAACTGAGGCTGCAGCGGAATGGAACGCAGCTGCCCGCAACAGGCGTACCGTGTCCAGGACCGGCCCCGAAAACGGAACACCCCCGGCGGAAATGTGGGTCGAGTACACGCGGAACGCGAGTGCACTGGTTGAGCAGCTGCGCACACTGCCCCGTGACGATCACGCCACCTGGGCGAAAGCAGCAAGGGAAGTATCCGGCGCGTTCGCGGCATGGTCCCACCGGCTCGAACCGACCCCGGGTCCGCTGGCTGCCACCGCCGCCGAACTGTCCCGCACCGCCCAACTCCGGGCACCACGCCAGCACAGCAAGCCCGTCGCCCTGCCGTCCATTGCCGGCACCGCCATGCTGTTCATGGCCGCATCCAGCAAAAACAAGACGGCCGCGCAAACAGCGCTCATGCTGCAGCTGGTCAACACCGCCTTCGCCATCCACGAGATGCACCAACAGTCCGGACGAACCAGAGAAGCTCAGCGGCTGCGTGCCGTCGTCACTGAGCAGCTGAAACCGTTCGCTGCGACCATGCCCCGGCCGGTCACCGTCGGTGCACCAGAGCCGGCGGCATCGGAACACGTACAGGTACCTAAGTCCGTGGAGCTTGGTCTTCGCGGCATGGCGCCGATCCGCCCTGGTTCAGCCGTGCCAAGTACCCCAACGCCGGCCAAAACCCACCAGCACACGGGCCGTGAATCCGGTCCCGTGCTGGACCGATAAAGACCACCACCAACTGCAAGGGGAACACGATGAGTGAATCAGACGGAATGGATGATGTCCTGGACGGCGGCCTGCGGCAGTCGCTGATGATCGCCTCACGAATTGCCGAGACTCTGGC
This sequence comes from Arthrobacter sp. UYEF36, assembly GCF_040547025.1. Taxonomy (NCBI): domain Bacteria; kingdom Bacillati; phylum Actinomycetota; class Actinomycetes; order Micrococcales; family Micrococcaceae; genus Arthrobacter; species Arthrobacter sp. UYEF36. The sequence continues at coordinate 57,992 of NZ_JBEPOX010000015.1, forward strand.
CCGGCGGCGGCAGGAATCCCAGAGGCAGCAGGAACACCAGGACGCCCAGACAGCACACGAAGCCCAGGCACGACTCGCCGCTGACCGCAGTGCCGCCCACGCGGCGCTGGCACCGGTGGAGAAGGACCAGTGGTGGGACAAGGCACAGCCGAGCGACATTGTGACGGCGCACGCCGTCGCGGAAGGCTGGAAGGCTCACGACCCCACTGTCCTGGCCGCCTCCGAAAAGATCCGGCAGGAAGTCCTCACCCGCTACGGCATCGACACCCACGACGTCGGCACGGACACCGCCTACCTGGAGTCAGGGATCCAGACCATCACCACGGAAAAGGCCCGGCAGGACGCACTGGCCCGCAGCCAGGACGAGACACGCAAAGCTGCTGCCGAACACGAGAAGGCCGTGGGACTGCTCGCAGCGGCCCGCGCAGAAGAACTCCGCACACAGGCCGCCACACTGGCACCGGAAATGGAACGCCACCAGGTGCCTGCAGAGTACCTGGCCAACCCGGAGCTGGCCCAGGCACTACAGACCGCTCACACAGCAAAGACCCCCAAGGCGCTGGAAGCAGCGGACGCTACCGTGCAGGAACGTCTCTTCCTTATCGGCAAGGACGGGATCAACGGTCCCGACCTTGACCAGCTGCGGCAAGAGACCACCGCAAACGTCAACGGTGCCGGCGACTCGCACTTCGAGGATCCCGCGTTCGTGAAGGCGGCCAAGGAGATGTACGAGGCCAAGCTCCTGGCAGAGGGCGGGTTCACAGGCTCCGAGCGGACGTCAGTGGAACAGCGGTACGAACGAGCCGAGAATGAACTCTTTGCCCGCATGGAAGGACTCGGCCGCGAGATCGAGAACCGCGTCACCGGCAACGACAGCAGCCGGCTCAAAGACCAGGGCCTCAAAGCGGAGAGCACTTCGGCCGCCGACTACGGCTCGGCCGAACACCACGAGAAATTCGCTGAGTCCCTAGCCAACACTGGCGCGAATGAAACCCAGATACGCGGACGCCTCGCCGCCGCGCGCAGCGAAGGCACACACCCCAGCGCAGCGGTGACCATGGGCAAGGGGGCCGCCAAGACCAGGACTTCGCGACCAGGCTCAGCAGTTGGTTCCGAGAGGGGCAAAAACGGCCTTGCCCGTTGAGCCTTGGGCGCGGGGTCTACGATCACCAGATGCGAGAGGTCTCGACTTCATCCATTGCGGGTGGCTCTACGCCAGGGCGGAACCGGACATCTCGATACGACTTTTTGTGGAATGAGTCTTCGCCCGCTCAGAGCTTTGACGACTCCAGTTCAAGGCAGCTCCACGCTCCATCAAGGGCGGCCGCCACGCCCCGCATGCTCCCCGGACGATTCACGGCCCACGGCCCGAACCTGTTTGTGTGGGATGCGCGGGCATAACGCAGGACTACCACGGCACCCGATGCGGTACAGAGAGCTATCGCCAGGGCACCTGCGCCCGCTGCTCACTACGGGACGACCTGACCGTGCTGCTGCGCGGCGAAGGAGAACCTCTCCTGAGCCCTGCAGCACCCTCTGGGATGATCACTCCGACTGCTCCGGCGGCGCATCCTGATCGAACCGGCTGCGGTCGCGGCCGTTGCCAGGCTCGCCCTCGGCTCCGGTCGCCGACGATCCGGGCGACTATCGATGAAGCCCTCACCGTCCAACACCCCGAGCCGCCTGCGCACGGCATCGGTGAATTCAGCGGCTCAGAGCCTGCCGGCCGTGAGTACGCGGCTAAGGAATTGCTGGGTACGTGCTTCCTGGGGGTTCTCGAAGATCTCTTCGGCGGTTCCGCGTTCCAGGATTTTTCCCTTGTGAAGGAAGCAGACCTGTGAAGCGATCTCGCGTGCGAAGCCCATCTCGTGGGTGGCCAGCAACATGGTCAATCCATTGGTTGCGAGCTCCCGGATGATTTCGAGGACGTCGCCTACTAGCTCTGGATCAAGTGCTGCCGTGATTTCGTCGAGGAGCAGCACTTGGGGGTCCATGGCCAGTGCCCTGACAATGGCCACGCGTTGCTGCTGCCCGCCGGACAAGGCATCGGGATAGAACCCCGCCTTGTCCCGGAGGCCGATCTTCTCCAGCAACTCCATCGCGCGTTCCTCGGCGGCCGCTTTGGGGATACCGCCAATCATGGTGGGGGCGAGCGTGATGTTGTTCAGTACTGACATGTGCGGAAAGAGGTTGTAGGACTGGAAGACGATTCCTACGTTCCGTCGCAAGGTGTTGAGATCGACGCCGAGGCCCGTCACTTGGTCACCGCCCACCAGGATCTCGCCGGAGCTGATGGTCTCAAGGGCGTTGATGCAGCGCAACAGGGTGGATTTTCCCGAGCCGGAAGCCCCGATGAGGCAGACCACCTCGTGCTTGGCGACCTCAAGTGATACCCCCTGGAGGATCGGCGTCTGGCCGTAGGACTTATGGAGGTCACGGATCTGTAGAAATGTCATGGCGGTTCCTAATTTGATCCTGCTCGAAGCCGAGCCTGATCCTTTTCGACCATCCGGTCCACAAAACGGGACTGCGGGATAGTGACCAGTACGAAGATGATGGCGACCACGGCGACCGGTGACAGGTTGAAGACCGACGATGCCACCAACCGGGATTGTGTGAAGGCATCGATGACGCCCATGACGCCGATGAGGGCCGTGTCCTTCTGCAGTCCAATGAAATCGTTCAGCAAGGGCGGAATGACGCGGCGCACGGCCTGCGGGACGATGACCTTGCGGAGTGTCATGGTGTAGGACAGTCCCAGTGACCGGGCGGCAGCCCATTGGCTGGGGTGGATGGACTCGAGCCCGGCGCGATACACCTCAGCGACGTAGGCCCCGTAGGTGAGGGTCAAGGCGAAGATGGCTAGCCAGATGGGCGGCAGGTCTTTGAACACGGGCACCTTCGCCAGCGACAAACCGAATCCGACCAAGTAGAGGACGATGATTCCGGGGATTGCCCGAAACGTGTCCGTGTAGAGAATGGCGATCACACGCAGCGGCCGGCCAGCCCTTCCCGGAAGCATCCGCATGATGGCGATGACGAGGCCCAGGACCAGGACCAGCACTTCGGCGCCGATGGCCACCTGGACATTTACGGCGAAGGCCTTCACGACGTCGTTCCAGGCCTGAATGATGAAGGAACCGCGAAGGAAGGTGCGCGCAATGGCGCCGTCGTTTGTGACGACAAAGCCCACCAGACCTGCCAGCACGAACACGGCCGCAGAATAGCCCATGCTGGTCAAGGCAGCTTCGCGGCCGAGCGCCGCTGTGTGTCGGGCCTCGACAATGCGGCCCTGGCGGACCAGCGAGTTCCGGCGCTGCACAGCCAGGCAGGCCCGGACCGTTGGAAGGACCGGCAGCCACGCCGCTACGTTGCCCGCGATGACGAGAACCGTGGTGGGCGCTCCGTAGGAACCGTAGAGTGCCTGCACGCCCCTGAGTGAAAAGTAGGAGCACGCCGCCGCAACGAATACGACGAGGATTGCCGTGGCTGCCAGGGGCAGGACGGTTGGCGGAGCAGAGAACGTTGGCTGGGCGTCTTCCCGGACGGTGTCCCGTGTAGTCATCAGCTCACTCATGGGCCGCGAACACCGGAACCTTTGCAGGGTCGCCTCCAAGGGTCGGGCCTAGCCAGTTGGCCGACAGCTTCTCGAGCGAGCCGTCAGCATTCATTGCAGCGATTGCGGCGTCCATTGCTGCGGCATTGGGGGACCCCTTGGGGTAGATGGCACCGTACTGCTCGCCGGTCTTGTACTGTCCGACTACTTCAAGGGCACCGGATGATCCCTTGGCGAAACCGAGCATGATCGCCGTGTCCTGAATGGCGGCGTCGATCTGCCCCGAGGCCACGGCAGTCACCATGGTGTCGGTCTCCTGAAAGACCCGGGCAGGAGTGGATGGCTGGGCCTTATCCTTGACAAAGTCAACGGAGGTCGTGCCTAGTGCGACACCCAACTTCTTTGACGCGATGTTGGACGCGTTCACGTCGGAGCCCTTTCGGACCAAAACGGCAACGTTGGAGTCGAAGTAGGGCTTGGAGAACTGGACCACTTTTTCCCGCTCAGGCGTGATGGAAACCTGGGCCATGGCGATGTCGTAGTCCTTGGTCTGGCCCGCGACCAGCGCATCAAACGAGGCATTCATCACTTTGAGCTTGGACAGACCTGCCCGGTGGGCGATGTTGGCGGCGAGGCAGTATTCATAGCCGCCGTCGACGGCTTCGGGCGAGGTGCCCTTCCACCAGCCGGGAGATGGCAGGTTTGTCTCAACCGTGAGCGTGTCCGGCGTGGCCGGGTTGATTGAAATCGAGCCTTTCTCGCCATAAACCTCGCAGCTGCCGAACTCGTTGGCCTTAGCGGTGCTGGCACCGCCGCAAGCAGACAAGGTCAGACTCGCCGCTGCAGCCGCTGCTGCAGTGGCTACAAGCCGGGATCTAGCCATGGTTTCGCTTCCGTTCTGTTGCCGACAGGGGAACCCCGTACTGAATCGCCATACAGGGAATAGCTAGACTGTGCCGTGCCTCACACGGCATGTCAACCATTGCCCAAATGTTTCTCCTTCCGAATATTGGATGGGCGTGACGCTAGAGTGCGTCACATGAAGAGATTGAGCGCCCAAGCGCGCCGGGTGGAAGTCCTCGGGGAAACGCTGACGCAAATCCGCGAAAAAGGCATGACGGCGGTACGGATTACGGATGTGGCCAGTGCAATGGATGTCAGTCCGGCGCTGATCATCTACCACTTTGAAACCAAGGAAAATCTCCTGATCGAAGCCCTGAGGCACGCCGCAGAGCGGGATCTGCTGAAACTTCATCGGATCATGCGGGAAGACACGTCGCCCACGTCCCGGTTGATGGCGGCTCTGGAATGGTATGCCCCTACGGGCCAGGCCAGGGGCTGGCAGATCTGGGTGGATGGCTGGTCGGCCGCCATGCGGGACGCGACGCTTTCGAAAGTTCTCTCTGATCTCCAGGATCAGTGGACCGACGTCATCGCCAGGGTCATTGAGGAAGGTGTGGCCGACGGCGTCTTCCGGGTCGATGATGCCCGTGATGCCGCCACCAGGATCACTTCGCTCCTCGATGGCCTTGCGGTCCGAATGGTGGTTCACAAGAAGGAGTTTAAGCGTGAGGTGTTGCGCGCCTGGCTTGCCCGTCACGTGGCCTGGGAGCTAAGCGTCAGGGAAGGTGATCTCCTGCCATACTCTGCGGCGAACCGCTCTTGACAAGCTCCTGGATCTCAATACAGACTGACTCATCATTCAGTAAGAGTTGCAGAGAACCCAGGAGTCGAGCTATGACGATCGCAGTCGAGGAGAAGCCCACGCTGACCACGCAGCCACCCCTGCTTGAGGTGACGTGGACCGATCCTGTGAGCGGATGCCGGGGCTTTCTCGTCATTGACCGCCTTGTCCGCGGAGTCTGCAGCGGCGGTCTCCGGATGCGCAAAGGCTGCACTCTCGACGAGGTCCGCGGCCTGGCCGCCGGCATGACCTTGAAGGAAAGCCTCCACTACCAGCCGGGCAGCCGATATGTGCCCCTCGGTGGAGCCAAGGGTGGCATCGATTGTGACCCTCACGACCCAGCAATGCGCGGTGTTCTGACACGCTATATCCAGGGAGTCAGCGCCATGCTGGAGTCGCACTGGACCATGGGCGAGGATCTCGGGCTTCAGCAGAAACTCATTGACGACGTCATCGCCGAGCTCGGTCTGCAAAGTTCGATCCAGGCGGTTTACCCGCTTCTTGAAGACCGGAAAGACGCCATCGAGCGCCTGGACAAGGCCTCCCGGATCGATGTCTCCGGCGTCGGGCTCAGCGAGCTCGTGGGCGGACTTGGTGTCGCGCAGTCGGTGCTGACGGCCCTTGGCGAACTAGACCGGCCGGTCGCCGGAACGCGGGTGGTTATCCAGGGCTTCGGTTCAATGGGTGGGGCAACTGCCCGCTACCTGGCCCAGACCGGGATGCTGGTCGTCGGCATCGCCGATGCCAACGGAGTCATCGTCAACCCGGCAGGACTGGACGTCGAGACCCTGCTGAGGTCGCGGAATTCGTTCGGGGAGATCAATCGTTCCAGCCTGCGGTCTGAAGACGCCGAGCTGCCCAACGACCGTTGGCTTGCGGTTGAGACGGATGTGCTGGTTCCGGCCGCGATCTCCTACTGCATCACCGCGGACAACCAGCACCAGATCACGGCGTCGCTGATCGTGGAAGCTGCAAACATGCCGGTGCTGCCGGAGGCCGAAGCACTCCTGGCCGCCCGGGGGACCCAGGTTGTACCGGACTTCGTCTCCAACTCGGCAACCAACGCCTGGTGGTGGTGGACGCTGTTTGGCGATATCGCCGCCGACGCCGATCAGTCAGAGGCCAAGATTCGCTCCGAGATGAGGCGCATCGTCACCGACATGTTCGCCCGTGCAGCGCAAAGCGGCAGCACCCTTCGCGAGGCGGCCCTGGCGTTTACCGCCGACCAGCTGCAGGCAATCGAGACCCGATTCGGCCAGTCATGACCGGGGAAAGGACCCGGCCGATGAACTACCTCCGGGCAGGACGCCACTGGAACTGATTGACCATCAGTGGCCGTTAAATAAACTGCTCAGAGACGCAGTGGACAGGCAATCTGACCGGCTCGTGGCGGAATATCTGGATGGTTCGACGACCTCACCGTCCTCACCCAGCAATCTGCTCTTCTCGCCCGGACGAATTCAAAGCGGCAAATTTGTCGGTGCCGGTCGAAAAGTGAGCCACGGGGACGGCGCGGACATTCCGGGAGCTTTAGTTGCTGGGCGGCTGCTGCTGATTTTTCTCCGTGTGGCGGGCACGGCGCTGGTGAGTGGCTGGGAGCCTTGCCCGGCGAGACCGGGCAGTCGTGATGTACGTTATTAACGCGTCAGTCAAATACCTGTTGCTCCAGGACGCACGGGGTCAAGCGATCGGAAGTGCGTGTTGCTCAGTGACGAATCAGTGCACACCGGAGGCGCTAAACGCGATCCCGCAGAAAGGTCGGTTCCGCGGCCTGCTAAAGCTGTGGTCGGTGTGGGACTGGTGCTCCTGTCCGCACTGGCATTCGGCAGCACTCCGGCCTTTGTGCGCCTTGCATACAGCGCCCAAATCAACGGTGTCTCCTTGGTCGCCTTCCGCTGCCTGATTGCCGCCGCCGTGCTGTGGATCTTATCCCGCACGCTCGGTGAGGGGACCGTCCGTCGCCGCTCGGCCCTGCGTTTGGTGGCCATCGGGGCCGTCTTGTTCGGTCCGCAGATGTGGTCCTATTTCGCGGCCCTCCATCTCCTCGATACGTCCGTCACCGTCGCGGTCGTTTACGTGTACCCCGCGATCGTGGCAGTTCTCGTGGCTTTCCGACTGCGCAAGCTGCCCCGGCGTGCCGAACTTATATTGCTGCTACTCGCTCTGGGTGGCATCGCGATGATCGCCCTGTTCAACGGGGCCGCCCTTGATTCGACGACGGGAATGCTGCTGGCAGGGCTCACGGCCGTCGGCTACGCGATCTATGTGGTCGTGGCGGACACGGCCGTGCGTGATGTGCCTCCAAATACGGCAGCGAGCCTCGTCCTGGTCGGCGCCGGAGCTTCAAGTGTGTTGGCCGCACTTGTGACACAGCAGCTGGAGCTTCCCACCAGCCCGGCGGGCTGGAGCTACATTGCCCTGCACGGCCTCATCATCGTGCCGATCGGCTTAGCCTCGTACTACGCAGGCCTGAAGCGTCTGGGCGCTGCCCGGACGTCCGTGGTGGACACGTCCCAGCCGGCGATTGCCGCCGGCATCGGCGTCGCTGCCTTGGGCGAACAGCTGGCATTTTTTCAGATCGTCGGAATCGTCGCGGTCATGGTCGCGGTGCTCGGCCTGCCCATCATGGCCGCGGCACAGGCAGCACCTAGAGGATGGCCAGCCTCGCCTCGGGTGGCAGATCCTAGTGGTATGTCTCCAAAATAGTCAATGAGTTTCCTGTTAAACTGGGGTCAGGGGTATTCAGCTGACCGGACTAGACTGATGACTCATGAGTGTCCTGCAGCCTCGGGCCGGTGTTCATTACCCGGGGTCGACTGGGGAGTTCCGATCGTGGTTCGGGACCGATGCGGACTGCCTGGACTACCTGGAATGGTTGCGCTGGCCTAAGGGCTTCGTGTGTCCGCGTTGCGGTCACCATGGCGGCTGGCTGGTCGCGGACGGTCGGTACAAGTGCGCCGCGTGCAGCGGTCGTACGTCGGTGACGGCGGGGACGTTGTTCGACCGCCGGCGTACGCCGCTGACGGTCTGGTTCGAGGCGTGCTGGCTGTTCGCGTCCGGCAAGGACGGGATGTCCGCGCTGAGTCTGCAACGCTCGCTTGAGATCGGCTCGTATCCGACCGCGTGGGCGATGCTGCATCGGTTGCGCACGGTGCTGGTGCGGACAGGCCGTGATCGGTTGACCGGCACGGTCGAGGTCGACGAGACCTACGTCGGCGGCGAGGAGCCTGGCCTGCGGGGCGGACGCGCCAAGGGCAGGAAGGCCCTGGTAGGCATTGCAGTTGAAGTCAAAGAACCGCGGGGGCTCGGAAGGTGCCGGATGCAGATCCTGTCCGATGGGTCGGCCGCCACACTGCACTCCTTCGTGACCGCACACGTCGAACCAGGGACGCGGGTGATCACCGACGGATGGACGAGCTACCGGGGCATCGACAAACTGGGCTACATTCATGAACCACGCAGCCAGCGCGCCGCTCGCCTTCGTGGCGAGGACATCGGTGGGCTGCTGCCCGGCGTCCATCGCGTCGCGTCGTTGGCCAAGCGCTGGTTACTGGGCACCCATCAGGGATCGGTCAACGAGGCGCACTTGCAGAGCTACCTCAACGAGTTTGTGTTCCGTTTCAACCGGGGCCGCTCGCGCAGTCGCGGCATGCTCTTCTTCCGGGTGCTCGAGCTGTCCATCGCTCACGCCCCCGTGCGCTACCGCGACCTGGTTGCCGATCCTCAGCCCAAGCAAGTCCCACCCAGGCCACCAGCCGGAGGAGGTCATCCCCCGACCATGGACCGGCCCCGCGCGAACCGGCCATGGAGAGACCTCTGACCTGCGAAGGTCCGGTCAGCTGAATACCCCTAACTGGGGTTATGTCGAATTCTGCTCCGTCCCTGGCGTTGACCGATGACCAGCGCGCCGTGTTGGAGGTGCTGTCGAAGTCGCAGACGGCGTCCCATCGTGAGGTGCAGCGTGCGCAGGTGCTGCTGATGGCCGCCGAGGGGCTGGCCAACGAGTGGATCGCGCGGGTGGCCGGGGTGGCGCCGGGGACGGTGCGCGCCTGGCGTGCCCGGTTCGCCGAGGAGGGCCTGGCGAAGCTGGGGAAGGTGCGCAAGGGGCGGGGCCGCAAGCCGGTCATTCCGCAGTCGACGATCGATGAGATCGTTGATCTGACGCGGAATTCCAGGCCCGATGGGCAGACGCACTGGTCGGTGCGGACCATGGCGAAAAGGTCCGGGGTGTCCCCGGCGCAGGTGCAGCGGATCTGGGCGGCCCGCGGGCTGAAGCCGCACCGGGTGGAGGCGTTCAAGCTCTCCACCGATCCGAGGTTCGAGGAGAAACTCATCGACGTGGTCGGCCTGTACCTGAATCCGCCCGAGCAGGCGATCGTGTTGTGCATGGACGAGAAGTCCTCCATCCAGGCACTGGACCGGACCCAGCCCTCGCTGCCGATGAAGAAGGGCCGCGGGGAAACGATGACCCACGGCTCCTTGCGCAACGGCACCACGACCCTGTTCGCCGCCCTGGACGTTGCCACCGGCAAGGTCATCGGCTCCTGCCTGCCCAAGCACCGGCACAACGAGTTCCTTCGCTTCCTCAAAACAGTCGAGAAGAACGTCCCGGCCGGGCTGGCCGTACACGTCATCCTCGACAACTACGCCACCCACAAACACGCCAACGTCAAAGCCTGGCTGGACGGGCATCCCCGGTTCCACCTGCATTTCACCCCCACCTCCTCGTCCTGGCTGAACCTGGTCGAACGGTGGTTCCGCGAACTCACCGACAAGGCGCTACGGCGCGGCGCCTTCCACTCCGTACCTGATCTGATCGCGGCGATCGAGGACTACCTCGCCGCCCACGACGACCACCCCAGGCCCCTCGTCTGGACCGCGACCGCCGACAGCATCCTTGCAAAGGGCGCCCGCGGACGTGTCGCACTCGAAGCCGTCAAACAAAACTGAGACAGACCACTAGTAGCGTGGGTCACGTCGATCGGTGAGTTGGAAGGCGCCGGTATTCTCCGATCGCCGGATGAACAGCTGCCGCAGCGTCCTCTGGCCTTGTAGTTTCCTAGTGTGAACTGCACGGGGAGGAATACGCTGTCGTTCCCATAGGACGTGGCCTTCGTTGGGAGCATGTCGGCACGGCGGTCTTGAGCTAAAGACTTTTCCGAATCCGCCCCGTTTCACGCGTCGTGCCTTGAAATAGACCACGAAAGCCCATAACTGACGCTAGAGTCAGATAACAATCTTCCTCCTCCCGAAAGGCGTTGGCTCATGGCTCGCCCCAGTGCTGTTGCCGAACGTCGCCACGAAATTCTCGATGCGACGTGCCAGGTCCTGTCCGAGCGCGGCTTCCGAGAACTCCGAATTGCGGACGTGGCTAAAATCGCTGGCTACAGTACCGGCACCGTGCATTATTACTTCGATTCGAAGGAGGAACTCGTACGGGAAGCGTTCCGTTTCCAGTACGAGCAGTCCGTTGGCCGTCGGGAACGGGACCTCGATCCCGGTGATGACCCGGTGGCACGGCTGCGTAAACTGGCCGACGGTTATCTGCCAAGCTCCGCTGCCACGATCAGGTCGTGGAGGGTCTGGCTTGAGCTATGGGTGTCCGCCCTCGGCGACGCGTCCCTGCCGGCCATCAACAACCACTACTACGGCGACTGGCGGCAAGCCGTTCTCGACGCGGCAGAAGCCGGCAAGGATCAGGGGCTGCTCAATATCAAGGACCCGGTGGCGTTCGCCGATGCCTATGTAGGAATGCTGGACGGTCTGGCGATCCAGGTGCTGATCCACTCCGAACACATGACGGCAGATCGCATGCGGGCCACGTGCAAGGCGTTTATCGATAACTTCGTCACCATGTGACGAGGGCAGGAAGAAAACCTTGACAATCGTTATGAGGTCCGTCACAGTCTTATTAATAACTGACGGATTAGTTAAAGATTGGGGCTTGACCACATGACGATCAATAAGAACGTGGCGATAGCAGGGGCTGCCGCCCTAGCGCTCTCGCTTTCAGCGTGCGGCGGCGGGGGCTCGGCCAGTGAAGCCAAGTCGCTGACCGTTACGATGTGGGGCGGGCAGGCACAGACCGCGCATGTCAACAGTTACTTCACGCCCTGGGCGGAGGCGCAGGGCATCAGGATCCAGCAGGACTCCCCCACGGATTACGCAAAGATCAAAGCCCAGGTCAAGGCCAAAAAAGTCAGCTGGGGCGTGGTTGAAGTCGAACCGAACTTCGCGAACACGGCCTGCGAGGAAGGTTTGCTGGAGAAGCTTCCGCAACGCGTCCTCGATGCAGCGAAGGCGGCCGGCGTCCCGGAGGCGCAGATGGGTGAATGCGCGATCCCGAATCTGCAGTACACGTTCAACATCGCCTACAACACCAAGACGTTCGCCGGCGGCCATCCGAGCACGTGGGCGGAGTTCTTCGACACGGAAAAGTACCCGGCCAAGCGCGGCTTCTGGAAGTACGCGACGGGCGGAATCTTCGAAGCTGCTCTGCTGGCCGACGGGGTCCCGGCGGATAAGCTCTACCCGCTCGACCTGCCGCGCGCCTTCAAGAAGCTTGACACGATCAAGAAGAACATAGTCTGGTACGACACCGGTGACCAGCAAACCCAGCTGGTGGCCAGCGGCGAGGCACCGCTGGTCCAGGCATGGAACGGACGGATCACTAAGGCGGCATCCGAAGGCCAGCCCGTGGCTAACGACTACGGGCAGAACCTCATCTCCTATGATCAGGTTGTTATTCCCAAGGGCTATGCGAACGCCGAGCTGGCCCAGGACTGGATGGTGTGGTTCCTGGGCAACCAGCAGGCACAGGCCGACGACGCCGTATCCTCCGGCTATGGACCCGTTTCGCCGAGCGCGATCGAGCTGGTGCACGCCAAGGACCGCCAGGACCTTGCCGGCAGCCCCGCCGTTGCCAAGGAGTCGGCCGGCCTGATCGACTACTCCTACTGGGCGAAAAATTACGACTCGGTCACCGAGCAGTTCAACAGCTGGATCGCACAGTGACCGCTGCCGCAGACACTAAAGGGGGTCTGCGGCAGCAGTCCGACTCCCGCCTGAGATCCTGGATCGCGCGGTATACGCGGATCGACGGGTGGGGAGCGCTGGTTCTGCCGCTGTTCCTCTTCCTGGTGCTGGTCTTCCTTCTTCCGCTTGTGGCCATGTTCATGGAAAGCTTCACCGATCCCACGCTGGGCCTGGAAAACTACCGCGCGATCTTCGCCGAATCTATCTATTTGAAGGTTCTGGCCAATACGTTCTACATCTCCGCGGTCGTGACGGTCGTGACGCTGCTGCTGGCCTACCCGTATGCGTATCTGATGACGATCGCGAAGCCGGCCTGGCGCACGGTCATGCTGGTGCTGGTACTGGTGCCGTTCTGGACCAGTATCCTGGTCCGCAGCTTCGCCCTGGTGCTTCTGCTCCGGGACACCGGAGTGCTCAACACCATGGCCCAGGATGTCGGTCTCCTCAATGACCCGATCATCATGATCCGTACCATGAACGGCGTGGTCTTCGGCATGGTCCAGATCGCGCTCCCTTTTGCGGTCCTTCCGATCTACGCCACCATGCGCACCATCGACCGGCGCCTGCTGCAGGCCGCCGAGGGGCTCGGCGACCGGCCCTCCGGAGCATTCCGGCGGATCTTCGTCCCACTGAGCATGCCCGGCGTCGCTGCCGCCGTGCTGCTCACGTTCATCCAGGGGCTGGGTTACTACATTACGCCGGCGCTGCTCGGCGGACCCCAGAACACGATGATCGGCGAGCTCATAGTCCAGCAGGTCAGCACGGTTCTTCGCGTCGGCTTCGCCGCTGCCCTCGCCATGTTGCTGTTGACCACAACCATCATCCTGCTCGCCATTGCCAGCAGATTCATTGATTTCGAGAAGCACCTGATGGGACGCTCATGACCAGGATTCTGACCCGCGCAGGACTGGTCCTGCTCACTGTCCTGATCGGTATTTACCTTCTGCTGCCGGTACTGGTCGTCGTGCCGATGTCCCTTTCCAACAGCTCGTTCCTGACGTTCCCTCCCGGGGAGTTGTCCCTACGGTGGTACCATCGGCTGACGCAGGATCCGATCTGGGCCGAGTCCGCCCTCTCCAGCCTCAGGATCGCGCTCCTATCCGCAGCGGCAGCTGTAATCCTGGGTACCTTGGCGGCCCTTGCCCTGGTGCGCGGGAAGATCCCGTTCCGCAACACCGTCACCGCGATACTGCTGGCACCGCTGATCGTCCCGTACGTGATCGTCGGACTGGCCGTCTACATCGCCTTCCTGGGCCTGGGACTCACAGAGACGACGCTCGGCTTCGTACTTGTGCACACTTGCCTGGGCGTCCCCTACGTGATGATCAACGTTGCTTCGGGCCTGGTCACCGTCGACAGGCGCCTCGAGATGGCGGCGATGAATCTTGGGGCGGGACCTGTCTCAACGTTCTTCCGGATTACGCTTCCGCTGATCTTGCCCAGTGTCCTGGCCGGGGCGTTGTTCGCCTTCATTACCAGCTGGGACGAAGTTGTGACCGCGATCTTCCTGTCCGGCCCCGCCCTCACGACGCTACCGGTCCAGATGTGGTCCGGCATCAGGGTACAGATCGATCCGACGGTCGCCGCCATCTCCAGTCTCGCTCTTCTCACCATCGTCACCACGTTCCTCCTCATAGGCCTGGGACGGCTGACCCGAAAAATGATCCGCAGCCGAGCGGTCGACACTACGAATGCAGGGATGTGACATGACTCAGTCGCCATTACCGGAGCGCACCACCGCCGGTGCCCCGATACGTATTGCGGGAATCAGCAAGGACTACGGAGATACGACGGTGCTCGACGCTGTCAATCTCGACATCCGCGCCGGGGAGTTCCTGACGCTGCTCGGCGCCAGCGGATCCGGAAAGTCGACCCTGCTCAATATCCTCGCAGGCTTCATCAAGCCGAATGCGGGCAGGGTGGAAGTCGACGGCGTCGATATGTCCAAGCTGCCTCCTCACAAACGCGGCCTGGGCATGGTCTTCCAGCACTATGCGCTGTTCCCCCACATGACGGTCGCCGAGAACGTGGCCTTCCCGCTCAGGCGCCAGCGGGTCGCCAAGGCCGAGATTCCCGCGCGGGTCGCTGAAGCCCTCGAGATGGTTGAGCTGGGCCGCATGGGTGAGCGCAAGCCCACCGAGCTTTCCGGCGGCCAGCAGCAGCGCGTCGCCTTGGCACGTGCCATCGTGTTCCGCCCCCGCGTCCTGCTGATGGACGAACCGCTCGGCGCCCTCGACAAGATGCTGCGCGAACAGCTGCAACTCGAGATCCGCCGGCTTCACAAGGACATAGGCATCACGATCGTCTTCGTCACGCATGATCAGGACGAAGCCCTCACCATGTCCGACCGCATCGCCCTGTTGCGCGAAGGCGAGATAGTCCAGCTGGGCACCCCTACCGAGCTCTATGACGAGCCGAACTGCCGTTATGCCGCCGAATTCGTCGGAATCTCCAACATTTTCCGCGGCTCCGTGAGGGGCGCAGCCTTCATCGACGAGAGTCATGCCCGCGAGTACCGGCTCCCCTCCGGCCACCGGGCTGAAGGAACGTCCTTGCTGGTCCGGCCCGAGCGTCTGCGCGTCGCCGCAGCTGGGGCCGTCATTCCGGCTGAATACGATCACATACCTGCCACTGTGGAGGACTGCATCTATCTCGGCAGCAGCCGTACCGTGCAGGCCCGCACTGCCTCGGGCAAGCTGTTGATTGTCCGCACCGATGTCCCCCGCTCCGCCGACGGTGTGCATATCGGGGCGCAGGTCCAGATGCATTGGGGGGTCGATGATGCGCGCGTCCTCGCTTGATCCGTTCCGCAACCCGGCATCCGTTGCGGTGGTCGGCGCCTCCGATGACCAGTCGAAATGGGGTTACTGGCTTGCGCAAGGCGCCCTAAGCGGAAAACACCGCCGCCCGGTCTACCTGGTCAACAGCTCGGCCCAAACGGTACAAGGAGAGCCCGCTTTCCCAAATGTTTCTGCTCTGCCCGAAGCTCCTGAGCTGCTGGTCCTCTGCGTTCCGCCGCGGTTCGTCGAAGGCGTCGTGGTGGAGGCGCTTGCCAAGGGTGTCAAGGCGTTCCTTGGCATCACCGCTGGCGTCCCCAACGAAGCCCACCTCGGCGAGCTGATCCGTGCCGCGGGTGCCCGCATCATCGGCCCCAACAGCCTTGGACTTTATGACGGTTCCGCGGAACTGCAGCTCGCCTGGGGCCACTTTACGGCCGGAGGGCTGGCCATCGTGTCCCAGAGCGGGCAACTGGGCTCGGAGATCGCCAATCTCAGCGCCCGCGCCGGGCTGGGTGTCTCGCGTTTCATTTCGGTGGGCAATCAGCTCGACGTCAATGCTGCGGAACTGCTCGATGACCTGATTGACCACGATGCGACACGGTTGATCGCCCTCTACCTCGAGAGCTTTGCCGACGGTGCACAGCTGGTGAGGACGCTGCGCGCCCTCGCCGAAGCAGGTAAACGGACCATCCTCCTGACCACAGGTGCCAGCGAAGGAAGCCAGCGGCTCGCCAGGTCACACACCGGTTCACTCACTTCTGCGCAGGACACCGTCGACGCGGCGTGCCGCGCGGCCGGTGCCATCCGCGTCTCCACACCGACCGAGCTGGTCAACGTGGCCCGCTATCTGAGCGTGGCCCCCACGCCAAGCGGGCGGCGCGTCGCCGTCGTCAGCGATAGCGGGGGCCAGGGCGGCATCGCCGCCGACGTCGCCGCCGCCTGCGGTCTGTCCACCCCGGTGTTCTCGGCGGCGCTGCAGTCGAGCCTCGCCGAGATCCTGCCGGCCGGTGCCGCGGTCTCCAATCCGGTGGACCTGGCCGGTGCCGGTGAAGCCGATCTGAATGCATATGCTGACCTGAGCCGGCACCTCCTGGAGTCCGGTGAGGTCGACGCCGTCGTGCTTTCGGGCTACCTGGGGTGCTACGGAGAAGACAACCCGCCTCTCGAGGCCGCCGAACTCGCCGTGATCGACAGCATGGGCCAGGCCGTCCGGTCCTCACGGCTGCCGCTTATCGTGCACAGCATGAGCGTCGGATCACGCGCCGTCAGCCGGATGTGGGAACACGGGATCCCGGCGTTTGCCGGCATCGAATTCGCCCTGAAGACGGTAGCCCAGGCAGCCCACCTGACTGACTGGCCGGGCCGGGACATCACAGCCCCGGGCACCGGCACCGGCACTTGGGCCCCTGGTTACTGGGCAGCCCGGGGACTGCTCGCCGATCTGGGTATCGCCGCCCCGGCCGGACGGCTTATCTCGTCCGGGCAGGATCTAGCAGCGGCCGCCGCGGAGTTAAAGTTCCCCGTCGTCCTCAAGGCCGGGTGGCTCGAGCACAAGAGCGAACACGGCGGCGTCAAGCTCGGCCTCGGTTCACTCGAACAGCTGGCCGCCGCCTACCAGGACATGCTCAAGCGCCTCGGTGACGGCGAGTATGTCGTCGAGGAGCAGGACGGGCGGCCCAACGCGGTCGAGGTGCTCGTGGGCGCTCGACAGGACCGGGATTTCGGTCCGTTGATCGCGGTCGGCGCAGGTGGCACCGAGGCGGAACTTCACCGGGACGTCTGCGTGGAGTTGGCACCGGTCGATCACCCCACGGCGCTGAGTATGATCCGACGACTCAAATGCCTCCCGCTGCTCACCGGCTGGCGCGGCAAGCCCGCGACGGACATCGACGCCCTCGCGGCGATCATCACCGCCGTGTCCGCAACCATCGCCGCAAATCCCGGCATCACCGAACTTGAAGTCAACCCGATCCGCGTGGCACCCGAGGGTGCCGTGGCTGTCGATGCACTCGTCGTCACCGCCACCGCCGTGACCGAACTGGCCACAGCTACAGCATGAAGGAGAACACCATGACCGTTCCTGACATCCGCAATGAGTTCGCCGGACGCGTTGCCGTCGTCACCGGCGGCGGTTCAGGCATCGGCCGGGCCATCGCGCACCGGTACGGCGCCGCGGGAGGCAAAGTCATTGTCCTGGGCCGGCGCGAAGAGCCGCTGATGGAGACCGTGGAACAGATCGCCGCCGCGGGCGGATCGGCGGACTTTGTGACCTGTGATGTCCGCGACGCGGCGCTGATGGCCGAAGCGATCGACGCCGTCGTCGACCGCGAGGGGCGAATCGATGCCCTGGTGAACAACGCCGCCGGCAACTTTGTCTCGCCCGGGGAGAATCTCAGCCCTAACGGCTGGAAAGCCGTCATCGACATTGTGCTGAACGGCTCCTTTTATGCGACCCACGCGGCCGCCCAGCACATGCTCGCCGCCGGTTCGGGCTCCATCCTCAACGTCATCGCCACCTACGCCTGGCACGGCCACCCCGGGACGGTCCACAGTGCCGCGGCCAAGGGCGGCATTGTCGCCATGACCCGGACGCTCGCGGTCGAGTGGGCCGCCCGGGGAGTCCGCGTCAACTGCATCGCACCTGGCCCCACCGAGACCGAAGGTGCGGGCAGGGCCTTGTGGGGCACCGCCGCCGCCCGCGCCCGCGTTCAGGGCGGCGTGCCGGCGGGACGATTCGCGAGCCCCGAAGAGATCGCCGAATCGGCCTCCTTCCTGATGAGCGACCGGGCCGATTACATCACCGGCGAAGTCCTCGTGGTCGACGGCGGCCAGTGGCTGGGCAAATCTGTTTACACCGATGGAAAGGAAAACGCATGAGCATCCTCACCGGAGGGGAGGCCCTCGTAGCAGGGCTGGCCGAACACGGCGTGGACACGGTGTTCGGCATTCCTGGAACACACAATCTTTCCGTGTACGCCGCGCTGTCGCGCTACGGCATCACCCACGTCTCGTCGCGTCACGAACAAGGTGCAGGGTATGCCGCGGACGGGTTCGCGCGCTCCACCGGACGTCCCGGCGTCGTCCTGACCACCACCGGACCGGCAATTCTCAATGCCGCCGCAGCCGCCGCTCAGGCCTATTCGGACTCCGTCCCGGTGCTCTTCATTTCCCCAGGCATGCCGCTGCACCACCCGGGGCGAGGCAACGGGCTTCTCCACGAAATCAAGGATCAGGGCACCGCGATGGCTTCGGTGCTGGCCTACAGTCACCGCGTCACGAGCATCGAAGAAATCCCCTTGGCCGTTGCGCAGGCCTTCGCCGCGATGGCTACGGGGCGGCCGCGCCCCGTTCACCTGGAAATCCCGCTGGATCTGCTCGATGAGCGGGCCGACGTCGTCCTGGTCAAGCCCGTCCCGGCAGGAATCCTCACCGCTCCGGCCGACGCGGTGGCTGCGGCCACCGCAGCCCTGGCATGCGCCGAGAAACCGCTCCTCATTGTTGGCGGCGGAGCCTCCCGGGCGGTGGCCCAGGTCAAGGCCATCGCCGAAACCCTCGGCGCGCCCGTGCTCGCCACGACCAACGGTAAGGGCGCCTTTCCCGAAGACCATGCCCTGTCCATCGGTGCGGGTCTGCAGCACCGGGCCGTCCTGGACGCCGTCGCCGACAGTGATTGCGTCCTGGCGATCGGCACCGAGCTTGCTCCCTCCGACTGGTGGATCGGCCTGCCGGATTTCGACGGCAAACTGATCCGGGTGGATGTTGATGCGACGTCGATCAACACCAACGCGGTGCCCACGGTGGGCCTGGTCGGTGACAGCGCTGCCGTGCTCGACGCCCTGCTCGCGGGCCTTGGCGGCCTCACGGCGGCCGGAACCGGACGAGCCGCCGCCTGGCGGGGCAAGTTCCAGGCCGACGCCGAAGCCGAAGGCGGGCCGTGGCTTGAGATTGTAGCGGCGATCGCGGACGCGCTGCCCCGCGACGCCATCGTTGCCGCTGACAGCGCCATGTCCTGCTACTACGGAGCACTGTCCAACCTGCCGCTGTTCCGCCCGAACGCCTTCCTCTACCCAACCGGAGTCGGCACCTTGGGTTACGGCCTGCCGGCAGGCATCGGCGCCAAGGTTGCCAATCCCGATACACCGGTGCTGGTGATGCAGGGCGACGGCGGCATCATGTTCACCATCGCGGAGCTGGCCATGGCCGCCGAACTGGGCATCGCACTGCCGGTCCTCATCGTGGACAACGGCGGCTACGGCGAGATCCGCAACGAGATGGCCGACCGCAATGAACCCGTTCATGCGGTGGCGCTTGGCCATCCGGACTTCGTTGCCTTGGCCGAATCCTTGGGCTGCCACGGGGTCCGGGTGGAGGCGGCCGCGGACCTGCCCGGCGCGATCAAGACCGCCTTCGAAAGCGACCGCCCAACCGTCCTCCACATCCACGAGCAGAGCCGAGCGGCCGGAGACATGCTGTGAACACTTACCGCAATGACGCCCTGATCGGCGGCACCTGGCGCAGTGCCCCGGCGACGGTGGACGTTGAGAACCCAGCCACGGAAGTGAGCATCGGCACGGCCGCCGCCTGTGACGAGGCGATGGCCCACGCCGCCGTCGCCGCCGCCCGAAAGGCGGCCCGCGACTGGGGTCTGATGCCGCCGTCCGAGCGCGCCGCACTCCTGGATGCCCTGGTTCAGGAACTGCGCCACCGGCGCGATGACCTGGTTTCGGTGACGGTGGCCGAGGTCGGTGTCTCCGTGGTCAACGCCCGGGCCTGGCACGTGGACCTGGCGATCGACCTCATCGCTTCGGCGGCCGGCAACGCACGCACCTACCGCTTTGAAGAAGCCGTGGGCAATTCGCTGCTGATCCGCAAGCCCGTGGGAGTCGTCTCCTGCATCACCCCGTGGAACTACCCGCTGTACCAGCTGGCCGCGAAGGTCGGTCCGGCATTGGCCGCCGGCTGCACCGTGGTACTCAAACCTGCCGAACTCACGCCACTGTCCGCGTACCTGTTCGCCGAGGCCACGGTTGCCGCAGGGCTCCCTGAGGGAGTGTTCAACCTCGTCCCTGGCTCAGGAAAAGTGGTCGGCGCGACACTGGTGGCCCACCCCGACGTCGACCTTGTCTCTTTCACCGGATCCACCATGGTGGGCCGGCAGGTCGGAGCCGCAGCCTCGGCGAACCTCAAACGGGTATGCCTGGAACTCGGCGGGAAATCATCGAGTCTGGTCTGTGCGGACGCAGACCTCGCCGAGGCCGTCCGGGCGAGCGTGGACTCGGCGATGCTCAACAGTGGGCAGACGTGCAGCGCATGGACCAGGCTGCTGGTCCCCGCCGACCTGTATGAAGACGCGCTGGTGATCGCCGGTGACCACGCCCGTTCCCTGGTCCTGGGCGATCCGCGGTCAGAGGACACCGATCTCGGCCCGCTGATCAGTGCCAAGCAGCGCGCCGACGTGGTTACCGTCATTGAAGGGGCAATCGCCCGCGGCGCCCGCGTGGTTGCCGGCGGACCCGAACGCCCCGGCGCGTTGGGCCACTTCGTGAGCCCCACGATCCTCGCGGATCTGGACCCTTCCGACCCGGCCAGCCAGTCGGAGATTTTCGGGCCGGTCCTGGTGGTCCACCCCTACGCCACTGAGTCCGAAGCCATCGACATTGCCAATGGCACGCCCTACGGCCTCTCAGGTGCCGTATGGTCCGGCTCCGCCGACCGCGCTCTGGCGATCGCCCGCCTGCTCGACACCGGCCAGGTGGATCTCAACGGCGCCGCCTTCAACCCTGAGGCGCCGTTCGGCGGTTGGAAGGACTCCGGACTCGGGCGTGAGCTTGGGGTCGCCGGCCTGGAGGAATACACCGAACTCACCTCGGTCCAACGATGACGCGCCCTGTTGCCGTCTACACGGACCTGGTGGAAACGGACCCGCAGCCGGGCATTGACGAGCTGGAAGCGGCCGGCTTTGAGGTCCGCGTCGCCGACAGCGTCGACCCGGAGGTCATCACAGCGCTGGCCTCGGACGCCGATGCACTGCTGATCGGCTATTCGCCGATCGACCGTACACTCATCTCCCGGCTGGGCAACCTCAAGATCATCGCGACGCAGTCCGTCGGCTTTGACATGGTCGACGCCCAGGCCGCGGCGGAGCAAGGCATTTGGCTGGCCAACGTCCCGGGGGCAGCAACCGAAGAGGTGGCGACCCATGCGTTCGCCATGGCCATGGCCATGCTGCGCGGATTGCCGTTCCTGGACCGCGCGGTGCGGTCCGGCGTGTGGGACGGAACGCGCGAACGCCTGCGGCGCCCTTCAGAGGTGACCGTCGGAGTCCTGGGCCTGGGCCGCATCGGCAGCAGATTCGCCGCTCTGGCGCGCCCCGTGGTGGGACGGGTGGTCGGCTACGACCCGTTCCAGGCTGGTCCCGACGACATCGAACGGCTTGACCTCAATGAAATTCTGGAAGTGTCCGAGGTCGTCAGCCTGCACTTGCCGTTGACTCAGGGCACTCAGCGGATACTCGACGGCCCGCGGCTGGCGCTTTTGCCCGACGGCGCCTTCATCATCAATGTCTCCCGCGGCGGCCTCATCGACCACGATGCCCTCTTGGAGATGCTTGATACCGGCCGCCTGGGCGGTGCGGGACTCGATGTGCTTCCCCACGAACCGCCGCGGCCCCAGGACAGGATCCTCGGACACCCCCGCGTACTCCTTTCACCCCACGCAGCCTATCTTTCGGCCGCGACCCAGCGGGACTACGTGCTTCACCAGGCCCGAAACGTCATCCGCTGGCACGCCGAGGGAACACCCGACTCACCGGTCAACATTCCGGCACCGTTAACCACTATCTAGTCTCAAACCACCACCGCCACCTCACGAACACAGGAGAACACCATGGCCAATACAGCTACCGAATACTGGCCTCTAAGCGATGAACAGCGCGCTATCGTCGCGCTGTGCAAGCAATTTGCCACCGAGGAGATCCGTCCCCGCGGCCGCGAGGTGGACGAGGCCGACGTCGTCTCACCCGTTGATATCTTCCACAGTGCCGCGAAGATCGGCATCACTGATTTCATGCTCCCCGAGGAATTCGGCGGTGGCGGCTTCAGCGACGTCTTCACCCAGTGTCTGGTTCAGGAGCAGCTGTGCTGGGGAGACCCGGGGATCGGCAACTTCGTGTGCTCCAACGGCTTCTTCGCCGACCCGGTTCTGGCCCTGGGCACCGCCGAACAAAAGGAAAAGTGGCTGCGCCCGCTCGCCGGCCCCAACGCCCCGTTCACCGCCCTCGCCACCACCGAACCCGGCTCCGGGTCCGACTCGGCGTCCATTATCACCCAGGCGAAAAAGGTCGACGGCGGCTACTCCATCAGCGGGCAGAAGACGTGGATCTCCAACGCCGGTCTCGCCGACCAGTATGTGGTCTTTGCCAAGACCGATCCGACCCAGCGCGCCAAGGGCATCACCGCGTTCATGGTCAAGAAGGGCGCCGAGGGCATGACCTTCGGTGAACCCATGAAGAAGATGGGCCAGCGTGCCATCGTCTGCCGCGAGATCTTCTTCGACAACGTGTTCGTCCCCGAAGAGGACCGCCTCGGGGAGGAGGGCCAGGGCTTCTACGGCCTGATGGAAACGTTCGACATCTCCAGGGTGGTTCTCGCCGCTGCGGCTACGGGTGCGGCGCGTGCGGCGTATGAGTACGCCCTTGATTACGCCCGTACCCGCAAGCAGTTCGGTAAGCCGATCATCGAGCACCAGGCCGTGGCCTTCCGCCTGGCCGACATGGCGACCCGCATCGAGTCGGCATGGCTGATGACCCTGCACGCCGCCCGCCAGCTCGACGCCGGCGAAAACGTTAACGGTCTGGCCGCGATGGCCAAACTCCAGGCTTCTGAGACGGCCATGTTCTGCACCTGGGCTGCCGTCCAGACACTGGGCGGCTGGGGCTACTCGCGCGAATATCCGGTGGAGCAGTGGATGCGCGACGTCAAGCTCGAGGAAATCGAAGAGGGCACCTCGGACATCATGCGCCTGGTGATCTCCCGCAACCTGTAGGTGGAGCTGCCCGCTGGGGCAGCTGCCCGGGCGAGATCTGATGTAGACGGAATGGGAGGACAGCACGTTGAGGATTGTCGTATTAGTGAAGCAGGTACCGGACACGGACCAGGAGCGCCGGCTCGACCCCGCGTCAGGGGCCATCGACCGCGCGACGGGCGGAAACGTCGCCGATGAGATCAACGAGCGAGCTCTGGAGGTGGCGCTGCGCCACAAGGACTTGCACCGGGGAACGGAAGTCGTTGTGCTGTCCATGGGCCCGGACTCCGTGACCAAGGCCCTGCGCAAGGCCCTGTCGATGGGAGCCGACTCGGCGGTCCACATCCTCGACGACGCCCTGGCGGGAGCGGACGTCGGCCGGACGGCTGCGGTCCTCGCGGCGGCCGTGAGAAAGACCGGCTTCGATCTTCTGATCGGGGGCAATGAGTCCACCGACGGCCGCGGTGGGGTGGTTCCGGCAATGGTGGCCGAGCATCTGGGCCTGCCGCACCTGAGCTTCCTTAATTCAGTGGAGATCGCCGAACACGGGGTCACCGGTGTGCGCGGCACGGAGGGGGGAACTATGGGCGTGAGCGCCCCGTTGCCGGCTGTTCTTTCCGTGACGGAGCGCTCGGCGGAAGCCCGTTTCCCGAACTTCAAGGGGATCATGACAGCCAAGCGCAAACCGCTGGACGTCCTTTCCCTCGCCGATCTGGGCCTTGACCCGGACACCGATTTCACACGTCTGGGCCGCTCGGTTGTCCTGGCCACCACCGCGAGCCCGGTGCGCACCGCCGGGAAAAAGATCGTCGACGACGGAAACGCAGGCGCCGAGCTCGCGGAGTTCCTTGCTGCCGGCCGGCTGATCTGAGAGAGGAACTACAAGATGGCAAACATACTGGCTCTTATTGAAACGTCGAGCACCGGTAAGCTGCTGAACACGGCCCCCGCTCTGCTGGCCGCCGCGGCCAGGCTCGGCACCCCGGTGGCTGTGCTGACCGTGGCGCCCGGCAGCGACGGCAGCCTCGCAGCAGAACTGGGCGCCCTGGGCGCGGCGCATGTGTATCTCGCGGAAAGCGAGCAGCTGGACAACTTATTGGTGGGCCCGCAGCTCGAGGCCCTGTCCGAGGCCGTATCCGCGCTGGATCCCTCGGCCGTTGTGGTCGCAAACTCTGTCCAAGGCCGAGATGTTGCCGCCCGGCTGGCTGTCCGCACCAACGCCGGGCTCATTCTTGACGCCGTCGATGTGCGTTCGGACGGCGGGCGAATCGCCGCCACCCATTCGGTGTTCGGCGGATCCTACGCGGTGGAGTCCACCGTCGAGGGCGCGCTGGCCGTTGTGACGGTCCGCCAGGGGGCAATCGAAGAGCGGGCTACACCCGCGACTGCCACGATGGCTCGGCTGACTGTGGTCGCGGATACTGCATCCTCGGGTGTGATCGAATCCGTCACAGACGCCGCTCCGGACGCGGAACGTCCGGAGCTGCGGGGGGCGGCGAAGGTTGTTTCCGGGGGGCGCGGACTGGGATCGAAGGAGAATTTTGGCCTCGTCGAACAGCTCGCCGACGCACTAGGGGCGGCCGTGGGCGCCTCTCGCGCAGCCGTGGACGCCGGATACGTGGGCCAAACGTCCCAGGTGGGCCAAACCGGTGTCACCGTCTCACCGCAGCTGTATATCGCGTTGGGTATTTCCGGGGCCATCCAGCACCGGGCCGGGATGCAGACCGCGAAAACCATTGTCGCGATCAACCGGGATGCGGACGCCCCGATTTTCGAGGTCGCAGACTTCGGCGTCGTCGGTGATGTCTTCACGGTGGTGCCCCAGCTGATCGAAGCGATCAAGGCCCGATGATGCTGACCAGACCGATTCCCCCACAGGCCAGCAGGGCTGCGTGGTTCAAGCCGGCCTGGACTATCCTGGCTGCCCTAATGATCCTGCTCGCACTGGTCCTTGCCGCCATATGGATGCGGGAGCTTGCGGGCGTCCAGGCGTTCCTGGCCCAGTTTCCCGGGCATTCCCCACTGCCCGAGGCCGCGCCGGTTGGTCTGCCGGCCTGGCTGGGCTGGCAGCATTTCCTGAACGCCTTCTTCATCATGTTGATTGTCCGTTCGGGCTGGCAGGTGCGGACCACCGCCCGACCCAAGGCGTACTGGACACGGAACAACAAGGGGCTGATCCGGACAACAAAGCCCCCGTCGAAGATGAGTCTGGACCTGTGGTTCCATCTCAGCCTCGATGCCCTGTGGGTACTGAACGGGGCCGTGTTCTTCGTACTGCTCGCGCTGACCGGGCAGTGGATGCGCATTGTCCCGACCAGCTGGGACGTGCTCCCGAACGCGCTCTCGGCCGCCATCCAGTACGCGTCCCTGAACTGGCCGGTGGAGAACGGCTGGGTCAATTACAACAGCCTGCAGCTGCTGACCTACTTCGTGACCGTTTTCATCGCGGCCCCCCTGGCGCTGATCAGCGGTCTGCGGATGTCCCCTCTATGGCCGACGAAAACCGCCAGGCTCAACAGCATGTATCCGGTGGAGGCGGCCCGGACGATCCACCTGCCGGTGATGCTGTACTTCGTGTTTTTCGTCGTCGTGCACGTAACGCTGGCTTTGGCCACCGGAGCGCTGAAAAATCTCAACCACATCTACGGGGCCCGCGATGACGGGAACTGGATAGGTTTCTGGATCTTCGCTGCCTCCCTGGTGGTCATGATCGGCGCCTGGTTCCTGGCCCGGCCACTGTTCCTGCGCCCCATCGCCGCCCTGACCGGCTCTGTCACCCGCTAACACCCCCACATCACCAGACGAAGTTAGGCAATTCTCATGACTGCAGAAAAGATTGTCCTCCTCGACGGGGCGCGCACCCCGGTCGGAAGTTTCGGCGGCATGTTCAAGGACGTTCCCGGCTTTGAGCTGGGAGCCACCGCCGCCAGAGCGGCCCTGGAACGCTCCGGGGCCCATGCCGCGGACATCGAGGAAGTCGTCATGGGGTGCATCGGGCAGGTCGGTCCGGACGCCTACAACGCCCGTCGCGTGGCGCTGGCTACCGGCCTCGCCCCGTCCACACCGGCCTACACCGTGAACCGGCTCTGCGGCAGCGGCCTGCAAGCCATCTGGTCAGCGGCCATGCAGATGCGTTGGAGCGGGGCAGGATTCACGCTGGCCGGCGGCAACGAGTCAATGACCCGGATGCCGTTCTACGACTTCAACGCCCGCTCCGGCTACCGTCTCGGTAACCGCCCCCTGGTGGACGGAACGGTGGCCATGCTGACTGATCCGTTCCAGAACATCCACATGGGAGTCACCGCAGAGAATGTTGCCCGCAAGTACGGCATATCCCGGCAGGACCAGGACGAATATGCACTTGAATCCCAGCGCAGGGCGGCCACGGACGCCGCCCGGGCAGCGTTCGCGGAAGAAATCACCGCTGTTCAGGTCGGCGGCCGCCATCCCCACACCATCGACACCGATGAGCATCCCAAACCGGAGACCACCCTGGAGGTCCTCGCCGCGCTTCGACCGGTCTTTAATCAGACCGGCACGGTGACCGCCGGCAATTCCTCCGGCATTAACGACGGCGGGGCCGCCGTCGTGCTGGCGAGCGGTAGCGCCGCTGCCGAACGGGGTCTGGTCGGCCTGGCCACCCTGGAGGCGGTCACCACAGCTGCGTTGGAACCGGGGCTGATGGGGTACGCGCCGGTGCTTGCGCTGGAGAAGCTCTTCGCGCAGACGGGGACCACTCCGGCCGATATCGACACGATCGAACTAAATGAAGCCTTTGCCGCCCAGGCAGTCGCGGTGATCCGCGATGCGAAGCTGGACCCGATGCGGACCAACCCCTATGGTGGCGCCATCGCGCTGGGGCATCCCGTCGGGGCGACGGGGGCAATCCTCAGCCTGCGAGTGGCCAAGGATCTGGTGCGGCGCGACCTCGAACTCGGCGTCGTCACCATGTGCATCGGCGGCGGTCAGGCCCTCGCCGCCCTGTTCCGCCGCGTCTCCTAACCAAACCCCCACCAAATACGACTAGCCGCACCCGCGGAGCGCAGAAGGATCCTCATGACATCCGATCAGATCACGGTGGAACGTGACGGCCCGCTGCTGTGGCTCACGCTGAATCGCCCCCAGGAAGCCAACGCGTTGACCATCCAGCTGGCCGAAGAATTCTGCACTGCGATCTGCCAGGCCGAAGCTGACCCTGACTGCCACGTCCTCATACTCCAGGGCGCGGGCAGATTCTTCAGCGCCGGCGGCGACGTGGCCGGAATGGCAGACGCTGAAGACCCTGCCAGCTTCCTGAGAACGCTTGCCGGAAACATGCACCAGGGGCTCCTGGCCCTGGCTCGGTCCCGCCTGGTGACAATCGCGGCGGTCCGGGGACCGGCAGCAGGCGCCGGTCTTGGACTGGTACTGAACTCCGACTTTGTGCTCGCCTCCGGCGCGGCGTCCTTCCTGAGCGCCTACGGCGGAGTCGGACTGACCCCGGACTGCGGTGTTTCCTATCTATTGCCCCAGATGGTGGGCCCCCGCCGCGCAGCCGAAATGAGTCTGGGCGGTGCGGTGGCTAGCGCACAAGACGCGCTTGACTGGGGTCTGGCCACGGAGCTGGTCCAGGACGCGGAGCTGCAAGACCGGGCCAGGCAGCTGGGGGTCCGGCTCGCCGGCGGAGCAACCCAGATACTGGGTCCGACGAAGCGCCTGCTCAATACCGGGAGGCTCGCAACGTATGCCGAACATCTGGACGAGGAACTCCGGGTGATTTCCTCAATGATCGCCCACCCCGACACAAGGGATCGGATCGCGGCCTTCGCGGAACGCCGCCGGGCCTGACCGGACGATGCACCAGGATCGCACAGTCCATTGATGCCAACGCCGGGGACCGGCTCGGCGGCAACGGCATCCTGCTTGCCAGCCGGGTCGCCCGGCATCGGGCGGACCTCGAAGGACCGCGCACACCTATGAGGGTCATGAAACGGCCCAGACCCGGTCGTCGGCCGCGCGCCATCACTCGTCTTTCTGCCTTCACCTGAGCGGATGACCCGCAGACCGCCAACCGCCGTCGCACCTCCTTTCCCTTCACCGATTCCGTCCGTAAGGTCATCACCCATGAGTCCAAAAAACAGAGTCCCCTTCATTCTCGGCGGGGCCCCGACCGCCTTCGGCCGGTTCCGCGGCAGACTTGGCCCGCTGTCCGCCCGCGACATGGGCGCCCACGCCATCGGGGCGGCCATGTCGCGGAGCGCGGTGGGCCCGGAACAGATCGGCGCCACTGGCGTTAGGCGGCCCACAGGACCCGAAATTGTCAACGCCGACGGCAGGGTCATTGCCTTGGAGCACACGATCGGCGCCTTCGTCGACCAGCCCATACTGCACCAGACCGCAGCCCTCCATCGCGCCCGAGGCAGGACAGCCGTGGTCGACTTGTGCGGCGACCGTCAGGGCGACCTTCTGCTGCTCCGGGGCGCCGAATGAACGCGCCGGACATCGCGGAATGGGCTGAGTCCCTTTCCGGTGAGAACTCCACCCATGCCCGGCTGAGGGAAATTCGGCTGCCCGGGGCCGGCCTCTTCGCCCTGATCACGATCCTGAACAGCAACGACCGGAAGCCCGCCACCTTCAGTCCCGGGTCGCTGCTGGAACTGGGCACCCTTCTGGAAGGAGTCAGGAAGCGGACGACCGCGGGGGAGTTCGCCGGCGTCGGCGTCACCGGGCAACACCGCTGCTTCGTGGCGGGCGCGGACCTGATAGCCATGAGGCGGCTCGAGGATCCGGAGTCTGGCCGCCGGATGGCGCGCCTGGGCCATGACGTCTTCGGCATCCTCGACGACATGGATGTGCCGACCTTCGCCTTCATCAACGGCGCGGCCATCGGCGGCGGACTGGAACTCGCCCTGGCCGCCGGCTACCGCACCATCTCCGCCGGTGCCAACGGGATCTCCCTTCCCGAAGCGTTCCTGGGCCTGATTCCGGGCTGGGGCGGGGTCTACCGGTTACCCCGGCTGATCGGCCCGAGCAACGCGGTCAAGGTGATGGTTGAGAACGCGCTGGCCAACAACAAGGTCCTCGACGGCACGGCCGCCTTCGAGCTCGGCATCGCCGACACCGTCTTCGCCCCCGCGGACTTCCTGGAACAATCCCTGGCCTGGGCGGCCACAATCATCACCGCAGACCCTCAGGTTCTGAATGCCGTGGCGGCCCGCCGCCAGGAGAAAGCCGACTACACCGGCGCCGACTGGGGCGCCGCCGTCGCCGCCGGCAGCACCGTGGTCGAGACCAAAACCTCCGGTGCCGCACCGGCACCCGGGCGGGTGCTGGACCTGCTCGAAAAAGGCCAGCACCTAACACAGCCCGAATCCGCGGATCTGGAAGTCGACGCCCTGGCCGAGCTGATCCAGACCCCGCAATTCAAGGCATCAATGTATGCGTTCCTAGACCTGCTCCAACGCCGCGCTAGGAATCCCGCGGGCGCCCCGGACCCTGAGCTGGCGCGCTCTGTCACCAAGGTCGGAGTCGTCGGTGCGGGACTAATGGCAGGCCAGCTGGCCCTGCTCTTCGCCCGGCAGCTTCAGGTGCCGGTGGTGCTGACAGACATTGACCGGGCCCGAGTGGACAAGGGCGTGGACTATGTCCACGCCGAAGTCGCCAAGCTGCTGGCCAGGCAGCGCCTGACTCCCGAGGATGCTGCCCGCATCACGGAACTGGTTACCGGATCGGTCTCCAAGGAATCCTTCGCCGACGCGGACTTCGTCATCGAGGCCGTCTTTGAAGAACTCGCCGTCAAAAAGCAGGTCTTCGCAGAGGTTGAAGCCGTGGTCCGCCCCGACTGCATCCTCGCCACCAACACGTCCTCGCTCTCGGTGACACAGATGGCGGCCGGTCTGCTGCATCCGGAACGGGTGGTCGGCTTCCATTTCTTCAACCCGGTGGCTGTCATGCCGCTGCTGGAAATTGTCCAGGCCCCCCAGACCGGTGAAGAGGTGCTTGCCACGGCGTTCGTGCTCGGCAAAGCACTGAACAAGGCGACCGTGCTGGTCCAAGATTCCGCCGCCTTCGTGGTCAATCGGGTATTGCTGCGGCTCATGGGCGAAGTGGCTACCGCCTTCGACGAAGGCACCCCCGCCCAGGTGGCAGACGGCGCGCTCAGGCCCATGGGGCTGCCCATGACACCGTTCACCCTGTTGGCCATGATCGGCCTGCCAGTTTCCCTGCACGTGACACGGTCCCTGCACGCCGCCTTCGGCGACCGTTTCCCCGTCTCGGCGAACCAGCAGACCCTCATCGATAACGGCATCACCTCTGTATGGGCCGTGAACACGGACGGGAGCCGATGCGTTCCCGCGGCAAACCTGGACCTGCTGGACTTCGGGGTTACCCCCAGCAGCTCGGAAGAACTGCTGGTCCGGGTCCAGGACGCCCTCGCCGAAGAAATTGCGCTCATGCTCAACGAAGGCGTCGTCGCCAACGCCCAGGACATCGACCTGTGCATGCTCGCCGGCGCGGGCTGGCCCCTGCACCTGGGCGGCATTACCCCCTATCTGGACCGGGTAGGCGCCTCCGAAAGAGCCAACGGATGCCTGTTCCACCCGGCCTCGAACCAGACACTGCCGGATCCCCGGCAATCCACCGCACCCGCGGAGGCCTCGCCGTGAACGTGTTTGGAATGCGGAGCCGCGGACACCTCATCTCACGGCGCCACTGAATACGTCCTGACCCTCGACTGCCCGAAACGCGGAAAATCGTCCACGCAGTTTCCGGATTCCTGCTGGAGCAAGGCAGCGACGCCATGGTCGGCATCAACGTCGCCGAAATTCCGCAGCCGCACCGCCTCGCCGAACACGGCTGGTAAATGAGCCACTCTGAAAGGACCGCATTGAAAACCCGCCACCACGACTGGTTCCACCTCATCGGTGCAACGGTGGAAATCAGGCTCCAAGGAGAGACTGTCCGCACAGGACGGGTCGACCACGCCACAAAAGATTCCAACATCCTCTGGCTCGCCCAGGAGGGCAATAGCCCGCGGAAAATGATCGACAAAGCCGAAGGCTACGAAGCATGGGCCGTCTCAGCGTCGCTTCGTTGCCTTTGGCCAACTATGTAGGGGGACTGCTGAAGGTTTGATTGACACTTTGACCTGCCTCAAGCTGTCAATCAAACCTTCAGCAGTCCCGATACCTAGTATCTGTTCTAGGTAGCTTGCGTCCTTGCGTCGCGGAACCAGCCGTCGGGTGCTTTCTTTGGTTCCAGGTGTTCGGGGTCGCGGTGTTCTTTCATGTCGCAGTTGTAGAACGGTCCCTGTGGGTTCAACAGGACGCCCATGTGGTGGTCCGCGTGATCCCGCCACCAGACGCTCATGCCGGTGGCCGGGTCGAGGCGCAGGTGCTCCCAGGATCGCCAGAGGGCCGCGACGCGGGAGACGGCTTCGGGGTGGAAATACCACTCGATGCACCACTTTGCGGTCTTGCCGGTGACGCTGCGGACGTATGTCGGCAGCAGCTGCTCGTGAAGGAACTCCTCGGCCGTGCCGTAGACGAGCTCCGGCGCCTTCTCCGGCTTGCCGCCCTCGCCCGCGCCGGGGTTGGGTGCGGGGGTGTCCGTGTCGAACAATCCGAAATCATCTGCCATGGCTTTTGCTTCCTTACCCGGTGACCCAGGGATTAGAGACCGAAGCGGAGGGCACCAGGACGGCCTCCGGTTCCTCCGGGCGGGGGCTGTACTTCTTGATCGATGCCTCCACGGCGTCCTTGTGCCGGCCGGTGTACCAGGGCATGGTCCGGACCAGCGTGGCGGGTGCACCCGATGCGAGGACCACGGCGCGGCCACGGTCCAGTTCAGCGAGGTTGGAGACATCGAAGATGCGCTCCTTGCCCTCCTGGCGGGAGCGGCTGGAGCCGGACTTACCGGAGGAGACGGAGACGTTGGTATAGCTGTAGTCCCCGATCAGATCCGAGAGCGCCCGCAGGAAGCCTTCTTCAGCGACGCCGCCGCCGTAGACCTTCACGTTCGCGGCCGACCAGATTTTTCGCATGTTCGCTTCGCCCCACAGTTCAACGCCCTGTGACCAGGACTGCAGGATGCCCATGACGATCAGGCCCTTGGAGCCGTAGTGGCTGAACTGATCCGGCAGGGCTGCCCATCGGACGACGTTGGCCAACTCATCGAGGGCGAACAGTGCAGGTTTGGGCAGGCGGCCGCCGCTGCGCTCGGCCCGTTCCTCCATCGCCTCAGCGATCGCCACCGTCAACGCTGTGGTGAGCGGGGAGGCTGAGCCGGCCCCTTCCTTGGAGAGGATGTAAATCGTTTCCTGGGACGCGGCGAAAGCATGCGGGTTGAACTGCCGGCGGGCATCCGTGGCCACCGTCGCGCCACCTGTCGGAGCGACCCAGCGCAGCGTGTTCCTGCTCTTGAGGCACTGGATCATCTTTTCGGCGGTGCCGAAGATGCCGTCGCGCTGTTTGTCGGCCAGTTCCAGCGTGGACTCCAGGCCCTTGTACTGCAGCTCGTAGTCATGCTCTTTCAGGATGTTGATTGGCTCCCGGTTAACCTGCTCCGTCACCCACAAGTAGACCTGCGTGATGGGCCGCTCCCCGAGCGCGGCCGCGAGGAAGTACGAGGAGAGGATGTCTTCCGCTTTGGGGTCGAAGTAGGCATCCGGCTTGGACCCCGGGCCCCTCGAACCAACCGAGAAGTGCTGCGTGAGCTTGTAGGCCTTCTCTTCGTCCGTGACGTAGGAGAGCGGGTTCCACCACCACTGCGCTTCCTCCTGAGCGATCTTCTGCGGATCGAACACCCACACAGGGGCCGTGAGCTCGCGGACCCCCCGGGTACCGTCCACCACGTCGCGTTTGTTCGACGTGGAGACGACAGCACCGGGTGCGTCCAGGATCGCGGGCATGACCCGTGAAGTCGACTTACCTGTACGAGGGCCCCAAATATCGAGGCTGAGGTCTTCCCAGGACTGAATGAACGTCTGGCTCGTGGAGACGACTTTGCCGACGACGATGCCCGGAGTGCCCTTCACGCCCAG
>NZ_JBEPOX010000016.1:0-55785 GCF_040547025.1 Arthrobacter sp. UYEF36
GGTATCAACAAACTTGGCACACTATTGAGTTCTCAAACAACAGACACACCCGGCACCACCACAACCTCAGCCGTGGATCGCTCCGGAGCAACTTCTCTACCTTACCGGGCCGCTTCACCCTTGTCGAATCGGCGCCCTGACTCAGTCTTGCCGTGAGGCTTCTTGGTCTTGGTGGCCGTTCAACTCCGGGGAGCAGCGCGGAAATAAACTCTACCACCACTTTGCCCTGCTGACAAAGGGACCGCGAGACTGGGTCCAGCAGGACACCAAAAAGCCCGCAATCACGGGGATTCCGGGCTTTTCAATGAACTGGGGCGGCTGGCCGGCGTCAGCCCACCGGCTTGAAGTACGCGGCACCCAGCGGGGGCAACGTGACGGTGAGGGTGGCCGGCTGGCCGTCGATGGCGACGTCCGGGGCCGTGAGGGTGCCCCCGTTCAGGACACCGGAGCCTCCGTACGCGTCGGCGTCGGTGTTCAGCACTTCCTGCCACTTCCCTGCCGAGGGGACGCCCAGCTGGAAGTCCGCGTGCGGGGCCCCCGAGAAGTTGAAGGCACACACCAGCGGGTTACCCGCGGCGTCGCGTCGGATGAAGGTCAGGACGTTGCGGTTGGAGTCCCCGCCGTTGATCCACTGGAAGCCGGCGGGGTCGTTGTCCTGTTCGTAGAGCGCCGGGGTGGAGCTGTACAGCTCATTGAGGTCCTTGGTCAGGAGCTGCATCCCGCGGTGCGCCGGAATTTCCGCCAGCCACCAGTCCAGGCCGTACTGTTCGGACCACTCCGCCTCCTGGCCAAATTCGGTGCCCATGAAGATCAGCTGCTTGCCCGGGTGGGCCCACTGGTAGCCCAGGAAGGCGCGCAGGTTCGCCAGTTGCTGCCAGCGGTCCCCCGGCATCTTCCGCAGCATCGAACCCTTGCCGTGCACAACCTCGTCGTGGCTGATCGGCAGCAGGAAGTTCTCCGTGTAGGCGTAGACCATGGAGAAGGTGATGGTGCCGTGGTGCCACCGGCGGTTAAACGGATCCTCGGCCATGTATTTGAGCGAGTCGTGCATCCAGCCCATGTTCCACTTGATCCCGAAGCCCAGGCCGCCCTGGCTGGTCGGCGCCGTGACACCCGGGAACGCGGTGGATTCCTCGGCGATCATGACCGCCCCGGGGTGCGTCTTATAGACCGTGGCGTTGACCTCCTGCAGGAAGGAGATGGCTTCAAGGTTCTCCCGTCCGCCGAAGCGGTTCGGCTGCCATTGTCCCTCCTCGCGGGAGTAGTCGAGGTAGAGCATGGAGGCCACGGCATCCACCCGCAGGCCGTCGATGTGGTATTCGTCGAGCCAGTAGAGCGCGTTCGCGACCAGGAAGTTGCGGACTTCGCTGCGCCCGAAGTCAAAGATGAGCGTTCCCCAGTCCGGGTGCTCGCCCAGGTTGGGGTCGGAGTGCTCGTACAGCGCTTCGCCGTCGAACCGGGCCAGCGCCCACTCATCCTTGGGGAAGTGCGCCGGCACCCAGTCCAGCAGCACACCGATGCCGGCCTGGTGGAGTTCATCCACGAGATACCGGAACTCGTCGGGATGGCCGAAGCGTGACGTCGGAGCGAAGTAGGACGTGACCTGGTAGCCCCAGGACCCGCCGAAGGGGTGCTCCGCCACGGGCATGAACTCCACATGGGTGAAGCCAAGCCACTTGACGTATTCGACCAGTTCCTTCGCCAGTTCCCGGTAGCTGAGCCCGACCCGCCAGGAGCCGAGGTGCACTTCATAGACACTCATCGGCGAGTTGTGCGGATCCCGTGCGGCGCGGGCTTCCATCCACTCCGCATCCTTGAAGGCGTAGGAGGGCTCCACAACACGCGATGCCGTCAGCGGCGGAACCTCGGTGCCGAAGGCCAGCGGATCCGCTTTCTCCACCCAATAACCCTGTTTGGTCCGGATCTCGAATTTGTAGCACGCCCCTGCCAAAACGCCGGGGATAAAGACTTCCCAGACCCCGGAGGAGCCGAGCGACCGCATCGAGTGCTGGCGGCCGTCCCAGCCGTTGAAATCGCCCTTGACGCGGACCGCCTGAGCGTTCGGCGCCCACACGGCGAAGGACACGCCGTCGACGTCGCCCAGGGCGGACTTGTAGTGCTGGACGTGCGCGCCGAGAACATCCCAGAGGCGCTCGTGGCGGCCTTCACCGATCAGGTGCAGGTCGAGTTCGCCGATGGTGGGCAGGTATCGGTACGGATCGTCGGCCGGCTCCGGCGCCTGGCCCTCGTAGCTCACTTCCAGCCGGTAGTCCGGGACATGGTCCGTCTCCAGCGGCTCCAGCACGGCAACCCACACTCCGCCGGACTCGTGCGTCATCGGGAAGGTGCCGGTTGCGGTCACAACGGAGACGGCTTCGGCGAGGTGCTTGACCGTGCGGATCGTGACGTGGCCGTGGTCATCGAGGTGCGCGCCCAGGACCGAGTGCGGCGCGTGGTGTTCGCCGGCGGCGACCCTCGCCAGGGTGTCCGCGTCCACCGGCAGTGGACTTCCGGGACGATCGATACGTGCTGAACCTGTCATTTTGATACCTTCCGCTGCGGCTTCGG
The DNA here is from genome assembly GCF_040547025.1 of Arthrobacter sp. UYEF36. Lineage (NCBI taxonomy): Bacteria > Bacillati > Actinomycetota > Actinomycetes > Micrococcales > Micrococcaceae > Arthrobacter > Arthrobacter sp. UYEF36. The sequence continues at coordinate 2,569 of NZ_JBEPOX010000016.1, forward strand.
CGGGAACGCCGGAGCCTGTACTACCGAGGAGACGACGTGATGCGTGGACCGGAATGGAGAGCCAGTCGGGCCTGTTCCGTAGTTCGTAGATGACTTCGTAAAGGGCTTTGTCGAGCCACAACGCGACGAAGAGCGGCGCATCACGGTCGATGCTGCCGGGGATGACTTCGGCGTAGCCGGCCAGGAAGGCCTCGGCGCAGTCGTCCACCCAGGTCTCCGGGACGTCCGCCTCCGGGTGCTCGCGGACGGCCGCTCCGGCGGCATAGTCAAAGGACCGCAGCATTCCGACGACGTCGCGCAGCGGGACGTCGGGGAAATTGCGTTCCGAGATCGGCCGGAGCGGTTCCCCCTCGAAGTCGAGGATGGCCCAGCGCGGCGCTTTCCCGGCGCCACCGGGAACCTGCAGGATCTGGCCCAGGTGGAGGTCACCGTGGATCCGCTGCAGCGGTCCGGCACCGCTGCCTTCGAGGCGCGCCAGGAGCCTGTCCAGCTCCTCACCGTGCGGACCGACGGCGGTCCCGGCCTGCGCCCAGGACTGCCGCACCCGCTGGGCTACGCCGGGCGCAATGTCGCCTCCCGGGGCGGATTCGGAGGCGACGCCAAGTGCCTGCGCCAGCCGGCGGTGCACCGTCGCAGTCGCGGCACCCAGGGCGTGGGCCTCCGCGGTGAAGTCCCGGCCCTCGCTCGCCGCGTTGACGGCCAGCCGCCAGGCATCCAGGCCACCGGCGAGGAATTCGTGGGCCACGGCCAGTTCGCCGCAGGCGGGGCGGGGGTCCTGCGCCCCGGCGGGCGCCTCGGCCCACTCCCCGGTCACCCAGCCGAGGGTGGCCGGTACTTCAACGGTGCGCCCTGCGGTCAGGGCGGCGCCGATTTCGACCTCCGGGTTTTGGCCCTCGGAGAGCACCCGGAAGAACTTCAGGATCGCGGCCGACTCGCCGTCGTCGACGATCACGGAGCTGTTGGACTGTTCGCCGGAGAGGACCTTGACGACGCCGGTGGCCTGGGGCAGCAGGTAACCGGACTCCACGAGGTGGCCGGTAGCGTTCCCGGCCGGGGTGGTGCCGCCGTGGCGCATGAGTTCCAGCCATGCCGCGACGAACGCCGGGTCGTGGACGCCGTCGTAAATCCACAGGGCGCCAGGCGCCCCGGCGGCGCCGGCCGCAGCCTCGGCGGGGACGGCGTCGGAAATCTCCCCGATCAGGGCCGAGTCCGCCCCGGGCAGGGGCGCGCGGCGGATGCTGAGCGGGACCTGCACGACGTCGGTGCGCGAGCCGTCCGGCGTCGGGTAGCTCACGGCCAGCAGCAGCACCTCGAGTTCGGCGCTGGCTGAAGCGCCGCCCGGGCCACTGGCAAGGCGCAGTCCCCCGGCGGGCTCGAAGCTGAACGCGGCGCTCTTGACGGGGAACCAGCGCTGGCGCGGAAGCCAGCCGCCGAGCAGTCCGCTCAGGGCCGGGGTAAGGGTGGGTCGGGTCATGTCAGCCTTCGATGGAAAGGATCGGCATGGCCTGGGTGTAGGGCGATGCCGGGTTGGAGGCAGCCGAGCGGATCCGGAGCCAGAAGAAATCGTGGCTGCCCAGGGTCAGCGTCAGGGTTCCGTCGTCGGAGATCCCCGGGAACGCCTGGCCGCCGAACACGTCCCGGAGGCCGCGGCCCGCGAACCTTGGCACCCGCAGCGTGGTAGCCACCGGATGCTGGGACAGGTTGAACGCGCACAGGATGGTTTCGCCGTCCTCGCCGGCCGCGTTGCCTTCCGGCAGTTCGCGGAGGTAGGCGAGGACAACGTCGTGGTCCGCCTCGACGTGCTCGAAGCCGCCCAGCCCGAAGGCGGGGTGGTTCTTCCGGACGCTGAGGATCTGGCGGGTCCAGCGCAGCAGCGAACCCGAGTGGGCCGCCTCGGCCTCGACATTGGCCATGCTGTAGTTGTAGACGAGCGACTGGATCACTGGAAGGTACAACTTGCCGGGGTCCGCGTTGGAGAACCCTGCGTTGCGGTCCGGGTTCCATTGCATCGGGGTGCGGACGGCGTCGCGGTCCTCGAGCCAGATGTTGTCCCCCATGCCGATCTCGTCCCCGTAGTACAGGAACGGGCTGCCGGGCAGGGACAGCAGCAGGGCGTTGATGAGCTCGATCTCCGAGCGGGAATTGTCCAGCAGCGGCGCCAGGCGGCGACGGATGCCGATGTTGGCGCGCATGCGCGGGTCCGGCGCGTACCAGCCGAGCATGGCCGCGCGCTCGTCGGCGGTGACCATTTCCAGCGTCAGTTCGTCGTGGTTCCGCAGGAAGGTTCCCCACTGGGCGCCTTCGGGGATGTTCGGGGTGTCCTTCATCGTCTCGATGATGGGCGCAGCCTTCTGGTCCCGCAGCGCGTAGTAGAGACGCGGCATGATCGGGAAGTGGAAGGCCATGTGGCATTCCGGTTCCGCTTCGCTGCCGAAGTACTCCACCACTTCAGCCGGCGGCTGGTTGGCCTCGGCAATGATCACGCGGCCCGGGTAGCTTTCGTCGACCATTTTGCGCAGCTTGCGCAGGAAGTCGTGGGTCTGCGGAAGGTTCTCGCAGTTGGTGCCCTCTTCCTCGAAGAGGTACGGGATGGCGTCCGCGCGGAAGCCATCGATGCCCTGGTCCAGCCAGAACCGCACGACGTCGAAGAGCGCATCGATGACCTTGGGGTTCTCAAAGTTGAGGTCCGGCTGGTGGCTGAAGAAGCGGTGCCAGAAGAACTGGCGCCGGATCGGGTCGAAGGTCCAGTTGGATTCCTCGGTGTCCACGAAGATGATGCGGGCGTCTTCGTACTTCTCGTCCGTGTCGCTCCAGACGTAGAAGTCGCCGAACGGCCCGTCCGGATCCTTGCGGGATTCCTGGAACCAGGGGTGCTGGTCGGAGGTGTGGTTCAGCGGGAGGTCAATGATCACGCGGACGCCGCGGGCGTGGGCCTCCGCGACAAGGCGCTTGAAATCGCTGATGGTGCCGAATTCGTCGAGCACGGAGTTGTAGTCCGAGATGTCGTAGCCGCCGTCACGGAGCGGGGACTGGAAGAACGGCGGGAGCCACAGGCAGTCCACGCCGAGCCACTGGAGGTAGTCCAGCTTCTCGATCAGGCCGTGGAAGTCGCCCGAGCCGTCGCCGTTGCCGTCGGCAAAACCCCGGACCAGCACTTCGTAGAAGACCGCTTTGCGGTACCAGTGCGGGTCATGCTGGAGGCCGGGCGCGTTCAGTTCGAAAGTCCCCTTCGGGCTGAAGTGCTGGTTGGGGTTTGTCGTGCTGAAACTCACTCGTGCTACCTCCGGATGCTAAGAATGTGTGCGGGTTCGACGTGGGCGTCCAAGCGAACGTAGTTGTACTCCCCCCATTCCCAGCTCTCGCCGGTCAACAGATCATCCACCATGAACCGGCCATTGTGCGTCAGGTCGCCCGCGTCCAGCTCCAGCGCCGCCAGGTCCAGCGTCACCGTGCTCTCCCGGATGCCGTGCGGGTCCACGTTGACGATGATGATCAGGGTGTCCTTGGTGCCGTCGGGGAGGGTCTTGTGCTTGGAATAGACCACCGTGGCGTTGTCCGTGCTCTCGTGCACCGTGAGGTTCTGCAGGTCGCCCAGGGCGGGATGGGCACGCCGGATCGCGTTGAGCCGGCTCAGGTACGGGGCCAGCGTGCGGCCGGATTCGGCCACCGCGTCCCAGTCACGGGCCTTGTACTCGAACTTCTCGTTGTCGATGTACTCCTCGGCGCCGGGCCGGGCCACGTGCTCGTAGAGTTCGAAGCCGGCGTAGACGCCCCAGATGGGGCTCGCCGTGGCAGCCAGCGCGGCCCGGATCTTGAACGCGGGCGGGCCGCCGTACTGCAGGTATTCGGTCAGGATGTCCGGGGTGTTGACGAAGAAGTTCGGCCGGAAGTAGGCCGGGGACTCATGGCTGACTTCCTGGAAGTATTCCTCCAGCTCCTCCTTGGTGTTCCGCCAGGTGAAGTACGTGTAGGACTGCTGGAAGCCGGCACGGCCCAGTGCGTGCATCATGGCCGGGCGGGTGAAAGCCTCGGCGAGGAAAATGACATCGGGGTGCTTCTTGTTGACCTTGGCGATCAGCCACTCCCAGAACCACACCGGCTTGGTGTGCGGGTTGTCGACGCGGAAGACCTTGACGCCGTGGCTCACCCAGAGGAAGACAATGCGCAGGATCTCATTGGACAGACCCTCGGGATCGTTGTCGAAGTTGAGCGGGAAGATGTCCTGGTATTTCTTCGGCGGGTTCTCTGCGTAGGCAATGCTGCCGTCAACGCGGGTGGTGAACCATTCGGGGTGGCTCTCGACCCAGGGGTGGTCCGGGGCGGCCTGCAGGGCAAGGTCCAGGGCAACTTCCAGCCCCAGCTCCCCCGCCCGCGCCACGAAGGCGTCGAAGTCCTCAAAGGTGCCCAGATCCGGGTGGATGGCGTCGTGGCCTCCCTCCTTGGCGCCGATGGCCCAGGGGGAGCCGGGATCGTGCGGTCCGGCGAGCAGGGTGTTGTTCGGGCCCTTGCGGTGCTGGATGCCGATCGGGTGGATCGGCGGCATGTAGATGATGTCGAAGCCCATGGCCGCAACGGCGTCGAGGCGCCGGGCCGCGGTGCGGAAGGTTCCGGAGGTCCACTCCCCGGTTTCGTGGTTGCGGACGGCGCCCTCGGACCGGGGGAAGAACTCGTACCAGGCGCCCCGGCCGGCGAGCTCGCGCTCCACCAGCAGGGGGTACTTCTCGGAGACGGTGACCTGTTCGCGGATCGGCTGGCGTTCGATGACGTCAGCCACTTCGTCGCTGAATCCGGCGGCGAGCCGTTCCTCGGCGGTCTTGGTGGCGTCGTTGAGCCCGACGACGGCCATCCGCAGGGTCCGCCGGTCGGCGGACGGGCGGGAGGAATCCTCGGATGCGACGGAGAGCAGCGCGGCGCCCTCGGCGAGCATCAGTTCGACGTCGATTCCGGCTTCCACTTTGACCTCGGCGTTGTGGTGCCACGTGCCATAGCTGTCATGCCAGGCCTCGATCACAAAGGACCAGTTGCCGGTGCCGGACGGGGTCAGGAGTCCTTCCCAGCGATCGGTGCCCATACCGCGCGGGCCCCGGGGCGTGGAGAGGCGGACGCGCTGGCGTTCCTTCCCCCGGGGGTCGAGCAGGACGGCGCTGACGCCGAGCCGGTCGTGGCCCTCCCGGAAGGCAGTCGCACCCACCACCAGGGTTTCCCCCACCACGGCCTTGGCAGGGAATTTACCGCCTTCGACCGCAGGCTGCACGGCGGTGATCGGAAAACGGCCAAAGCTGAGGCCCTCCGTGATCAGGGCCTTCGGCTTTTGCTTGGACACGGCACTGGTTCGCGAGTTAGTCGTCACAGCCTCGACGTTATCGACAAATCGGCCAGATTGCTAAGCCTGCTCACTTTTCCGGGGTTTTCCGGGAGGCGGACCGTCATTTATGCAAAAGAAACTTAAAGCAGTTCCGAGCCTCCAACTTGTCGGTTAGTGTTTCGCAGGTGAAGGCAATCCGCAGATTTACCGTCCGAACCGTTCTTCCCGAGTCGATCCGGCCGCTGGCCCGGCTGGCCACCAACCTGCGGTGGTCCTGGCACCGGCCTACGCGGGAGCTTTTCGAGGGCCTGAACCCGAAGATCTGGGCTGAGAGCGACCACGACCCCGTGTCCTTCCTCGGCCTGGTCAGCCGGGAGGAGCTGCAGCGCCTCGCCGCGGACCTGGACGTGGTGCACCGGGTCCACGCGGCTGCCGAGGATCTTGACCGGTACCTGGAGCAGCCCCGGTGGTACCAGAGCCTCGGCGAGGGCGCGCCGGCGTGCATTGCCTACTTCTCCCCCGAATTCGGCATCACCGAAGTGCTGCCTCAGTACTCCGGCGGCCTCGGCATCCTCGCCGGCGACCACCTGAAGGCGGCCTCGGACCTGGGCGTGCCGCTGATCGGCGTCGGACTGCTCTACCAGGCCGGCTATTTCAAGCAGTCGTTGTCCCGCGACGCGTGGCAGCAGGAAACCTATCCGGTCCTGGATCCCGACGGGCTGCCGCTGACCCTGCTGCGCGAGGCCTCCGCTGACGGCAATGGCAAGCCCATCCAGATCTCCCTGCCGCTCCCCCACGGCCGCCGGCTGCTGGCGCACGTCTGGCGCGCCGACGTCGGGCGTGTCCCGCTCCTGCTGCTGGATTCCAACGTTCCGGGCAACGACGAAGCCGCCCGCGGCATCACCGACCGCCTCTACGGCGGTGGCGGTGACCACCGGCTCCAGCAGGAGCTCCTGCTCGGCATGGGCGGGGTCAAGGCCCTGCGCGCCTACCAGAAGCTCACCGGCAGTCCCGCACCGGAAGTGTTCCACACCAACGAGGGCCATGCCGGCTTCCTGGGCGTGGAGCGGATCCAGGAAATGATGTCCGCCGCGGAACCGCTGAGCTGGGACGAGGCGCTGGCTGCCGGACGCGCCTCCACCGTCTTCACCACCCACACCCCGGTGCCCGCAGGCATTGACCGCTTCGAGGTCTCGCAGATCCAGCACTTCTTCGACGCCGGGCTGGCTCCCGATGTGCCGGTGGCAAAGATCCTGGACCTGGGCCGCGAGGACTACACGGACGGCAACCCGTTCGTGTTCAACATGGCCGTCATGGGCCTGCGCCTGGCCCAGCGTGCCAACGGCGTGGCCAAGCTGCACGGCGTCGTGTCCCGCGGCATGTTCTCCGCACTGTGGCCGGGATTCGACCACTCCGAGGTGCCCATCACTTCGGTCACCAATGGTGTGCACGTGCCCACCTGGGTGGACCCGCGGGTGTCCGCACTGGCGCGTGACCAGTTCGGCGCCGAGGCGGAGGCGCAGGGCCGCTGGGACCTCGCCTACAACGTCAGCGACGAGGACGTTTGGGCCCTCCGCCGCGAGATGCGGGTGTCGCTCGTGGAGGACGTCCGGCGCCGCCTCCGGGCCGCCTGGAAGAAGCGTGGGGCGGCCGACGCCGAGCTGGCGTGGACGGATTCCGTGCTGGACCCGGACGTCCTGACCATCGGTTTCGCCCGGCGTGTGCCGACCTACAAGCGGCTCACGCTGATGCTGCGCGAGCCCGAGCGGCTCAAGGCCCTGCTGCTGCACAAGACGCACCCGATCCAGCTGGTCATTGCGGGCAAGTCGCACCCGGCCGATGACGCGGGCAAGAAGATGATCCAGGACCTCGTCCGGTTCACCGACGACCCGGCGGTGCGGCACCGGATCGTCTTCCTGCCCAACTACGACATCGCGATGGCCCGGACCCTGTTCCCGGGGTGCGACGTGTGGCTGAACAACCCGCTGCGCCCGCTCGAGGCGTGCGGCACCTCCGGCATGAAGGCCGCCCTGAACGGCTCGCTGAACCTTTCGGTCCTGGACGGCTGGTGGGACGAGATGTACGACGGCGAGAACGGCTGGGCGATTCCGACCGCCAACAACGACGCGTCCCCCGAGGAACGCGACGACATCGAGGCGGCGGCGCTGTACGAACTGCTCGAGACGCAGGTGGCCCCCCGCTTCTACGGGCTCACGGTGTCCGACGGCGCCGGCGCGGCCGGGCCTTCGCAGCCCGGACCGCAGTCGGTCCCCACACACTGGGTATCGATGATCAAGCACACCATGTCCCACCTGGGCCCGGCCGTCTCCGCTGAGCGCATGCTCAAGGACTACGTGAACGTCCTGTACCAGCCGGCTGCCGTCGCCGGACGCCGGGCCGGAGCGGACAATTTTGCCGAGGCCAAGGCTCTCGCGACCTGGATTTCCCAGGTCCGGGCTGCCTGGCCGCAGATCCAGGTGGAGCACGTGGACTCGGTGGGCGTCTCGGAGGACCCGCAGATCGGCGACATCCTCCAGGTCAACGCCTATGTGGCCCTGCACGATCTCACCCCGGATGATGTGTCCGTCGAGGTCGCCTACGGCAAGGCCGAGGACAGCGACGAGCTGGCCGACGTCACGGTGGCGGAGCTGAAGGCGGTTGAAGACCTCGGCAAGGGCCGGCACCTTTTCAGCGGAACCCTGGTAATCGACCGGTCCGGTTCCTTCGGCTACACGGTCCGGGTGCTCCCGAAGCACGAGGCCCTGGCGTCCAAGGCGGAACTTGGCCTGATCGTCAACGCCTGAACCGCTGGCCAGCTGCCTGAACGGTGAACAACAGCGCCGCACCCCGGACCCGCCGGGAGCGGCGCTGTTGTGTGCGTGCCTACAGGCAGACGGCGATGATGGCCAGGTTCCTGCCGGCGTAGCGTTCGGCGTCCTGCAGGATTTCGCAGATGACACCAAACGAACGGTCCGAGCGGAAGGCCGCCGGGACCTCCCAGATGAAAGTGATCGGGGCCTGCCCGTCGTCGGAGACGGCATCGGCGAAGTCGTGCAGGGAGTCATTGAGCGCATCCAGGTTCACGCCATAATCCGCCGGGAAGTCCAGGGTCTCCGCAAACGTCTCGAGGACGGTCCTTTTGGTGTCGGCGGCGGGAATCAACACGGCGCGCCGGCCGGCGTCAGCTACCAGCGCCTGCAGTTCCTCGATGGTCCAGGTGTCTGCGGAGTAAATCTTCATGGGTTCCTTACTTGCCTTCGATGATGAATGTAAACGAGTTGTAATGGTCCGGCGTGTAGTACTTTTCGCCGGATTGTCCGGCCACAATCCGGCGGGCTCCGCGGTCGGACTCACCCGGGGTCCTGACGGTGTATTCCTTGTAGTAGCCGGAGGATTTCCGCGGAAGAATGCGCTCGAAATTGCCAAACGTGGCGCCGTCGCGGGTGAAGGGGTACGGGCCTGCCCTGGCGATCAGCGCCAATGTCTGGCGCGCTTCGGCGGGAAGCTCCGAGGCCTTCACTTCCGGCAGCCCGGACGGGTTGGCGGGGGCCGGCGACGCGGCCGGTACGCTGGCGCTCGTGGTGCCGGCCCCGGACGGGGCAGTTCCGGTCTCCGGAACCCCTGCCAGGACGAACACCAGCACCGCGAGTCCGACCAGCAGGGCAAGCAGGGCAGTCAGCCGCTGGACCTTCATTCGTTGTTTCCTTATGCCGGGATCGCGGGCCGGGCTAGGTGCGGTAGATGTTGATGGAATTGGCCTGCACGACGTCCCGCTCCCCCGAAGCGACCCGGACACCCTGGCGCCGGTCGTGGAGCCCGGATGTGGTCAGGCGCAGCTCGAAGAGCCGGTTGCCGGTGCCGTCCTCGTTGCTGAGCAGCGGCAGCATGACCTTGACGTCCTTGGCGCCGCCGTTGACCACCACGAGTCCGTCCACGTGGCCGTCGTCGGACCCGAGCAGCAGCTGCACGACCCGGTGCCCCGGATCCTGCCAGCGCTCCCCGGCCATCGGCTCGCCGCGCTCGTCGAACCAGTGGAAGTACGACTGTTTTTCGCGGGTCGGGTAATCGTGCGGCTGCCCGGCCAGGAATTCCTTGCGAAGCCGGATCACCCGCTTGGTGGTGCGCAGCATCGAGTGGGACTCGGGAGTGCTGGTCCAGTCGATCCAGGTGATGGGGTTGTCCTGGCAGTAGGCGTTGTTGTTGCCCTGCTGGGTGCGGGCGATCTCGTCGCCGGCAGTGATCATCGGAACGCCCTGGGAAATCATGAGGGAAGCCATCAGGTTGCGGCTGGACTGCGCACGCCGGGCGAGGATGTCCTCGTCCTCCGTGGGACCTTCAAAGCCGTGGTTGTAGCTGCGGTTGTCCCCGTGGCCGTCGCGGTTCTGTTCGCCGTTGGCCTCGTTGTGCTTGCGGTCGTAGGCCACGAGGTCGGCCAGGGTGAAGCCATCATGGGCGGTGACGAGGTTGACCGAGGCGAGCCGGGACCGGCCGGACGGCTCGAAAAGGCTCGCGGAGCCCGAGAGCGCGTCCGCGAGCCGGGCCACCGAGCCACCGTGGCCGCCGGCATCGATCGCGGCGCGGTCGGCGAGCCAGAAGCTGCGGACTGCGTCGCGGAAGTGGTCGTTCCAGTCCACCCAGCCGGGCGGGAATCGGCCGGTCTGCCAGCCGCCGTAGCCAATGTCCCAAGGCTCGGCGATGAGCTTGGTGGCGGACAGCACCGGGTCGGCCCCGATTGCCACCAGGAACGGGTGCCGGGGATCGAACTCGTTGGCGGCGTTGCGCGCCAGCGTCACGGCGAGGTCAAAGCGGAAGCCGTCGATGTGGAACTCGGTCACCCAGTAACGCAGCGAATCCAGCACCAGCTGCACCACACGGGGCTCGCCGAAGTTCAGGGAGTTCCCGCAGCCGGTGGTGTCCACGTACCTGCCGTGGCCGTCGTTGCGGTAGTAGGTCATCTCGCCCAGGCCGCGGAAGCTGAGGGTCCGGCCGTCCTTGCCGCCCTCGGCCGTGTGGTTGTAGACGACGTCGAGGAGGACCTCAAGGCCGGCGGCGTGCAGCAGCTTGACCATGCCCTTGAATTCGTCCTGGACGGCCTGCGCTCCCGCGGCCTGCGCCGCCTGGGTGGCGTAGCCGGGGTGCGGGGCGAAGAACGCGGCCGTGTTGTAGCCCCAGTAGTTCGTCATGCCGAGATTCTGCAGGTGAGGTTCGTCCACGTGGAAGTGCACGGGAAGGAGCTGGACGGCGGTGATCCCCAGCGCGATCAGGTGCTCGATCATGGCCGGGTGCGCCAGCCCTGCGTAGGTGCCCTGGAGGTCTTCGGGGACGTCGGGGTGGAGTTTGGTCTGGCCGCGGACGTGCGCCTCGTAGATGATGGTGTTGCGCCACGGCGTCCTGGGACCGCGGTCGTTGCCCCAGTCGAAGTCGCTATCCATCCGGACGCTCGTGATGAAATCCTCGCGCTCGTCAACGGCCCGGCCATAGGGGTCCAGCAGCAGCGGCTGCTCGCCGCTGCTGTCGAAATCCGTCGAGGGCATGGACAACGGGAGCGCCTCGTGATCGGGGGTGGCCCGCAAACCGTAGCGCGAACCGGCCGGGATGCCTTCGACGATGCCGTGGTGCACGCCGTCGGTCACGTTCGGCAGTGTCTTCAGTTGCCAGGTGCCACCGGGCGCCTGGTAGGCGATCTCCAGGGTCGCCACGCCGGGCGCGTAGACAGCCACATTCGCGAAGGCACTCCGAGGATCGTCCGTTACCGGCGAACCGGTGCTTGGAACGCTGATTCCCAGCGGAAACGCCCGTGAGGCGTCTACGGTGGAAGCTGTGTCTACGTAGGGCATGACCATTGCTTAAAGTTTAGCGGGGCCGAACAAATAGACCCGGTTTCCGATTTCCTGACGAAGTGCAGTTTACGGAATAGCGGCGCGGCATACTGGAACAAGCGCCGAAATTGGAGGTAATAGTGCGGATTGCACTCGCTCAAGTCATTACCGGACGCGATCTTGCCGAAAACCTGGCCCTGGTGGAGGACCACGCGGCCCGCGCCAAAGCCGGCGGAGCAGAGCTCGTGGTTTTCCCCGAGGCCACGATGCGCGCCTTCGGGAACTCATTGCTGGACATCGCCGAGCCGCTGGACGGCCCGTGGGCATCGCAGGTGCGCAGCATCGCGGCGGACCACGGCATCGTGATCGTCGCGGGGATGTTCACCCCGGGGACAGCGGACGACGGCGGCAAGGTGCGCAACACCCTCCTGGTCACCGGCCGCGGCGTCGAGGCCAGCTACGACAAGATCCACCTCTTCGACGCCTTTGGCTTCGCGGAGTCGGATACCGTCGACGCCGGCACCGAGCCGGTCACCTTCGAGTTCGACGGCGTGACGTTCGGGCTGGCCACCTGCTACGACATCCGGTTCCCGGACCTGTTCACCGAGAATGCGGACCGCGGAGCCGACGTGAACATTGTCTGCGCATCCTGGGGATCGGGCCCCGGCAAGGCCGAACAATGGAAACTCCTGGCCCGCGCCCGCGCCCTGGATTCCACCACCCTGGTCCTCGCCTGCGGCCAGGGCGACCCGGCCAGCCAGGGCGTCGAACCCAAGGGTGCAGCGCCCACCGGCGTCGGGCACTCCGTCGTCGTCTCCCCCTTGGGTGAAGTCCTCGAAGAGCTCGACGGCGCCCCCGGCCTCCTCTTCGCAGACCTGGACCCCGCCACCGTCAAGGACGCCCGGACCAAACTCCCGGTCCTCGCCAACCGCCACAAGTTCTAACAACGCGGGGTCACTTCGCGCCCATCTTGGGCCCCCGGATGGGCTCGAAGTGACCCCGCGTTGCTCAGCGGAGGACTACTTTGCGGCGCGCTGGCGGGAGATCTCGTAGAGGGAGATGCCGACGGCCATGGAAGCGTTGAGCGACTCCATCGCGGAATCGATCGGGATGGAGACGATCTGGTCGCAGTTTTCACGGACCAGGCGGCTGAGGCCCTTGCCCTCGGAACCCACGACGATGCAGACCGGCTCGGTGGCCAGGGCGAGGTCGGGCAGCGACACGTCGCCGTCGCCGTCGAGGCCCAGAACGTAGATTCCCATGTTCTTGAATGCCTTGAGCGTGTTGTTCAGGTTGGCCGCACGTGCCACGGGGACCCGGACGGCGGCGCCGGCGCTGGTCTTCCAGGCCGAGGCGGTGACGCCGACGGAGCGGCGCTCCGGAACGATCACGCCGTGGCCACTGAAAGCCGAGACCGAGCGGATGATCGCGCCAAGGTTCCGCGGATCGGTGATGCCGTCCAGCGCGACGAAGAGGGGCGCGTTGGCGACGTGGCCCTTCTTCCAGCTCTCGAGGGTCTCCTCGGCGAGCTCGTAGGCGTCCTGGTATTCGTACGGCGGGATCTGCAGCACGAGGCCCTGGTGGATGGCGTCGTCGGTCATCCGGTCCAGCTCGGGCTTGCCGGTTTCGAGCAGCGGGATGCCGCGCTCGGCCGCCAGCTTGAGGGACTCCTTGACGCGGTCATCCATCTCGATGCGGATGGCCACGTGCAGGGCCTTGGCCGGGATGCCGGCACGCAGCGCCTCGACCACGGAGTTGCGCCCGGTGACGACTTCCTCGGTGGCGCGGCCCTTGGGGCCGGAACGGGCGCCGGGATTGCGCGGAGCTCCCGGTCGCTTGGCCGCGGAGCGTTCCGCGAGCTGCTTGTTTTTGTGGGCCTTGTGGTACGGGCGGTCCTCCGCCTTGGGCGTCGGCCCCTTGCCCTCAAGAGCCTTGCGGCCGTGACCGCCGGTTCCGACGGAGGGGCCCTTCTTCAGTTTGACCGACCGGCGACCGTTGTTGGCCATGAGTTCCACCCTTTTAAATACGCGATTCGTTGATAAGTCTGAACTCCAGTCTACTGACTCGAGTTAAATCCTCGACCGCAAGGTAGGGCGGGGCCCGGCCCCGCGCCCGGAACCGGGCCGGATCAGCCGCGCTTGAGGCTCCAGTTTGCGCCGTCCGGACCGTCCTCGACGACGACGCCGGCGGCGGCGAGGGTGTCGCGGATGGCATCCGAGGCGGCCCAGTCCTTGCCGGCGCGGGCCTGGGCCCGGGCCGCGAGCTGCGCTTCAACGAGGACGCCAAGAGCAGAGGTGCCCTGTTCGTCGGCTGCGGGTCCCGCTGTGTCGTTGAGACCAAGGACACGCAACATGTCGGTGGCGCTGAGCAGTGCCTGCCGGGCGGCGTCGAGCTCCCCGGCGGTGAGGGCGGTATTGCCGGCGCGGACGGTTTCGTGGAGCACTGCCAGGGCCTGCGGGACGTTGAGGTCATCGTCCATCGCGGCAGCGAAAGCGTCGGGAACGGACCCGTGGCTGCCGAAGACAAAGTCCCCGTCCGCCGAAGCGAGGATCCGGGCAGCGCGGCTGACGAAACCGTCAATCCGTTCCACCGCGGCGGCGGCCTCCTGCAGCGAGCCCGGCTGGTAGTCCAGCACCGAGCGGTACTGTGCCTGGCCGAGGTAGTAGCGGACCACCCGCGGCGGGGCCAGCTCCAGCATCTCGGCGGGGCTGACGGTGTTGCCGATGGACTTGGACATCTTCTCGCCGGCGTAGGTCACCATGCCGTTGTGCATCCAGAAGTTGGCGAAACCGTGGCCGGCAGCCTGGGACTGAGCCATCTCGTTTTCGTGGTGCGGGAAGCGGAGGTCCAGTCCGCCGCCGTGGATGTCGAACTCGGTCCCGAGGTACTTGGTGACCATCGCGGAGCATTCGAGGTGCCAGCCCGGGCGGCCGGCGCCCCACGGCGAGTCCCAGCTCGCCGTCGTCGGCTCGCCCTCCTTGTGGCCCTTCCAGAGCGCGAAGTCGCGGGAATCCTTCTTCCCCCGCGGGTCCGAGTCAGGAGCCCCTTGCATGTCATCGACGTTCTGCCGGGTCAGCGAGCCGTACTTGGCCCAGGAGCGCACGTCGAAGTAGACGTCGCCCGAGCCGTCCGGGGCCGGGTAGGCGTGGCCGCGGTCGATGAGCTGATGGATCAGGGCGTGCATTTCAGGAATGTGGCCGGTGGCGCGCGGTTCGTAAGTGGGGCGGGAGACGCCCAGGGTGTCGTAGGCCTTGAGGAATTCCTGCTCGTAGCGGTAGGCCAGCGCCCACCATTCCTCATCCCGGACGGCGCCGGGTTCGTCCTCGAAGTCGGGACCGAAGGAGGCCGCGGACTTGGCGAGGATCTTGTCGTCGATGTCGGTGACGTTGCGCACCACGGTGACCCGGAAGCCCCGGTACTGCAGCCAGCGGGTCAGCTGGTCAAAGGCAATGGCGGAGCGGATGTGCCCGACGTGCGGCATGCCCTGCACCGTGGCGCCGCAATAGTAGAGGCTCACTTTGCCCGGAACCAGGGGGACGAAGTCGCGGACTTCGGCGGATGCAGTGTCATAGAAGCGCATGGTCACCGCTCCAGATTAGCCGATGGTGATCCGGCCCCGGAGTGGGAGCGCTTACCCCGGCCTACTTGCAGTACTCGCCGATCCTGTTGTTCTGTTCGGTGAGCTGTCTGGTCTGCTCCTCGCTCCTGGCTCCGAGTGAGGTGCCGGCCACCTGCTTCATGATGTCCGCCATTTTCTGGATCGGATCGCCCACCTCGGGCGCCACCTTGTCCGCGACCTCCTGGTAATGCTTGGAGATCTGCTCCGCCTGCTGCTGCTGGTTGCCGGTGGGGACGAAGGTGTCCTGGTTGAGGAACGCGCAGCTTTCCGGGATGCTCATCTTCGGCGTCGCGGCGCACCCGGTCAGCAGGAGTCCGGCCAGCAGGACGACGGCGGGCAGCAGCTTTTTCACGGGGAGTCTCCTGGTGTTGCGGGAAGGGTCTTCGGTTAACCCTAGGCGACGGACTCGGGGGACGCCGAGCGGACGGGGTAGACGAGGGCCGTCGCCGTGGCTGAAATTCCTTCGCCGCGGCCGGTGAAGCCCAGGCCGTCGCTCGTGGTGGCCGAGACACTGACCGGGGCACCCGCGGCCTCGGTGAGGACCCGCTGGGATTCCTCCCGGCGGGGCCCGAACTTGGGCCTGTTGGCCACGAACTGCACGGCGATGTTCCCGATCTCGAAGCCCGCGGCGCGGACGATCCGTGCGGCCTCGGCCAGCAGAGTCACGCCGGAGGCCCCGGCATATTCCGGGCGGTCGGTGCCGAAGTGCGTGCCGAGGTCCCCGACGCCGCAGGCGGAAAACAGGGCGTCGGCGGCTGCATGCGCGACCGGGTCGCCGTCTGAGTGGCCGGACAGTCCGCGCTCCCCGTCCCAGAAGAGCCCACCGAGCCAGAGCGGCTGGGGCGCGTCGTCGGGGGCGTAGGCGTGGACGTCGATCCCGATTCCAGTCCGCGGGATGACGGGCTGCGGGGCGTTCTGGTTTCCGGACATGCTCAGCCTTCCACCCAGCGGGCGCCCAGCGGGCCCTCGAGGAGACCCTCGGCGATGATCAGGTCCAGCGGCGTGGTGATCTTCAGCGATTGGCTGGCGCCGCGGACCGCGTGGACCGGGACGCCGAGGAGTTCCACCAGCATGGCGTCGTCGGTGACGGCGGCCGCCTGGCCGGCGTCGAAGGAGGCCGCCGCTTCGTGGGCGCGCTGGAGGGTGGCGAGTTCGAAGCCCTGCGGGGTCTGCACCGCCCGGAGGGTCTCCCGGGCCGCGGTGCCGGTGACGAGCTCCGGGGCGATGGCGGCGCCGTCGCCCGTGGTCGGTTCCACGGTCTTGACCGTGTCCACCACGGGCATGACCGGGATGACGGCCACCGCGCCGGCCGCAAGGGCGTGCGACACCCGGTGGAAGACAGCCTCCGGAGCCAGGGCGCGGGCGGCGTCGTGGACCAGGACGGCTTCCGTGCCCGGCAGGAGCGCGGCCAGCGCGGCGCGGACCGACTCGGCGCGGGTTGCGCCGCCGTCGACAACTGTCACGACCGGGAGCTGCACGCCCTCGCCTGAGGGCGTGCGCGGGCGCTCCGTCTTGAGCTCCTGCATGAAGGCTTCACAGAGTGCGTGGAGTTCCGAATCGCCGGGAGGGATGGCGACGCAGATCTGCCGCGCGATGCCGGCAGCGGCGACACCCCTTAGGGCGTGGGTGAGGATGCTGTCCCCGCCCAGCGGAACCTTGGCTTTCGGCATGCCGTAGCCCAGGCGTTGGCCTGAGCCGGCAGCGACGACGATGACCGCGGTGGCGGGGCCGGCCGGAGACGTGTTGGTCGGTGCAGAGTCCATGCGCACAAGACTACGTCCCGGCGCCGCGTGCATCCCAGTGGGCTGTCAGTTCTGGTGCTTATGGGGCGTTCTTAACCCCCAAGCTGGAAGATCAACCCGGGCGGTGGCTGAAAAGGGCAAAAGAAACCCCGGCAGCCGCTACGCTACCGGGGTTCGATTCTTGTCTGTTCGACTTGCTTAGGAAGCCAGGACCTCGTCGAGAACGCTTGCGGCCTTCTCTTCATCAGTCTTTTCAGCCAGCGCCAGTTCTGAAATCAGAATCTGGCGTGCCTTGGCCAGCATGCGCTTCTCCCCTGCGGAGAGACCCCGATCGTGATCGCGGCGCCACAGATCGCGAACGACCTCTGCCACCTTGATGACGTCACCGGAAGCAAGCTTCTCCAGGTTTGCCTTGTATCGACGCGACCAGTTGGTGGGTTCTTCAGTGAACTCGGCCCGCAGCACTTCAAACACGTGCTCCAGACCTTCTTTGCCCACTACGTCCCGGACCCCAACAAGGTCAACGTTTTCTGCTGGAACTTCAATGGTCAGATCACCCTGAGCCACCTTGAGCTTGAGATACATCTTCTCTTCGCCCTTGACAGTGCGCATCTTGATTTCTTCAATTTTGGCTGCACCGTGGTGAGGGTAAACTACTGTCTCGCCGACCTCAAAAACCATGTGGACATTCCCCTTTCCCGCAGACCAGTTTATCACGTTTAAGGCATACGACTGCCATGGAACGCACCCAAGAACCGCGTAAATACAGGGAAAACGGCCTTAAACGGCACCGTCAGACCCCTTGACGAAAGCGGATATTAGTGCATAGCCCCGCCCCTGCCAAGAGTGCGCGTCTTCCCGCGCAGGCGCCCTGCCGGCCACGGAGCCGACCGGATTGTGTACCGCCCGAATCATGGTTTGGCGAGGATTGCCGATAGGCTATGGCTGAATACTGTTCCAAGACTCTCAAGGAGTGCGAGACGTGGGTTTCACTGCGATGAACCGGGGCCAGCGCGGCAAGCTGGCAATGGCAACGGCTGCTCTGGGCATCGGCCTGCTGTCCGTAACAGGCTGTGGCTACATCAACCCCCAGGCGACCGCCGCGCAGTACGCGGCCTCTGACGGAACGCAGGCCAACGTGGGCGCGTTGCAGCTGCGCAACATGATGATCATCTCCGCCGGTGAGGACAAGCCCGGCCGTGTGATCGGCGCCGTGTACAACACGTCCTCCGAAGACGTGACGCTGACCATCGCCGGAGCCGGCGGATCCCAGACCGAGGTGCCGGTCAAGCCGAACTCCTTCACGCTGCTCAACGACTCCACCGACGAGGCCATCCTGAGCACCACCGGCGGTATCCCCGGTTCCCTCGTCGAGGTCAACGTTAGCGAGGACGGCACCAACCAGAAGACCACGTTTAAGGTTCCGGTGCTCGACGCGACGATCTCCGACTACAAGCAGTACCTGCCTGCAGGCAGCGAGCCGACGGGCTCGGCCACGCCGACCCCGTCGGCAACGAGCAACGCAAACCACTAGCTTCCACTCAGAAGGAGGGGCACCCGGTCTTCGGGCGCCCCTCCTTTTCTGTATGTTCTGTGCGCGCTCGGCCTTGTCCGGGCTATTGAGCTGCCGGGCTCAGGGCTCGAACTTGTAGCCCAGGCCGCGGACCGTGATCAGGTGCCGCGGCGCCGAGGGATCCGGTTCAATCTTGCTGCGGAGCCGCTTGACGTGGACATCGAGGGTCTTGGTGTCCCCCACATAGTCCGAACCCCAGACCCGGTCGATCAGCTGCCCGCGGGTCAGGACCCGGCCGGAGTTCCGCAGCAGCATTTCCAGCAGCTCAAATTCCTTCAGCGGCAGGGAAACCTGTTCGCTATTGACCGTGACGACATGCCGTTCGATATCCATCCGGACCGGACCGGCCTGCACGGTACTGGAGACCAGTTCCTCGGGCTCGCCCTGGCGGCGCAGCACGGCCCTCACGCGGGCCACCAGCTCCCGTGACGAGTACGGCTTGGTGACGTAGTCGTCGGCGCCGAGTTCCAGCCCGACGACCTTGTCGATCTCCGCGTCCTTCGCCGTCAACATGATGACCGGGACGGACGAGCGCTGCCTCAGCTGCCGGCAGACCTCGGTGCCCGACTGGCCGGGCAGCTGCAGGTCCAGCAGCACCAGATCGGCGCCGTTGCGGTCGAACTCGGTAATGGCGTCCAGTCCGTTGTCCACTACCTCCACCTCGAACCCTTCCTTGCCCAACAGGTAGGACAGCGGGTCGCTGAACGACTCTTCGTCCTCGACAATCAGAATCCTGCTCAAGCGGTAGCTCCTTGCTCATGGGCGCCGGCGGCGTCCCGTCGTGTTGGTCTGGGGTGCTGGGACGGGCCGTGGGCCGCGGCCTGGGTGGCCGCCCGGTCCGCCGGCTCGCCCGCGTCGGAGACGCCGTCGAGGTCCTGCCCTTCCAGCTCCGGAAGCCGGATGGTGAAGGTGGAGCCGTGCCCGGGCTGGGACCACAGGGTCACCTCGCCGCCGTGGTTGGCGACCACGTGCTTGACGATGCTCAGGCCAAGGCCGGTGCCGCCGGTATGGCGTGAGCGGGCGGCGTCCACGCGGTAGAAGCGTTCGAAGACGCGTTCCTGGTCCTCGGGGCTGAGCCCCTCGCCCTGGTCCGTGACGGAGACGGCGACGAGGCCGCCCTTGGCTCGGATGCCGATGCCGACCCTGGTGTTTTCCGGGGAGTAGCGGATGGCGTTGTCGATCAGGTTCCGCAGCGCCGTCACCAGCTGGTCCTGGTCCCCGTAGACCATCGCGTCCGAGTGCCCGCCCACCACGAGGTCGATGTTCTTGCTTTCCGCTGGCAGCTGCGACCGGTCCACCGCCTCGGCGACGACGGTGTTGATGTCCACCGCCCGGCCCTGCTTTGCGACGTTGGAGCCCTGCAGCCGGGAGAGTTCGATGATGTCCTGCACCAGGGCCGCCAGGCGGGCGGATTCCTTGTGGGTGCGTTTGGCGAAGCGGCGCACGGCTTCCGGGTCATCGGCGGAGGATTCGAGAGCCTCGGCCAGCAGCGAGATAGCGCCGACCGGTGTCTTCAGTTCGTGGGACACGTTGGCGACGAAGTCGTTGCGGACTTCCTCCGTGCGGGTGACCTCGGTCCGGTCGTCGGCGAGCAGAAGGATGTATTCCTCCGCGATCACGGCCGCACGCACCTGGACCACGATGGTTCCCTGCCCCAGCGGGCCCCGCGGCAGTTCAAGCATTCGTTCGAGGATGACGCCGTCGCGCCGCACTTTCGCCGTCATCTCCAGCAGCTGCTCATGGACCAGCGTGTGGCCCCGCACCAGGCCGTAGGCGTACGCGGCGGGGCTGGCGCGGACGACGCCGTCGATCGCGTCCACCACCACAAACGCCCGGCCGACGGCGGCCAGCACCTCGGCGGCGCCTTCGGGAAGGGAGGGATCCTCGAACTCGACGTCCACGAGTTTGCGCTGCTGCTCGCTGACCCGGAAGGCAAGCACGCCGAAGACGCCAAGCGACAGGCCGATGAGGCCGGCGATCACACCGATAAGCATTGGGTCCACGGCTCCAGCTTATGCTCTGCCCCGCGTCGGAAACTGTAATCTCCCGCTATTCCCACTCCGGTTCAGCTAACGTTCATCTATTGGGGCGTAACAGTTCACCGGACGCTGGAAGACTGGACAGTTGAAGCGCCGAGAGGTGAACCGAGATGGGCCCGCCACTGTGGTGGCTGGCATTGTTTCCAAGGAAAGGACGCACACGTGCGCAAGGTTTTTCAGGAAGAGCTCGCCCAAGTGGGGGAACAGCTCGTCGAAATCTCAACGCTGGTCAGCGAGGCCATTGAGAAAGCCACGACTGCCTTCGAGGGCGCCGATATCGACCTGGCCGAGGACGTCATCGCGGCCGATGCGCGGATCGACTTCCTGCAGAACAGCCTGGACGAGCGCGCCATCGACATCCTCGCCCTGCAGGGCCCCGTGGCCAGCGACCTGCGGATGATCGTGGGGTCCCTCCGGATGAGCGCCTCCCTGGAGCGGATGGGCGACCTCGCCCGGCACCTCGCCCAGCTTGCCCGTCTCCGCTACCCCGCCACCGTGGTTCCCGCCCAGCTGCGTGAGACCTTCCGAAGCTTCGCCGAGCATGACCTGCTGATCGCGCGGAAGCTCACGGTGCTGCTGGAAACCCGGGACCTTGAAGTGGCCCGGGACATCCTGAAGGCCAACAGCGCGGTGAACGACCTACACCTGAGCGTCTTCCAGGCCATCGCCCGCACGGACTGGCACGAGTCCCCCGCCACGACCGTCGACGTCGCCCTCGCCAGCCGCTACTTCGAGCGTTTCGCGGACCACGGCGTCTCCGTGGCGCAGAAGGTCACCTACCTCGTCACCGGCGCCTGGCAGCCGAACGGCATCGAGCACAGCTAGCTCTTCCCGGGACGGGACAACAGCGTCCGGAGAGCGGAGCCTGACAGCAGAACGTACGACGCCGGCCGGTCACCTTGCGAGGTGACCGGCCGGCGTCGTACGTTCCGTCGGTGATGCGTCGAAGCGCTACTTCTTGCCCTGGTTGGCGACTGCCTGGATCGCCTCGGCAGCGGCCTCGGGATCAAGGTAGGTGCCGCCCGGGTTCAACGGCTCGAAGTTCTCGTCCAGTTCGTAGACCAGCGGGATGCCCGTGGGGATGTTCAGACCGGAAATGGCTTCGTCGCTGATGCCGTCCAGGTGCTTGACGAGGGCGCGCAGCGAGTTGCCGTGGGCCGTGACCAGCACTGTTTTGCCGGCCTTGAGGTCTTCCTTGATATCCGATTCCCAGTACGGCAGCAGGCGGACCAGGACGTCCTTGAGGCACTCGGTGCGGGGCAGCTCATCGCCGAGGTCCGCGTAGCGCGGATCATGCGCCTGGGAGAACTCGGAGTCGTCGGAGAGGGGCGGCGGCGGGGTGTCGTAGGACCGGCGCCACGTCATGAACTGCTCCTCGCCGTATTCGGCGAGGGTCTGGGCCTTGTCCTTGCCCTGCAGGGCGCCGTAATGGCGCTCGTTGAGCCGCCAGTCCCGCTTGACCGGGATCCAGCCGCGGTCGGCCTTGTCGAGGGTCATGTTGGCGGTGTTGATGGCCCGCTTCAGCAGCGAGGTGTACAGGACGTCCGGGAGGATGTTGTGCTCCACGAGAAGCTCGCCGCCGCGGATCGCCTCGGCCCGGCCCTGGTCGTTGAGGTCAACGTCCACCCAGCCGGTGAACAGGTTCTTGGCGTTCCATTCGCTGTGGCCGTGGCGCAGCAAAATCAGCTTATAAGTCATGGTTTTTATCCTAGCTGAGCAGCCACGGACAGTGCCGCGCGTTACATCACCGCCGCCACACCACGACGCGGGGTCACTCCGCGCCCATCATGCGGCGCCGCATGGGCCGGAACTGACCCCGCGTCGGAGGATGTCGGAGGATAGGGTGGGCTGGTGGTGCAGAAGGCTGAGCGGGTCGCGTCCCCGCAAACCCATGTGATGGAAAAACGCGGCATGGAAAAACGCGGCGTGGCCAAAAACGGACCCCGCGCGGGCAGGCCGGTGGGCAACATTACCCGCGGCACCACCAACCCCAACCGGATGCGGCGGCTGGACCGCTGGCTGACCGGCCCGCAGGCCTGGCGGCTGCGCGCGGCGGCTGATCCCCTCGTCGTCGATCTGGGCTACGGTGCGTCCCCGGCCACCGCCGTCGAACTCTTTGAACGGCTCTCCGCGGTCCGGCCCGACGTGCGGGTGGTCGGCATCGAAATCGAGCCAGACCGGGTCCGGCTGGCCCAGGAACTGGCACGGCCCGGGCTGAGCTTCCAGCTGGGCGGCTTCGAACTGCCGGTGGCCGGCCGGCCCGTCCTGGTGCGGGCGTTCAACGTGCTGCGGCAGTACGAGGAAGCCGACGTCGCGGCCATCTGGCGCCTGGTGCAGGGAAGGCTGGCCCCGGACGGGCTGTTCATCGACGGCACCTGCGACGAGATCGGCCGCCGGGTCACGTGGGTGGCACTGGACGCCGAGCGGCCGCTGAGCCTGAGCCTGTCCATGCGCTTCGGCAGTTTTGACCTGCCCTCGGAGGTGGCCGAGCGGCTGCCGAAGGCCCTTATCCACCGCAACGTGCCGCGCGAAAGGATCCATGCCTTCCTGCAGGCCATGGACAAGGCCTGGCTGGAGGCTGCGCCGCTGGCGTCCTTCGGGAACCGGCAGCGCTGGACGGCCATGTGCCGGGCACTGCTCGACGCCGGGTGGCCGGTCCAGGACGGTCCGGCCCGGTGGCGGCTGGGTGAGCTGACGGTCGGCTGGGACGCCGTCGCGCCGGGCTGGGCCCACGCCGGCAGGATTCCCTGAGCGAGCTTGCGAGCTTAGGGGGCCGGTGGGGACTACCAGGGGCCGTAGGGACCCATGTTGCGGCTTCCGCCGCGGCCCGCGTCCTTGACGGCGGGGCGGACATCGGCGAGGTACACGGAGGCCGCCGTCACGGCGACGAGTCCGAAGAGTCCCAGCGGGCCCAGGAGGCCTCCGCCACCGCCGCCCAGGAGGGAGAGCAGGCCCACGGCCATGGCGCCGCCGGTGACGGCCAGCCAGAAAGTTTTGGTGCGCTTGGAGACGGCTTCAAAAGCGTTCGCCTTGTGCCGCAGGCAGTCGAAGAAAGCCCACACCTCAAGGGCCAGGGCTACGAGGGCCAGGAGAAAGTAGACCCCTGTCTCGACATAGTAAATAAGCGCTCTTCCGTCCATGCCCCCAGCCTAGCCGTCCAAACTGGCCAAGGCCTGCTCCAAATCGGCCCAAAGGTCCTCGACGTTTTCGATTCCCACGCTCATCCGGACCAGGTTGTCCGGCACACTGGCCGGTTCGGCCGTGTGCCGGCGCCGCCGTTCTATGAGCGACTCCACTCCTCCGAGGGAGGTGGCCGGCAGCCAAAGCTTCAGGGCCCGGATCATCCGGTCCGCGGCATCGGCACCGCTGAGGCTGCCACCGCGGCCGGCCACAGGGGCCATTTCGATGCACAGCACCGAGCCGAATCCCTTCATCTGGCTCTTCGCCCGTATGTGGCCGGGATCCGAGGGCAGGCCCGGGAAACGGATGCTGCCGACCCTGGGGTGCGCGCTCAGCCGCTCGGCCAGCACGGCCGCCGAGGCCTGCGAGCGCTCGACGCGCAGGGCCAGGGTGCGCAGCCCGCGCAGCGCCAGCCAGGCCTCGAACGGCCCGGCGATCCCGCCGTGGATGGTGCGGTGGTGCAGCAGCGTGGCGCGGAGCCCGACGTCGGACGTCACCAGGGCGCCCAGCACGACGTCGGAATGGCCGGAGAGGTATTTCGTCACCGAGTGCAGGACGACGTCGGATCCCAGGGCCAGCGGCTGCTGCACCAGCGGGGTGGAGAAGGTGTTGTCCGTGACGACGACGGCGCCCGCCGCGTGAGCGGCTGTTGTCAGCGCACGGATGTCCGCGACGCCCAGCATCGGGTTGGTGGGGCTCTCCAGCCAGAGCATGCTGGCGGGGCGCCCGTCCGCCGGCGCGAGCTGCGCCAGGACCGCGTCGGTGTCCGCGATGTCCACCGTGCGCAGTTCCAGGAAGCCCTTCCCGGCAAGTTCCGTGGCCATCACCAGGGATCCGGCGTAGCTGTGGGACGGCATAACCAGCACTCCTCCGGCAGGAACCAGGGACAGTGCTGAACTGACGGCGGCGAGGCCGGACGCGTAGAGCAGACCGGGCAGCCCGGCTCCCTCCAGCTGGCCGAGGGCCTCCTCGAAGGGGTCCCAGGTGGGGTTGGAGTACCGCCCGTAGCCGCGGTCGCCGTCGCCCAGCGGGCCCGTGCCGAAATAGGTCGAGGAGAGCACCAGCGGGGGGTTGACCGGTTCATCGCGTTCACGCGGCGGGCGGCCCGCGGCCACGACCACCGTTTCCGCGGAGAGGGAGGCTGCCTGCGCTTCGGAAAGACTCATGGTCACAGGGTACTTCGGCGCCCCGCAGGGCGGCCAAGGCGTTACGTCCGGGGCGTGACTGTCAGGGATTGTCGGTAGGCTAGAGCGGTGACTACCCATAACCCCGGACTGTTTATCGCCTTCGAGGGCGGCGACGGCGCCGGCAAGTCCACGCAGGCAGCTGAGCTGGCCGCGGCGCTTGAATCGCGCGGCCTCAAGGTGCTGCGGACCAGGGAGCCGGGCGGCACTCCGATCGGCGAAAAGCTGCGTTCCCTGGTCCTGGACCACGGCCACGGCCACATCGATGCGCACACCGAAGCCCTGATCTTTGCCGCCTCCCGCGCCGCCCACGCCAGCCAGGTCATCCGCCCTGCCCTGGACCGCGGCGAGATCGTTCTCACCGACCGTTACATCGACTCGTCGGTCGCCTACCAGGGCGCCGGCCGGGACCTTGGTACCGACGCCGTCCGGGATCTCAACGAATGGGCCACCTCGGGCCTGCAGCCGGACCTCACGGTGCTGCTCGACGTTGACCCCGCGGTCGGCCGCCGGCGGCGCACCGCAGGCGATGCGGCCGAGGACCGGCTGGAGTCCGAGGCGGACGAGTTCCACGCCAGGATCCGGACTGCGTTCCTGGCCCTCGCCGCGGCCCGGCCCGAGCAGTACCTCGTCCTCCCCGCCCATCTCCCCGTCGACCAGCTGGCGGTGCGGATCCTCGAACGGGTCGACTCGCTGCTGGGCCTCCCCCGGGGCGTGAGCGCATGAGCGTCTGGGACGACCTCCAGGGCCAGCCGGCTGTTGTGGCCCAACTGCGCCAGGCTGCCGAGGGCGACGGCCTCACCCATGCGTGGCTTTTCACCGGTCCGCCGGGTTCCGGCCGGTCCAACGCGGCAAAGGCGTTCGCCGCCGCGTTGAACTGCGACCAGGACGATGTCACCCTGCGCGGCTGCGGTGAATGCGCGGCCTGCCTGACCATCCTGGGTGAAACCCACTCCGACGTCGCGTTCGTGCGCACCGAAAAGGTCACCATCACCATCGACGAGGCCCGCGAGCTGGTCTCCACCGCCGGGAACCGGCCGTCCTCGGCGCGCTGGCGCATCATCGTCGTGGAGGACGCGGACCGGATGGCGGAACGCACCACCAACGTGCTGCTCAAGGCGATCGAGGAACCTACTCCCCGCACCATCTGGATGCTGTGCGCGCCCTCCCCGGCCGACGTCCTTGTCACCATCCGCTCCCGATGCCGGGCGGTGGCGTTGCGGCTTCCGCCCGCAGCCGACGTCGCGGCCCTGCTGGTCAAACGCGACGGCGTCGACCCGGCCGTCGCCGAACGTGCGGCCCGGGCGGCGCAAAGCCATGTGGGGATCGCCCGCCGGCTGGCACGGGATCCCGAAGCGCGCGAGCGGCGGCTCGAAACAGTGCGGTTCCCCTTGGGCCTTCGGGGCGTTACCGCCGCAGTGCTGATGGCGGAAAAGCTCGTCAAGATCGCCACCGAGGAAGCCAACAGCTCCAACGATGAGCGCGACGCGGCCGAAAAGGCCGCCCTGCTCGCCACCCTGGGAGCGCCCGAGAGCGGCACCCTGCCGCCGGCCATGCGGGGGCAGGTGAAGCAGCTCGAGGACGACCAGAAACGCCGCGCCAAGCGTTCGGTGACGGACTCCCTCGACCGCACGCTGACCGATCTGCTGTCCTTCTACCGGGATGTGCTGATCATCCAGATGGGGAACGCCGTGGAACTGGTCAACGTTGAACTCAGGAGCGAACTCGTGGAGTTCGCCCGCCAGTCATCCGCCGAAACGACGCTTGCCCGCATGGACGCCATCAACAAGGCCCGCAAACGGATCACGACTTCCAACGTGGCTCCGCTGCTGGCCATCGAGTCCATGGCCGCGAGCCTCATCTGAGGGATCATAGAGAGACCCGTCCCGGATGAACCGACTTTCAGCCCAGCCCCCAGCACCGGTCCGGTGTGACGTGGCAGCCCCTCCGCTCCGTTCCGATCCTCCAAGGAGAACCGTATGAAGTCTGCACGAGCAGTGCCCGCCAGATCCCGATCCCTTGGTATCGGCATGCGGGCAGCCGGCGCCATGGCCCTGGCCGCGGTGCTCTCCTCGTGCACCCTGTTCGGTGCCGGCGACAGCGGGGCCAAAAACGCCAGCACACCGAATCCGGAGATCGCGTCCTCCGCGCCCGCCGAACTTCGCAGCTATTACACGCAGAAGGTCAATTGGTCCGCCTGCGAGTCGGATTTCCAGTGCGCCAAGATCAAGGTTCCGCTGGACTACAGCAAGCCTGACGGCGAGAGCATCGAGATCGCGGCGCTCAAGCTGGCCACGGAGGGCGGCAGCAAGGGGAGCCTGCTCATCAACCCGGGCGGGCCCGGCGGCTCCGGCTATGACTTCGTCAAGGATGCCGGATCCACGCACTTCTCGGACAAGCTCCGCGCCAACTTTGACATCGTGGGCTTCGATCCGCGCGGCGTGAATCGCTCCGCCCCGGTCGCCTGCCTGACGGACGAGGAACGCGACGCCTCCCGCGCGAAGATCTACGATCTGGACACCGAGGCCGGCCTGGCCGAAACCCTGGCGGACAACCAGGTGATCGCCGCCAAGTGCGAGGAGAAGACCGGGCCCGTCCTCGGCAAGGTCGACACCGAGAGCTCCGCCAAGGACCTCGACATCCTGCGGGCTGCCCTGAACGACACGAAGCTGAACTACATGGGGTTCTCCTACGGGACGTTCCTCGGGTCGACCTACGCCTCGCTGTTCCCTGACAACGTCGGCGCGATGGTCCTGGACGGCGCGATGGACCCGTCCCTCAGCTATGAGGAACTCACCAGCGGGCAGGCCAAAGCCTTCGAAAAAGCCCTCCGCGCCTACGTGGAAAACTGCCTCCAGTCCGACGGCTGCCCGCTCAGCGGCGGGGTCGACAACGGGATCCAGCAGATCCGGGACCTGATCGCCGCCGTGGAGGCGAACCCCATGCGCGCCAAGGACGGCAGGACGGTCTCGGCGTCCACCCTGGTCACCGGCATGATCGTCCCGCTGTACAACGACGACAACTGGCCGTTGCTCACGCAGGCCCTCGGTGCGGCCCTGAAGAATGACGCTTCGCCGTTCCTGAGGCTGGCCGACTTCAATGCCGAACGTGAACCCGACGGCAGCTATTCGTCGAACAGCACCTTTGCCTTCAGCGCCATCAACTGCCTGGACTACCCGATGGTCACGGACACCGCGGGCATGCGTGCCGACGACCAGCAGCTCCGGCTGGATTCGCCCACCTTCGGAAAGTACTTTGCCTACGGCGGCACGAACTGCAAGGAGTGGCCGTACCAAAATGTCCGGACCCCGGCACCGGTGGACTACAAGGGTTCGACCGACATCCTGGTGATCGGCACCACCGGCGACCCGGCCACCCCGGTGGAATGGGCGAGCGAGCTGCGCAAGCAGCTGGGTAACGCCTCGCTGCTGACGTGGCAGGGCGAGGGCCACACAGCGTATGGCCGCTCCAACGACTGCGTCGGCAATGCCGTGGACGGCTACCTCGTCGACGGGAAGACCCCGGCGGACAATACCGTCTGCTGAGGCGTTCGACACTCATTTTGACCGGGGCCGGAGGACTCTACTACAGTTGTCTCTGGCATGAAGCGCCCGGGCCACCCGGACATTTCAGGCGGTTGCTTCCTTAGCTCAGTTGGTAGAGCGTCTCACTCGTAATGAGAAGGTCGCCAGTTCGATTCTGGCAGGAAGCTCTGGTCTTCATCTATCGGCCCCGGCGTGTCGCCGGGGCCGATCTTTTTTGCCCCCACCCGGGTGGCGCCTGCCCTCAGGGCGCCCAAGGAGGCACTTCGCTGCCTGGATGACGTGCACGGCCGAAAGCCCGGCGCGCCGGTGAATATCCTCGGTGCGGCCATGAAAAACGGCGTATTCCGTCCTGCCACGCGCCTTCAGCGCTGTGCGGGACGACGCCACCAACAGAGCGTGAGCTCCAGGAGTAGTACATGAAGAAACGCACAACTTTGTTTTCCGGTGCGGCCGTCGCGGCCGTGCTGTCCCTCACGGCGTCCCTCGGCGCCGTCGCGGCCCCGGGGGCAGCCCCGGCTGCCCCCACTGCCGCCACGGGCACCTACAAGTGCACGCTCAAGATCAGCGACGGCGTTCCGCCCTGCACGCTCCAAGCAGCACCTGCGCCCGCCGAAGCACCCGCCCCGGCCGCTGCCGTGGCTCCCGCAGCGGCAGCCGAGCCTGCCCCGGCAGCGCCGGCGCCCGCAGCGGCTGCTGTGCCCGCCCCGGCCGCTGCAGTGGTTCCCGCAGCGGCTGCCGCACCCGCGGCGGTGGTGCCGGCGTCGACCGGCTCCGCGCTGATGCCCCTGGGCGTCCCCGGCGCATGGTCGCAGACCTTCAACGATGACTTCAACGGAACCACCCTGGATACCAGCAAATGGTCGAGTTCCTGGTTCGGCGGCGGCACCATGAACAAGGTCAAGACCGACCCGGCCAACGTCTCTGTCGGCGGCGGAAACCTCTCGCTGAAACTTTCGGACGCCGGCACCGGCAGCCTGGTGTCGTCAAACCCGAAAGACGCCGCCACCGCCGGCTACGAGTTCCGGACCGGCTACACCGAGGCCCGCATCTCCTTCCCCGGTAACGGGACGGTGCTGCACAACTGGCCTGCATGGTGGACCACCGGACAGTCCTGGCCGGCCACCGGCGAGAACGACATCGCCGAAGTACTCAAGGGAAAGCTGACGTCGAACTACCACTCGGGCTCCGGAACCCACAACCAGGGCACCATTGCCGGCAACTGGGGGAACGAGTACCACACGTACGGCCTGTGGCGGAAGGGAAACCTCTCCGAGGTTTACGTCGACGGGGTGAAGGTCAAGTCCTTCCCCACCGACGACGGCAACGCCCCCCAGTACCTCGTGCTGAACGTTGGCAAGGCCAGTGCCAGCACCGCGTACGGGCCCGCCTCCGAGATGAAGGTCGACTACGTCAGGGCCTGGCAGTAACGGGCGTCCCCGAAGCCGAAGGCTCTGCTGCATGCGCTGGGACTTTCCGGGATAACTGGAAGACCCCTTAGCGGGCAGCGGATTTCCGCACCACTTGTCCTTCCCCCGAGCGTCCGCAATTCTTGGGAAATGGGCGGTCGCCACCGAAGCTTGCCAGCCCGGGAGCGGGTAGGTCGGTCCGGCCTGCCCGGTGCCACCCGCCGGACTGTCTGGGGCCCGGTGATTGGCTTTGGCCTCGTCAGCCTGGCCGCCGACGTCGTCTCGGACGGCGCCCGGCCGTTGGCCGGTCCCCTGCTCGCCCAGCTGGGCGCCTCCGCGCTGCTCGTCGGCCTCGTCACGGGCGGAGCCGAAGCTGCCGCGCAGGGGCTCCGGCTGATTTTCGGGCCCTGGGCGGACCGGACCCGCCGCTACTGGACCTTTACGCTGGCCGGATATGCGCTGACGGCAGTCTGTGTGCCCCTGCTCGCCGTCGCGTCCTGGGCCGGAGAATCCGGGCTGGTTCTAGCCGCTGCGCTGATTATCGGGGACAGGGTCGGGAAAGCCGTCCGCAGCCCGGCGAAGACCGTGCTGCTGGCCGGAGTCGCCAAGCCCGTCGGCCGCGGCCGCGGTTTCGCCGTGCACAAGTCCCTGGACCTTGTCGGAGCCTTGCTCGGGCCGGTCCTGGTCGCCTTTGCGTTGGCGGCCAGCGGCGACCTGACGGCCGCCTTCGCGATGCTGTCAGTTCCGGCAGCGGCAGCCATGTTCCTGCTGTTCAGGATGCGCCGCCGTGTACCGGGCCCCGGCACACGGCAGCCGCCGTCGCTCGAAGCCGGTTGGGGCGTACAGGAGGCCGTCGACCCGAGGTCCCCCGGCGCCGCAGGCCGGCCCGTGCCGTTGTTCACCGGGAGCTTTGCCCTGTTTGCCGTCGCCGCTTTCTTCTGGAGCGCGGGGCTGGTCGCCTTTGGCGTTATTTCGTTCCACCTCACGACGGCGGCGGCGGTTCCGGTGGCGGCGGTCGCGCTGCTGTACGCCGGCGCGATGGCGGCGGCGGCCCTGGGCGCCCTCGCCAGCGGCGTCATCTACGACCGCTCCGGCGGCAGGGTTCTTTTGGCCATTCCCCTGCTGACCGTTGCGGTGCCGGTGCTTGCCCTGGCGCCGGGGATCGGGCTGGCGCTTTGTGGTGTGCTCGCCTGGGGCATCGCCATGGGCATCCAGGACTCGACCGTCAAGGCGCTGGTCGCGGATCTCGTCCCGGAACTGCGCCAGGGCACGGCATACGGCGTCTTCGCCGCTTTCGAAGGGGCCGGGGCGTTGGCTGGAGGGGCGCTGTACGGCGCGCTTTATGACACCCGTGCGCTGCTGATCACCGCCGTCGCGGTCCTGCAGGCGGTCGCGTTCGCCGTGCTGATTATGGCGCTCCGACGGTCCGGCAAGCCCTAGCGCCAGCTCTCGGGCCGGGAACCGGCCTCGTTCCTCAGCCGCGGGACGGCGCCTCCCGGCGTCGCCCGCCCGCCCGAAGGACGATCTTGCGGAGTTCATCGAACCACAGCACGGTCGACGCCATCGCGACGCAAACGGCCCAGTGGCCGGGGTCCAGGGACGCCGTCCCGAAGGCCCGCTGCAGGAACGGCAACTCGACGACCGCCACCTGAAGCACCGCCGCCAGCAGCACCGACCCCCAGAGCCACTTGTTCACGAAGAGCCGGCGGAAGGCCGATGTCGTCTCCGAACGGGAGTTGAAGGCGTTGAACAGCTGGGCGAACACGAGGGTGGTGAAGCCGGCGGTCCGTGCGACATCGAGCGAGTCAGTGCCGCCGGGGACCAGCCCGCCGGGCAGGAAGATATCGATGGTCAGCAGGGATGTAACGCCCATGACCAGGCCGATGCTCAGGATACCCAGCCACATGCGCGTGCCGAGGATCCGGTCGCCGCTTTGTCGGGGCCGGCGCGCCATGACGTCGTCGATTTCCGGGTCAACGCCCATCGCCAGAGCGGGGCCGGAGTCGGTCACGAGATTGATCCACAGGATCTGCGTGGCCAGCAACGGCACCGCGACTTCGCCGGGGCTCGCGCCGGCCAGGCCCATGGCGCCGGCAAACACGACGCCAAGGAAGACCGTGAACACCTCGCCCATGTTCGAGGACAGCAGGTAGCGCAGGAATTTTTCTATGTTCTCGAAGATGACCCGGCCCTGGCGCACCGCGGAGACGATCGTGGCGAAGTTGTCGTCGCCGAGGATCATGT
Source organism: Arthrobacter sp. UYEF36 (assembly GCF_040547025.1). Classification (NCBI taxonomy): domain Bacteria; kingdom Bacillati; phylum Actinomycetota; class Actinomycetes; order Micrococcales; family Micrococcaceae; genus Arthrobacter; species Arthrobacter sp. UYEF36. Next base: position 34,225 of record NZ_JBEPOX010000016.1, read on the forward strand.
TCGAGGCCTCTTTGGTCACCTCGGTGCCCGTGACGCCCATGGCGATGCCGATGTCAGCGGTTTTCAGCGCCGGTGCGTCATTGACGCCGTCGCCGGTCATCGCGACCACATTGCCTTGGGCCTGCAGGGAGGTGATGATCTGCAGTTTGTTCTGCGGTGCCACCCGCGCATACACCGAGCTGTTCCGGGTGAGCGCCCGCAGCCCGTCCTCGTCCAGTTCGTCCAGCTCCGCGCCGGTGACCGCCCGCTCCCCCGGCTTGGCGATCCCAAGGTCGCCGGCGATCCGTGCCGCGCTGAGCGGGTGGTCGCCGGTGATCATCACGACGCGGATCCCCGCCCGCCGCGCTTCGGCCACCGCGGAGGCCGCTTCTGCCCGGGGCGGGTCCAGGATTCCGACGACGCCGACGTAGACGAGCGTGCTCTCGTCTTCCTCGTCGAGTACGTCCGTTTCGTGACGGTCCGCCTCGGTGTACTGGCGGTAGGCCACGCCGAGCGTGCGGAAGGCCTGCGAGGAGAGCTCCTCGACATCGCCCAGCGCCCGGGCTCGGCGGTCCGCGTCCATCGGAACGACCACCCCGCCGAGCTGCAGTCCGGTGCAGTGTTCCAGCAGGACATCCGGGGCGCCCTTGGTGACGAGGGACAGGGTGCCGCCCTCCCGGTGATGTGCCAGCGCGGACATCAGCTTCCGCTCCGAGGTGAAGGGAATCTCGCCTTGCCGGTCGAACTCCCCGATTCTGTCTGTGACCCCGGCAAGCTTCCGGGCAGCGACGAGGAACGCCGCTTCCGTCGGGTCGCCCTGGATCTGCCATTCGCCGTTGCGCTCCCGGAGCTGCGCGTTGTTGGCGAAGGAGCCCCCGGCCAGCACCATGTGTGCTTCCCGGAGCAGGGCCGGATCACGAACTTCGTGGCCGTTGTGGAGCACACCGCCCTCCGGCCGGTACCCGACGCCGGTGAGCTCGACCTGGCCGGAGGCGGTGGTGATCCTGCAAATGGTCATCTCGTTGCGGGTGAGCGTTCCTGTCTTGTCCGAGGCGATGACCGAAGCGGAGCCAAGGGTTTCCACCGAGTGCAGCTCCTTGACCACCGCGTTGCGTTTGGCCATGTTCTGGACACCGATGGCGAGCACCACGGACAGGATGGCGGGCAGCCCTTCGGGTACGGCCGCCACCGCGAGCGAGACGCCCAGCAGCAGGACGGTGACAAGCCCGCTCAGCGTGGACACGCCGTTGACGATGATGATCGTGGCCATCACGACGACGGCGATCGCGATCACGGTGATGCCGAGCAACTTGCTGACGCCCGCGATTTCGCGCTGCAGCGGGGTGGGGGCGTCCTCAGCGGCCGCCAGCATGCCGGCAATCGCGCCGACCTCGGTGTCCATCGCGGTTGCGGTCACCACCGCGCGACCCAAGCCCTGCGCCACGGCGGTCCCCTTGTAGACCATGTTCAGCCGGTCGCCGAGGGGGACCTCGCCGCTGAGGACCCGGGGGTTCTTGAAGACGGGCGAGCTTTCTCCGGTGAGCGAGGACTCGGCGACACCCAGGGAACTTGCCGTCATCAGCCGGGCGTCGGCGCCGACAGAATCCCCCTCGTTGAGGACCAGGATGTCACCGCGCACCAACCCCGAGGACGGCACCGTTGTCAGTTGGCCGTCCCGCAGCACCGTGGAGTTCGCTGCCGTCATCAGCCTCAGCGCCGCGACGGCGCTCTCGGCTTTGTTTTCCTGCACGAAGCCGAGGACGCCGTTGAAGAGGACCACGGCCCCGATCACCAACGCGTCAATCGGCACGCCGGAGGCGCCTTCCACCGCCCAGGCAAAGACCGAGATGGCGATGGCCGCGAGCAGCAGGTAGATCAGCGGGTCCTGGAACTGCCGGACAATCTTTCGCCATAGCGGCACCGGGGGCGCGGAACGGAGTTCGTTGGCGCCGTAGAGGCCCAGGCGCCGGTCCGCCTCGTCCGAGTCCAGACCGGTCTCCGGGCTGACGTCGAGGGCCTGCAGGGCCTCGGAGGCGCGGCGGAGGTGCCATGGGAAGGTGCCGGCGGCGGCGCCCGCCGCGGCGCTGGAGGCCTGATCGGAAAGACTGTGCGGCGTACTGCCGGGGCCTCGTGATGGTCCGCTCAAGGGGACCAGACGGAGGCAGCGCCGGAATGGCCGGTAATGACGCTCTGGTAAATGAAGAAGGCACCGGCTGCCGCCGCGACGACCAGCAGCGACAGCCGGACAACGCGGTTGGTCCGCAGGCTCCCCAGGAAGGCGAAACGCCGCCCGATGGGCTCGTAGCTCGCGACCAGCGTCGCCGCAACAATGACAAAGAACACCACAGAAACGGCCTTCAGCACGTCCCCCTGTTCCGCATGCTCCCGGATCAAAGCCGAGGAGGGGCGGGCCTCCTCCAGCTGTTCCCCGGCCTCCGCGGTGATGAGGGACAAGGGAACCAGGCCCAGGGACAGCACACCCAGCGGCCAGGCCAGGTAACCGCGCCAGCGGGGCGCCGCGGCGTAAGCGATGGCGGCGAGACCGGCGACCGGGGCCAGCACAACGACGGCGTGGATGAGCAGGATGTGGGCCGGGAGCCCCGCTATGTCGGTCATGTATGTCCCTATCCGTCCGAACCGCCCGGTGGTGGCGGCATCGCCGGGGCCGGGCTTCTATGATTCTTGCATGGGAGAGCAGGGGCTGGCGGACGTCGTGGCGCGGCTCTATGCCCTTCCGTTCGACGATTTTGTCGCCGCACGGACAGCTGCTGCCAAGGACGCGGCTGCCGCGAAAGAGCAGCGGTCCCTCGCCGCAGAGGTGCGGTCCCTGCCCAAACCGTCCGTGGCGGCGTGGACGGTGAACATGCTTGCCGCCCGGCAGCCTGAGACCCTGCGGGAACTCGCCGGGCTGGGGACGTCGATGCGTGCCGCGCAATCCTCCCTCGACGCAGCGGAACTCCGGCGGCTGGGACACGAACGGCGCCGGCTCCTGGCCACCGCCGTCAAGGCAGCAAGGGAGATCGCCGAACAGCAGGGCCGGAAGATCAGCGGCGCGATCGCGGCGGAGGTGGAATCGACGTTACGCGCGGCGACAGCAGATCAGGGGGCCGCGGCCGCCGTGCAGTCCGGCCGCCTGCTCCGGGGGTTGTCCGCCGACGGTGTGGACGTGGTGGACGTTTCAGGTGCCGTGGCGCTGCCCGCCCTGGCGCTTACCGCCACGGCCGGACCGGTTCCCACGCCCGGCGCACCCCGGGAAGAGGTACGGACCGGAACCGCGGCCGGGACCGGGACTGCAGCCGGTGCAGCGGCGGAGCAGCCCCGGTTGCGCGCTGTCCGGCAGGAACCGCGGAGGTCCACTCCCTCCGCGCTGGTACGGGCCCGGGCTCTGCTCAAGGATGCGGAAGATGCCGCTGGAGCGGCCGCCCGGGAAGGCCGGCAGCAGGAAGAGGAGCTGTCCGAGGCCACGGCCCTGGCCACCGACCTCGCCGACGCGGTGCGAACGCTCCGGGAACAGCTCGCAGCGCGCGAGCAGGAGCTCAAAGCCGTCAGGAAGCGGCGCGAACTGGCCGCAGCCCGGGCGCAGCAGGCAGCACGGGCAGCGGCCAAGGCGCGCCGTACCGAGGACCTTGCCCGGGAACGGGTGCTGCGGCTTGGCAACACACCGCACTGATGACCGGATAGTGTCGGAGGCCGGCGCCACACTTAATGCATGGAAACCAACCAGTACTTTGAAGTCACGTACCTGGACACGGACTGCGGCCGCATCCGCACCGAGACCTTCGACGACGTTTCCGACGCCGAACGCTTCGCCAGCCGCCGGGTGGCCGACGAGCACGGCTGGGCCATCGTTGACGCGGTGCCGGTGAAGGAAGGGCGGAGGGCCGCTTAGCCGGGTTCCGCAGGGGCACCGGGCCGCAAAATGGGCCCCCACCCGGATCGGGTGAAGGCCCAGTTGCGGTCCTCGCGGCGTCGTACGGCTGTGAGGCCGGGTTGGCTTAGGCGAAGTCGGCGACTGCCGGGTCGGCGCCGATGCGGCCGGCGCCCTCGGCCGAGTTGTCCATGCCGTTGATGGCCTGCACATCCGTCTCGTCCAGGCTGACATCCAGCGCGGCGTAGTTCTCGCGGATGCGGGATTCGGTCACGGACTTGGGGATAACAACGTTGCCGATAGCCAGGTGCCAGGCGATGACGACCTGCGCCGGAGTGGCGTTATGCTTGGCCGCGATCTGGCCGATGATGGCACTCTCCAGCAGCTCCCCGCCCTGGCCCAGCGGCGACCATGCCTGGGTGAGGATGCCCTTGGAGGCGTTGAACTCGCGCAGCTCGGCCTGGTTGAAGAAGGGATGCAGTTCGATCTGGTTGATGGCCGGCACGACGCCGGTCTCGTCGATCAGGCGCTCCAGGCCTTCCTTCGTAAAGTTGGAGACACCAATGGTCTTGACGCGGCCCTGCTTCTGCAGCTCGATCAGAGCCTTCCAGGTGTCCACGTACTTGTCCTGCTTGGGCTGCATCCAGTGGATCAGGTACATGTCCAGGGTCTCCAGGCCCAGGCGTTCCATGGATTCCTCGAAGGCCTTCAGCGTGGACTCGTAGCCTTGGTCCGCGTTCCACAGCTTGGTGGTGATGAAGATTTCCTCGGGCTTGAGGCCGGAGCGCTCGATAGCCCGTCCCACCCCCGCTTCATTGCCGTAGATCTTGGCGGTGTCGATGTGGCGGAAGCCGGCCTCGAAAGCCTGGACAACCACCTTCTCGGCGACGTCGTCTTCAACCTGCCACACTCCATAGCCAAGCTGGGGAATGGTGTTGCCGTCATTGAAAGTCAGTACCGGTGAAAAAGTCATCTAACTATCCTGCCAACGTACCCGCCATACCGCCAGCGTTTAGGGCGCAGCTAAGCTAGGCGCTTAACCGGGAATTTCGGGCCAGCGCCAAGGCAACCGGGGACTGTCAGTCGGGTGCGGCCGTCTCCGCCAGGCGGCGTTCGGCGTCGGTGACCTGGTCCAGCACCGATTCGGCGCGGCGCCGGACCGACTCCGCGCCGGGCTCGGCAGGGCCGACGGCGAGCCGGAGCATCGCGGCTGCTTCGGCCGTGGTCGCCAGGGAGTTGCCGGCCGTGGACAGGGCGCGGTGGACTCCTCCCAGTCTCCCGGGAATGTCGAGTCCTTCGCTGGGTGCGCGCCGCTGGGCCTCCACGCAGATCTGCCGGACCCGCAAGGAGAGCGCCGTGAGTTCGTCGGCGATCTCCAGGAGTTCGGCATAGAGGGCGTCATCCTCCACCCCCGCGAGGACCTGGTGATAGCGGTCCAGGCCCCGGGTGAACCGGTCATGGGCGCGGCGCCAGAGCCCTTTGCCGAGTTCGGCGTCGTCTTTCCGCCCCTGCCGGGCGGCGCTGAAGAATCCCAAGGGTCCCTTACAGGTATTGGCCGGGACCGTGGTCCGGATCTGCCGGGACGGCAGGCTGCGGGTGAACCGCGCCGGGCTTGGGTGCCGCGGCGCGCTGGGGTTCCCCGTTCTCGCCGATCACCACCCCGGGCGCAATCACTGTTCCGGGAGGCAACTGGCGGAGCTGTGCCTGCGCCACGGCGTGGTCCCGGGCGGCATGCTGGGCCGCGAGGGCGGTCTGGATGCCGTGGAAGAGGCCCTCCAGCCAGCCGACCAGCTGGGCCTGCGCGATCCGCAGTTCCGCGTCCGAGGGGGTTCCCTCCCCGGGGAACGGAAGAGTGATCCGTTCCAGCTCCTCGACCAGTTCCGGCGCGAGGCCGTCTTCCAGTTCCTTGATGGAGCGTTCATGGATCTCTGCCAGCCGGAGCCGCGCCGCGTCATCGAGAGGGGCGGACCTCACTTCGTCCAGGAGCTGCTTCATCATGGTGCCGATCCGCATCACCTTCGCGGGTTCGTCAACGAGGTCCTGGAGCTGGCTGGACTTGGGGCGTGCCCCCGCGGGCTCGACAGGTCGTCCCTGTCCCTCCGGTGCCCCGGACTGGCCGGGCCCCAGCGGATGGTCGCGGGCAACTTTTCCGTCTGCCCCGGCCGGCCGGGGCTCCAGGGTGGTGCCCTCGAAGGGGACCCCGCCGTCGGGCTGAGTGTCGTTCGGATCGCTCATGGCTTCATACTCTCACGAGGCCGGAGCCGCGGCGCGGTCCAGCCGCCGGGCCGCGGCCCGGACCCACGGAACGGCGCAACAAACAGCGAGGGCGCCGCCGGACACTAGTGTGCCCGGCGGCGCCCTCCGGCAGCTGCAACGCTGACCAGCCGAAACCGGTCAGCAGCACCGGCCCTGCGGGTTGGCTTCCTGACGGTCCGTCTGGTCCCGCCAGAACTCCCGCTCGGTCATCGGCTGGGAGCCGTGGCCGGCTTCGACATGGTGTGCCAGGTACTTCGTGTAGGCATCTGCGCCCATGACACTGCCGAGGTACCGGGCGAACCCCCGAAAGCCTGCAACTACAGCGTTCATCTGTGCCTCCGCATTAATGGTGGGCGGCCTTCTCGGCCCGTTTGTCCGCCGGCAGCTGGTTCCACTTGGCCATAAGCTCCCGCTCGGATGCCGTGGGAACCGGGCCGGCCGGGGCGAAGACCCGGGCCGGCAGCGCCGGATCCTCATTGCTGGTGTTCGCCACGCCGGCCTTGGCGTTGCGGAACGCCCTGGACGTGGCGATCAGGGCCGTTGTGATGACGATGATGCTGAGCACCACGAAGATGACCGAGAGCCAGCCCTGGATCGCGGTGTTGCGGACCACGGCTTCCATGGCCTGGACGGTCTTGGCCGTGCCGAAGGAGGTTTTGCCCTCCTCGAGTGCGTTGGAGAAGGCGGCGTTGTTGGCGAAGTAGCCGACTGCCGGGGTGGAAGAGAAGATCTTCTGGTAGCTCGCCGTGATGGTCACGACGGCTGCGAAGGCCATCGGGAGCGCCACAATCCAGAGGAACTTGAAGGAGCCCTTCTTCGCAGCGATGGCGAGGCAGACTGACAAGGCGATGGCCGCCAGCAACTGGTTGGCGATGCCGAACAACGGGAACAGCGTGTTGATGCCGCCCAGCGGGTCCGTGACGCCCATCAGCAGCACGGCGCCCCAGGCACCGACCATGACGGCGGTGGCGAGCCAGGCGCCGGGACGCCAGGAGTGCTCCTTGAACTTCGGGATGAAGTTGCCGATCGAGTCCTGCAGCATAAAGCGGGCAACGCGCGTGCCGGCGTCGACAGCGGTGAGGATGAACAGCGCCTCAAACATGATGGCGAAGTGGTACCAGAAGCTCATCATGGCGGTGCCGCCGATGAACTGCTGCATGATGTGGGCGAGGCCCACGGCGAGGGTCGGGGCGCCGCCGGTGCGGGATACGATGCTGGCTTCGCCGACGTTGGCGGCCGTCTCGGCCAGCATGTTGGGGCTGATGTTGACGCCGGACAGTCCGAGGCTGTTGACCCAGGCGGCAGCGGTTTCCACGGTGCCGCCGGTGAGGGCCGCCGGTGCGTTCATTGCGAAGTAGAGTCCGCGGTCAATGGAGATCGCCGCAACGAGGGCCATGATGGCCACGAAGGACTCCATCAGCATGCCGCCGTACCCGATGTAGCGGGTCTGGCGTTCCTTTTCGATCAGCTTCGGCGTGGTGCCGGAAGCGATCAGTGCGTGGAATCCGGAGAGCGCACCACAGGCGATGGTGACAAAGAGGAACGGGAACAGCGCGCCCGGGAAGACCGGGCCATTGTCTCGGCTGGCGAATTCGCTGAAGGCCGGGACCGAGATTTCCGGACGGACCACGATGACGGCCAGGGCCAGCATCACGATTACGCCGATCTTCATGAAGGTGGAGAGGTAGTCTCGCGGAGCCAGGAGGAGCCAGACCGGCAGGATGGCGGCGATGAAGCCGTAGATGATGATGGCCCAGGCGATGGTGACCTTGTCCAGCGTGAAGAGGGCGTCGCCCCATTCGGTGGCGGCGACGGCGCCGCCACCGATGATGGCGGCCATGAGCAGCACAAAGCCGATCAGCGAGACTTCCATGATCTTGCCGGGGCGGATGAAGCGCAGGTACACGCCCATGAAAAGCGCGATCGGGATGGTCATGCCGACGGAGAAGACGCCCCACGGGCTCTCGGCCAGGGCGTTGACGACAACGAGGGCCAGGATGGCGACGATGATCACCATGATCAGCAGGGTGGCGATCAGCGCGGCGGTGCCGCCGATGACGCCGAGTTCCTCGCGGGCCATCTGGCCCAGTGAGCGCCCGCCGCGGCGCATGGAGAAGAACATCACAACGTAGTCCTGGACGGCTCCGGCGAACACCACGCCGATGATGATCCAGATGGTGCCGGGGAGGTAGCCCATCTGGGCAGCGAGGATCGGGCCGACGAGGGGGCCGGCGCCGGCGATAGCGGCGAAGTGGTGGCCGAAGAGGACGTTGCGGTCCGTTCGGACATAGTCCTTGCCGTCGGCTTTGTACTCTGCGGGGGTGGCCCGGCGGTCGTTCGGCTTGAGCAGGTAGCGCTCGATGACCTTGGAGTAGAAGCGGTAGCCGATCAGGTACGTACACACTGCGGCGAACACGAACCAGATGGCGTTGACTGTTTCACCGCGGACAATCGCGAGCATGAACCATGCCACGGCGCCCAGCAGGGAGATTGCCGCCCAGATTGCGATCTTGGTCGGCGTCCATTTGCGCTCTTCGGCTTCGCGCAAGGACTCGTCCACGGCCGTGGGCGGCAGCGTCGGATCGGGCGTGATGCCGTCGTCGACGAGTAAGTTTTTTGGCGTGCCATCCGGCATTGTGCCCATGTCTCCTCCTTGAGAAACCCCAACCGGGCAAATCCACTCGACAGATGTGCCCCAAGGCACCCTACCAACGACGGCGATTCATGGGTATGGGTTTGCGGTAGGCGGTGCCGCGGAGTCGTTGAACGGTTGGGCCAGCGCGCCGAACGGCGGGGCGTTACCGCCGGGTGGTACTCGCTGGTAGTAGCCGCACGGGCGGACGTCAGGCGGATGGACCTGCCAGCTGCATGAGCCGGGCCTCGCAGAGGTCGAGCCACCGCACCTCGGCCTCGGTCTGGAAGATGAGTGAGTCCAGCACCAGCAGCCGGGCGGTGTCAGCCGACCGGTACTGGGATGCCGTATCGCGCCGGGCCTTGGTGTAGTCCTGCAGGGCCCGGATGGATACGGCGCGCTGGGCTTGGATGGCTGCGCCGACGTCGACGCCGGGAAGAGTCAGCCCGAGGGCGAGCTTAATGGCCAGTTCATTCCGGGGAGGGCTGGTCCGCGGGACCGGAGAGGTGAACCAGTTGCCGACTTCTGTGCGGCCCTCGGGGGTGATGGTGTAAACGACGTGGCCCTCGCCGTCGGCACCGTCCTTGCGGACAAGTCCGTCGCGCTCCAGGCGATCAAGGGTGGTGTAGACCTGCCCGATATTGAGGGGCCAGGACGATCCGGTGCGTTCCTCGAATTCGATCCGCAGCTGGTAGCCATAGCGCGGCCGGTCCCGCAGGAGGGCGAGGAGGCTGTGACGGATGGACATGATGCTCCCGAAGGGTAGCGGGACGACAGCATACACGCGCCCCAAGACGCGTGTATACCGCGTATGGAATTACATTACAGTCATTTGTAATGCCGAAGCAATTCGAGATATGCCATAACTGGAATACCTGCTACAGGACCAGCAGGATCTTTCCCACATGGTCGCCGGAGTCGAAATACCGGTGCGCGGCCACGACCTGCTCCAGTGGAAAGGTCTTTGCCACCAGCGGCCGGATCCGGCCGTCGGTCAGCAGCGGCCAGACAGCGTCGCGGACGGCATCCATGATCACGCTCTTCTCCTCCACGGGCCGCGGGCGCAACGCGGTCGCAATGATCGCAGCGCGCTTGCCCAGCAGCTTGCCCAGGTCCAGTTCACCCTTGGCCCCGCCCTGCAGGCCAATCACCACAAGCCGCCCGTAGTCCGCCAGCGCCTCCACGTTCTGTGTAAGGTACTTGGCCCCGACGACGTCGAGGATAACGTCCGCGCCCTTGCCGCCGTTCTGAGCCCGCAGGCTCTCCGGGAAGTCCTCCTCGGCGTAGTTGATCGCGATGTCGGCACCCAGGAAGGCCTTGGCGGTGCTGACTTTCTCCGCGGTGCCCGCTGTGGTGGCGACAACGGCTCCGAAGGCTTTGGCGAGCTGGATGGCCATGGTGCCGATGCCGCCGGTTGCCCCGTGGATGAGCACGGTCTCGCCCGGCTGCAGCTGCGCCGTCATGATCAGGTTGGAGTAGACCGTCGCCGCCACTTCCGGCAGGGCTGCGGCGGTGACGAGGTCGATGCCGTCAGGGACCCTCAGGACCTGCCCGGCCGGAACGGCCACCTGCTGGGCGTAGCCGCCGCCAGCCAGCAGGGCGACGACCTTGTCCCCCACAGAGAACGGCTTGGCGACGCCGGGCCCAAACCCGGCGATCCGGCCCGAGACTTCCAGCCCGGGAATCTCCGAGGCCCCGTGCGGGGGCGGGTAGTGGCCCTTGCGCTGCTGGACGTCGGCGCGGTTGAGTCCCGCGGCGACGACGTCGATCAGCACCTCTCCGGCGCCGGGCACCGGGGGCGGGACCTCGCGGACCACCAGGGCCTCGGGTCCGCCCGGCTCGGAGATATAGACAGCCTTCATGGAGAACTCCCGATTCCTAACTCATCTTGCTGCAGCTTCTCGCAGGGACGCGCGTGCGGCACACGACATCCGAAGCGCCTTCTCCCAGAGTAGGCGGAGGAGTTACCCCTGTCCGCGAGCGCAACCGCGTTTTTTGTTGCTGCCGACTGCCTATGAAACACTACTCGTTAGGGAAGGTTGTCCGAGCGGCCGATGGAGCTGGTCTTGAAAACCAGTGTGCGGTAACCCCGTACCAAGAGTTCGAATCTCTTACCTTCCGCGAATAGCCCCCGGTTCCCTCTTATGGCGGAACCGGGGGCATTTTTGCGTGCCGGGCCGGCGGGAGGCAATCAACCGGAGCCATTGAAACCGGCGGTGCCCGGGAATAGTCTCTGTGTGTCTTCACCACCCGCATGAATCGGTCGGCCTGCCGGCTCGACCCGGGCCGCAGAGCAGAGAAGGAGCCCACAATGCCTACACCGGACCACACCAACGGCGCGCCATGCTGGATCGACCTGATGACCTCCGATACCGGCAAGGCCAAGGCGTTCTACGGTGAGCTGTTTGGCTGGACCTTCGAGACGGGCGACCAGGAGAAGTACGGCGGGTACATCATGGCCGAGAAGAACGGGAAGCCCGTTGCCGGCATGATGCAAAAGGACGAGGCCATGGTGGGCATGCCGGACATGTGGAGCACGTACCTGCGCTCGGATGACGCGGCGGCCACCGTGCAGGCTGCTTCCCACCACGGCGGACAGGTCTATCTGGAGGCCATGGACGTTCCGGATCAGGGCCGCATGGCGATGATCGCTGATTCCACCGGGGCATCCATCGGCGTGTGGCAGCCCGGCGAAATGAAGGGCTACGGGCTCGCGGCCGACCCGGGCACGCCCGCCTGGCACGAACTCCACACCACGGACTATGGCACCGCGGTGAAGTTCTACCAGGACGTGTTCGGGTGGGACACCGACGTCATGAGTGACACCCCCGAATTCCGCTACACCACGCTGGGAGCCGGGGACACTGCCCAGGCCGGCATTCTGGACGCCTCGGGCTATCTCCCTGCCGGGGTCCCGTCCAACTGGCAGGTCTACTTCGCGGTGTCCGACACGGACGCCGCGATCGAAAAGGCCATGTCAATGGGCGCCCAGGTGATCGACGGGCCGGACGACAGCCCGTTCGGGCGGCTGGCCACGCTTGCTGACCCCACCGGCGCCCTGTTCAAAATCGTTGCAGAAACCGCGCAGCCAGGCGCCGACGCCGGGCCGCAGGGCACCTGAGCATCCCGGGCGAACCTCGGGAAAAGCTGCGGAAAAACTTCGGAAAATCCTTGCGCAAAACTGCCGTGGGAATACCGGCCAGCCGCTTCAGTGGCGGTTACCGGCCGGTATTCTTTTGCCATGCCCGCCGCCTGGGCGTCGGGCAGACTGAACTGACGCAGGTCAGAAGCTTCACCACCTCCGTTGCCGGGACGCACCGTTCGTGTCCCGTGACGGCTGTGACGCGTTCCGCTGGGGGACGTCTCGCCGAATGCACATGCAGGACACACCGTGTTCATTCACCCCTGTTTTGATGTGCCGGGAACTGCTTGACCAGGAGCAACGACCGGCGGTCCGCGGCATCGCGCGGGCACCTTCCACCCAGCCCTACCCGGGCACCTAATGAGAGTTAGAGCGGATGAAACACATACCTTGGAAGACCGCGCTGGGCACAGCGCTGTCGGTGGGGCTCATCGCAGCCCCGCTGGCCGCTGTGCCGGCGTTCGCCGTGGAGGCCACCCCGGCAGCGGCCGGCAGCTCGCCAGTCATCATCAACGAGGCGTACCTCAGCGGCGGCAGCGCCGGAGCCGCTTTCAAGAACAAGTTCGTCGAGCTTCACAACACCTCCGACGCCCCGGTTTCACTGGACGGCTGGTCCCTCCAGTACCGCTCCGCGTCGGGAACCGGCGTCCCGAGCAGCGTCGTACCGCTCACCGGCACCATTGCGGCTAACGGCCTCTACTTGCTCAAGGGTGGGAGCAATGGCACGGCCGGACTGGACCTGCCGGCCGCTGACTCCACGGCCACGGGATTCAACCCTGCCATTGGCGGCGGAACAATAGTGCTGGCGAAGCAGGCAACCGCTGTCACAGACCTCGCCACCGGGTCCGTCGTGGAACCGGCCAACGTGGCCGATCTCCTCGGTTACGGCAGCTCGCTGACCTTCGAAACTTTGGCGGCCAAAGCGCCGTCGGGCACCGGCGACGTCAAGAGCCTGAACCGCAGCAACGGCGTTGACAGCAACAACAACTCCGCGGACTTCACCCTGAACGCCACGATCACCCCCAAGGCCCCGAACGGTGCAGCCACCCCGGTCGATCCCCCTGTCGATCCCGGCCCCGTCACTCCCCCCGCCGCCAGGACCATCGCCGAAATCCAGGGCGACGGCGTCGCGAGCCCGCTCGTCGGAACCTCGGTCATCACCCGCGGCAAGGTCACCGCGACGTTCCCCACCGGAGGCTTCGCCGGCTACTACATCCAGACCCCCGGCACCGGCGGCGACCTGGGCCCGGCGAACCACACGGCGTCGGACGCCCTCTTCGTCTTCTCGGCCGCCACGGCCGATTCCGTGCAGATCGGCGATTACGTCGAGGTGACAGGCACCGTCAGCGAATACTTCGGCATGACCCAGATGACGGTTGCCGCTGCGGCGGACTTGAAAAAGCTGACCGAGGCGGCTCCCGAGGTCAAGGCCACTGGCTTTGCCCTCCCCGCCGAGGAAGCCCTCCGCGAAGCGCTCGAAGGCATGCTGCTCACCCCGCAGGGGCCCGTAACGGTCACTGACAACTACTCGCTGAACCAGTACGGCGAAATCGGCCTGGCCGGAGGCACCACCGCGCTGGAGCAGCCCACCGCCGTCGCGCCGTACGGCTCGGCCGAATACACCGCCACCGTCGCCGCCAATGCCGCCCGCGGCATCAAGCTCGACGACGGCGCCACCACCAACTTCCTCAAGGACGCCGGAACCAAGGCGCTGGAACTGCCGTACCTGACCACGGCGGACCCCGTCCGCGTGGGCGCACCGGTGAGCTTCAAGACCAACGTTGTGCTCAACTACGCGAACGGCTCCTGGAAGTTCCAGCCGCTGACCCACCTGACCCCCGCCAACGCGGAGGCCGTCCAGCCCGTCAGCTTCGGCGCGACCACCCGCACGGAGGCTCCGGCGGCTGTGGGAGGCAACCTCAAGATTGCCTCGTTCAACGTGCTCAACTACTTCCCCACCACGGGCGATCAACTCACCGGGTGCACCTACTACACGGACCGCGCCGGCAACCCGATCACCGTCCGCGGCGGCTGCGACGCCCGCGGCGCGGCCAACGCCGAGAACCTCCAGCGCCAGCAGGACAAGATCGTCGCCGCCATCACCAAGTCCGGCGCCGACGTCGTGTCCCTCATGGAGATCGAGAACTCAGCGCAGTTCGGCAAGAACCGTGACGACGCCCTGGCCAAGCTGGTCGATGCCCTGAACATCGCCACACCGGGGATCTGGGACTACGTCCGCACGCCCGCCAACGCACCCCCGCTGGCCGACGAGGACATGATCCGCACCGCCTTCATCTTCAAGAAGTCCGCAGCGGAGCCGGTGGGCGAGTCGATCATCCACAACGACACTGTGGCGTTCGCGAATGCCCGCAAGCCGCTGGCCCAGGTCTTCAAGCCGGTCGGCGCCGCCGATGACAAGAAGTTCATCGCGATCGCCAACCACTTCAAGTCCAAGGGCTCAGCCGCCACTCCGGAGGACACCGACAAGGGCCAGGGTGCCTCGAACCTCGCCCGCACCGCACAGGCCCGGTCCCTCCTCGCGTTTTCCAACGAGCTGCAGACTGCCAAGGGCACCGACAAGGTCTTCCTGATCGGCGACTTCAACGCCTACGCCAAGGAAGACCCGATCAACGTCTTCACGGCCGCGGGTTACGTCAACCAGGACGAAAAGGCCCGGAACGCCGATGGCTCCGCCAAGCACTCCTACCTCTTCGGTGGCCTGGTGGGCTCACTGGACCACATCCTCGCCTCACCGGGCGCCAACGCCATCGTCACCGGCGCTGACATCTGGAACATCAACTCCGTGGAGTCCGTGGCCCTGGAGTACAGCCGCTACAACAACAACGTGACCGACTACTACGCTCCGGACCAGTTCCGGGCGAGCGACCACGATCCGGTGGTGGTGGGGCTGGACCTGAAAGCCGGCACAGCCATTCCCGCCAGCGTCGAGTTGAACTTCCTTGGCATCAACGATTTCCACGGCCGTATCGATTCGAACACCGTGTTCTTTGCGGGCACCATCGAGAAGCTGCGGGCCGCGGCTGCCCCCGGCGCCACCGCATTCCTCTCCGCCGGCGACAACATCGGCGCGTCACTGTTCGCCTCGGCCGTTGCCCAGGACCAGCCCACCATTGACGTGCTGAACGCCCTTGAGCTGCGGACCTCGGCCGTGGGCAACCACGAGTTCGACGGCGGCTGGGCGGACCTGCGCGACCGCGTCATCGCGGGCGGCAGCAACGCCACGTTCCCCTACCTGGGCGCCAACGTCTACAAGAAGGGCACCACCGAGCCGGTCCTGCCGGAGTACACCGTGCTCGACATGAACGGCGTCAAGGTCGCCGTGATCGGCACGGTCACGCAGGAGACGCCGTCGCTGGTCACTCCTGCCGGCATCGCCTACCTTGAGTTCGGCGATCCCGTCGACGCCATCAACCGCGCCGCCGCGAAGATCAAGGCGGACAACCTTGCCGACGTGATCATCGTGGCAAACCACGACGGCGCCGGTTCCGGTGTGCCCGAAGGCTCCACCCTGGAGCAGGAAGTCGCCGCCGGCGGCCCCTTCGCCAGGATGGTCACCGAGGTCACCCCGGATGTTGCCGCGATCTTCAACGGCCACACCCACAAGCAGTACTCCTGGGATGCCCCGGTCCCCGGTGTTGGGGGCAAGACCCGCCCGATCGTCCAGACCGGCAACTACGGCGAGTTCATCGGCCAGATCCGGCTGACCATCGACACGGCAACCATGGCGGTCACCGGCTACACGGCCGGCAACGTCAAGCGCACCACCTCGGCTGACCAGCCGGCAGCCGACCTCGTGGCCGCCTACCCGCGGGTCGCCGCCGTCAAGACCCTCGTTGACAAGGCGCTGGCCGACGCAGCAGTGGTCGGCAACCAGCCGGTCGGCTCGGTGACCGCGGATATCACCACCGCGTTCACGCCTGCCACCGCCACCACCCCGGCAACGCGCGATGACCGTGGCAGCGAGTCCACCCTGGGCAACCTGGTCGCGGACTCCCTGGTGGATTCACTCAAGACCCCGGAACTCGGCGGCGCCGAGATCGGCGTCGTCAACCCGGGCGGCCTGCGCAACGAGCTGTACTACGCCCCGGACGGGACCGTCACCTACGCCGAGGCCAACGCGGTCCTGCCGTTCGTGAACAACCTGTGGACCACCTCGCTGACCGGCGAGCAGTTCAAGACGCTCCTGGAGCAGCAGTGGCAGACCAACCCGGACGGCACGGTTCCCAGCCGCGCCTACCAGCAGCTCGGCCTGTCCAAGAACGTCAACTACACCTACGACGCCGCCCGCGCCGCCGGTGACCGGATCACCTCGATCCGGGTCAACGGCGCGCTGATCGACCCGGCGCAGTCCTACCGGATCGGAACGTTCAGCTTCCTGGCAACGGGCGGCGACAACTTCCGCATCTTCAAGTCCGGCACCAACACCAAGGACTCCGGACTCGTGGACCGCGACGCGTGGATCAAGTACCTGCAGGCACAGAGCCCGGTCTCGCCGGACTTCGCACGCCGCTCCGTTGCCGTGGTGAACACCACCGCCGCCGAGGTCAAGGGTGGGGAGGCCATCACCCTGGCCGTCTCCAAGCTGGACCTCGCCTCGCTGGGCAGCCCGGTGAACACCTCGCTGCGCGCCGAGTTCACGGATGCGAACGGCACCGTCACGGACCTGGGCTCGGTACCGGTCTCCGCCGGCGCCGCCACGGTGGATGTGAAGGTTCCCGCCGGAGCAGCAGCCGGCACGGGCACCCTGGTGCTCACCGCCGTCGAATCCGGCACCGTGGTGAAGACGGCCGTCCTGGTCGCAGCCAGCGTCCCGGCCCCGCCGACGTGCACCGCGCCGGTCAAGCCCAAGAAGTCCGCGGACCTCGTGGGCCAGGTGAACTACGGCAAGGCAATGGCCGCCTACCGCCACTGCCTCAAGGGCTAGCTTCGTAGCCCCGCACCAGTGAGCATGCCCTCCCCCGGGCTGCAGCAATGGACATATAGCCCATATGTCCATTGCTCAGCCCGGACGGAGGGCATGCTCATTTTTCGTGGGCCCGGCAGGAGGGCATGCTCATTTTTCGTGGGCCCGGCAGGAGGGCATGCTCATTTTTCGGGGGGCTAGCGTCCGAGGATGGCCCGGGCAATCTCGTCGGCGTCCCGCAGGGTGCGCTGGCCGCTGCGGTACACGGGTCCGCTCTGCTGCCGGGCCTCGGCCGCGATGGCAGTGCCCCACTGCACCGCGGACAGCTGCAGGCCCATGACATACAGGCCTTCGGTCACCGAGCCGTTGGCGCCCAGCGGCCGGTAGGGATGCGGCGCCACGTCCAGCCCGGACGTCGGCACGGGCGCCCCTTCCACCGTCATCATGAGCCGCGGGCGGACGAGGCCTTCGGCGAGCAGCTGCTCCAGCAGGGGCGATTCGTTGACCGTGACCATGTTGGCCGGCGCCAGCGCCTCGATCATGGCCACGGCCTGCACCACCTCCCCCCGACCGTCTTCCGCGCCGTTCCCCACCCAGGGCGAGACCGCCGTGAACGTCCCCGCCTTGCGGTCCACTCCGAACTTCGGGTCCGGGCCGACGAACCGGACGACGCCGGCACTGACCAGGGCCGCGAGCTGTTCGGCCCGCAGCGCCGGCGGACCGCTGGCCAGGCCTTCGACGAAGGATTCGAACCAGCCGCGGAGGCCCGCGACCCAGGATTCATCGGTGATGCCGCCGTCCGCGACGGCGGTCTTCAGCACCGCCCGGCCGTGGTGCAGGGCGCCGATGGTCATCTTCACCGGGTCGTCCTCGCCCAGCGCGGAACGCCTGGCGTCATCGAGGAGATAATCGACGACGGCGTTGTCGAGTTCCGCCCGGGATCCGAACGACCTCCCGGCCAGCGGCGCCGCGAGTCCCAGCAGGTTGAGGCGGTGGGCGGGGCGGACGTGGATCTCCAGCACGGAGTCCACCACATCGTCCCATTTCGCGGCCGAGTGCGCGTGCGGACGGAGGGCCTCCTCCAGCGCCTGCAGGAACTCCTTCGGGTCCGTCACGATGGCGCCCGGCTGCGAGCGCGCCAGCGTCGAGTAGTAGGCCCAGAGGGCGTCGCGGTGCAGGAGCGGCCAGAGGTCATGGTCGAAGGCGGGCCGGATTCCCGTTTCCGCGAATTTCGCCAGAGCTCTTTCGGTGCAGTACCTCAACGTCACGGCGTCGGGATAGTAGCCGGCCAGGGTCGCCTTGGCCCGGTACGGGGTGCCGCGGCGGGACGCTGCGATGATGAGCGGTTCGCGGCCCGAGGGAAGGTAGCGGAGTCCGCCGTTTTCGCCGGGCAGGAACCGCCCGCCGCGGCCTTCGGTCAGCTGGCCCATGGCGTCGAAGAAGTTCAGGCCCATGCCGCGCACCAGAACCGGTTTGACCGCCGGCACCTGCGCCCAGTCGACGTCAGCCGGAGCCGCCGGAGGCAGGTACAGCAGCCCGAGGTCCTGCGCCGCCGCCTGGAGTTCGCGTTGTTCGGGGTTGAGCCGCGATTCCAGGTGGCCGAGGGCCAGGACCACGGAATCGACGGTGAGGACCGCGCCGTCGGCCAGTCCGACGTCGAACCCCACCCGGTTGTCCGCGGCCTCCCCGGCTCGGGGCGCGGCAGCATGGCGGACGGAGGTCGCCGTCGTGTCGTGGAATTCCACCGTGGCGCCGGCGGGGAGGCGGGACAGCAGTTCTTCCAAGGTGGAGCGCAGGTAGCGCCCGTACAGGGCCCGGCTGGGGAAATCCGCCGCACCCAGCCTTGAGAGTTCGGCACGTTCCTCGGCCGAGAGGCAGGGGTGGGGCTGTTCCCGCTGCAGTTCACGCCAGCGGTCGAAGGTGTGGCCGGCGAGCGGCCGTGCGAGGTCGGGATCCTCGGGAATGACGGTGGGGTAGAACGACTGCGTGTTCATCAGGTAGAGCCGGGACTGGCCGGGCTGCCAGACGTGTCCCGGCCCCGCCGGATACGGGTCGATAACGTCGATGTGCAGGGTGTCGTCCGGTCCGGCAGGCACCCAGTTGGCCAGCAGCCGCTCCAGTGCGCTGGTGCCCCGGGGACCGGCGCCAATCACTGCCGTCCGGATGCTCTGCGATATGCCCACGGCATCCAGCGTATCCGCTACTGGCCCGCAGCCCGGACCCGGGTGAGGGACCCTGGACGGGTTCCGCCGGGCTACGGCTTGACTTGCTACTGGCGCACCGAAGTTGCTTGGATGGAAAAATGACCACCGCTGAAGCTGCTCCCCCGCCCGCGTCCGACCGTCCCGCCGCGAGCGCCCCCGCGGACACCGCAATGGGAACCGCGCCCGACCCCGTTGACGAGAACATCTGGCTCGAGGAGATCTACGGCGAGGAACAACTGGCTTGGGTCCGGGAGCAGAACGCCCGCACCGAGGAGCTGCTGGAGGATGCCGAGTACACGGCGCTGGAGGGCAGCATCCTGGAGGTGCTGGACTCCACCGACCGGATCGCGATGGTGGGCAAGCACGGCGGCTGGTACTACAACTTCTGGAAGGACCGGGAGAACCCGAAGGGCCTGTGGCGCCGGACGAGCTGGGACAGCTACCGCGGCGGGGCCCCGGAGTGGGACGTCCTGCTGGATGTGGACGCGCTGGCCGCGGAGGAAGGCGAGGAGTGGGTCTTCCACGGCGCCAATTTCCTGCGCCCGGCCGCCGGCGAGCCGCACCGGCGGGCGCTGCTGGCACTCTCCCCCGACGGCGGCGACGCAAACCGCTACCGCGAGTTCGACGTCGAGTCCCGCAGCTTCGTGGACCCCGCCGCCGGCGGCTTCGACCTGCCGACCGCGAAAGGCAACGCCTCCTGGCTCGACCCGGACACCCTGCTGGTCTCCTCCACCGCCGAGGGACTGCCCGCCACCACGTCCTCCTACGCCCGGACCGGCGTCAAGCTGCGCCGCGGCGGATCTCTGTCCACGGCGGAGCGGCTGTTCGACATCCCCGAGGACCACATGATGGCCCTCGTGGCGCATGATTCCACCCCGGGTTACGAGCGGACCTTTGCCGTGGACTGGATCAGTTTCTTCGAGAAAACCACCTCGGTGCTGCGCGACGGCCGGTGGGTGCAGCTCGATGTCCCCCTGGACGTCAACCTCAGTGCGCACCGCGAATGGCTGCTGTTCCGGCCGCAAAAGGACTGGACCGTCGGCGCGGTGACCCACCCGGCAGGATCCCTGCTCGCTGCCGGCTTCGAGGATTTCCTGGCCGGCAGCCGGGAGCTGTCCGTGCTGTTCACCCCGGATGAGCACACCTCCCTGCAGTCCTGGAGCTGGACGCGGGACTTCCTGCTGCTGAACCTGCTCCGCGACGTCTCCTCGGAGATCCGGGTCCTCGATCCGCGGCAACCCGGGACGGACACCGCCTGGGCTTCCACGGTGCTGGACGCCTGCCCGCCGCTGCACGATGTCAACGCCTACGCCGTCGACGACGAGGACACCGCCATCGGCTCGGACGACGACTCGGACGATGACGGTACCGACGGCGCCGCACCGCCGGCCGAGGGAGAGGCCCCCGGCGCCGGGAACGACTTCTGGCTCGTGGCCACCGGTTTCACCACCCCGAGCACCCTGACCCGCGGCACCCTGACGCGCACCGCCCGGGGCGGCGTGGACAGCACGCACGAGGTGATCCGGTCCTCGCCGTCGTTCTTCAACGAAGACGCCTATGAG
Organism: Arthrobacter sp. UYEF36; assembly: GCF_040547025.1. Lineage (NCBI taxonomy): Bacteria > Bacillati > Actinomycetota > Actinomycetes > Micrococcales > Micrococcaceae > Arthrobacter > Arthrobacter sp. UYEF36. The sequence continues at coordinate 54,792 of NZ_JBEPOX010000016.1, forward strand.
GTCCAGCAGCACTTTGCCGTGTCCCAGGACGGCACCCGGGTGCCGTATTTCCAGGTGGCATCCAAGGGCCTCGTGCTGGACGGCCAGAACCCCACGCAGCTGTCCGGCTACGGCGGCTTCGAGATCTCCCGGACCCCCGCCTACAGCGGCGCGGTCGGCCGTGCCTGGCTGGAACGCCGCACCCAGGAATCCGCCGGGCACGAGGGGGATGCCCCGCACACCCGTGGCGGGGTCTACGTCGTGGCGAACATCCGCGGCGGCGGCGAATACGGCCCCTCGTGGCACCGCGCGGCGCTGCAGGACAAGCGGCACCGGGCCTACGAGGATTTCGCTGCCGTGGCGGCCGACCTGATCTCCCGCGGCGTGACCTCCCGCGAGCGGCTCGGCTGCGTCGGCGGATCCAACGGCGGCCTGCTGGTGGGGAACATGCTCACCCGGTATCCGGACCTCTTCGGGGCGGTCTCCTGCGGGGTGCCGCTGCTGGACATGCGCCGCTACACCAAGCTGTCCGCCGGGTACTCCTGGATTGCCGAGTACGGCGATCCGGACGTTCCCGAACAGTGGGACTTCATCAGGACGTTCTCCCCATACCACCTGCTCCGGGACGGGGTGGACTACCCGGAGACGTTCATCTGGACGGCCACCTCGGACGACCGCGTGGGACCGGTCCAGGCGCGCAAGATGGCCGCCCGCATGCAGGCGATGGGCATCCCCAACGTCTGGTTCCACGAGGCCCTGGAAGGCGGGCACGCGGGCGCCTCGGACAACCGGCAGGCCGCGGCGCTGCAAAGCCGCAGCCAGCACTTCCTCTGGCGGGCCCTGGCGGGCCGGAGCGCCTGACCTCGGGCACTCCCCCGGCATAGCCACGCGGGGTCACTTTGCGCCCATACCGCGGCCCCGGGGGGGGGGCAAATGTGCCCCCCGGGGGCGGGTTTGACAGGCGTGGCCCCGGTGCGGGTGCCTGGGTGGGGGGGTTTTAAACAATGGTGTCGGT
>NZ_JBEPOX010000017.1:0-52337 GCF_040547025.1 Arthrobacter sp. UYEF36
GGACTCCAGCCACTCGGCGGTCTCTTCCGGATCACGATCAGGCAGCTGGTTAGTCAACCCGCTGAGGATATGGGAGGTCTCTTCTCCTGCAGCCACGTCCAACCTCTCTTTGAGCGCATGCATCGGCGCCCTCAGCTCCGGCAGGGTATCTGCCTGGCGTGAACGCGACGTGTGCGACGTATCGGTTACAACTGCCCGGTCATGTGCGCCGGGCAAGGTCCAATCACAACTATGCCCGCCTTCGTCAGCGGGGCGTCCGCCCTCACAGGCGTAGTCGTCATCAGCCACTCTAGCTCTGACCGCTCGGGGATGCGTAGCTGTCGCATGGGGGCCCAGTCGTATTTGACCCGCATACTGGTTGTGTGACGACGTGCCGCCCGGCGGTGCCCGGAATGCCGTGTGTGACGCAGAATATGGCGGATCGCGGGGCCAACAGCTTGAAGCGCAGGCGCAAAGGGTGTTGGCTTGGAGTAATGGAAATCACTAGAGCTATTGAAAACCCCAAGCATAGGAGCAACACGTGAGCGAGGCCGACGCCGCCACTTCGGTAAATGTGGCGGAAAAACTGGGTTTCAAAACCGGGGACCTGATTCAGGAATTCGGTTATGACGACGACGTCGACTTCGATTTGCGGGACGACATCGAAGATCTCACCGGTTCGGAACTCTTCGATGAGGACGACCACGAGGTAGTTGACTCCGTCATACTTTGGTGGCGGTCCGGCGACGGCGACCTCGTTGACACCCTGGTCGACTCGCTGACCACCCTGGCTGAGGGCGGCGTCATCTGGGTGCTGACCCCCAAGTCCGGCCGGGTGGGTTACGTATCACCAGCGGACATCCAGGATGCCGCACCCACCGCAGGACTGCACTACACCACCTCCGCCGGCGTCTCCAAGGACTGGAGCGCCACCCGGGTCACGCGGAAGAACAAGTGACCCCAGCCGGAGCGGTTCGCACCATCGCGGACCAGGCAGTTGAAGAGCGGGCCGTGCCCGCCGTCGGCGAGGCAGCCCCGGACTTCGAGCTGCTGAACCAGTACGGCGAACCCGTGAGGCTTTCGGAACACCGGGGACGCAACGTCGTTCTCGTCTTCTTCCCGTTCGCCTTCTCCGGCATCTGCACGGGGGAACTGTGCGAAATCCGGGACAACCTGGCGCTCTTCGAGGGAGCCGACGCCGCCGTGCTGGGTATCTCAGTGGACAGCAAGTTCGCCCAGCGGGCCTACGCGGAGAAGGAAGGCTACTCCTTCGACCTGCTGGCCGACTTCTGGCCGCATGGGGCCATCGCCGAGCAGTACGGAGTGTTCGACCCCGGAAGCGGCATGGCGAAGCGCGGAACTTTCATCATCGACGCGAGCGGGACCGTGCGGTACGTGGTGGTGAACCCCCGCGGCCAGGCCCGGGACTTCGCCGGATACCGCGCCGCCCTCGCTGGACTCGCAGGGGACTGACACAGTGAGGACGCGGCGGCCCGGGGTCGGCATGACTGGCTTTGCCAGCCTGCCCCCGGTTCCTGCCGCGGAGCCGGCCCGTGACGAGCTCGAGGTCCTCCAGGAAATCCACGGCATTCTGGCAGGGGAGCGCTTCGCGCTGCTGACCGGCGCCGGCCTGAGCACTGATTCCGGCATCCCCGACTATCGCGGGCCGGGCGCAGCGCCCCGGGCGCCCATGACCTACCAGGAATTCATCGGCGAGCCGGACAACCGGCGCCGCTACTGGGCCCGCAACCACATCGGCTGGTCACACCTGCGCCGTGCCGACCCCAATGACGGCCACGCCGCCGTCGCCTTGCTGGAGCACCGGGGACTCCTGACCGGACTCATCACCCAAAACGTGGACAGGCTGCATGAGGACGCCGGCAGCGTCAACGTGGTGGACCTGCACGGCCGTTTCGACCAGGTGCTCTGCCTCGCCTGCCACCGGCGCTACAGCCGAACCCTGCTGGCGGGGGTACTGGCCGAACTCAACCCCGGATTCCTGGAACGGGCCCTTGCCGCCGGGGCGGTCGAGATGGCTCCGGACGCCGACGCCACCGTCGAGGACGCGGACCTGATTAAGAACTTTGTCGTGGCCCATTGCCCGGCCTGCGGCGGCACGCTCAAACCCGATTTCGTCTACTTCGGCGAGAACGTCCCCAAAGACCGGGTGGAACGCTCGTACGCCATGGTGGATGAGGCGGGTGCCCTTCTGGTGGCTGGCTCCTCGCTGACGGTGATGAGCGGCCTGCGGTTCGCCCGGCACGCGGCCAAGCACGGAAAGCCCGTTGTGATCATCAACCGGGGCCAGACCCGCGGAGACGAACTCGCCACCATCAAGCTTGACGCCGGCGTCAGCGAAGCACTCACCTGGCTCGCCGCCGAACTTCCGCCGCTCTAAGCGGCTCCCCCCGCTGCCGGTCCGCCCGGAGGCGATTGGCGCTTCGCCGGGTTTATCCGGTACAGTAACTGTTCGTTGGTTGAAGCGCGGAAGCGCTGAAACAGCGGTTTGGGTCTTTAGCTCAGCTGGTAGAGCGCCACGTTTACACCGTGGATGTCATCGGTTCGATCCCGGTAGGACCCACCACCAAATACCCCGTTGCGACAGGCCGGAAGGCCCGTCCGGCGGGGTTTTGTTTGTCGTGCGGCCCGTCTTGGCCGCACGCCACTTCCTCACCTCCGGAACAGAACGACGGCGCCCCACCCTGGATAGCGGGACGCCAACGTGACGCCGGGTTATTTGTTAATTGCCGCGGCGTCCTCCTTCGACATCTCGATCAGTGCGAACTCCGGGTCATCCTCATACGACTTCACGCGGGCAACGTGGAAGATGATGAGTCCGTAGACCGCCTTCGCTACGATGTCAGCGACCGAGTAACCGACCTGCTTGAGCACCCACGCATCCGAGCCCTCGATGTTGAGCAACGGGAGCAGATACGCGATCGGGTACACAAGCCAACTCGCGAGGAGCAGGAAGCGCAGCGCGCTGAGGCTGCCGCGCACCGAGGCGGGCTGCTTGCCCAGCGACTTGGTGAGCTGCACAAACAGCACGTACAGGATGTACACGAAGGGGATGGTCGAGAGCAGTCCGAAGATTGCGCGGATGCTGTTGTCGCCGCTGATTTCGCCGGGGTAGCCAAGGATGATCATGAGCGCGGCAGCTGGGATGAGTTGCCTGATGAGGCGTTTCTGTACCGATCGTGCAAGCGCAAGAACAGCAATGAGTTCAAACAGCAGCAGCGGCACGGTCAGCAGCCAGTCGACGTAGCGGTATCCCTCGTTGAACGATTGGCCGACTGCCTGCGTGTAGTCACCCCTGCCGCCCACAGCGTCAGTCACGAACGACGCCCGGAAGGAGTCGAAGATCCTGAAGTAGTGGTAGGCGGCGATGCCGCAGACGATGATTGCCACCGTGATCGCCTGCCGGTAACGCGGCAGGATTCGCGGCAGTGCGATCAGCAGAAACAGCGCCGTAAACAGCTGTGAGGCTATGACCAGCGACAGAAAGTTGTAAACGGTATCGTATTGGCCCTGTGTAAGAGAGTCAGTAATCAACGGATCCTCCATGGTTGCGGTGTCCGAGCCGGGTTTTCGATGAACCTAGACGGACTTACATTATATTTGACTTAGTGAGTAAGTTACTAGATGATTCATCAAGTTCTTGGCTCAGACTGCACTAGACTTTTTACAGTCGAGGTAACCGAACCCTGATCGGAAGGGCCAGTCGGGAGGGGCAGCACAGTGGAGGAACCACGCATGACGCACGCCCTCACTGGCTTTCCCTACGCAGCCACCAGATTCGTACGGGCTCTCGAGCGCAACCGTGAAAAGATCGCCACGGACCACGGCCTCTCACCCAGTGAACTCCGCGCCATTTTCTGGATTGCCGAGCACGCCAACGTCACCCCCAAGCAACTCGCGGAACACATGGAGCTCACCACCGGTGCAATCACGGCCATCTCAACCCGGCTGGTGAACCTGGGGTGGCTTGCACGGCTGGCTCATCCCCACGACCGCCGGAGCCTGTACCTCGAGCTGACGCCCGACGGGCACACGGTGATGGCAGACATCCACACCGAGTTCAACGGAATGATCGCTGCATCCACCACGGCCCTCACGACCCAGGAGCTGGCGGCGTTCGAAGCGGCCCTCCTGACCGTGGCCGAAGAGGTAGCGCGGCGCACGGGGCCGTAGTGCCTGGACCCGCCGGGGCACGGTCGCCGGCCGGCCGGGTATTGAGGCCGCACCCTGTTAGCAAAACTGTCGTAGCCCGGCCCTACCGTGGTTGGCATGGAATACGTCACGGTGAAATCGGGCCCCGATGGCAGGCCCCAAGCGGTGGTCCGCGGCGGCCGCGAATGGATTATCGGCGCGGAGCCGGTCCGCTGGTTCGAGCGGGTGAGCTGGTGGGAAGCGGAGCGGCGGATGCCCAAGGGACTGAGCCGCGTTGACGTCGAGGTCTGGCAGGTCCAGGCGAGACTGGGCCGCAATTCCGGTTCCGCCCTCACCACAATGGAGATCATCCGTGACGGTCTGGGCGGCGGCTGGCGGCTCCGGGAGGCCATTGCGGACGTGGCGTAGACGCTGCGCAACTCCGGCACCACGTGCCGCATGTGCCGGGACATTGGAAAAGCCTTCCACCGCGACTATTGGGGGATGCCGCGGTGGAAGGCTTGGTATGAATATACCGTGAATATTTGGAAATGCGAAACACACGTCGGCGATTCTGAGCGGCAAAATGCCTATTCGATGGAGTAGCCAGCGGCTAGCGGACGGCAGGGCCGGGTGTTGGCCTGGCCCGACACATTCCGTACCTGCCACTGCCTGCGACCTAGCGGTTTAGCGTCGCTGTCGCGCCGTGGCGGGAGAAAGTTGTTCCCGCCTCACGTTTTGTCTCTGGCAGGCGAAACGCGGTTGGGCGGATCATGGCGGAGTCTGCCTCGGTCGGCGCTTCAACGACGAAATCGGTGAGGTCGTGGCCGCCCTCGCGGACGGGCCACTCTTCGTGGACCCGGTGGTCACCCACACGTTCCCGCTGGACCAGGGGCTGGAGGCCTTCGAGATGGCCCGGAACGCGGCCGTTTCCGGCAGGGTGCTGCTGGACTTCAGGCCGGGCCAGTGGTCCTAGAAACGCTGGACCGGGACAAACACCCTGGGCTGGTCCTTCCACTCAGGTTCCATCTCCGCGATGGTCTCCCGCATGATCCGGTCCGAGGCCTCGCGGGCTGCTACCGGGTTTCCGGCGGCAATCGCCTCTGCCACGTCCACGTGCCACCGCAGCGCCGTCTCGCGGGGGTGGTCCGGCATCAGGCCGTGCACCGTGCGGCCGGTCAGCGTCTCAGCCACCTGGCCCACCATGTTGGCGAACATTTCGTTCCCGGAGCCGGTGAGCAGCAGGGAGTGGAAGTGGATATCGAGCTCCAGGAACCGCGGCACGTCCCCGGCCTGGCCGGCGTCGCGCATAGCATGCGACACCTCCACGAGTTCCCGGCGGATCTCCTCCGGAGCGTTCGCGGCGGCCAGTTCGGCGGCCACGGGTTCGACGGCGGTGCGCAACTCCGCGAGGGAGCGCAGCTGCGCGCCGCGCCCCTCGCCGGCGAGGCGCCAGCGGATCACCTGGGGGTCGAAGGGGTTCCAGCGGTTGGCCGGCAGTACCCGGATGCCGACCCGCTTGGTCGTCTCGACCAGTCCGAGCGACTGAAGCACACGCACCGCCTCGCGGACCACCGAACGGGACACTTTGAGTTCGTCTTCGAGGTGCTCGGCCAGCATGATGTGGCCGGCCGGGAGCTCGCCCGCGACGATGCGGGTGCCGAGGTGCTCAATCGCGCGGTGGTGGAGGCTGGTTGACATAGTCGTAAGCATAGTGGGGCGGACGCGGATCCAGCCTCCGGTCCGGTCCGGACAGGCACAAAGGACGCCGGAAATCATAGACTGTTTGTGACGCGCCATATTCCGCCACGTGGGCACTGCTTTCCAGCAACCGGCGGAAATACATATGGTTTATTGACAGCCACTGATCCCAAGAAGACAGTCCCGCCTTCCGCGCGGGACGAACTGCACTAGTTGCACAGAAATGATTTGGAGTTTTGATGTCAGCACACATCGGTGTCACCGGCCTTGCGGTGATGGGGGCCAACCTCGCCCGCAACCTGGCCCGGAACGGCTTCACCGTTGCCCTGCACAACCGGTCCGTCGAGAAGACCGACGCCCTGCTGGCCAAGCATGGCCACGACGGCGACTTTGTCCGCACGGAGACCCTGCAGGAGCTCGTCGACTCACTGGAGAAGCCCCGCCGCGTGCTGATCATGGTCAAGGCCGGCAAGCCGGTCGACTCCGTGATCGAGCAGCTCGAGCCGCTCCTGGAACCGGGCGACATCATCATCGACGCCGGCAACTCCCACTATGAGGACACCCGCCGCCGCGAAGCCGCGCTGGCCAAGAAGGACCTGCACTTCGTCGGCATCGGCGTCTCCGGCGGAGAGGAAGGCGCCCTGAACGGCCCTTCGATCATGCCCGGCGGCTCGAAGGAATCCTACGATGCCCTGGGTCCGCTGCTGGAAAAGATCGCCGCCCACGTCGACGGCAAGCCCTGCTGCGCCTGGATCGGCACCGACGGCGCCGGCCACTTCGTCAAAATGGTCCACAACGGCATCGAATACGCCGACATGCAGGTCATCGGCGAAGCCTTCGACCTGCTGCGCTCCGGCGCGGGGATCGAACCGGCCGAGCAGTCCAGGATCTTCGAAGAGTGGAACAAGGGCGACCTCGCCTCCTTCCTGATCGAAATCTCCGCCGAGGTCCTCGGCCACGTGGACGCGAAGACCGGCAAGCCGTTCGTCGACGTCGTCGTGGACGCCGCCGGCCAGAAGGGCACCGGCCGCTGGACGGTCATCTCCGCCCTCGAGCTGGGCTCCCCGACGTCGGGCATCGCCGAGTCGGTCTTCGCCCGGGCGCTGTCCTCCCAGACGGAACAGCGCAAGCTGGCCCAGGAACTGCTCGCCGGTGCGGAAGCCGACGTCGAGATCCCGGAGAGTTTCGTGGAGGATGTCCGCCAGGCGCTCTACGCCTCCAAGCTGGTCTCCTACGCCCAGGGGCTGGACATGCTCACCTCGGCCGCGAAGGAATACGGCTGGGACCTGAAGCTCGACGAGATCGCCTCCCTGTGGCGCGGCGGCTGCATCATCCGCGCCGAACTGCTCAAGGAGATCACCAAGGCCTACGCCGCGGCGGAGAAGCCGGCCAACCTGCTGTTCGCCCCGGCGTTCACCAAAGCGATCGCCGACGTCCTCCCGGCCTGGCGCCGTGTGGTCTCGACCGCGGTCCAGCTCGGCATCCCGGTGCCGGTGTTCTCCTCCTCGCTGGCCTACTACGACGGCCTGCGCCGCAAGCGCCTCCCGGCCGCCGTGATCCAGGGCCAGCGCGACCTCTTCGGCGCGCACACCTACGGCCGTGTCGACGCCGAGGGAACCTTCCACACCCTCTGGGGCGAGGACAAGTCTGAAATCGAGGCAGTGGACACCCACTAGTCCGCAACTGACGCCGGCGGCCGGTGCTCCCGTTACTCTGGGAGCACCGGCCGTTCGCGTTTCCCGGGATCCGTCCCGGCTCCGGTCCGGCCAACCGTCCCGCCAGCGTCCCAGGAGTGCAGCAGATGACCCAGCCCGTAGCACTTGTCACCGGTGCCTCCACCGGAATCGGTTACGAGACCGCCTGGAAGCTCGCGGCCCGCGGGTTCACCGTCTACGCCGGCGCCCGGCGCGTCGAGAAGATGGAGCCGCTGACGGCCCACGGGGTGACAGTCGTGGCGCTGGACGTCACCAGCGAGGAATCCATGACCGCCGCCGTCGAACAGGTGTTGGCCGCCCACGGCCGGGTCGACGTCCTGGTGAACAACGCCGGCTACGGTTCCTACGGTTCGCTGGAGGAAGTGGAACTGGACGAGGGGCGGCGGCAGTTCGACGTCAACCTCTTCGGGCTGGCGCGGATGACCCAGCTGGTGCTTCCTGGAATGCGGGCCGCCGGGCGGGGGAGGATCATCAACGTGTCCTCGATCGGCGGACAGATGTACGAGCCGCTGGGGGCCTGGTACCACGCCACAAAGTTCGCCGTCGAGGGCCTGAGCGATTCCCTGCGGATCGAACTCAAGCCCCACGGCATCGACGTGTCCATTATCGAGCCGTCGGGAACCGAATCGGAGTGGGGCGCCATCTCCGGCGACAGCCTGCTGGCCACGTCCGGACGCGGGCCCTACATGGACCAGGCCAAGGTGGTGGCCGCGGCGCTGGCGTCCACCGTGGGTTCGAGCATGTCCACACCCCCGGGCGTCATTGCCGACGCGATCGTGCACGCCGCAACGTCCCCGAAGCCGAAGACGCGCTATCCGGTGGGCAAGGGCGCCCGGGCCATCCTGCTGCTGCGGCGGCTGCTGCCGGACCGGGCCTTCGACGTCGTGATCTGGAACCTCTACAAACGGTTTCCCGCTTAAGCTCATCCGGGAGGCCGGTGCGGGCCACGGGGAGCGCCGGTCAGATGTGGTAATCGATGACGTATTCGGCCGGGTCGACGGCGGGCTTGGTTTCCCGCTGTGCGTCCCGGTGGCGCCACGTGGCCGGCACGCCCGTGAGGATCGATTCTGCGGGGGCGTCCTTGACCACCACGGCGTTGGCGCCCACGGCGCTGTCCCGGCCGATGGTGATGGGGCCCAGGATCTTGGCGCCGGCGCCGATCACGACGCGGTCCTCAAGGGTGGGATGGCGCTTGACCTTGGCCAGGGAGCGGCCGCCGAGGGTCACGCCGTGGTAGATCATGACGTCCTCGCCGATTTCGGCGGTCTCGCCGATGACGACGCCCATGCCATGGTCGATGAAAAAGCGGCGGCCGATCGTGGCTCCGGGGTGGATTTCGATCCCGGTGCAGAACCTGGCCAGCTGGGATATCAGCCGGGCCGGGAAGCGCAGCGCAGGGTTCTGCCACAGCCGGTGCGTCAGGCGGTGCGCCCAGATCGCGTGCAGGCCGGAGTAGGCAAAGAAGTTCTCGAAAGAACCTCGAGCCGCCGGGTCGTGGGACCGGGCGGCGTCGAGGTCTTCCTTCAGTCTTGCGAAAAAGCTCACAAAGACCTTTCTACGAAGTCTTGGGACAGGGTTGGACTCAGCCGCGGATGTCGTCGTACAACACGGTGGAGATGTAACGCTCACCGAAGTCGCAGACAATAGCAACAATCAGTTTACCGGCGTTCTCCGGGCGTTTGGCGAGTTCCAGGGCCGCCCAGACGATCGCGCCGGAGGAGATGCCGCCGAGGATGCCTTCCTTGACGCCGAGTTCGCGGGCAACGCGGACCGAGTCCTCGAGGGTGGCGTCGATGACCTCGTCATAGACGTTGGTGTCCAGGATCTCCGGGATGAAGTTGGCGCCGAGGCCCTGGATTTTGTGCGGGCCCGGAGCTCCGCCGTTGAGGATGGCGGAGTCCTTCGGCTCGACGGCGATGATCTGCACCTCCGGCTTGCGCTCCTTGAGCACCTGACCGACGCCGGTGACGGTTCCGCCGGTGCCGACGCCGGCGACGAAGATATCGACCTTGCCGTCGGTGTCGGACCAGACTTCCTCTGCCGTGGTCTGGCGGTGGACCTCGGGGTTGGCCTCGTTGGCGAACTGCTGGGCCCAGATCGAGTTCTCCGTGTTGGCGACGATCTCCTGGGCCTTCTCCACGGCACCCCGCATGCCCTCGGAACCGGGAGTGAGCACAATCTCGGCCCCGTAGGCGCGCAGCATGACACGGCGTTCGGTGGACATGGTCTCCGGCATGGTCAGGATGACCTTGTAGCCGCGGGCCGCGCCGACCATGGCCAGGGCGATGCCGGTGTTGCCGGACGTGCCTTCGACGATGGTGCCGCCGGGCCTAAGGGCACCGGACTTCTCCGCGGCGTCGACGATCGCGACACCGATGCGGTCCTTGACGCTGTTGGCCGGGTTGTAGAACTCCAGCTTGACTGCCACGGTGGCGTCAAGGCCTTCAGTCAGCCGGTTAAGCCGGACCAGCGGGGTGCCGCCGACCAGCTGGGTAACATCGTCATAGATCCGTGCCATGGGTGTCTGCGCCTGTCTGTTGAAGAGGGAATGCTGAGGTCAGCCTAACGAGGGCCCGCAGGCCCTCGCTAAGCATTAAGCCATGCAGAGTAATATTTCCTGGCCTTGGCCAGCTTCGGATTGATGATCACCTGACAGTAGCCCTGCTCCGGGAACTTGCCGTAGTAGTCCTGGTGGATTTCCTCCGCCCGGTGGAACACCGGCAGCCGGCTGACCTCCGTGACGATCGGATGCGCCCAGAGCGACTGGTTCCGTTCGATGGCGTCCTCGAAGAGGATCTTCTCATCGGTCGTCTCATAGAACATCGAGGAGCGGTACTGGGTTCCGACGTCGTAGCCCTGGCGGTTGAGCGTGGTGGGGTCGTGGAGGGCGAAGAACATGTCAAGGATGACCTCCGCGGGGACGACCTCATCATCGAACGACACCGCCACCACCTCGGCATGGCCGGTGGTTCCGGAGCAGACGGCGTAGTAGTCGGGGTTTCGGTCATGGCCTCCGGTGTAGCCCGAAACGACCGCACTGACACCCTTGGTTTTCTGGTAGACGGCGTCGAGGCACCAGAAGCAGCCTCCGCCGAGGACAAAAGTTCTCATGCTCTCTTCAATGGTCGAAGGGCCCCGATGATTCCCGGCGGCTGCGGGGGAGGCCGGCCAATAGGGTAAAAATGGGGGTATGGAACCTGTAAACACCGACGTTTCAGCCGGCCCGTCCGAAGGAAACGACGACTCCGGCAACGGTCCCGGCCACACGCCCGAGGTCCCCACCCTGGGCATGATCCTGCTGGCCGTCGAGGAGCTCTGGCCCGAATCGCTCGCGGAAGACTGGGACGAAGTGGGACTCGTGGCCGGCCACCCCTCCGCCGGGGTGAGCAGGATCCTCTTCGCCGTCGATCCCACCCTTGAGGTGATCGAGGAGGCCATCGACTTCGGCGCCGAACTGCTCATCACCCACCATCCGCTGCTGCTCAAGGGCGTCACCTCGGTCGCAGCGAACACCGCCAAGGGCCGTGCCGTGCACCGCCTGATTGAGTCCGGGACCGGGCTGCTGACGGTGCACACCAACGGTGATTCCGCCGTCGGCGGCGTCTCCGATGTCCTGGCCGACGCGCTGGGCCTGCAGAACGTGGCCCCGCTGACCCCGGCCGTGAACGGACTGCCGGAAGAAGGCATCGGGCGGGTCGGAGACCTGGAGGACGTCATGACCCTGGGCGATTTTGCCGCCCGCGTCTTCGGCATCCTGCCCTCGGTCGCCGGCGGGGTGCGCGTATCCGGGGACCGGGACGGGCTGGTCCGCCGCGTGGCGGTCTGCGGCGGCGCCGGGGATTCCCTCTTCGGGGAGGTCCGGGCGAGCAACGCCGACGTCTACCTGACAGCGGATTTGCGGCACCATCCGGCGTCGGAAGCCCGGGAGGCGGCCGTCGACGACCGGCCGTACCTGATCGACGTCTCCCACTTCGCCAGCGAGTGGCTGTGGCTGCCGCCGGCGGCGGAAGCGCTGGGCAACGTGCTGAGTGACCAGGGGCACGACGTCGAGATCCGGGTCAGCACCACCAACAGCGATCCGTGGGACTTCATTCTGACTCCGGGCGGGGACTAGAGTCTAGGGAGCGCCGAATAGGTGCCCGGCTCCAGCCGGCAGGGAACAAGCGGAGGTAAATAGTGGCCAAGGCAGCACCGGCGGAACAGTTGAAGTTGCTCGAATTGCAGGGACTTGATGCCAAGCTCAAATCCCTGTCAAACCGCCGCCGAAGCCTTGAAAGCGACTCCCGGATCACCGATCTTGAAGCAGCCCTCAGCGTGGCCGGCGGCGAACTGGGCGCGGCGAAGATGGCGGTCCACGACGCCGAACTCGAGCTCAGGCGGGCCGAGGCGGACGTGGAGCAGGTGGCCTCCCGGATTGAACGCGACGAAGCCAAGCTCAACAGCGGCACCGGCCTTTCCAAGGACCTCGTGGCCCTGCAGCGCGACCTGGTGTCCCTGAACAAGCGCCGCTCCGACCTTGAAGACGTTGAGCTGGAAGTCCTGGAGCGGCTGGACTCGCTCCGCCTGCGCCAGGCCGGCCAGCAGCAGATTGTCGACGACATCCAGGGCTCCTTCGGCTCCATCCGCGCCGAGCTGGACGAGCAGCTCGCCGAGATCGCCGCTGAGGCCACCGTGGTGCGCGGCAAGCGTGCCGAGTTCGCCGAGGGACTGGACGCAGGCCTGCTGGCGATCTACGAGAAGACTTTGGCCAAGCGCGGTGTCGGTGCGGCCCGCCTCTTCCACGGAACGTCCGAGGGGTCGGGCATGCAGCTAAGCCCCGGTGACCTCGCCGAAATCAAGGCGGCGGCCGAGGACGATGTGGTGTTCTGCCCGGATTCCGGCTGCATCCTGGTCCGCTCCGCCGAGTGGGCTAACCACCCGCCCGCGAGCTAGTCAGGCAGGATCAGGTTGAGGGCGTGCGGCTTCCGGGCCGTGCCCTCAACCAGTTCGACGCTCCACTTTTCGGCAGCCGCTTGTCTCAGCTGGGCGGGAGTCTGCGGCGCCTTGCCCCGGCGGGTCAGCAGGTGCCGGGCGACCTCGCCCCGGGTGTGCTTCGCGAAGTGGCTGACCACTTTGCGTACGCCGTTGACCTCGGTGAACACGTTGACGGCGACGGTCTGTGCCGGCGGGGGAGCCCACGCGGCGGCGTAGGTGCTGGAGCGGCAGTCCACCAGCAGTTCGCCTTCCGTGGCGGCCGCGAGGGCCTCACTGAGTTGCGGCTTCCAAAAGGACGCCAGGCGTCCGACGTCGGGCAGTGCGGTCCCCATCGACAGCCGGTAGGCGGGCACCCGGTCGCCGAACCTGATGGCACCCCAGAGCGCGGAAATGACCAGCACACACTCGTCCGCCTTCCTCCGCTGCGTGGGCGTGAGCGAGTTGTAGTCCAGCGCGTCGTACAGCACCCCGGAGTAGACTTGGTGGGCGGGCGCCGCCGGTTCGGCGTGCAGCCTCGTGTTGCGTTCGACGTCGGCCCGCAGCGAGGCGCCGACGCCCAGCAGCGCGAGGGCGTCCTCGTGGGCGCTGACCGTTCCGAGCCCCTCCAGGACCTTGGCCCGGTAGGAGTTCAGTCCGGGGAAACTCAGGGTAGTCCAGTCGACGGCGTCGCCCGTTATGGCGGGGGTCTTGCCTTCAGAGGGCGGCAGCAGAATCAGCACCGTCCAATCCTAGCGGCGGCCCGTCGCCGGAATGATACCGCCGCGGCCCGCTGCCGGAACCGCGCAGTCCCGGCCCGAAGGCCCGCTCCTCAGCCGAGGTTGCGGCCGAGGAAGGACAACACCTCGGGCAGGATGGAACGCCAGTAGCTGCCGTCGTGACCGCCGGGCTGGAAGCCTCCTTCGACGGTGCCCGGGAGTTCCGCTCGGTAGTTCCGGACCGTGGCGGCGAGGTCGTCCCCGGTGCCGCAGTCGATCCGCTTGGGCAGCGCCGCGAGGCTGGGCCTCAGCGCGAACACGTCATGGGCCGCGAAATCTTCCGGGCCGTCGAAAGCGTCTTCCCGGCGCGGGTCGTAGTCCTCCCAGACCGCCGGGCTCATGGCCGCCACGGCCCGGACCCCGGGCAACCGGCCCTGGGACGCGAGCAGGAGCGAGCCGAAACCTCCCATGGAGAGGCCGAAGAGGCCGATCCGGCCGAGGTCGCAGCCCAGCCCGCCGAGGAACGGAACGAATTCCTGCACCAGCATGGACTGGGTGTCGCTGCCGTCGGCGCGCCGATGCCACCAGGTGTCCCCGCCGTCCACAGCCGCGAGGGTAAACGGCGCGCCGCCGGCGTCGAGGTGCCGTTGGAGGGCCTCGTGGGCCGCCAGGTCCTCCATCAGGACGGCGTGGCTCCCGCCCAGACCGTGAAGGAAGACCGCCACGGGACGTAAAGGATGCGCCCCGCCGGGCGTCAACCCGGGCCCGGCCACTGACCAGTGGGTGGCGACTCCGGGGCGGAAGGCCGAGACGAAGGAGCCGGTGCTGGTAGTGACTGTCAACGGGGCGGCGGCCGGCGGTACCGTCGCGGCGGGAGAACTCTTCTCCACGGGGGTGAGGCCCTCCGTGCACGCTGTGAGCGCTGAGGCGCCCAGCCCGATTCCTGCCAGCTCAAGCAGCCGGCGCCGGCCCAGGACGGAATCCTCCATTCCCCGATCATAAGCGTCACGGCCGGAGGTGTCCCCGGACGGGTCCGCCCTGACCGTAGAATGGACAGCGGATGGGTTGACCAGGCGGCCGCGCGTCACGCAAGTGGCTCGAGGAACGTCCGGGCTCCGCAGGGCAGGGTGGTGGGTAACGCCCACTCGGGGTAACCCGCAGGCCAGTGCCACAGAGAACAGACCGCCTGCGTGCGGCACGTGCGTGCACGGGCCGCAGGTCAGGTAAGGGTGAAACGGTGGTGTAAGAGACCACCAGCTTCCCGGGCGACCGGGAAGGCTAGGTAAACCCCACCCGGAGCAAGGCCAGACAGGGCACGTTTGAGGGCTGCTCGCCCGAGTGTCCGGGTAGGCTGCTGGAGGGCGTCGGCAACGGCGTTCGTAGATGGATGGCCGCTACTCCCGCGCTGGCAACGGCGCGGGAACACAGAACCCGGCGTATCGGTCAACCCATCCATTCACACCGCGGGGGATCCCCCGCCATCGTTTCCGCTGCTGAGGGCCGTCTGCCCGCGCGGGTACGGGCTGACCCAAATGCTTGACATAGTCCCGGCGGGACCAGAGACTGCAGGGAGCGTCTCAAGCAACGGTGCTATCAGGGAACAGCTTAGGGGGTCAGAGTGTCGGACGAGGCAACATACGACTACGTGATTGCCGGGGGCGGCAGCGGCGGCAGCGTCCTTGCTGGCAGGCTCAGCGAAGACCCCTCCGTCCGCGTCCTATTGCTCGAGGCGGGCAGATCCGACCGCCACCCGTTCATTCATGTCCCGGCCGGCTTTCCGAAGCTCAAAGGCGGGCCGTACCAATGGGACTATGCGAGCGTTCCGCAGAAGCACAGCAATGGCCGGTGCATCCCGCTTGCCCAGGGTCGCGTGCTCGGCGGCGGGGGGTCCATCAACTCCCAGGTCTTCACCCGCGGCGTGGCCGAGGACTATGACAGCTGGGTCACGGACTATGGCTGCGAGGGCTGGTCCGCTGACGAGGTGAACAAGTACTTTGTCCGTTCGGAGTCCAACAGCAGGCTCTCGGCGCCGCACCACGGTACCGACGGGCCGCTCGGAGTCTCCGACCTGCTGCGTCCGCACAAGCTCTCGGCGGCCTTCGTCAAGGCGGGCCAGGAGTTCGGGCTGCCCTATAACAGCGACTTTAACGGCGCCGAGCAGTACGGCGTTGGCTTCTACCAGACCACTACGAAGAATGGCCGCCGGTGCAGTGCGGCCGTCGCCTACCTACGGCCCGCGCGCAAGCGGCGGAACCTCACCGTCCGCGCCAACGTCACCGTCTCCAAAGTGATCATCAGCAACGGCAGGGCCGTCGGAATCCAGGCGTTCGAAGGCGGCAGCGTGCGGACGTACAGCGCCACCCGCGAGGTGATTGTCTCGGCCGGCGCCTTCGGTTCGCCGAAGCTGCTCCAGCTATCGGGCATCGGTGACCCGGCGGATCTCGACGCTGCCGGCATCGAGACCGTCCACGCCCTGCCGGGCGTCGGCAAGAACCTGCAGGACCACTGTGACGTCGACATCGTCTACGAACTCACGGATTACCACAGCCTGGACCGGCTGAACCAGGTTCGCCCGGCCACAGTCCTGGCCGGCGTCGAGTACCTTGCCTTCCGTTCGGGACCGTTCGCGTCAACCCTGGTGGAGGCCGGCGGTTTCAGTTACGCGAACAAGGAGGAAAAGACTCCTGACCTGCAGTTCCATTTCCTGCCCGCCGCGCGCGTGGGGACGGGGGCCACGGCGTTGAAGCCCGGATTCGGGGCCACGTTGAACTCGTATTTCCTGCGGCCGCGGAGCCGTGGAACCGTCCGCCCGGTGTCCTCAGACCCCAGCAAAGCACCGCTCATCGATCCGAATTATCTCGCCGACGACTACGACCTTGAAATGGCCATCGCCGGGGTGCAGCAGAGCCGCGGGATCATGGAGCAGTCGTCCATGGCGGCGCTCACCAAGGCGGAGCACATCGGCGACGGCAGCCGGGTGGAAACCCGCGACGAGTACGTGAAATTCGTGCGCTCCTTCGGGCGGACCTCCTACCACCCGGTCGGCACCTGCTCCATGGGAACCACCGATGAGTCCGTGGTCTCGCCCCGGCTGCAGGTCCACGGACTCGAGGGACTGCGCGTCGTGGACTCCTCGATCATGCCCCGCCTTATCAGTGCCAACACACAGGCGCCCACCATCATGATCGCGGAAAAGGCCGTCGATATGATCCTGGCGGACGCGCGTTAGCGGGGCTACAGACCCAGCTGCTTCGCGAGCTCCCACGGGGTGTCGGTGAAGACTCCATCAGCGCCTTCCGCGCGTAGCCTCGCCGCGGTTGCTTCGTCGTTGACGGTGTACGGCCACACGGTCAGCCCGGAGTCTTTCAGCTTTCGCAGGTAGCCTGCGGTGACGCCCTTGTGCGGGCCGACGTGGCCGATGCCGTTGGAGCTGATCGACGCCGGATCAGGTTCCTCCCCGTCCCGCAGGAGATACAGCACCTGCAGCCCGGACCGCGCCAGCGCCTGGGCAGCGGGAAAGCTGAACGTCTGCACCACCACCGTGTCCTGGATGCCGCGCTTCAGGATGGTCTCCGCGAAGGCAACCGGGTCGATGGCGGGGTCCTTCAGCTCGGGGACCAGGACGTTCCGCCCGCCGTAGGAATCCAACATGGCGTCCCACGTTGTCGGCGTGCCCTCGGCGCCGCCCAGCGGGTGCCTGATGCGGGCCCCTGCCCACTGTTCCAGGGTGATGCCGGCGGGATGGCCGCTGAGGCCGGGCATGGTCCGCCCGGCGTCGTCGTCGTGCAGCGGCACCAGCGTCCCGTCCCGGAGTTGCCGCAGATCCGTTTCGATCGGGAACGCCGTCTTGCTCACGGCCTCGAAGGCTTCCGCGGAGGACTCGGGGTAGACCAGCGCCCCGCCGCGGTGTGCCACCAGGGTGAATGCTGCTTTTGTCGCAGCTGACGCCGGACTGGACGACGGCGGACTGGACGACGCCGGGTCAGTCGCCGCCGGCGGTGCCGCAGCGGCGCAGCCGGTACACAGGAGGACGCTTAGCAGGAGAGCCCCAATCTTCATCATCGCCCCAGCGTAGCTGGCCCCCGGACGCCTGGGCGTGTCCACTGTGGGCCGCGCTACCGGGGCATCTGCCCCTTTCCTCGAGGTGGGGTGGCTGCTCGCTGCGGCCTCTTGCGCTGCAGCCGCCGGTGGCCAAGCCAGACTGCGGCGACCATGAGGCCCAGGACGTCGGCGAATCCCAGGATGGCCTCCCACGGCAGCTCGATGTCTCCGCTGTTGAGGTTGTTAAAGAACGAGCCCAGTGGTGTCAGCAGCGGCCACAGCACCAGGACACTGCGGACCATGGCGAACGCGACCGCATAGACCACGCCAAGCCCAAACAGGAAAACCAGTCCTTCACCGCCCATCCCGTAACCGACTTGGTAGGCCGCGTACAGGCCGGCCGCGAGTGCTATGCCGGGAGCCTGACCGAAACTCGCGCTGAGGCGAATTTGGACGAAGCCACGGAAAAACACGGTCTCGAAGGCGCCTACGGTCAAAGACATAACGAGCAAAGGGACCCATTCAACAGGTGCCGGCAGGGGGTAGCCGACGAGCGTTATTGCAAACTGGATGGAAGCCAGAATGAGTCCCAGCGCTGTCGCCTGCTTCCGGTTCCCCCACCACAGGCCCAGATCGGACAGCGGGCGCCCCCGCTTAACCGTGTAGAAAACCGGCCCCGCGACCCCCAGGACCAGGCCCGCACCAAAGCAAAGGAAAAGGCCGAGAACGTTGGTGGCGGTGACCACGGTGAAGGCTACGCGGAACAGCGCGACGACGATGATGTACAGCGCTGCCACCACTGCCAGATCCAACTTATCGACGCTCCGACGCCGCCAGGCCACCGGGCCGGCCAGAACAGCCAGCAGGAGTGCCGAGACCGGGACGACAATCCCGTAAACCGCCAGGTCAAGGAAAGCCAAGGACAACATCGCCGCCACGAGCCATGAAGTCCACATCCACGCGCGCCAGCCTTGAATACCCATGATTTTCATCAGGACCGCCCTTTCGCCCCGAAGTCAGCATGGCCCTGATGGGTCCATGTTGATAGAGCATTTGGCAGGGAACCCGACCGGTGCGCCGATGATTCGCGGCCGAAGCTTTCCCTTTCGACAAATCGCCCGGGAAACCGGGGCCTCCGGCCCATGACAAGTCAACCCCGGGGCTGCGAGACTCGGGTAGATGATGCCAGCACGAAACCTGAGCCGTCTCTGTGCCCCCGCAGCGCTCACTTGCGTTGTGGCCTGCGGATTCGCGTTCCGGCGCCTCCAGCTCCGTTGGGGTTCCACCCCCGAGGAGCTGGGCGGACGTCTGCCGGGGGACCACTTCATCACTCACGCTGGCCTGCAGGCAACACGGTCGATTACGATCCATGTTCCGGCTGAAAAGGTGTGGCCCTGGCTGGCGCAGATGGGCCAGCGCCGGGGCGGGCTCTACAGCTACGATGCCCTGGAGAACCTCGCCGGCCTGGACATCCACAGCGCGGACCGGATCCACCCTGAGTGGCAGGACATCAAAGTGGGGGACCCGGTGTATCTGGCACCCACGGACTCCTCGAACCTTGAGGTGGGGCTACTTGAACCGGAAAGGACGCTTGTCCTGCGCATTCCCCCCAGTCCAGCACCGGGCCCCTTCGACTTCACCTGGGCCTTCGTCCTCCAGCCGAAGCCGGACGGAACCACGCGCCTCGTTGTCCGTGAGCGGTACTCCTATCGGCAGTGGTGGGCCCGGTTCCTGGTCGAGACCGTGGAAGTTGCCAGCTTCGTCATGTCCCTGCGGATGCTCCACGGGATCAGGAGCCGGGCCGAGGGAGACGTTTAAGGGCACAGGCAGGCGTTTCCGCCCATCCACGGTGTCGGCGTCGAGCTTGACCGTGACCCCGTGCGCGCCGGTTGCCACGGCGTTGCTGCGCTTTTCTCTACTGACGCGTGTGTGAGTCATTTCACGCGTAACCGGGGACCGGACCCTGCCGGGCCGCCGCTAGAATGGTTGGTGAACGTAGAAGTTCTGCCGCCGGGTCTGCGTTCGCAGCCGGCGGCTTTTCTTTGCTCGACACAGGCGCCCGGGGTGGACCGAATCCCCGCCGGCGCCGAGGTTCCGGACACCCTCCGGCAGCCGACTTCCGCATACGACGCCGTATGTGGTGGATTCTAGGAAGGTATTTCTGTGAGCCAGACATCAGATTCTTGTCTTGATACGTGGATGGGCCGTGAGGCGCTCGCCGAGGCCATGATCCCGGTGATCGGCCGGCTGTACCGTGAGAACAACGTGGTCACGTCCATCCACGGCCGCAGCCTGATCAACAAGTCCACCATGAACATCCTCAAGGCACACCGCTTCGCCCGCCGGATGAGCAAGGAAGAACTGCGGCTCGAAGAGACCGCCCCGCTGCTGGATGCCCTGACCAAACTTGAGCTTGGCGCCGCGGCCATCGACATTGCCCGTCTCACCGAGAAGTACCGCGTCGAGGGCAACGGTGCCACCCTGGATGAGTTCCTGCGCAGGGAACTCGCGGAGGTTGTTGGCAAGCGCGGCGGCGACGACCGCACCAGCACCGACGTCATCCTCTACGGCTTCGGACGCATTGGCCGGCTCCTGGCCCGCCTCCTGATCGAAAAGGCCGGCGGCGGGCATGGCCTGCGGCTGCGCGCCATCGTGGTCCGCCGCGGTTCCGACAACGACCTCGCGAAGCGCGCCAGCCTGCTGCGCCGCGACTCGGTCCACGGCTCGTTCGAAGGCACCATCAAGGTGGACCTCGAGAACGACACCATCACCGCCAACGGCGTCCAGGTCCAGGTCATCTACTCGGACAACCCCGCGACGGTCGACTACACGGCCTACGGCATCCACGACGCCCTCGTCGTCGATAACACGGGACGCTGGCGCGACGCCGAGGGCCTGTCCCAGCACCTGAAGAGCAAGGGAGCATCCCGGGTGCTGCTCACCGCCCCGGGCAAGGGCGACCTGAAAAACATCGTGCACGGCATCAACCACGGCACCATCACCGACTCGGACAAGATCGTCTCCGCCGCCTCCTGCACCACCAACGCCATCACCCCGGTGCTCAAGGCGATCAACGACCGCTACGGCGTGGTGCACGGGCACGTCGAGACGGTCCACTCCTTCACCAACGACCAGAATCTGATTGACAACTTCCACAAGGGCGATCGCCGCGGCCGTTCCGCCGCGCTGAATATGGTCATCACCGAGACCGGTGCCGCCAAGGCCGTGGCCAAGGCCCTGCCGGAGCTGCTGGGCAAGCTCACCGGCAGCTCCATCCGCGTCCCCACTCCGGACGTGTCCTTGGCCATCCTGAACCTGAGCCTGGAGAACGGCACCACCAAGGACGAGGTCAACGATTACCTGCGGGAAATGTCGCTGCACTCGGAACTGCGTAAGCAGGTCGACTACATCGATTCGCCCGAGGTTGTCTCCACGGACTTCGTCGGCTCGCGCCGCGCAGGGATCGTCGACGGCCTGGCCACCATCTCCAACGACAAGAACCTCGTGCTCTACGTCTGGTACGACAACGAGTTCGGCTACAGCTGCCAGGTGGTCCGCGTGATGGAGGAAATGGCCGGCGTGAACCCGCCGTCGTTCCCCGCCAAGGACGCAGCAGCCACCCTGGAGGCAGCCGGCCTGCCCGTCGAGGTCACGGCCTGACGCCATCTCCTTGAATCTGTTCCACGTTTCCCGGCCGATCCTCTGGAATCGGCCGGGAAACGGCACCACAATGGTGCAATGGAACAGAACTCGGCTGTGGAGCACGAAACCACCTTGGAACACGCCCTGGACGTCGCGCGGCGGAACGTCAAGGAAGCCAAACGGCTCCTCGACGATGCCCGCGCCAAACACGCGGCCGGTGAGGTCGAGGAGGCAAGGGTCCGGCAACTCGAATCCCTCATGGCCCTCGCCAACGAAGACCTGGTACGCGTGACCCGGGAGAACTAGCCGGGCACCTGTCCTCCACACTGTGGACAACGCCTCCAGGGCGGGAGGCCGGGCCTAGGCTTCAGGGGTGCAAAGAATTTGCTCCGCACCGGGACGCACCGGACCCCGGCACACGTCCCGGGCGCCGGCTTGACGCTCTCGTGGCCGGAGTTCCGGCGGGAACGACGGCGGTCCCGCCAGGCGTGGGCCCTGCTGGCCGCCGCCGCACTCGCCGTCGTCGCCGGTCTCGGCTGGTTTTTCACGAACGGGCAGTTTGCCGCCGTCGAGCCGCCCACGGACGGACCCCGTGAGGCGCCGGTGCTGGCCGCCGGCTGGATGAACCCCGTCCCCGCGGTGCGCCCCGTTCCACGCGGCGCCGCGGCGGCGCTGCTGGACACGCTCCCGGTCAAGGGCCGGGCGGCCCAGGACAACTACGAGCGCAGCGCCTTCGGCCAGGCCTGGCTTGACGTGGACCGCAACGGCTGCGATACCCGCAACGACATCCTCCGCCGCGACCTTTCGGGGGCCGAGTTCACCGGGAACTCCAGCTGCCGGGTGGCCAGCGGAACGTTCCGGGAACCGTACACCGGCCGGCAGCTCACGTTCCTCCGGGGAGCTGGCAGCAGCAAAGCGGTGCAGATCGACCACGTTGTCGCGCTGGGGGATGCCTGGCAGAAGGGTGCCCAGCAGTTGACCGCCGGACAACGCATGTCCCTGGCGAACGATCCGCTGAACCTGATCGCCGTCGACGGCCCGGCCAACCAGGACAAGAGCGCCTCCGACGCCGCTACCTGGCTTCCGCCGAACAAGGCCTTCCGCTGCCACTATGTTGCCCGGCAGATCTCCGTTAAGGCCGCCTACCGGCTGTGGGTCACTCCGGCGGAGAAGGTCGCGATGCGCCGGATCCTCGCCACCTGCCCCGGGCAACGGACGATTGTCGCGGCTGCTCAGTAGACTTCAGCCATGGATTGCGCGTGGATTCCTGGCGCACCGGACCGGCACGGTGCCCAACAGGTGTGCCGATGACCAGTGAACCCATTGCCAGCTACGGCATGCTCTCTGATTGCCGCTCCGCCGCGCTGGTGAGTGCCGCCGGGTCCGTGGACTGGTTGTGTTTCCCGCGTTTTGACAGTCCCTCGGTCTTCGGCCGGATCCTGGGTGGGGAAGCGGGGTTCTGGTCGATCCGGCCGGTGGGCAAGCACTCCTCGGCCCGGCGCTACCTGGGGCCCACGATGGTGCTCGAAACGGTCCACACCACGGCCGGAGGTGCCGTCACGGTCACCGACGCCCTGGTGCTGGGGGAGGGGAACCGGGGCCACGAGCTTGGTGCCGGCGCCCCCGGAACCCTGCTGCGGCAGGTGGCCTGCCTCGAAGGCGAAGTTGACGTCGAGGTCATCTTCGAGCCCAGGCCGGAATACGGCCTGATCGTTCCTCTTCTCCACGGAACCGAAGATGGGATTCTGGTCAGCGGCGGAGCCGACGTGCTGGCCTTCTCCACGCCGGTTCCCTTCGAAGTTGTCGGGGATGCCGCGCGTGCCAGACTGGTGCTCCGCGCCGGTGACGTTCGCGGGTTCGCCCTGCACCACCGGCACAGTTCGCAGGGGGAACCGTCATTCTGGAGCCAGAAGGACATCGCCCGTCGGCTGGAGGACACGCTGGAGGGCTGGGGCAGCTGGTCACGGATGCACCAGAAGTACGTGGGTCCGTGGCAGGACCTGGTCGCTACCAGCGGCCGGATCCTGCAGGCGCTGACCTTCTATCCGACCGGAGCGATCATCGCCGCCCCGACCACGTCCCTGCCCGAGGTGGCCGGCGGCACCCGGAACTGGGACTACCGGTACACGTGGATCCGGGACGCCAGCATGACGCTGCAGGCACTGTGGGTGGCCGCCTGCCCGGACGAGGCCGGTAAATTCTTCCAGTTCCTCGCAAGGGCGGCCGCCAGCCGGCTGAGCACCGGTGCCGAGCTGCAGATCATGTACGGCATCGGCGGGGAACGGGACCTGTCCGAACGCGAACTGGCCCACCTCCCGGGCTGGCGCGACAGCAGCCCGGTGCGGGTCGGCAACGGCGCCTGGAACCAGCGACAGCTCGACGTCTACGGCGAACTCCTAGACGCCGCCGCCACCCTCCCGGACTATCTCGACGGCATGGAACCCGGCACACGGTTGTTCCTGGCCGACGCAGCCGACGCGGCAGCATCGCGCTGGCAGTCCACGGATCAGGGCATCTGGGAAGTCCGCGGCGCGCCCCGGCACTACCTGCATTCAAAACTGATGTGCTGGGTGGCCGTGGACCGGGCCATCGGCCTGGCCGGCGTCCTGGATGCCGAAGACAGGGTTCCACACTGGACCCAGGCCCGGGCGCAGCTGGCCGACTCGATCCGGACGAACGGCTGGAACGACACCGCCGGGGCCTATACCCAGGCCTACGGCTCCGAGGACCTGGACGCGTCGGCGCTGATGCTCGCCATCGTCGGTTTTGTGCCCGCCGATGATCCCCGCATGCTGGCAACGATCGACGCCATCGAACACCGGCTCACCGACAGCCGGGGTCTGGTGTACCGGTACCAGGCCGACGACGGGCTTACCGGTGAGGAGGGAACGTTCCTGCTGTGCACCTTCTGGCTGGCCCATGCCCTGGCCCTGTCCGGACAGACCCGGCGCGCCCGCACCGTCTTCGAACGGGCCGCGGGATTCGCCACCGATCTGGGCCTGCTGGCCGAAGAAGTCGCCCCGGACAGCAACGAGCTGCTCGGGAACTTCCCGCAGGCCTTCAGCCACATCGGCCTCGTCAACGCCGCCTGGGCCATCCGCACGGCCGAGGACAAGGGCCGGCCGCCCGGCGCCGGCGACGGGGACGCCCCGTGACGGGTCCTTTTCCGGTGCGGCCTGGCTGAGGATGCCGGGACCGTGGCCGTGCACAGACTCTGGCTGGTCTTCGCGGGCGCCGATCCGGAGCGGGTGTCCTGTCCCGTACCCGCGCGCATTGTTCTCCCCTGCCCGCGTCAATCCGTTGCGGCCACCACCGCTGGAAGATCCGTCAAAGCGGTGATAGTGAACTCCGGAGCCTCGAAGTAACCTGGGTAGGCCGCTCCCGTCCGGTTCAGCCATGCCGTGCGCAACCCGGCGCGGGCCGCACCGTGGATGTCCCAGGGGTGGACGGCGACCAGCAGCATCGCCGACATCATGGTTGCGGCAGCCGTGGCGGCATATTCGTACGATGCCCGGGCAGGCTTCCAGACAGGCGCGTCGTCAACCGACAGCAGCACCTCGAACTCGTCACGGATCCCCGCCTCGCTGAACAGCTTTTCGGCGATCTGGGCCGGGCCGTTGCTGAGTGTCATCAGCCGGAACCCGGCGGCGGAGAGTGCGCGGACCCCGGCCGGGACATCCGGATGCAGCCCGAGGCCGGCCAGGCCGGCCATGACATGCTCGACCGCCGCGTCGAGACCACGGTCAGGCTCCACCTCGCTCAGCAGGTGGCGGAGGACGTCGGCTCCGATGGCGGCGAACGATCCGCTATCTCCGCTGGCCGTGAGCGCGAAGCCGTCGCGCAGCAGCGTCGCGAACCACAGCTTCGCCAGTTCAGCCGGCGCTCCGACCTCACTGAAGCGTTCCCCCATGGGGGACATGTCGGAGAGGGTCTCGTTGACGTCAAAAACAATGACTGGCAAGGCGGTGGTCATGGGTTCTCCCGGTGTCGGTGTGCAGATCTCCCGTCCCAGTCTGCCCCCTCCCGCGTGCAGGCACGGGCATCCAGCCTCCCGGACAAGGGAACCGTGTTCGCTTAGAGGACGAGCCTGACGGGCCCGGCGGTCTCCGGGCCGCCGCAGGCCTCGCTGCCACCCACCCGGGTCCAGCGCAGCTCCACTTCGCGCCGGGCCAGGACGTTTCCGTCGGCTGAATACGCCCTGATGGTCGCCGTCGTCGGGGACTGCATCATCAGGCTGACCTGCCACGTCCGGTCGTCGACCCGGGCCACGGTGAAGGGACTGTAGGGCCGCCCGGGAGGAGCCGGCGCAGCGGTGACCGCCAGGGTTGTGGCCGGCGCAGGCACGGCGCCCGGGCTGACTGAGGTCGCAGGATCGCGCACCGGGCCATCCGCGCGGACCGAGCAGACGCTTTCCGCGCAGAACTCCACCAGGCTGACCTGCCCAACGGCGCCATCAAGTGACACCGTGAGGGAGTTGAACCACGCAATGGCAGGGCAGGCGTTCGGGACGGAGCCGGAACAGCCTGTGGTTGCCCCTGCCAGCAGCAGCGCAACAGCCAGCTTGACCGGTCCCGTCTTCACCGTCCGGTGCCCTCGTCCAGGGCCTGGGCGGTGAGCTGCGCCTCCAGCCGCTCGACATCCTCGCGGTGGCAGAGTTCGGTGGCCAGGGTCGTCACCGTGGCGCTTCCGGCGGCGACGGCGGCCCGGAGCGCCTCCTCGAGGGTGCGGCCCTGTGCCATGCGGAGCACAAAGGCGGCCAGGAAACTGTCGCCGGCTCCGACGGTGCTCCGAACCTGCACCTGCGGCACGGCCAGCCGCAGGATCCCGGAATCCGAGGCGAGCACGGCCCCTTCGCCGCCCAGAGTCAGGGCGACATGCTCCGCTGAGCCGTCCGCAACGAGCGCCGCGGCAGCCTCGACCTGGCTTTCATCGCTCTCCAGCGTCGTTCCGAAGTGCAGCCCCAGCTCCCGGCGGCTCGGCTTGACCAGGAACACCCCCTCGGCGAGGGCTTCGGACAGGGCGGGTCCGGAGGCGTCCACGATGCAGCGCGCATCGTGCAGCCGCGCCAGCCGGGCCACCTGGGCGTAGAAATCGTCCGGGACCCCCGGCGGCAGGCTTCCGCTGGCCACGACGTACCCGCCGACGGGAATCGAATCCGCCACGAGCGCCAGGCACAAGCGCCACTCGGGCTCACTCAACTCGGGTCCTTGAAGCACGAAACGGAACTGCTTGCCCGTCGTTGTCTCATCGACGGTGAAGTCCTCGCGGGTGCTCCCTTGGACCGGCACGGCCAGGGTGGGGACACGTTCGGCTTCGATGAGCCGGCGGTACGCCTCACCGGTGGGTCCGCCCGCGGTGTAGACCGCCAGGGTCCGGCCACCGAGGCGCTGCACCACCCGGGACACGTTCACGCCGCCGCCGCCCGGGTCGAGGCGGCTGGTGCCGCAGCGCAGCTTGTGGCCGCTGATGACCTGCTCCGTTGCGGTGCTGACATCCAGGGCGGGGTTTACGGTGAGCGTGAGGATGGGCTGCATCGGCAACGGTCTGGGGGCTTCCATGGCCCAAGCATAGGAGCAGGGGCTTGCTGGTGTCCCCGCCAGGACGTCCCCTTGTGCCGCGGTCGCCCGCTCGGCGAGAATGGGCGCGGCAGGACTGGCGACGCGAAAGTCCGCCGCAACCAGTGGAACGGGAACCATGGCAGATGGCAAGGACGGCGCCGGCAAGTCCGGCTCCGGCAAGGAAAAATCTGGCCGGAAGGGCGCCAAGGGTAAGGTCTCCCGGCGCAAGGAACGGTTGCCCCTGAGCGTTTATGAGGCTGAACTTTTCCGGCTCCAGGCCGAGCTTGTCGCGCTGCAGGAATGGGTCCGCAGCACGGGGGCGCGGGTGCTGGTGATCTTTGAGGGGCGCGATGCCGCCGGGAAGGGCAGTGCGATCAAGCGGCTCACGGAGTACCTGAATCCGCGCGTCGCCCGCATCGTCGCGCTGCCGGCCCCGACGGACCGGCAGCGGGGAGAATGGTATTTCCAGCGCTATGTGCAGCATCTGCCCGCCGCGGGGGAGATCGTCCTGATGGACCGCTCCTGGTACAACCGGGCCGGCGTCGAACACGTGATGGGGTTCTGCACGCCCGCGGAACACAAGCGCTTTATGGCCCAGTGCCCGGTCTTTGAGCGTCTCCTGGTCCAGGACGGCATCCTGCTGTTCAAATACTGGTTTTCGATCAGCCATGCGGAACAGGAACGGCGCTTCAAGTCCCGGCTGGATGATCCGATGCGGCAGTGGAAACTCTCCCCGATGGACCGGGAAGCGATCCTCCGCTGGGAGGACTATTCCCGGGCCAAGGATGACATGTTCATGCAGACAGATACGGCCGAATCGCCCTGGTACGTGGTCGAGGCGGAAGACAAACGACGGGCCCGGATCAACATGATCGCCCATCTGCTCTCCAGCATCGATTACACGGAGGTCCGGACGGAGCAGGTGACTTTGCCGGAACGGCCCAAGGCCGTCAACTACACGCGCCCGCCGCGGGAGTTGTTCCGGTACGTCCCGGATCACGCCTCGATCCTGCAGAAATCCAGCGACGAATAGCCCGGGGAGCGAAAAATCCTCTGCCGGAGCCGTGCCGCCCGCAGTCCGGGGCGGGTAGGGTACCGGCATGGACATCATCCTGGTTCCCGGATTCTGGTTGGACGCCTCCTCGTGGGAGGAGGTGACTCCGCCGCTCGTTGCCGCCGGTCATCAGGTCCACCCGCTGACCCTGCCCGGGCTGGAATCGGCCCACGCACCCCGGGCCGGCATTGGCCTGCGTACCCACATCGATGCCGTCGTGGCCAAGATCGACACGTTCGCTGCCCCGGTCGTCCTGGTGGGCCATTCGGGCGGGGGTGCCATCATTCATGGCGCCGTCGACGCCCGCCCGGACCGGGTGGCCCGGGCCATCTACGTTGACAGCGGCCCGCTCGGCGAGGGCGGCGTCATCAACGACGAGCTTCCGGCGATCGGCGACGACGTGCCGCTCCCGCCCTGGGAGTTGTTCGAGGATGAAGACCTTACCGACCTCAACGACGAGCTGCGGGCCATGTTCAGGGCCCGCGCCGTCCCGCAGCCCAAGGGCGTCGCCCAGGACGAGCAGCGGCTGCACGACGAGGCCCGCTTCGACGTCCCGGCCACCGTCATCGCCTGCGAGTTCCCGTCCGCCATGCTGGTCGAAATGATCGGGGCCGGGCACCCGTACGTCGCCGAGCTCGGTCGCATCCGTGACGTCGACTACGTGGACCTGCCCACCGGGCACTGGCCGCAGTTCACCAAGCCGGCCGAACTCGGGGCGGCGATCCTTGCCGCCGTCGACCGGGAGAGGTGAGCCCGGACCCTAGTGTCCGAAGGGGTCCGGGTCCACGCCCGGCATCCACGTCAGGCCGGGGACGCCCCAGCCGCTCTTCTTCGCCTGTTTCATGGCCTTGCGTGCGTAGCGGTCGATCAGCCGGTTGACGTAGAGCTTGCCGTCCAGGTGGTCGAATTCGTGCTGGATCACCCGGGCGAACCAGCCCGTCGCCTCGAAATCGACCGGGTTGCCGTCCCCGTCGAAGCCTTGCACCCGGGCCCACTCCGCGCGTTTGAGCGGGTATTGCCCGCCGGGGAAGGACAGGCAGCCTTCCTCTTCCTCGTCCGGATCCGGCAGCGCCCCGGAAATCTTCGAGAGGGTCAGCACCGGGTTGACCACCGCGCCGGACGGCGGGGCGCCGTCGTCGTTGTCGTATTTGTAGATGAACAGCCGTTTGCCCACCCCGACCTGGGGCGCAGCGAGACCGACGCCGTTGGCGGCGTCGTTGGTCTCGAACATGTCGGCGATCAGGGCCCGGAGCTCGTCGTCGAAGACTTCAACCTCGGCGGCCCGGCGGTGCAGTACGGGCTCGCCCCAGATCGTGATGGGCAGAACGGTCATGTGAGTAAAGTTCCTCTGGTGCTGTGGTGAGCGGCGGGTCAGTCGGCGATGGTGCGGCCGACGACGTCGCGCATGATTTCGTTGGTGCCGCCGAAGATGGTCAGCAGCCGGGCCGCCAGGAAGGCCTGCGCCACGGGGTATTCCAGAATGTACCCGTAGCCGCCGTGCAGCTGGAGGCAGCGGTCCGTGACGGACTTGGCGCGCTCGGACGCCCACAGCTTGGCGCGGGCGGCGGAGGCGGCGTCGAGCTCTCCGGCGTTGAAGGCCCGGATGGCCTGGTCCACGTAGGTTTCGGTGACCTCGACCTCGGTGAGGATGTCGGCCAGTTCGAAACGGCTGTTCTGGAAGTCGATGATCCGTTCCCCGAAGGCGTTGCGGTCCTTCGTGTAGCGGACGGTCTCCTCGTAGATGGCGCGGACGACGGCGGAGCTTGCCACCGCGATTGCGAGCCGGCCCTGGGGGAGCTGCTCGGCCGCGTACTGCAGGCCTTTGCCCTCCTCGCCAACGAGGTCCGCATGCGGAACCCGGACGTTGTCGAAGAACAGTTCCGCGGTATCCGAGGCCTTGAGGCCCATCTTGTCCAGCTGCTTGCCGGTGTTGTAGCCCTCGCCCTTTTGGACCATGAACAGGGAGAAGGAGTCTGTGTTCCCGCGGCCGGTGCCGCCGTCCGTGCGGGCCAGGACCAGGGAGGCGTCGCCGGAGATGCCGTTGCCGATGAACGTCTTCTGGCCGCTGATCAGCCAGTCGTCACCGTCGCGCACCGCCTTGGTGCGGATGCCGCGGAGGTCCGAACCCGCGCCCGGCTCGGTCCAGGCGATCGAGGTGACCTTCTCACCGGAAACCATGCCGGGAAGCCAGCGGGCCTTGAGGTCCTCTGAGCCGTAGGCCAGCAGGTGGGGGAGGACCATGTCATCGTGCAGGTGGAAGGCCAGGCCCACCGCGAGGTGGTTGCTCCGGGCGAACTCCTCGTCCAGCACGGCGCGGAAGCGGTAGTCGTTCATGCCCATGCCGCCGAAGTCCTCCGGAACGGCCAGGCCCAGCAGGCCCTGCTCGCCGGCCGCAGTCCACAGCCCGCGGGACATCATATGGTCCTGGTCCCACTGGGCGTAGTGCGGTGCCACGGCGCGGGTGTTGAACTCGGCAGCCATCTCACGGAACATCTCGTGGTCTTCTTCAAAAAGCGTGCGCTTCATTGCGGTTCCTTCCGCTGACGGTTCCATGGACAGACAACAAAGGCCGCACCGGATATCCGGTACGGCCTTCGTCTAAGGTCGGACAAACACTGCCGTCCTTTGTGAGGGTGAGCGACGGGGGTTGAACCCGCGACCTCCTGGACCACAACCAGGCGCTCTGCCAACTGAGCTACGCCCACCATGTGCCCTGTCATGCCTTCCGGCGAACCGGCTGGCTGAAAAGGCAACGACAAATAGCTTACCTGCTCTTCGGGGCTGCTTTTGCCACTTTTCGGGTTTTCGCCAAAATTTTCCGCAAACGTGGCGCAGATTACTCCCGGAGGCCCGCTGCGCAGGCAGCCGCTGGATCAACCCGAGGTCAGTCCGGGCGCTACTGCGCCGGGGTCCCGGAGGGAGCCTCGGCCGCTGCCGGTTCGTCCGCCGTTCCCATGACTTTTTTGGCGATCCGCTGCGCCGTGGCACTGTCCGGCCCCGGTGCGGGGACAAAGACGGCCTCGCGGTAGTAGCGAAGCTCGTCGATGGAGTCCTGGATGTCGCCGAGGGCCCGGTGGCCGCCGAGCTTGGCGGGAGACTGGAAGTAGGCCCGCGCGTACCAGCGCCGGGAGAGTTCCTTGATGGTGCTCACGTCGATGACCCGGTAGTGCAGGTGCTCCACGAGTTCCGGCATGTCACGGACCAGGAAGACCCGGTCGGTTCCCACCGAGTTGCCGCCCAGTGGCGCCTTCTTGGGGTCCGGGACCCATTTCTTGATGTAGTCCAGAACGATGGTCTGGGCCTCCGCCATGGTCTTGCCGTGGGGGAGTTCCGCCAGCAGCCCGGAGCGTGTGTGCATGTCGCGGACGAAGTCGTTCATCTGCGCCAGCGCGGCGTCATCGGGCTTGATGACGACGTCGACCCCGTCGCCGAGGATATTAAGCTCCGAGTCCGTCACCAGCGCCGCCACCTCAATGAGGGCGTCATTAATGCTGTCCAGGCCGGTCATTTCGCAGTCGATCCAGACGATGCGTTCATTAGATATAGGCACGCGCCCAGCCTACCGTTTCGTCGCCGCCGGGCGGTCCGATGCTAGGATTTCGGGTACGCGGCCGTCGGATCTTTTTCGTCATCGCGGCGTGCCCCGGGCCGGATAACACGGCTGGCAGAGGGCGGCATAAGAGCCCCACAAGAGATTGGACGATCCTGAGATGACGGTGCCTGTGCCTGTGGCGGGTAAGACGGCTGCCGGCACGTCCCCGGTGGCAACTGCTGCTGAAGTGGACAATGCCCGTTCACCGCTGCTGGCTGGATTCATTGGCTCTCTCCTGATGGCGATCGGTTCGCTCGGTGTGGGTTGGCTCGCGCCGGCTTCCGAGCTCCGCCGCATCCCACTGTTCATCTGGATGCGTACCGAAGCCGTCGGCGTCGCCCTGTGCATTGTGCTGCTGGCCGTTGGCGGGATGCTGCTCGTCCGCGCCTGGCTCAGGCTCGGCCAGCGCGTGCGGGTCTGGGGAGCCGAGGCCCGCAAGGCCACCCTCCAGGCGGTTGTCCTGTGGGGGCTGCCGCTGATGTTCTCCGTGCCGCTGTTCAGCCGCGACGTCTATGCCTACATCGGGCAGGGGCGCCTGATGGTGGAGGGCTTCAACCCCTACGAAAACGGCATCTCCGCGCTGTCGAACTATTTCCAGCTCGGTGCCGACAAGATGTGGACCGAGGCGCCCGTGCCCTACGGACAGCTCTTCCTCTGGATCGAGCAGTTCGTCGTCTGGTCCACGAATGTGCACCCGGAAGCCAGCATCATGCTGTTCCGCCTCGCCGCGCTGGTGGGGATCGTGCTGTGCATCATCTACGTGCCCAGGCTCGCCGAACTGCACGGGGTCAACCCGCACCGCGCCCTGTGGCTGACCGCCGCCAACCCGCTCTTCCTCACCAACTTCATCGCCAGCGTCCACAACGACGCCCTGATGATCGGCCTGGCCCTGGCCGGGCTGTACTACTGCGCCACCCGGCGGGTCATCCTCGGCCTGGTCCTGGTGACACTGTCCATCTCGGTCAAACCCATCACGATCGTCTTCCTGCCCTTCATCGGCCTGCTGTGGGCAGGAAAGAACGCCAGCTGGCCGCGGAAGTTCGTTTTCTGGGGGCTCACCGCCGGGATCAGCCTGGCCCTGCTCTACGCCATGAGCATGGTCAACGGTTTCGGCTTCGGCTGGATCAACGGCCTCTCCGCCCCGGGCAGCATCTGGATCTGGTACGCCCCGGTGGGGCTGCTGGGCCTGGTGGTCGCTTCCATCTTCAACGCTTTCGGACTCGACGGCTGGGGGCTGGCGAAATGGGTGTACGACGCCGGCAAGCTGCTGGCACTCGGCATTATCGCGTGGCAGATCTTCCGCGGCGACTACGACCGGCTGATCCGCCGCCTCACGCTGGCGTTCGCCGCCGTCGTGGTCCTGGCCCCGATGATCCAGTCCTGGTACGTCGTCTGGCTGATCCCACTCTTCGCCGTCACCGGCATCCGGGACGACTGGCAGGTCAAGGCCCTGTACTTCATCGTGTCGTTCTTCATGGTGTACGCGATCTCGGACCAGCTGGAAGTGTTCCCCTACCTGCAGACCGCCGATCTCGGCCTGGCACTGGCGCTGGCCCGCAACGCCGCCGCGATCATTGCCCTGCTCTTCGCCCTCTACCTGATCTTCCTCGACCCCAAGACCAAGCTGCTCTTCAGCAAGTCCGAGGAACCCGTCACCACCCGCCCGGTTATCTGAGCTTCCGCAGGGCTTCCCGGCGGGAGAGCGAACTCAGTGCCTCGCCGTGCCGCTGCGCGAAGTTCCGGACCCAGTCCGGATCCGTGGCGGCGTAGTCACGCAAAGCCCAGCCGATCGCCTTCCTGATAAAGAACTCGCTGTCGGCAAGGTTGGGTTCGATGACGGCTGCGAGCAGGGCAGGGTCCGTCGCGGATTTGGCGCCCAGCTGGGCGGTGATGGCGGCCCTCCGGATCCAGAAATCCGCGTCGGTGCTCCAGCGGCGGAGCACGGTGGACATGTCCTCGCGGTGTGTCTGCAGCAGCCCGCAGAGCCGGTGCGAGAGCCCGTCCACCAGGTCCCACCAGGCGCCGCTGCGGATAATCTCCTCGTACAGCGGCAGCATGCCCAGCTCACCGCGTGCCAGATTCAGGCCCGTGAGGTCGATGGCCGCGTAGCGTTCCTCCCGCCAGCTTGCGCCGCGCCACAGCTCCAGCACGGTGGACTGCAGGTCGTTGAGGGAACCGGGAGGCAACTCTCTGGCGGCGGCCTTGACGATCCGCCGGACCTGGGGAACCCGGACGCCCAGCGAGGGCATCACGGACTTCAGGTAGGCCTGCGCCCCCGCGGCCCGGGCCGGATCGGCGGCAGCCTGCAACCCGGACCGGATCGCGGATATCAGTTCAGCGTTGGCCATGGGGCAACTTTAGCCACGCGCCGGCTGGCCCTAGAGTTGAAGGCATGTCGATGATCAAGAGTCCCGCCGAGATTGCCCTGATGCGCGAAGCCGGCAGGGTGGTGGCAACCACGCTGGAACGCGTCCGGGAGGCCGCCGCCGTCGACGTGTCCCTGAAGGAACTGGACGAGCTGGCCGCGGCGACGATTGCCGCCGCCGGAGCGACGCCGGCCTTCCTGAACTACAAGCCGCGGTGGGCTTCGGTGCCATTTCCCGGGGTGATCTGCACGTCCGTCAATGATGCCGTGGTGCACGGCATTCCCAATGACTACCGGCTCCAGGACGGCGACCTGCTCAGCGTGGACTGCGGCGCGTTCCTCGAAGGCTGGTGCGGGGACGCAGCGATCAGCTTCATCGTGGGGACGGCCGACCCGGTGGACCAGGCCCTGATCGACGCCACCGACGCCGCGCTGGCCCGCGGCATCGAGGCTGCCCGGATCGGGAACAAGATGGGGGACCTGGGCTACGCGATCGGCGGTGCATCACGCCGCGCCGGTTACGGGCTGTTGGCGGACCACGGCGGCCACGGGATCGGCAAAACCATGCACGCCGAACCACACGTCCCCAACGACGGCCGGCCCGGCCGCGGCATCAAGCTGACGGAGGGGCTGGTCATCGCGATCGAGCCGATGCTGATCCTGGGCGGCAAGGACGACTACGTCCACGACGACGACGAATGGACCCTCCGCTCGGCCAACGGCCGCCGCGCGGCCCACAGTGAGCACACCGTGGCCATCACGAAGGACGGGCCGGTCATCCTGACCCTGCCGTAGGGGCCAGTGGCGGCGCCCGGCCGACATGTGGTTGAGGGACGGCACTAGGACCGACTGCACTAGCCGGACGGGTCCGTACCGCCGTTGCGGGGCGCCGTCAGGCGGACGACGGGACGGCCGGGCACCGCATCGCTGACCACGTCGAAGCCGGCCGCCAGGAAAAGACCCAGGGTGCCGTGATACAGGTCGGCCGGGCCGGCCTTGGGCCGTTGCGCGGGATCGACCGGATAGCCCTCCACCACCGTTGCGCCGTGGACGAAGGCATGCTCGACGGCGGCCGCGAGCAGCGCCCGGGCCACGCCGGTGCGGCGCTGGCCGGGGGAGACCACAAAACAACTCACGGACCATACCTGGTCCCCGCCAGGATCCCGGACCGCCTCAGGAGCCGCGGCCGACAGAACTTTTGAGCGCAGGATCCTGGGATAGCAGCCGCGGGGCTCGACGGCGCACCAGCCCACCGGATACCCGCCGCGGAAGGCCAGCACCCCCGGCGCCGGGTCACCGACGTCGAACCTGGCCCGCAACTGGGCCTTCCGCTGCTCCGGGGACGACACCGCCCATTCCGTTCCGGTCAGGGCGAAGAACCGGCACCAGCAGCGCGATGGCTCGCCGCGGACGCCGAAGAGGCGCTCGACGTCGGGCCAGTCCGCCGCGGCAGTCCTCAGGGCTGCCTGCGCCCGGGGTTCTGATTCGACCATGGAAAGAGATCAGCGCCCGCCGGCTTCAGCGCTTACGGGTTCCGTTTCCGGCCGACTGGCTGACGCGCTGACGATGAGCAGCGAGCCGCAGCTGAATGATGCGGGCGGCCCCGGCGATGGCGACGAGCACCCCGCCCCCGACGGCCGCGATGAACAGTGCGATGCCCAGGGGCACGGACCCTTCGAGGCCAAAGAATTTCACCAGCACGTAATCCTGGTTCTGCAGGATGAAGGCGATGAGCAGGATCAGCACCACCAGTCCGCCGGCAACCGCTGCCCAGACCATACCGGCACGGGTCACCTGGCGCGGTTCCGCGGCAGGCGCCGTCGTTTCCGGCGCGTCGGTACGGGGAGTTTCCTCGCCCGGTGCCGGCGTTGCGGACGCCGGAGCCCTGGAAACCATATCGGTGCTGCCTGCCGGGACTGCGTTCTGGTAGTCCCCCTCGGCGGACCCGGACGGGACGTCGGCCGCTCCCGGGTACTGGCCTGCCGTCCCCGGGTGCCGGGTGGGCGACGCTTCGTTGGGATCCTGGGGATCAAATCCGCGGGGTGTCTGGGTCATGGCGGCCGTACCTTTCAGTTGCGGGCAGGGCGCGCAGGCTGCCCCTGGTGTCCTGCCTGTCCACTCCATACTAAGTCTGCTGATGGCTGACCGGTGGTGACGCGCGCGGAGGGCGCGCTGCAGCAGCCTTGATGATCAGGGAAACGTTGAGTTCGGCGGCATCCATGCCCTTCGCGGGTCAGGCTTCGAGCGCCTATGCCCGTTGTGGGCGCGGCTCCGGCCTGCGGAAAAATCCGGCAGGCCAGAGCCGCGCTCTGGTGCCCCAGGAGGGAATCGAACCCCCGACCGGCGGATTAGAAGGCCGCTGCTCTATCCCCTGAGCTACTGGGGCATACCGGCGTACCTGCCCGGCTGCTGCCGGGGGGACGCCTCAAAAAGCTTACCGTGCCCTGCGGCTGTCCGTTGTCAGGAACGCCCGGCAACTCGGCAGCCACAGTCCCGGGCAGCATCTTGATCTCCAATGGCCTGCCCGGGTCCGGGTTATCCACATGGCCGGTCGTGCCTCTCGCGGCGGGCCGCGCCCGGCGGGAAGCTGGAGGAGCCTGCTAGGGCACGACATTTCGAGACAGGACATGAGAATGAGTGACAACATCACGGTCCGTGGCTTCGTCGCCACGGAGCCCAAGAGTTCGACGACGCCTGGCGGTGTGGCGACGGCGACCTTCCGGCTCGGTTCCACCGAACGGCGCTTCGACCGCGCCACGAATGCCTGGATTGACGGGAACACGAACTGGTTGACAGTTCCAAGTTGCGCTACTAAGTCTGCTGAAGGCTTTCTTCGTGCGCACGCACTCGTTCAAGAAATTCTTCACGACTTGGGGCGTCCTCGTTGATGAAATTCGTCCAGTGCTGAGCATCCCTTCGCGGTAGCTGGAGGCTGATCCGCATGGCTTCAGCGAGGTCCCTTGTTCGCTGCTCCATATTGTGGACATGGAGGCGCAATGCCCTTTCGAAGTCGTCATCTCGGCGCAATGACACCGCCTGCGTGAAGTGCCCCTTGGCAAAGCCCCGGAAATCGCTAATCTGCTGCTCCAACCTGTAGCAAGCTTCCACAACCTTCTTTGGGGCTATGAGTCGAAGCTGAAGTGAAGCGGCGTCGGCCTCTTTTGTCATAGTGCCCGATACGTCGGACCATGAATCTACAGCCCAAGGACGAGTCTCAGTCATGTACGTCTCGTAGGACCTTAAGCGTTCATTCCGTAGCCACTGGCGGTGTTCTCTCTTGTTTGCTATCCAAGCGCCAGCTACCGCGAATAGTCCAGCGACCAGCGCACCTCCGGCGGCGCCAGCCACCAAAGTCAATGCAAACTTCAAATTTTCGTCCATGGTCCAAAGTTACACAGCGGAGCCTTGCGTAGTCCGCAGGGCGTTGAAGCGAATGAACCACTGACGGTGGAGAGTTCGGGAGCGTGCCGGTCTAGCGGTCAACCGAGCGGTGGAGTTGACTCAAAGTGGTCTAAATGCAGTTCGGGTCCAACAAAACATCCAACGGCACATTCAGCAGAAGGCGTCATCCTGGCTTGCATAGGAACCTTGAAGTGAAAGCATGTCCGCTGGCAGCACGCTGTTACGAGGATCAATGTTTCGAAACACCCTCGTGGATCCTGACGGCCGACAACGCCGTCGCCATCGTAATCAGGGCCAACAGAAGGCCAGGGGCTTATTTAATGAGTCTCCGTCCGCTTCAATTGGAACAATCGATACGAATCCGGGGGAATATTAAGCATGTTTGAACGATTTACAGGCCATGCCCGTCGTGTAATTGTGCTCGCCCAGGAAGAGGCTCGCATCCTTCACCACAATCGGATCGGTACCGAGCACATCCTGTTGGGTCTGGTGCGTGAGGTTGACGGTGTTGCCGCCAAAGCTTTGGAGTCCTTGAGCGTTTCGCTCGAGGACGTACGTAAGCACGTGCTGGAACTTGTGAGTCAAGACCAGGAGGAGGCCCCTTCCGGACATATCCCTTTCACGCCGCGCGCCAAGAAGGTTCTGGAGCTCTCGCTCCAGGAGGCGCTACAGCTCGGTCACAATCACCTTGGCACGGAGCACATCCTGCTGGGCCTCATGCGTGAGGGTGAGGGCGTCGCTGCACACGTCCTAGTCCTACTTGGAGCCGAACTCGACGGCGTCCGCAAGGAAGTTCTTCGGCAGGGCAACCTCACGCATCCGGGAACGAGCCAAGGCGAGGAGGGCGGCTCGGTGATCTTAGACCAGTTCGGCGAAAACCTCACCCAGGCCGCTCGACGCGGCATGCTTGACCCCGTGATCGGGCGAGATAGGGAGGTCGGAGAGGTCATGCAGGTTCTTTCACGGCGCACCAAGAGCAACCCAGTGCTCATTGGAGAGCCTGGTATCGGCAAGGGCGCCATCATTGAAGGCCTCGCTGCGGCCCTAGTCCGGGGCGATGTCCCTGCGTCCATCAAGGGCAAAGAGGTCTACAAGCTGGATGTCGACAGGTTGACGAGCTCTGGTGATGGCCTTGCAGAAAACTTGAAAAAAGTCCTCTCAGAGGTCGAAATCCGCGGTGATATTATTCTCTTCATCGACGAAATACATTCCCTCTTAGGTGAAACTTCTCAATTCATTCCAATAGATGTCGCCGCAAGGTTAATACCGATATTGGCAAAAAGCCATTTGAAAATTATCGGTACGTCAACACTGGATGATTATCGAAGGCACATCGAGAGGAATTCAGCACTCCACCAACTGCTAGCCCAGGTCACGGTGAACGAGCTTTCGATTCCCGCCGCAATCCAATCTCTCAGACCGGTGAGGGACAGACTCGAAGCGCATTACAGGTTGGCAATCACCGACGGTGCTCTCGCCGCTGCTGCCTTGCTAGCTCACCGCTATTTTCGAAATCAGGTACTTCCTGAGAGTGCCATCGCTTTGCTCGATGAGGCTGGCGCCCGCATAAACATACTCCGAATGACGCCACCACCGGATATAAGGGACTTGGATGAGAGTATCGCTGTGGTCAGGATGGAGAAGGAGTCCGCGATTGATGCGCAAGATTTTGATCGGGCTTCGACGTTGCGCGATCACGAGCAGAGACTTATTGCTGAGCGGGCCGAAAAAGAGCGCGCCTGGAAGATTAGTGACTCATACGACTTATTTGAATTAGACGAGAACTCAATTGTCGAGGTCGTAGCTCGCGACTCCGGCGTCCCAATTAATCAGGTCATGGACACGCTCAGCCCGAGACGTAAAGAGCCCGCTCTGGTTCAGGCGGGTGCGACCGGAACTTACGTCTTGCTTGGTGACCAACCGGTCAAGGATGCTAGCGAGGACCTGCTCGGTGCGACAATA
Organism: Arthrobacter sp. UYEF36; assembly: GCF_040547025.1. Classification (NCBI taxonomy): domain Bacteria; kingdom Bacillati; phylum Actinomycetota; class Actinomycetes; order Micrococcales; family Micrococcaceae; genus Arthrobacter; species Arthrobacter sp. UYEF36. The sequence continues at coordinate 38,830 of NZ_JBEPOX010000017.1, forward strand.
AGTGCCAAAACGATAGCCGCGATCATCAGCGACTCTCGAGCTTCTTCCCCCTTCGTCATGGCAATCGACGGCGGGTGGGGAATGGGAAAGAGCACATTGCTTCAGCAGATATCGTCCTGCCTGTCTGACGTGGACGGCATAAAAATTGTGCATTTCAACGCATGGACGTCACAGGGGGAAAGGGCATTGGAAGGGCTGATCAAGTCGGTTCTTAGCAGTCTGGACAGCAACTCCCTCCGGCGTGGTCTAAAGAGAGTAACTGAGCAGCGGAATACGCTGTTGATTACCCGAATATTTGTCGGAGCGCTCGCCAGATTTGTTGGGGCAGCCCGGCTTGTCGATGATATCTGGAATCGATTAGAGGTCGATGCAAAGGGCCGGAATGAACTTCGTTCAGCCATCTTCGATGTGCTTTCGGCTTGGACAAGAAAAGGTGAGGAAGGCACTTCTGGAAAGTCCCTCATCGTATTCATCGATGATCTTGATCGTTGCTCCGACCAAGTTATTGTTCAGATTTGTGAAGCCGTCAAACTGTATCTGGACGCACCAGGACTAATTTTTGTGATTGGGTGTGACTACGCCGTGCTCAGGCGTGGAGTATCTGCTTCGGATCGCGGCAACGAAGCGAGGATTTACCTCGAGAAGATCATTCAGGTTGTCCACCGACTCCGGCCCTCCAATGAAGACCAACTAAGAAGCCTGATCAGAGGCTATGCTCTCCGTTCAGGGACAGCCGCTGTTGTTGACCAAACCGCCGAAGAAATACTCTCCAAGCGTGCGGGGCGGAACCCAAGGCGCATTAAGAGGATTATTAATAGCTTTGTTCTTGAAAGCCGTCTGAATCCGGCTTGGAGCTCTCCGGAGTTGGGGAACGACCAATTGATCAAGGCCGTCATAATTCACCATTTGTACCCTTCGTTCTATGAAGAACTCATCAGCGAACAGTCCGGAAAGGATCCCATAGGGGACTTCCTGGACTACGCAGAGGTGAAAGGGCGCGCAGCAGATCCTCCGCCCACGAACGACGCGTGGTGGTCAACAAACAGCAAGTTGTTCCGCCGGCACGATATCTCGCCGCCGCCCCGATCAACCACTGATCTCGAGGGATTTTCTTCGGCTTTAGCCAACCTCGAAGCTGGTCTTCCGAGCGACTATCCGCTTCTTGCACGGGACCTGGCGTTTATTACCCTCCTGCGAGGAGTAGGTGATGATCAAGCCAGGGCAGCTCTTACAGGCCTTCTCAGGAATGAACCACTTCAAACTGAATCGTTCTCGGATGTAGGGGACGCCCCCCAGACATGAGTCACTTAGCGAAGCGCGTGGTCGTCTTCCGATACGGCCTAAGTCTCCGCCGCACGTTGACCTTCGGCTCCCGCGAGTAATGACTCTAGCTGCGTCAACCGGTCTGATGTCCCTCGCATTGGTAGGCGGTGTCTTATGGAGCTACTCCATCTGGGGGGACATGCTCGCTTGCCAGGCAGTTACTTGAGCTAGAAACTATGCCTCGGCGCATATGATTACTCCGCGCCTCCGGATGGGTGCGCTTTTGCTCGCGCCAGCAGCTGAGCTCTTACCTGGGGGACTAATGAAGAAATCATTGTTGTTTGTCGGCATTGTGGGATTATTGCTCGTCGGTTGCTCACCGGCGTCCGACGGATCCAAGGCGAGCGAACCGGCTCCAGAAACCCAGAAGTCGGATCGGGGCAACTTCGTAGAGAGTGTCGGAGAGACAGAGTTATTTGCCGCCCGGAACGGCGATCAAGTGGTTTCCTTCACCATAAGTTCAATCGCGGTTGACGTTCCATGTACCGACGAGTACGCGGTGCCCGCTCAGAACGGACACTTCTTGACACTGGAGATGGCCGTCGAAACGTCTGCAAAGCTCACAGATGAAGTTAATCCGTTCTTCTTATTAGGGGACGGAGCTTGGAAAGCCATTGCACCCGACGGCACCACCTCGAACGCCCAATTGGCAACTGGCGCGGCACTTTCCTGCTTCGCCGAAGACGATGTGCTTCCAAGCATGATTGGCCCTGGCGAAAAGGCGAAAGGAAAAATCGTTCTCGACGTAGAGGATTCGCAGGGCATTCTCGTCCTGGACTACAAGCCCAGCGGCGTCGGTGAAGGCCGGGAGTGGAGTTACCCACAAGCGCCGTGAACCTCTGGCCATAGAGCTGAAGAACTTAAGCAGGAAACCGGCCCTTCCGCTGAACTTCTTCATCCCCACAGAGGCCCTGGGTTAGCGCCTAAGGCGTTAGCACTTGCTTGGCTGCGGCCAGGGCGATGGCGGCCAGTTAGTGGCTGCTAGGGGCCTTCAGGCGCTCTTCAAGGTGCACCCAGGTCAGGGAGGTGGTTGACTTCGCCTGTTGCTATGCGTCGCGCGGTTTGCTCGTAAGCCGCCTCGATGTAGTTCTCGACGTCAATGCGTCCGATGCGCCAGAGGTTCTTGCCGCCAACCTGAATACCGCGGAGCTCCCCACTCTTGAGCAGGGCTCTGATCTGTGGCAACCCGACGTTTAGTTCTTCCGCGACTTGCTCAATGGTGAGGAATCTCGGAATATGCTCATGTTGCATATCCAGCCATCCCCTTTGCGGTGCCAGGTTCACGTTCCTGCTTGGGCTTCCACGTATTCCAGCCAGGTATTTTCTCGTTCAATGCCTGAAGCTCGTTAGCGGCAAGCGCTCCGCCGAGTGCTTTTTGTCGTTGGCCGTGAAGCCACACGCCAATGACGTGCTCATTCTCGCTTTGGTAATTGCGGTGGCGGGGCCAGCGGCCTTCGTGCTGGTGGAAGGCGTGTAGCTCTTGAAGTCGCTTCTGCCAGCGCCGGCCGTGCTCGACTACCCGCTGGTTGCATGTCCAACCCGCGAGCGGCTGGAGCGCTGCAAGTTTGTCTTGTGACAGCCTGCCTTCACGGTTAGCACGTCGCTGGACCGAAAGCCAGGAACCCAACCGGCGTCTTTGCGGGTCGGGATCGCTGGTCGTGGGGTACCGGCCTTCGAATGTACGTATCTTGTGCAGGGCGTCGATGTTCCCCGCCCAGGAGGCTGGAATTGGACGTGTTTTCGGCGGAGGACGCATGCCCAAATGGTCGGCCTGCATATCAGGATGCCGTGCACGTTGGCCCCGAATGTGCCTGCTCACTGTCTGGGGTACCGCACCACAGAGTTCGGAAATCCGTCCGACAGTGAGCCCCTTGCGATACATGAGATCCCACTCTGGATGGCGAGATTCTCTAGCCCCAAATGTGCCCTCAATACTCATGGAACAGAGCCTATGCGGAGGTAAGGCAGCAGCCAATGCTCCAGGTCGAGGTCTGGGAGTAGGCATGAATAACGATATTGGCTGACCTGGGAGATAGTCAGATGGTTATTGCTATTTAGATACCTGTGCTGACTGGGTCGAGGCCTAGGCCTGGTTGACGCGGCTCAGCCCCGGTGTCCTTGCGCGCCAGAGTGGCGAACGAATGGGTCATCTTCTTCAAATTCCCGATCCCGTTGGTCAGCTTGCCCTCAACTTCTTCAAGTTCCGCACTGTTTGCATCCGCCTCCGGTAGCATCTGGCACCGGTCTTGGTTCAGTCCGGCATTCATTAGGATCTGCTGCTTTATCTGGTTCGCGGCATTCCTGATTTCAGGGGGACCGATCAACCTCACCTCGTCGTAGGCCATCAGCGTGTTCATTGGGTAAGAGGCATCCGCGATGAAGGAGTTTGAGGCTGCTGCCGTAACGGTGGACAAGAATTTAGCGTAAGACTTTTGCTTGGCGTCTCGGAGCCAAACCTCATGCTCGCGGTCTACTTGAAGTTGCCATCGTTTTTCGTTGTCCTGACGGGCGGCCGTAAGTGTGTCCTTCGTGTTCTTGCGGTTGATCCACGCTGTGAGTATGGCTCCGCCCAAGCCGGCAATTATGGCTGCACCGGCGGAGATTGCTGCCACTAATACGAGTCGAGAGGTTTCTGCGTCCATGCTCTAAACCTACAGAACCGTCCCCGACTCAGGAGAAACGGCCCAGTAGGATGGGTCCTAGCAAAGCCTTCGTGGCCATCCTTACAGGAGTTGGGTCGCGGACGCGGCCAGGAAGACGGCCGGAGCCCCTAGGTTAACGCGTAAGGCGTTGCCACTTTCTTGGTGCATCAATGGCGAGGGCTGGCAGTTAGAAGCCGCTAGGACCCTTCCGGCGCCTCCTGGAGGCGCACCTGGGCAAGGGGCTGGGGGCGCTTCGCTGCCTGCGATACGTTGCGCCGTTTGCTCGTAAGCAACCTCGAACCGCCGACCGAATGCCGGGGGTCGCCACTCTTCAGCACGGGGACCGCCAAGTTCTTTCCGCTGGCGTCACTGAGCATCAAATCGTTTTGAGTCCCGTGTGGCACGAAAAACCCCGCCATCCTGCTTTCGGGGATGGCGGGGTACCTTCTGTTGGTCGGGCTGACAGGATTTGAACCTGCGACCCCTTGACCCCCAGTCAAGTGCGCTACCAAGCTGCGCTACAGCCCGTTACTTCGACCGTTCTCCGCTTCGGTGTCATCCGAAAAATTCCACTTGAGCAGTCCGGCCGAATCAACTCCGAAAGCTTACCCCAAATGAGAAGGGCCGTTCTCGGCACGAGCGTTGCTGTCGGGGCCGCCCGTGATGTTCCGTACTTGCGCGAACCTGGACCCGGTGGTCTCAATTCGCGGGAAGGAGTTGCCCCTGCCCCGTTCGTATTGGTGACTAAGCCGAGACGGATGCTGGGCCTGGCACTGCGGTTATCCAAGGCGGCCGGCTGTGGCGACATATGATCGAGAGGCTGGACTTGCGCCAGCTCGATCTCATCTCTAGTTCCTGGGGGCTTTCTGTGGCTAAAACGTTCGACGCGCTGCTTGGTTCGTACCGAGGACTCGCCGATTCGGAACGGATGAAGGGCAATTACTTCGAGCAGTTGGTCTTGCAATACATGAGGCAAGACGGTGTTCAGGCACCTCAGTACACCAACGTCTGGCTCTGGAAGGACTGGCCCGGCCGTGATGGCAAGCCGGACACCGGAATCGATCTCGTGGCAGAGCGGGCTGATGGCGGCATCACGGGGATCCAGTGCAAGTTTTACGCTGAGAACCACACCATGCAGAAGCATGACATCGACTCGTTCATTGCCGCCTCAGGCAGGAAACCGTTCACTCACCGGCTGATCGTGTCGACCACATCGCACTGGACCAAGAACGCGGAAGAAATGCTCGACAGTGCACATCTACCGATCCAGCGCATTGGCCTCTCAGACTTCCGCCACTCCAACATTGACTGGTCTACCTACGAGCTGACGGACCCGTCCAAGGCTCCGAAGCTGCACGACAAGAAGCAGTTGCGCCCCCACCAGCACGACGCCGTCACCGCGTCGATGAAGGGTTTCATCGACAACAACCGAGGCAAGCTCATCATGGCCTGCGGAACCGGCAAAACCTTCACTGCCCTGAAGATCGCGGAGCGGTTCGCCGAGATGGAAGGTCACGCACGGATCCTTTTCCTAGTGCCGTCCCTGGCGCTCATGTCGCAGTCGCTGAAGGAATGGTCGGACGAAGCCGAGCAGCCGATGCACGCCTATGCGGTCTGCTCGGACGTCAAGGTAGGTCGGCAGAAGAACTCGGATCTGACCGACGTCCCCCTGCACGACCTGCAAATCCCAGCCACCACGGACGGCAAGACCCTCGTCGAGGCCATGGGCAAGAAGGAACTGGACGAGGGCATGACCGTCGTCTTCTCTACCTATCAGTCCATCGACGCCGTAGCTCAAGCGCAACAGGCAGGCCTGCCCGACTTCGACCTCATCATCTGCGATGAAGCCCACCGCACCACCGGCGCCACACTGTCCGGCACTGAGGAATCACACTTCGTCAAAGTCCACCGCAACGACGTAATCGCCGGCGGTAAGCGCCTGTACATGACGGCCACACCGCGCCTCTTCAACGACGAGACTAAGAACGCGGCGATGGAGAAAGACGCCATCCTGTGCTCCATGGATGACGAAACAATGTACGGCCCCGTGTTCTACCGGATCGGCTTCGGCGAAGCAGTCACCAAGAAGCTACTGTCCGACTACAAGGTACTGGTCCTAGGCGTCGAGGAAACCCAGGTCGTTACTTCGTTCCAAGACCAACTCGCCGACTCCAACATGGAACTGAACATCGACGACGTCGCCAAGCTCATCGGCTGCTGGAACGGACTCGCGAAGCGCCGGTCGGGAGTGCACGAGGCCTCTTTTGGCACCGACCTCGCCCCCATGAAGCGTGCGGTCGCATTCAACCGCGACATCAAGTCCTCCAAGCTTGTCGAGTCCGAGTTCGAAGACCTCGTCCGCGTTCACTTGACCGACTTGGAGAACGACGATCCGACCGACGACCTCAAGGTTCAGGTAAAGCACATCGATGGCGGCTTTAATGCCGTCGCCCGTGCCGAGCGATTGGATTGGTTGAAGGAAGACTTCAACCACGACGGCGACCAGCCGACGTGCCGGATTCTTACCAACGCTCGCTGTCTGACTGAAGGCGTGGATGTTCCGTCCCTTGATGCCGTGCTGTTCCTCAACCCGCGTAACTCCATGGTGGATGTGATTCAGGCGGTCGGTCGCGTCATGAGGATCGCCAAGGGCAAGCAGTTCGGCTATATCGTGTTGCCCATCGCCATTCCGGAGGGTATGTCTACCTCTGAGGCGCTGAAAGACAACGCCCGGTACAAGGTTGTCTGGCAGGTACTTCAGGCATTACGTGCCCACGATGAGCGTATGGATGCCGCCATCAACCAGATCGAACTGAACCACAACGCTCCTGAATCCATAGTCATCGACACCGTTGACCTGAACCCGAAGAAGAGGGATCCCATTCTGGATCCCCGTCCCACGCCGGGTGACGAACCTGACGAGCCAGACTTCGTCCAGCCGCCCTTGCAGTTCCCCGTGGCCGATTGGAAGGACGCCGTCTACGCCAAGATCGTGGACAAGTGCGGTAACAGGATGTACTGGGAAGATTGGTCCAAGGACATCGCGGACATTGCTAACAAGCACATCGTCCTGATCAATAACCTGCTGGACCATGCCGACACTGGCCACCGCAAGGCTTTCGACGACTTCATCCAGGGCTTGCAAGATAACCTGAACCCTGACATCGACCAGGCCCAAGCCGTGGAAATGCTGGCCCAGCACCTCGTGACCAAGCCCGTCTTCGACGCGATGTTTACTGACTCCAACTTCACGGAACACAACCCGGTATCGCTGGCGATGCAGAACATTCTTAACCAGCTTGACGACCACTCCGCATTCGAGAAGGAGCGCGCGGGCCTTGAAAAGTTCTATGCGGCGGTAAGGGTCAAAGTTGAGAAAATTGACAACGCTGCCGCCAAACAACAGGTCATCGTTGAGCTGTACGACAACTTCTTCCGGAACGCTTTCCCACGGGTGGCGGACCGGCTTGGCATCGTCTTCACACCAGTACCGGTGGTGGACTATATCCTTCGCTCCGCTGACGCTGCGCTGCGTCTTGAGTTCGGCAGGTCGTTATCGGATGAAGGTGTGTCCATCCTGGAGCCTTTCGTCGGCACGGGGACTTTTGTCACGAGGTTGCTTCAGTCCGGCCTGATCAAGCCTGGGGACCTCCACCGGAAGTACACGCAGGAGTTGTTTGCCAACGAAATTGTCCTGCTCAGCTACTACATCGCTGCGATCAACATTGAGACGGTGTATGCCGAAGAATCAAAGAAGCATGGCTTCGGTTATGGCTACGTGCCGTTCGACGGGATCGCTCTCACCGACACGTTCCAGCTCAATGAGTCCGATGGCCAGGTTGAATCCAGCGAATTCTTCCCGGAAAACTCAGAGCGGGTGCAGCGGCAGAAGAACCAGGATATCCGGGTCGTCGTGATGAACCCTCCCTATTCGGGCGGACAGACAAGCGCCAACGACAACAACGAGAACCAGAAGTACCCTGTCCTCGACGAATCCATTTCCAACTCCTATGCAAAGCTCTCGTCTGCCACTAACAAGAACAACCTTTACGACTCCTATGTGCGTGGTATCAGGTGGGCGTCTAACCGCGTCAAGAGCGACGGCGTCATCGCCTTCGTCTCGAACGGTACCTTCATCGACGGCAACACGGCTGACGGAATCCGCAAGGCATTCGCCAATGAATTTAGTCGGATCTTTGTTTACAACCTCCGGGGAAACGCTAGAACATCTGGGGAGCAGCGCCGGAAGGAATCGGGCAACGTGTTTGGTGGCGCAGCACGGACACAGGTGGCGATCTGCATTCTGATCAAGAATTCGGCCCACTCAGGCCCCGCCGAGATCCGCTATGGCGACATCGGCGATTATCTAACACGTGAGCAGAAACTCGACATTCTTGAGAGTGAGCAATCAATAGAAGGAACGGAGTGGGACGCGATTGCACCCAATGACCATGGTGACTGGATTAACCATCGTGACGAGAAGTACAACTCCTTCCAAGCTATTGGGGACAAGGCCACGAAGGGCAAGCCGGATACTCCAGGGATGTTCGAGTTGTATTCAGCGGGCCTCCAAACGAATCGTGACGCATGGATCTACAACTTCGGATCCGTAGCGACGGCAGACAACGTTTCGCGGATGATCGTGAACTACAACCGGCAATTCGACCGGGGTGTCAAGGACTTGGATCCTAGCCGGATCAGCTGGTCGTCGAGCTTGGAGTCGATTTACAAACGACAGACACACCTTGAGTTTCAGGACTCAAACGTTCGCCCCACGTTATACAGGCCGTTCTGTCGACAGTTTGCGTATTTCGATTCCAGTTTGAACCACCGCCAGTATCAACTTCCAAAGTTCTTTCCGACGCCGGCACATCCCAACGTAGCGATTTACCTTCCGGCGCCAGGAACCCTTGCGCGGGGTTTCTCGGCTCAAGTCACTGACATTGTTCCCGACTTGGGTGTTTGTGCAGTCAGCGCTGCCCAAGTTTTCGCACTTTACTCCTATGAACGCGTCCAGGATGATCAACTGCCTGTTGCGGGGCAGGACGAGGTGATCATCGATGGGTACCGTCGTCGAGAGAACATAACCTCGGCGACGTTGGATGACTATAGGCAGTTCTATGAGGCACAAGGCATCACCAGAGAGGACGTTTTCTACTACGTTCTCGGCCTCTTTCACTCCCCGAAATATAAGGAGCAATATCAGGCAGACCTTAAGAAAATGCTGCCGCGCATCCCCAAAGTTCAAAACTTCGGGAGATTCACAGCCGCTGGTCGCGAGCTGGCAGCGTTGCAGCTCAATTACGAAACCGTTGAGCCATACCCTCTCGAAGAGATCACGACGGGGACTTCGATGGACGACGAGTACGAGTTTTATCGAGTGAAGAAGATGTCCTTCGGTGCCCGCAAGGACCGTTCACGCATCATCTTCAACTCCCGCATAACCCTGGACGGGATCCCCGACGAAGCCTTCGACTACCAGGTCAACGGCAAATCAGCGCTGGAGTGGATCGTCGACCGCTATCAGGTGACAACTCACAAGGACTCACAGATCACTAATGACCCCAACGACTACAGCCGCGAGATCGGCAACCCCCGCTATATCCTTGACCTTGTCAAGAGAATTGTTACCGTATCTCTGGAAACCAACAGGATCGTCGCTTCGCTGCCTCCACTAGAAATCGCGGAGTAGAGGAACCGTAGTGGACTCTATCTCTGGCGATGAAAACATTGATCGCTTGCTACATCGGCTATCGGGACTCGCCGATCGCGAGATGCGCCACTTTTCTGCTCCTGACCTTTCGGTAGATGTTGAGAAACAGCGGGTGCAGCAGAAATCATTGGAGCAGCGACACGTAGCGTCTAGCGATTTGCTTCGGCTGATTCTGACGACGGCAGGACAAGGCGTTGACCTTGGCGCGGCAGACAAGCGGTTGTGGGAGGTCCGGTTTGCCTATAAGAGTCAGGAATGTCTCATATTTTATGGAAAGGCAGGCCTAAGACTCCGGGGCGTCGTCGCGGAAGACGTTGATACTGCGTATGAGCTTCTCGTTGACGAGATCGACGACCGGCTTACCAAGGCCATCACCAGTGTCATGGAGAGCGGCGTTCAGCCGCTCATCGACTTGAAGCTTCGGACGAATGACGCAATCGTGGTCAATCAGCATGCCCGCTACCTTTCCATGTTCGAGTATTTTCGAGATCTCCTGCAGGAGATGCAGCTTTCGGAGTTGAAGTTCGAAAACCGGGAGCCAACCAACTCACCGTTAGATGGAATGGTGGCGTCAGCATTTGGCAAAATTTTCGCCACGAGGGCTAAAGAAGAGAAGATCTCGCATCTCGCCATCGCAACGATTGCCGCCTACTTCAGCATGTTGGAGCATAGATTCGTGCTGCTTGGGGCGTTTAGGGATGACATCCTCAGCCATGACTTTTCGCTAACAACAGTTTTGGGTGCGGGCTGGCGCGAGAAGTTTCAGTTTGCTTTCGGCGGGTTGCCCAGGGAGAAGAGGGCTGTGCACTTTGCTGACCTGGAGTATCTGGCACAGACGTATCGAAACCCACTCTTGCATGGCGGTGGGGGAGGCGCCATCGACGGGCTGGTAGTGCAGTGGCTCCCTAATTTCAGATCAGTGGTGTCGGCAAGGGGGAAGATCACAGATAAGTACATGCTCTGGACGTCTGCTGTCAGCGTTATCGAGGCAGAAGACATTCTTCTAAGAATAAATTCCCTTGAGACTTGGATGACAGAATTGCCGGGCTATGCATGGGTGAAGGCTGGCCTGGCCGTCGACTTCGAAGAGACGTCGCTGACGGAGTACGCAAGGCACCTTGCGGACGGCACCTTCGAATGGTTTGTGGACGGTTCAAGCCAGCAGTTTGATCGTGTACTAAATTTCGAATGAGCTGAGCGAAGTGTTCGTGGCACAGCTTTTCCCTAGGCTGCCCGCTGTCTCATAAACGATCGTTTTTTAAGACGCTCATGCCTGGAGACGCTGAGACGGGAGCCGCACTTGTTCTAGACATTTTTGTAATCTTGAAATGCCGTCTCAAAATAGATAGTCTCATAACACTCTTTGATACGGCATTCCTAGACAGGGCGGACACATGGCAGTTATTGGATATGCGAGAGTTTCGACGGTTGAGCAGAATCTCGATTTGCAGCTCTCTGCCCTGAACGAGGCCGGCGCAGTTCGGACCTATGCGGACCAGGGCGTGAGTGGCAGCGCGACCGAGCGTCCAGAGCTCACAAGGGTTCTCGACCGTCTTGAGGCCGGAGACGTCCTGACCGTCTGGAAGCTAGACCGCCTGGGGCGAAACACGCGCCATGTCCTGGAGGTTGTTGAGGAATTGCGAAATCGGGAGGTTGGCTTCCGTTCGCTAACCGAGGGGCTTGATACCAATGGCCCCATGGGAACCGCCATGTTGACGATCATGGCAGCATTTGCCCAGTTGGAGCGAGACACGATTGTGGAACGTACGCGCGCAGGTCTAACGGCGGCTGCCAAGAATAACCGCCACGGCGGTCGTCCCCGAAAAGTCGACGACGCAGCCGCTGTTCGCGCTGTCGCCCTCAAAGCGAAAGGGCTCAACGCGAGTGACATAGGCAAAATGCTGGGAGTCTCAAGGGCGACCATCTACCGATACCTGGCTGGATAGGCGCGATGGGGTTGGCCGCGGCGAATGTTGGGAAGCCGGAGCAACGCTCCGAACAGAGGCCTAAGATGGATTTACCAGGGGCTCATCGAGTCGCAATTTACAAACGAAACATAGGCACGTGTTCCTTAGAAATTTTTTGTAAGTCCGACGCACAATAGTTTTCTGTCAGGCTGACTGAAGTTTTGTAATTCGGACTTACAATTTTGGATGAGTATGCTGACCTTCACATCCGGCGATAAATAGCGACGGATTTGACGCCGACCAAAAAAGCGAGGACAGCATGAAGATGTTTGCAGTTGTTACCGACCAACGCATGCCCCGACCAGAGACCGCCCGTTGCCATGTCCATGCTGGCCCGTTATTCACCCCGGGCCACCATGTGGAGGATTGCTCCGAGGACTTCGCCCTCGTGTGCCAAGTATGTGGCATGAGTCGTCATAACGAGATGGATCCGATGTACCTCGACCGACCGATTTTCGACGCTTATCTCGAAGATTTGACTTAAAACCCGGGCGAAGTCATCGGACGAAGCTTCTCCCAACCGAATCTTCGGCTATTCACAATTGGCTTCATGCGGAGCGATTGTGGAAACATTCAGGGCAACTTTTGAAGGAACAGCACCAGGGTGCTCGCCAGCCTCACGACGGTAATTCCTAATATACCCAGTCGTTAAGCGCGCCTAGGCCTGCCCCTGGGAGCGTAGCTCTTGGAACTACCACTCCTAGAAGTAGGACCGATCTTAACTCATGGAACCTTCTACGCAAGGAACCTTCGCTGGTGGAGCGCTGTGGCTGGATCCCTGACAGTCTCCGCCTGTTTGGGCTGTCAGTGGGAAATGAAACTGGTGCCGGCGGCAGTAATTCAACCAGTTGCTCTCCTTCTGCGTGTTCTGGTCTTCGGACCTCAGCGATACCAAGAGTTCCGATGGTCCATCTCCGAGCACCTGCGGTCCAGTGCTTCAGCATCCGTCTCTCGGAGGTCTTCCGGTGGGGTGGGCCAGATCGGTCCTACGTAGTCGGCATCCGGTAGCGTCCAGTTGTTGGCATCGCTTGGTGGTGTGTAGATGTTGTTCATGTTCCGCTCCTGCGGTTGTTTCTGTTAAGGGAGCGTCTCTACGTCGTGCGTCGTTTGGCGTAAGACAGATAAGACAGATAAGGGTCGACCTCCAGAATTGCGGTCTCTATAGGGCCTTTTAGAGAGGTTAGATATAACTACGTATTTATCTGTCTTATCTGTCTTACTGTCGTACATCCCCATGTTCTAGGGGTTGTAGAGGGTCTTGGATGATCCTTCATCCGTCTTCATGCTGTCTCAAAATGGGTGCTTTCTGTCTTACGATTCCGGGGCAGAGACCGTAAGACAGAAAGCTGCTGATCTATCCGTCTCGCTAGACCATCAGTCCGAGATACCCGCGTACCTGCTTCTTAACGCCGAACTGATCGATGTTGTTAACGCCAACCGAAAATAGGGCCAGTTTTGCCAGCTGAAAACAGGGCCACGGGTTGTTGTTCTATTGTGCCTGAAGTTGGGTTCTTGTCTTGTTCCGGAGGCGGTAGCTGCTGCCGGTGAGGTTCAGGACTTCTGCGTGGTGGACGATCCGGTCGATCATCGCTGAGGCCACTGTCGCGTCGCTGAAGACCTCGCCCCACCTGCTGAAGGCCAGGTTGCTGGTGAGCACCAGGGAGGCGTGTTCATAGCGGGACGAAACCAGCTGGAAGAACAGGTTGGCCGAGTCCTGATCGAACGGGATATAGCCCACTTCATCGACCTATGCGGACATCCGCATAGGTCGACCTATGCCGAGCCCGTGACTATGCCGAGGCATTCGGTGGTGGCCGGTAAAGCCGTTGACGGTGGGGCGTTTCAGGCCGTGATGGACGTTCT
>NZ_JBEPOX010000018.1:0-43100 GCF_040547025.1 Arthrobacter sp. UYEF36
CTCCGCGAGGCCAAGGTGGCCGCGCCCCGGTCGCACATCTTACACCCCCCCCCGCCCCCCCCCCGCCCCCCCCCGCCCCCCCCGCCGCCGCCCCCCCCCCCCCCCCCCGCCCCCCCCCCCCCCCCCCGGCGGTGCTCAGGCGGTTTTGGCCGCGCGGAATCCGGCGTCGAGGTCGGCGAGGATGTCGTCGATGTGCTCCAGGCCCACGGAGAGCCGGACCAGGCCCGGGTTCACGCCGGCGACGGTCTGCTGTTCGGGGGAAAGCTGGCTGTGGGTGGTCGACGCCGGGTGGATGACCAGCGAGCGCACGTCGCCGATGTTGGCCACGTGCGAGTGCAGTTCGAGGGCGTCGACGAAGCGCTTGCCGGCCTCCGCTCCCCCGGCGATGTTGAAGGCGACGACGGCGCCGGTCCCCTTCGGGCCGTACTTGCGGCCGCGCTCGTACCAGGGGCTGGACGGCAGCCCGGCATAGGCGACCGATTCGACGTCGTCCCTGGCCTCGAGCCATTCCGCCACCTTGGTGGCGTTGGCGACGTGCCGCTCCACGCGCAGGCTCAGGGTCTCGAGGCCCTGGGCGATGAGGAAGGCGTTGAACGGGGACACCGCCGAGCCGAGGTCGCGCAGCAACTGGACGCGCGCCTTGAGGATGTAGGAGAGGTTGGCGCCAAGGGCGCCGTCCTTGCCGAGGTCCCGTGCGTAGACCAGGCCGTTGTAGGTGGGGTCGGGGGTGTTGAAGCCGGGGAAGCGTTCCGGGTCCTGGCCGAAGTCGAAGTTCCCCGAGTCCACGATCACGCCGGCGATGGCAGTCCCGTGGCCGCCGAGGTACTTGGTGGCGGAGTGCACCACGATGTCCGCTCCCCATTCGATCGGCCGGATGAGGTACGGCGTGGAGAGGGTGTTGTCCACGATCAGCGGGACCCCGGCCTCATGGGCCACCTGCGAGATTCCCTCGATATCCAGCACGTCCTGGCGCGGGTTGGAGACCACTTCGCCAAAGAACAACTTGGTGTTGGGCTGCACGGCGTCGCGCCACTGGGCCAGGTTGTCCGGGTCCTCCACGAAGGTCACGGAGATGCCGAACTTTTTCAGCGTGTGCGCCAGCAGGTTGTAGGTGCCGCCGTAAAGGCTGGGGCTGGCCACCACATGGTCGCCGGCCTCGGCAACGTTCAGGATGGCGAAGGTCTCCGCGGCCTGTCCGGAGCTCAGCAGCAGCGCCGCCAGTCCGCCTTCCAGGCTGGCCACCCGCTGTTCCACGGCGTCCTGGGTGGGGTTGCCGATCCGGGTGTAGATGGGGGCGAGTTCGGCGAGGGCGAAGCGGTTGGCGGCACTTTCGGCACTGGGGAAGACGAACGACGTCGTCTGGTAGATCGGCAGCGACCGGGCGCCGGTGGCGCTGTCCGGCTCCTGGCCGGCGTGGATCTGGCGGGTTTCGAAGGACCAGGCACTGGACATCGGGACACTCCTTAGGGGACCGGGCACAGACAGCCCCGGAGCCCCTCGGCCCGGGTCTGCACTGGCGCCGCGCTTGCCCTCCGGCGGGCGCCGGACGGCCAGGTCTTCACCCGCGGCACCCCACCGCGTGACGAGGGTTGCCGGCCAGCTAGCCGGGGCTGTGCGCTGGCACTCATGACCTGACCCCAGTCTAGGAACCGGTTCCGGGCTGTGGATAGCTTTGTGACGAAGATGAAGTTACGCGGGCGGCGGGGCGCAAAAGACCGGCCACTTCCCCGCCGTGACGCGGGGCCGCGCCCGGCCGGGAGCCCTCAAAAATGACATCCCACCACGGTTAGGAGAGCCTAAGCTGAGAGCCGGATCACAAAGTGTCAAGATGAGGGCATGCGCATGGATCACGTCTCTTACGCCTGTGAACAAGATGGCCTCGCTGCCACCACCGAACGAATTGCGTCTGCCCTCGGCGTCGAAGCCGTTAAGGGCGGAGTACACCCCCGATTCGGGACCCGCAACATGATCATCCCGCTCGCGGGACACAAGTATCTCGAGGTCGTGGAGGTCCTGAACCACCCCGCGTCCGACAAGGCCCCTTTCGGCCAGGCCGTCCGCGCCCGCTCCGAAGCAGGCGGCGGCTGGATGGGCTGGTGCGTCGAAGTTGCCGACCTCGCCCCGTTCGAGGAACGGCTCGGCCGCGCCGCCGTCAACGGCAACCGCAAGTTCCCCGACGGCCGCGAACTGGTCTGGAAGCAGATCGGCATCCTCGGGCTCATCGCCGATCCCCAGGTCCCCTACATGCTCAAGTGGGAAGGCGATCCGGAACTCCACCCGTCGAAGGCCTACGAGAGCAATGTCAAGATGTCCGCCCTCACGATTGCCGGCTCGGCGGAGCGTGTCACCGAATGGCTCGGTGTCCCGGTCGAGAAGCCGCTGGAGGACGTGGCCGTGAACTGGCTCGCTCCCCGTGGGACGCCCGGCATCCTCTCCGTCACGTTCGAGACGGCCTCCGGAGCCGTCACCATCTGACGCTTCACCGCCCAACACTTCGGCCGCCATCAGCGGGTGCCAATGACGTCACCCACCGATGGCGGCCGATAACTTTTTAACTCACCGCCCGCGTCTGCCGACTTTTAAGGGCAACGCGGGGTCACTTCGCGCCCGTCCGGAGGCTCCGGATGGGCGCGAAGTGACCCCGCGTTGCTTTGTGGACGCTCAGCCCAACCCGATGGACCGGCCGAAGAGGCTGAAACCGACGAACGCCACGATGTCCAGCACCGCGTGGGCAACCACCAGCGGCATCAGGCGGCGCGTTTTTGTGTAGACCAGCGCGAAGATGACGCCCATGATGGCGTTGCCGATGAACGGCCCGAAGCCCTGGTAGAGGTGGTAGCTGCCGCGCAGCATGGAACTGGTGAAGATGGCCAGCGGCAGGCTCCAGCCGAACTTGCCCAGCCGGTCCAGCAGGTAGCCCACCACGATCACTTCCTCCACGATCCCGTGCCGGATCGCGGAGAGGACCAGTACCGGCACGGTCCACCAGTAGGAGTCCAGCGCACTGGGGATGATCGCCGTCGTAATGCCCAGCGCCCGGCCCGCGGCGTAAAGTCCCAGCGACGGGATGCCGATCAGCGCCGCCAAGGCGAACCCCTGCAGCAGGTCCCTGCCGGGGCGGGCGAAATTGAGCCCCAGTTTCTGGAACGCCGTGACGCCGTGGCTGCTGCCGCCGGACAGGCCGGACGTCCGGTGGTCGGTGAGGAAATAGAGTGCCAGGACCACCGGCACCAGGGCGAAGAAGATATCCAGCAGCTGGTAGGTGAGATCGAAGTATTCGCGGCTGCTTTGCGAACGGTTCAGGGTGGAGGTCCCCTCCGCCAGCGGCGCCCGGGTCAGCTTGTCCAGCAACTGGACGACCGAGTATACGGCGGACTGCCCCAGGGACAGTCCCAGGACGATCCAGACTTCTAACCGCAGGCGGCGGCGGGCGGGAACGAGCATGTTCCTATCTTGCCCGGTCTTGGCATGCCCTGCCTTGCCGGCGTTGCCGCCTATGCTGGGGTTTATGAGTGCGCCCGGGAAAATCATCATGATCCGGCACGGCCAGTCCGCCGCCAACGCCGACACCTCGATCTACAACCGGGTGCCCGATTACCGGATTCCGCTGACCGAACTCGGCGTGGAACAGGCCCGGGCTGCCGGCGAGCAGGTCCGGCGGCTGCTGGACGGCCGTCCGGTGTGTGTATATGTCTCCCCGTACCTGCGGGCCTACCAGACCCTCGAGGCGCTCAACCTCGGCCCGCTGGTCGAGCGGGTGATCGAGGAGCCGCGGCTGCGGGAGCAGGACTGGGCCAACTTCCAGATCGCCGGTGAGATCGAGGACCAGAAGGAGCTCCGGAACGCCTACGGCCACTTCTTCTACCGCTTCCGGGAAGGCGAGTCCGGCTCGGATGTCTACGACCGGATCTCCTCCTTTATGGAGACCCTGTACCGGCACTGGTCCAAACCCAGCTACGCCCCCAACGCCCTGTTCGTCACCCACGGGCTCACCATGCGGCTGTTCTGCATGCGCTGGTTCCACTGGTCCGTGGAGTATTTCGAGTCCCTCAACAATCCGGACAACGCCGAGGTCCGCACCCTGTACCGCACCGGGAAGGGCAAGTACGAGCTGGACAAGCCGTTCAGCCAGTGGGAGGCGCGGCGTGTCGATGAGACGGTGCTGGACGCCCCGCCGATGTTCTTCTAGCAGCCTGGGGTTATTCCGGGACCCGGGCGATCACCTAGCGGGCGCGGACCCCCGCGCGCCAGACGGCGTGGGTCAGCGGCATGCCCGGCCGGTAGGCCAGGTGGGTGGCGGACGGCGCGTTCAGCAGGTGCAGGTCCGCGCGGTGGCCAACGGCGAGGGAGCCGACGGCGCGTTCGCCGTCGGCGTCGTTCCCGGACTCCCGGCCGAGGGCCAGTGCGCCGCCGTAGGTCGCGGCGCGCACGGCCTCATGCACGCTGAGGCCCATCTGGAGCACGGCGGTGGTGACGCAGAACGCCATCGAGCTCGTATAGGAGGTGCCCGGGTTGCAGTTGGAGGCCAGGGCGAGCTGCACGCCGGCGTCGAGCAGTTCCCGGCCCGGCGCCAGCGGCTGGCGGGTGGACAGATCGCAGGCCGGCAGGCACGTCGCCACCGTGCCCCGTCCTCCAGCCGCCCCGTCCCAGCCGGACCAGCTGGCCGCGAGGGCGTCGAGGTCGTCGGCGGACAGGTAGTTCACGTGGTCCACGCTGGCCGCACCGAATTCCAGCGCGAGCCGCACGCCGGGTCCTTCGCCGAGCTGGTTGCCGTGCACCCGCAGGCCCAGCCCGGCGTCCCGGCCGGCCTGGAGCACGCGCCGGGACTGGTCCTCGGTGAAGGCGCCCCGCTCGCAGAAGACATCGGCCCAGCGCACGAACGGCCGGACGGCGGAGAGCATGGCGCCGCAAACCAGGTCCGTGTACTCCTCGGCGTCCATGCCGGCCGGAACAAGGTGGGCGCCGAGGTAGGTGACCTCGTCCGCCACAGTGGAGGCGATCCGGGCGCTGCGGGCTTCGTTGTCGATGTCCAGGCCGTAGCCGGTTTTGGTTTCGAGGTAGGTGGTGCCCTGCGAGACGGCCTCGGCCACCCGGCCCAGGGCGAGCCGGGTGAGGTCGAAGTCGCTGGTGTTCCGGGTGGCGCCGGTGGTCACGGCGATCCCGCCGGCGCTGTAGCTCTCCCCTGCCATCCGGGCCTCGAACTCGGCGGTCCGGTCCCCGGCGAAGATCAGGTGGGTGTGCGAATCGACCCAGCCCGGCAGCAGGGCCCGGCCGCCGGCGTCGACTGAGATGTCGGCGGCCGGCGCGTCCGCCGCCTGCCCCAGCCAGGCGATCCGTTCACCCTCGATCACCACGGCCGCTCCCGTCAGGACCCGGTGGTCCGGGTCCTGGGTCATCAGCTCGGCGATGTTGGTGATCAGGGTGCTCATGAGTCCATTGTTCAGCGCCGGATGGACCAGCGCGTCGCAGCCAGCGCCTCCGCTGTCCGGGATGCCGGACCCGTGGCTGTGTTGCTGCCTGCGGCAGAGCCGGTGCCCTGGCCGGCAAGGATCAGCCCGGCAGCCAGTTCGGCGATGCCGGAGGAAGTCTGGAAGCCGTAGCCGCCCTGGCCGGCGAGCCAGAAGAATCCGGGGGCTTCGGCGTCGAACCCCACGACCGGGACGCCGTCGGCCGCTTCCGTCCGCAACCCCGTCCAGACCTGGCGGACGCCGCGGATGCCGAGGGTGGTGAGGGCGTTGAGCCGGGCGATGAGCGCCTCGACGTCCCCCGGGTGCGGCTGCGCGTCCTCGGGTCCGCTCGGTTCGTGTTCCGAAGGCGAGATCAGGACCTGCTCCCCGTCGCGGCGGAAGTAGAAGGAGTCGTCTGCGGCGGCCACCATGGGGCTGCCTTCCGGGAGGGGGTGCTCGACGTCGACGATCGCCGCGGTGCGCCGGTACGGCTGCAGCTGGACTTTCTCGACGCCGCTGAGCACGGCCAGCTCGTCGGCCCAGGCGCCGGCGGCGTTCACGACGACGCCGGCCTGGAAGCCCTCCTGCCCGGCACCGAGTTGCCAGCCGGAGCCGAGGCGCTGGGCCGAGTGGACGCGGGCGCCGGTGATGATGTCCACCCCGTTGGCTTCGGCATGCCGGCGGTGGTCCTCGAGCAGCAGGGGCGCGTTGCAGGCGAAGGAGCCGGTGTCCAGGCCGGCGGCGGAGAAGGAGTCCGGGAGCAGGGCCGGGCAGAGTTCCAGGGCTTCGGCGTGGGTGATCGGCCGCATGTGGCCGCTGGCCTGCTCCCGGACGGTGGCGTCGTCGCCGATCAGCAGAAAGCTGCGCGGTGAGAGCACCGGTTCCGGCCGGTTCGCGTCCTGGGCCGCGATCAGTTCGAGGGTGCGGAGGGTGAGCTCCTGCACCGCAGGCGGGCCGTAGCTGGGGATCAGCTGCCGGGCTGAGCGGGCCGAGGTGTGGTACGCCAGCGTCTGCTCGGCTTCCACCAGCGCGACGCTGCATTTTCCGGCCAGGGCTGAGGCAAGGGACAGGCCGGCGATACCGCCGCCGACAATCACGACATCGTAATTAGCTGACATGGGTCCATCCTTGCAGACGGAAGCGGTTGCGGCGCCGTTTATGGCGCCGCAACCCCGTTTCTGCTTATTTCCGGTGAAGTCCTGTTCAGCCGGCGACGGCGGCGCGGCTGCGCACGAAGGCCTGCACGCAGGACTCCACGTCGTCGGCGCTGTGCGCGGCGGAGAGCTGGACGCGGATCCGGGCCGCGCCCTTGGGCACCACCGGGTAGCTGAACGCCGTGACGAAAACGCCGTGGTGCAGCATGGCGTCCGCCACCTTGGCGGCCATCACGGCGTCGCCGAACATGACCGGAACAATGGCGTGCTCCCCCGGGAGCAGCTCGAAGCCCTCCTCGGACATCCGGCTCCGGAACAGCGCGGCGTTGGCGAAGAGCTTGCTGCGCAGTTCGCCGGAGCTCTCCACGAGGTCCAGTGCCTTGAGCGTCGCCGCGACGATGGCCGGGGCCAGCGAGTTGGAGAACAGGTAGGGGCGGGCCTTCTGGCGGAGCATCGCGACGACTTCGCGGCGGCCGGAGACGTAGCCGCCGGAGGCGCCGCCCAGGGCCTTGCCGAAGGTGCCGGTGTAGATGTCCACGCGGTCCGGGACGCCGGCGTGTTCCGGGGTGCCCGCACCGCTGGCGCCCATAAAGCCGACGGCGTGGGAGTCGTCCACCATGACCATGGCGTCGTATTTTTCCGCGAGGTCGCAGATCGCTTCCAGCGGGGCGAGGAAGCCGTCCATCGAGAAGACGCCGTCCGTGACGATGATCTTGCGGCGGGCCGGGTTCTCCTGCGTCGTGGCCTCGATCAGCTTGGATTCGAGGTCCGCCATGTCCTGGTTGGCGTAGCGGAAGCGCTGGGCCTTGCAGAGCCGGATGCCGTCGATGATCGACGCGTGGTTCAGGGCATCGGAGATGACGGCGTCTTCCGGGCCGAAGAGCGATTCGAACACGCCGCCGTTGGCGTCGAAGCAGCTGGAGAACAGGATGGTGTCCTCGGTGCCCAGGAACTTCGAGACGCGTTCCTCCAGGGCCAGGTGCAGGTCCTGGGTGCCGCAGATGAAGCGCACGCTGGCCATGCCGAAGCCGCGGTCGTCCATCGCGGTCTTGGCGGCGGCAATGATCTCCGGGTGGTCTGCGAGGCCCAGGTAGTTGTTGGCGCAGAAGTTCAGCACGTCCGCGCTTCCCTCGCCGATCTGCCCGGCTTTGATGTGGTTGGCCTGGGGCGAGTCGATGTGCCGCTCGGTCTTGAACAGGCCGGCGCTGCGGATCTCGTCCAGTTCGTGCTGCAACTGGTCCTTGATGGCTGAATACATGGGTTGTGCTCCTCAGCTGGTGGGTCGGTGGGCCGGATCGGGCGGCGGGTTTTAGAAGCAGGTCCAGTCGAGGACCACTTTGCCGCCCACGCCGGCGCGGGCGATTTCGAAGCCTTTTTCCCAGTCGGTGGCGGGAAGGGTGTCCGTCACGACGGCGGAGATGTTGGCGTGCAGGACCGGGTTGGAGGACAGCATGGCGCTCATGGCGTACCAGGTCTCGAACATTTCGCGGCCGTAGATGCCCTTCATGGTCAGCATATGCGTGACCACTTTGCCCCAGTCGATGTCGATCGACTGGCTGGGCAGTCCCAGCATCGCGATCCGGCCGCCGTGGTTCATGTTGTCGATCATCTCAGGCAGGGCCGTGGGGTGTCCCGACATTTCCATACCGATGTCGAAGCCCTCGCGCATGCCCAGTTCGCGCTGGGCGTCCTTGACGCGCATCCTGGAGACGTCGATCGCGAGGTCGACGCCGAGGGCCCGGGCCAGTTCCAGCCGCGGGGCAGAGACGTCGGTGATGGCGATCTTGCGGGCGCCGGCGTGGCGGGCGACGGCGATCGCCATCAGTCCGATGGGACCGGCGCCGGTGATCAGCACGTCCTCGCCGACGAGGGGGAAGCTGAGCGCGGTGTGGACGGCGTTGCCAAAGGGGTCGAAGATGGCGCCGAGTTCCGGCGTTACGGAGGGGTCCTGGTGGACCCACACGTTGGTTTCGGGGATCACGACGTACTCGGCGAAGGCGCCGTCGCGCTGGACGCCGACGCTGACGGTGTTGATGCACATCTGCTTGCGGCCGGCGCGGCAGTTGCGGCAGATGCCGCAGACGATGTGGCCCTCGCCGGAGACGCGGTCGCCGACTTTGACGTCCAGGACGTCCTCGCCGGTCCCGACGACCTCTCCGTAGAACTCGTGGCCGGCGATCAGGGGGGCGTTGATGATGCCCTGCGCCCACGCGTCCCACGACTGGATGTGCAGGTCGGTGCCGCAGATGCCGGTGGTCATGACGCGGATCTTGACGTCACCCGGGCCGGTTCCCGGTTCTGGACGGTCCACGAGTTCGAATCCTGCGTGGGCGCCGGCCTTGTAGAGAGCCTTCATGGGCCTTCCTAACTGTGCCATTCCTCAGGCACGTGGGGATCCGCTGCGTGGAACAGCCGGTGTGGGACAACTCACCCCATTAGAGCCGCTGCAAAGCGTTAGCACAACCGGAATTTTCTCAATCGACGATTTAGCTATTCCTTGTGCATAGACTGATCGGCATGGAAATCCACCAGCTGGAGATGCTCCGCGAACTCGGGGCCCTCGGAAGTGTAAAAGCCGTCGCCGAAACCCTGCTCGTCACGCCCTCGGCGGTGTCGCAGCAGCTGGCCGCCCTGCAGAAATCCGTGCAGGTGCCGCTGACCCGCAAGGAGGGCCGGAACCTGGTCCTGACCGAGGCCGGGCAGGTCCTCGCGGACGCCGGCGCCGCCGTCGTCAGCGCCATGGCGGACGCACGGACGGCGATCGGCGCCTACCACGGCTCCCCGGTGGCGGCGGTGACGCTCAGCGGGTTCCACAGCGCGGGGCAGGCCTTGTTCGCCCCGCTCGCCCGGCTGCTGGCCGGGCCGGGGCAGCCGCGGATCCTGCTCTCCGACGAGGACGTGGCCCAGCAGGACTTCCCCGCGCTGACGGCCCGCTATGATCTGGTGCTCGCGCACCGGATGGACCACAGCCCGCGCTGGCCCGGGGAACGCGTAGCGGTGATTCCGCTCGCGCACGAGCCGCTGGACGTCGCCCTGCCGTCCGGGCACCGGCTGGCAGGCCAGCGGGCGGTCACGGCGGACGACGTCGTCGGGGAGCCCTGGGTGACCAGCCGCACCGGCTACTCCCCGGCGGACGTGCTCTCCGCCGTCGCGGCCGTCTCGAGCCGGGAACTGAACATCGTCCACCGGATCAACGACTACTCCACGGTGGCGGCGCTGGTGGCGACCGGGAGCGTGATCGGGCTGTTGCCCCGGTTCACGGCGCGGCCGGTGCTGAACCCGGACATTGTGCTGAGGCCGCTCGAGGGCATCAGCACCCGGCGCCGGATCGACATCCTGGCCCGCCCGGAGAACCTTAAACGCACATCGGTCATGATGGTCTGCGAAGCACTGCAGACCATCATGACCGATTTAGTGGATGGCTAAGGTTTAGCCTTCGACGCCGAGGCGCTTCAGGATCAGCTCTCGGACGCGTCCGGCGTCGGCCTGGCCGCGGGTCGCCTTCATAACGCCGCCGACGATTGCGCCGATCGCCTGGACCTTGCCGCCGCGGATCTTGTCCGCGACGTCGGGCTGCGCGGCCAGGGCCGCGTCGATGGCTTCGAGCAGGGGTCCGTCGTCGGAGACCACAGCGAGGCCGCGCTTCGCCACGATCTCCGCCGGGGTGCCTTCGCCGGCGAGCACGCCGTCGAGGACCTCGGTGGCCATCTTGTTGTTGATCTTGCCGTCTTCAACCATCGCATTCAGTTCCACGATGGTCGCCGGTGCAACGCCGAGCTGGCCGGGATCGACGTCGGCGATCTTGGCCCGTCCGACGATTTCGCCCATCCACCATTTGCGGGCCACCGTGGCGGTGGCGCCGGCGGCGATGGTTTCCTCGATCTCGTCCATGACGCCGGCGTTGACGACGTCGCGGAATTCCAGGTCGGAATAGCCCCAGTCCGCCTGCAGCCGCTTGCGGCGCGCGGCCGGCGGCTCGGGCAGTGTGGCCCGTAGTTCCTCGACCCACTCGCGGGAGGCGACGATCGGCACCAGGTCCGGTTCCGGGAAGTAGCGGTAGTCATCGGCGTCGGACTTGGGCCGGCCCGAGGTCGTGGAGCGGGTGTCCTCGTGCCAGTGGCGGGTCTCCTGGATGACCGGTTCGCCGGAGTCCAGCACGGCGGCGTGCCGCTGGATCTCGTAGCGGACGGCGTGTTCGACGGCGCGCAGCGAGTTGACGTTCTTCGTCTCGGAACGGATGCCGAAGCGTTCGCGGCCGTGCGGGCGGAGCGAGACGTTGGCGTCGCAGCGGACGTTGCCGCGTTCCATCTTGGCGTCGGAGACACCGAGGTTCTTGACGATTTCGCGGACCGCGGCGACGTAGGCCTTGGCGAGTTCGGGCGCTCGGCTGCCGGCGCCCTCGATCGGCTTGGTGACGATCTCGACCAGCGGCACGCCGGAGCGGTTGTAGTCCACGAGGGAGTAGTCGGCGCCCTGGATGCGGCCGGTGGCGCCGCCCATGTGGGTCAGCTTGCCGGCGTCCTCCTCCATGTGTGCGCGCTCGATTTCGACGCGGAACACGGTGCCGTCGGAGAGCTCGATGTCCAGGTAGCCGTCGTACGCGATGGGTTCGTCGTACTGGGAGGTCTGGAAGTTCTTCGGGGTGTCCGGGTAGAAGTAGTTCTTCCGGGCGAAGCGGCAGGTCTCGGCGATCTTGCAGTTGAGCGCCAGTCCGATCTTGATCGAGGACTCGATCGCGGTCTTGTTCACCACGGGCAGCACGCCGGGCATGCCGAGGTCCACCTCGTTGACGTTGGTGTTGGGTTCGTCGCCGAACACGTTCGGCGCGGAGGAGAACATCTTCGTCTTGGTGTTGAGCTCCACGTGGACCTCGAAGCCCAGGACGGGATCGTACTTCTCCATCGCCTCTTCGAAGCTGAGGGTTGCGTCAGACATTAGTGGGAACCTCCGTGGCTCGCGACGGTGTCATTACGGGCAGGGTCGGCCGGGGACGGGTCCGTCAGCGACGGGGCAGTCAGTGACGGAGCGCGGTCCAGCAGCGGGCCGCCCCACTGCGCCTCGAGCAGGGATTCCAGCACCGCACCAACGCGGTACAGCCGGGCGTCCTGGCGGGCCGGGGCCAGCAGCTGGACGCCGACCGGCAGTCCGTCCTCGTCGGCCAGGCCGCCGGGCAGGGAGAGCCCGGGGACGCCGGCCATGTTGGCGGGGATGGTGGCGACGTCGTTGAGGTACATCGCCAGCGGGTCGTTGAGCTTCTCGCCGAGCTTGAACGCCGTGGTGGGCGCGGTCGGGGAAATCAGCACATCGGCCTGGGTGAACGCGGCATCGAAGTCGCGCTGGATCAGGGTGCGCACCTTCTGGGCCGAGCCGTAGTAGGCGTCGTAGTAGCCGGCGCTCAGGGCGTAGGTGCCCAGGATGATCCGGCGTTTGACCTCGTCGCCGAAGCCGGCGGCTCGGGTGGCACCCATCACGCGTTCAATCGTCATCGGGCCGTCTTCGGGCAGCACGCGCAGGCCGTACCGGACGCCGTCGAACTTGGCCAGGTTGGAGGAGGCCTCGGACGGCATGATCAGGTAGTAGGCGCCCAGGGCGTACTTGAAGTTGGGGCAGGACACCTCAACGATTTCGGCGCCGGCGCCCTTGAGCAGCTCTAGCGATTCGTTGAAGCGGTTCTCGACGCCGGCCTGGTAGCCCTCGCCGTGGAGTTCCCTGATGATGCCGATCTTCATGCCGCGCACGTTGCCGATCGACGCGGCCGCGACGAGGTCCTCCAGCGGGTCCGGCAGCGAGGTGGAGTCATGCGGATCGTGCCCGCCGATGACCTGGTGGAGCAGGGCGGAGTCCAGCACGGTGCGCGAGACCGGGCCGATCTGGTCCAGCGAGGAAGCCATGGCGATCGCGCCGTAGCGGGACACACCGCCGTAGGTGGGCTTCACGCCGACGGTGCCGGTGACGGCGCCGGGCTGGCGGATCGAGCCGCCGGTGTCGGTACCGAGGGCCAGCGGGGCCTCGAAGGCCGCGACCGCGGCGGCGGAACCGCCGCCGGAGCCGCCGGGGATCCGGTCGAGGTCCCAGGGGTTGTGCGTGGGGCCGAAGGCGGAGTGCTCGGTGGAGGAGCCCATCGCGAATTCGTCCAGGTTGGTCTTGCCCAGGATCGGCATCTTCGCGGCGCGCAGGCGCTTGACCACGGTGGCGTCGTACGGGCTGTGCCAGCCTTCGAGGATTTTCGAGCCGGCCGTGGTGGGCTGGCCGACGGTGACGATCAGGTCCTTGACGGCGATCGGCACACCGGCGAGGGCGTGCAGCTCCTGTGCCGCGGCACCGCCGGCGGCGCGGATCGCGTCCACTTCGGCGGCGACGGCGAGCGCCTCGTCCGTGTTGACGTGCAGGAAGGCGTGGACCTTGCCGTCGACGGCGGCGATGCGGTCCAGGTGCGCCTGGGTGACCTCGACGGCGGAGACTTCGCGGGCGGCCAGCTTGCCGGCAAGCGTTGCGGCGGAGGAGCGGATCAGTTCGTTGTTCTCAGTCATGTTCTTAGCCCTCATCCAGGATTGCCGGGACCTTGAAGCGGCCTTCGTACGCATCGGGGGCGCCGGAGAGTGCCTGCTCGGCGGTGAAAGTGTGGCCCACAACGTCCTCGCGGAACACATTCGTCAGCGGGATCGGGTGGGACGTGGCCGGGACATCATCACCGGCGGCTTCACTGACGGACTTCACTGAATCGACGATGACGGCGAGTTCGCCGGCCATCCGGTCCAGCTCTTCAGCACTCATCTCGATGTGCGCGAGACGCGCGAGATGCGCGACGTCGTCGCGGTTGATCGCAGCCATGGATCTCCCCTGCAAGTTCGGATTATTTTCCGTCCCAGTCTACGTGGGTTCGCATGCTGTTACTTCCCGGCACCATGCCAAACAACGCGGGGTCACGTACGGCCCATCCGGAGGTCCGGAATGGGCCGTACGTGACCCCGCGTTGCTGTTGGCGGGTGTTAGCCGATGCCGATGGCTCCGGTGAGGACTCCGACGGCGAGCATGACCAGGGAGACGACGGCGGTGCGCCAGAGGACCTTTTTGTGGTGGTCGCCCAGGTCCACCTTGGCGAGGGAGACCAGGAGCAGGATCGCGGGGACCAGCGGGCTCTGCAGGTGGAAGGGCTGGCCGGTGATCGAAGCCCGGGCCATGTCCGCTGCGCTGATGCCGTAGTGGCCGGCGGTTTCGCTGAGCACCGGGAGGACGCCGAAGTAGAAGGCGTCGTTGCTCATGAAGAACGTCATCGGGATGCTGAGGACGCCGGTGATGATGGCCATAAACGGGCCCATGTCCGAGGGGATGATCGCCACGAGCCATTCGGACATGGCCTTGACCATTCCGGTGCCGTTGAGCACACCGGTGAGGACCGCCGCGGCCATGACCATGCTGACGACGGCGACAATCGAGGGGGCGTGGGCGATCAGCTGGGCGCTCTGGTCCTTGACCTTGGGGAAGTTCACCAGCAGCGCGATGGCGGAGCCCACCATAAAGACGAAGGGCAGCGGCACGAGGTCGGCGACCAGCAGGACCATGATGGCCACCGTCAGGCCCAGGTTGAACCACTGCAGTTTGGGCCGCAGCGTGGCGCGGTTGGGGTCCAGCGCGGTGTCGGCCATGGCCGAATCACGCTCGTCGACGAGGTCCTCGGGGCGTTCCAGGACGGCGACGGAGGAACCTCCGGCTGCGGGGCGTCCGGCGGCGGGTACTCCGCCGGCAGGGGCGGAGCCCGTGCCGCCGGCACCGAAGCGGCCGGTGCTGCTGGCGTTGGCGGTGCCGCCGTCGAACGTGCCGGCAGATTCCCAGATTTCCGGGGCGACGGCGCGGAGGCGGTTGCGCTCCTGCAGGCCCAGCAGCCAGGCGAAGACGAACACGACCGCCAGGCCGGCGATCAGGGAGGGAATCATCGGGACGAACACGTCGGAGACGCTGATGTTCAGGGCCGAGGCGGCGCGGGCGGTGGGTCCGCCCCAGGGCAGGATGTTCATGGTGCCGTTGGCCAGGCCGGCGACGCAGGTCAGGACCACGGGGCTCATCTTCAGGCGGAGGTAGACCGGCAGCATGGCCGCGGTGGTGAGGATGAAGGTGGTGGAGCCGTCGCCGTCGAGCGAGACCGCGGCGGCGAGGACGGCGGTGCCGAGGACCACCTTGGCGGGGTCGTTGCCGAGCCTGCGGAGGATGAACCGGACCAGCGGGTCGAAGAGTCCGACGTCGATCATCAGGCCGAAGTAGATGATGGCGAACATCAGCAGCGCTGCGGTGGACGTCATGGACTTCATCGAATCGAGCACCATGTCGCCGATGCCCAGTCCGGCGCCGGCAAAGAGTCCGAAGACGGTGGGGACAATAATGAGCGCCAGCACCGGCGTCAGCTTCTTCGTCATGATCAGCACCATGAATACCGCGATCATGGCGAATCCTAGTAATACCAGCACGGCCGGCTCCTTCTTCGTTGAATCGCACCACCCCGGTGTGATGCGTACTACAGACGTTAGAGTGGCGCGCGTCACGGCTGGGTCTTTGCCTCATTTGATTGGCATACTGCTTATTGGACGCATTTTGCGCATTCTGCTCACACCCGAAGGAGGACCGCCGTGGCACGTTTGACCGGCCGGGCTCCCCTGCGGTTCTCCACCCAGACCCTGCTGCTGCAGTTGGGGGTCGTGGCCCTGGTGGTGCTGCTGACCAGCGCCGTCCACGGCTGGCTCACCTACGAGCGGTTGTGGCGCGAGGCGGAGAACCAGGCCCTGACGCTGGCCCGGACCGTGGCCTCGGACCCGGAGGTCCGGGCCGAAGTGCAACAGATCAGCGCCCAGCCCGGGACTCCCCCGGCCGCGGAATTGCTCGCCGGGCCGCTGATGGCCGCCGCGGAGGGCGCCCGCACCCGCACCGGCGCCCTCTTCGTGGTCATCACCGACGAAACCGGCCTGCGGCTCGCCCACCCCGATGCCGAGCGGCTCGGGGAACGGGTCAGCACGGATCCGTCCGAGGCCCTGGCCGGCCAGGAAGTCACCACCCGGAACACGGGAACCCTGGGCCCTTCCGCCGGTGCCAAGGTCCCGGTGTTCGCCCCGGCCACGGACACCGTGGTGGGTGAGGTCAGCGTGGGCTACTCCACGGAGTCCATCAGCCAGAGCCTGTCCCGGGACATCGTCCCGATCGCCCTGACCGCCGCCGGCGCCCTGCTGGTCGGTGTGCTCGCCTCCTTCCTGCTCCGGCGCCGGCTCCAGCGGCTGACTTTGGGCCTGGAACCGGAGGAAATCAGCACCCTGGTCCACGACCAGGTGGCAGTCCTGCAGGGGGTCGACGACGGCGTGATCGGCGTCGCCGCGGACGGCCGGATCAGCGTGTTCAACTCCGCCGCCCAGCGGCTGCTCGGCCAGCCCGACCTCACCGGAACACCGTGGGCCGGGGCCCCGGTGCCCGCCCAGCTGCCCGCCCTGACCCGGGCCGACGCCACGGAAGGCGACGCGGTGGAACTCGTCGCCGACGGGCGTGTGCTGGTGGCGAGCGCCCGCAAGGCACTGCACGGCCGCGAGGACCTGGGCTGGGTGGTCATGCTGCGGGACCGGACCGAACTCCAGCAGCTCACCCGCCAGCTCGACGCCGTGGGCACCATGTCCACCGCGCTGCGGGCCCAGCGGCACGAGTTCGCCAACCAGCTCCACACCATCGCCGGCTTTATGAGCATCGGCCAGCACCAGCAGGCCCGCGACTACCTGGCCCGGCTCGCCGCCACCGGGCCGCTGAAGTTTCCGGTGGACCAGGCCGAGCTGCTCCAGGACCCCTACCTGCAGGCCTTCCTCGGCGCCAAGGGCGTGGAAGCGGACGAACGCGGCGTGACGTTGCGGCTCGGCCCGGAAACCCTGGTCCGGGGCCAGGTCACCGAGCCGCAGGAAGTCACCACGGTCCTGGGCAACCTGATCGACAATGCGGTGAACGCCGCCGTCGCGGGTTCCGCGCCGGAGCGCTGGGTCGAGGTGGAGGTGCTCGACGAGCCCGGCACCGGGGCGGACGGCGGGACGCTGCTGATCGTCGTCGGGGATTCCGGCGACGGGCTGCCGGCCGCTGACGCGGGCGGTCCGGACGCGGTGTTCGCGGAGGGATTCACCACCTCGGACCGCCCGGCCCGGGCGGGGGCCGGCCAGGGCCTGGGCCTCGCGCTGGCCCGGCAGCTGGCACGCCGCCGCGGCGGGGACGTGAAGGTGCTGGCCCAAGGGGCCGCCGGCGGCCCCGGCGCCGTGTTCATGGCAACCCTGCCGGGGACGACGGCGCCCAATGCGACGAAGCCCAACGAAAGGGACAACCATGCCTGAGGACTTCCGGGTGCTGATTGTGGACGACGATTTCCATGTGGCCAAACTGCATGCCGCCTATGTGGACTCGGTGGCGGGATTCCTGGCGCTGCCCCCGGCCGGTTCGGCGTCGCTCGCGCTGCAGGCCATCCACAGCCTGCGCCCGGACCTGGTGCTGCTGGATGTCTACCTGCCGGACGCTTCGGGCCTGGACCTGCTGCACCAGCTGGACGTGGACACCATGATCCTGAGCGCCGCCTCGGACACGGCCTCGCTCCGGCTCGCGTTCCGGCGCGGAGCGCTGGGCTATCTGCTCAAGCCGTTCACGGCCGAATCGCTGTCCCAGCAGCTGCGCTCGTATGCGCGTTACCGGCGGATCCTGGCCCACCCGGGGAACGTCACCCAGGACACGGTGGAACGGGCCAAACGCGCGCTGATCCCCGGGGACGTCATTGCCTCGGCCAAACCCCGGTCCGCCACCGAGGCCGCCGTGCTCGAATCGCTGGAGCCGGGCGAACAGTATTCGGCGGCCGAGGTGGCCACCCGGGTGGGCGTCTCCCGGGCCACCGCCCAGCGGTACCTCTCAGCACTCGCCGACGACGGCGCCGTCGACATCCAGCTGCGCTATGGCACCACCGGCCGGCCCGAGCACCGTTACGGTCTGCCGCCGGCAGCAGGCGGCTGAGCCCCCCCACCCACAAACAACGCGGGGTCACCTACGGCCCGTCCGGGACCCCGGCATGGGCCGTAGGTGACCCCGCGTTGTGGTTAGGGGCTGTTGTGGTCAGGTGCTGATGTCCCGGTTCTTGCGGAAGGCGTTGCGGCGGGCGTGCTCGTGGACGCGGCTGAGGGCCTCGATCTGGGACCGGGCGTCGTCCGCGAGTGCGGTGAACGTGGCCTTGTCGAGTCCGAGCTCGGGTGCCAGCTCCTCCAGGGTCTGCCAGCCGCCGACCTTTCCCAGGATCGCGGCGCGCATCAGCTCGGCCTCCAGCACCATGGTCATCGGGGACCGGCTCACGATGCGCCCGTTGAGCTTGAGCCGGCCGGCGTGCTCGGCGAGCCAGGCGGCGGCCTGGCGGTGCGGGCGCTGCCGCACGCCCAGGTCCTGGATCAGGCCGCGGAGCACCTCGCGTTCCCGGGTGATTTCCGCGCTGACCCGGGACAGGTCGGCGGACACCGGGGTGTCGGCGAAGGCCTCGGCCATGCGCTGGATCCGGGAGACGCCGGCGGTGGCGCCGGTCAGGTGGTCCGAGAGGTACAGACCGAGAAGCTTTTCGTCGATTGAGCCGGGGATGTGCGGTGCCATGGATCCTCCAGGTTGACTTGCCTGCATTTCGATTGACCCAAACCCTACCCCACGGGGGCTGTTCTCCCCGGGGTGGTGCCGTCCGCCGGGCTTACAGTTCCTGGCGGTAGACCAGCAGTTTAATATCGGTATCCGGCACGACCCAGTCACGCTCGGGGGCCCGCTGGAAGCCGGTCTTCTGGTAGAGCCCGTGGGCGCTTTCCCAGGTCAGGCCGGTGGTCAGGGCCACGGCGTTGATGCCGGGCAGCGACCGGGCATGGTCCAGGATGGCGTGGACCATGGCCTTGCCGGCACCGCTGCGCTGCACGGCCGGGTCCACCACGAGCATCCGGAATTCCAGCTCGTCGGCCTCGGCGATGTCCGCGTAGGGTTCGCCGGCGACGGCGAGGGTCACGGAGCCGACGATGCTTCCCGCGCGTTCCGCGACCCAGATGGTGGCTTTCGCATCCCGGCGTGCCACGTCCTGGATCTGCCGCATGTACGGGTGGTCCGCGCTCTCAAAGTAGCCCGCGGCCAGGTAGGCGTCCCGGGTGATACGCGCGATGGCGTCGTAGTCGGCCGGAACTGCGGGGCGGATCAGGATCTGGGGATGCACCTGTCCATGGTACGGGCGGGCGCCCAAGAGGGATCACGGATCGCGGGTTTCCGTGACTGAACTATCACAACGGCGCTGCCCGCCACGGCCGGGCTAGAGCGGGAACTTTCCGGAGAGTTCCAGCGTCCCGGCGCAGGTCCAGGCCGCGAGGCGTTCGTCGTCGGAGGGGCCCCCGGCCAGCGGGCTGGTCAGCCGCGGGCGGCGCACCCAGCAGCCGGCTTCCTCGGCGATCAGGGCGCCGGCGGCGAAGTCGTGTTCGTTGAGGCCCCGTTCACCGTAGGCGTCGTGGGTACCGTCCGCCACGAGGCAGAGGTCAAGGGCGGCGGAGCCGAGCCGGCGGACGTCGGCGAACCCGTCCATGATCCCGCCCAGCGCGGCCGCCTGTTCGGCCCGGACGTCCGGGTCGTAGCTGAAACCGGTGGCAAGGATCTGCCCCGCGCGGCCTGCTACGGGCCCGGTCAGTTGCGTCAGCCGGCCGCCTTCCTCGAGCCAGGCGCCCTGCCCGCGGAGCGCGTAGTACCTCCGGCCCAGCGCCGGGGCGTTGACGACGCCGGCCAGCCAGACGCCGTCGGGGTCGGCCACGGCCACGGAGGTGCCGTAGTAGACGATGTTGCGGATGAAGTTGGTGGTTCCGTCGAGCGGGTCGATGGACCAGCGGTAGCCGCTGGGCGACGCCGGATGGACGGTGCCGCCTTCCTCTCCGGTGATGATGTCGAACGGCCTCGCCGCGGTGATGACGTCCCGGACGGCGGTTTCCGCGGCGAGGTCGAAGGCGGTCACCCAGTCCCCGGCGTCGCCCTTGTTGCTGATGTCCAGCTCGGCTGCGTTCCGGCCGGCCAGGACCGCGGCCCCGGCCGCTGCCGCGTGCTGCGCGAGTTCCAGCAGCGCGGCGGGCAGGGAACCGGAGGTGAGGTCAAGGGCGTCGGCGCTCATTCGGTCACAACTTCCTGGTGGTCTTCTTCGGCATCTTCACGGGCGCCGTCGCCGGCGTCGTCCTGGTTCCCGGTGGCCCCGGGTTCCGTGGAACGTCCCGCCGGGCCGCCGGTACCGTCCGCCGGGCCGTTGGCCAGCAGCGCGCGGAAGCCGTCCTCGTCCAGGACCGGCACACCGAGCTGTTCGGCCTTGTCCAGCTTGGTGCCCGCGTTTTCGCCGGCGACGACGTAGTCCGTCTTCTTCGAGACGGAGCCGGCTGCCTTGCCGCCGCGGATCAGGATGGCTTCCTTCGCCTCGTCCCGGCTGAAGCCTTCCAGGCTGCCGGTCACCACGATGGTCAGTCCCTCCAGGGTCCGGGGCATGGATTCGTCGCGCTCGTCCTCCATCCGGACGCCGTCGGCCGCCCAGGTGTCGACGATCCCGCGGTGCCAGTCCTCGGTGAACCATTCGGTCAGGGCCGCCGCGATCACGGGCCCGACGCCGTCGACGTGCGCCAGTTCCTCTTCGGAGGCCTGCCGGATGGCGTCCATGCTGCCGAACGCGGTCGCGAGGGCGCGGGAGGCCCGCGGGCCGACGTGCCGGATGGACAGCGCCACGAGGACCCGCCAGAGCGGCTGGGTTTTGGCCTTCTCCAGTTCGCGGAACAGCTTCTCCGTGGTGGCCGTGGGCTTGGACGGGGTCTTGGCGGTGCCCTTGCTGAAGAAGTACGGCACCAGCTCGAACTCTCCGGTGGCCACGCCCTTGGACCGCTTTTCCCGCCGGATGCGGACGCCGGCGAGATCCTCGGGGGTCAGCCGGAACAGGTTCGCCTCGGTGGTCAGCGGCGGGGTTTCCGGCTCGGCCGGCTGGGTCAGGGCGATGGCGGCTTCCCAGCCGAGGGCCTCGATGTCGAAGGCGCCGCGGCCGGCGAGGTGGAACACGCGTTCGCGCAGCTGCGCCGGGCAGGAGCGGGAGTTGGGGCAGCGGATATCCACGTCCCCTTCCTTGGCCGGCGCCAGGGGGGTGCCGCAGGCGGGGCATTCGGTGGGCATCACAAAGTCACGGACCGGCGGATCCTGCTGCTCGCGCAGGGCCAGGACGGGCCCGACGATTTCCGGGATGACGTCCCCGGCCTTGCGCAGCACCACGATGTCGCCGATCTTGACGCCCTTGGCCTTGACGACCTCCTGGTTGTGCAGGGTGGCCATCTCCACGGTGGAGCCGGCCACCTTGACCGGTTCCATCACGCCGTACGGGGTGACGCGGCCGGTGCGGCCGACGTTGACCGCGATGTCCAGCAGTTTGGTTTGGACTTCCTCGGGCGGGTACTTGAAGGCGACGGCCCAGCGCGGAACCCGGGAGGTGTAGCCGAGCGCGCGCTGGGTGGCGAAGTCGTCGACCTTGATGACGATGCCGTCGATTTCGTGGGTGAGGCTGTGGCGCTTGTCGCCGTAGCGGGTGATGAATTCCAGCACGTCCGCCAGCCCGGGGAGGACCTGGAAGTACGGGCTGGTGGGCAGCCCCCACTCGGCGAGCTGACGGTAGGTGTCCGACTGGCTGGCCGTGTCGAGTCCCTCGCGGGCGCCGATGCCGTGCACGTACATCCGCAAGGGCCGCTTGGCGGTTTCCGCCGGGTCCTTCTGGCGCACCGAGCCGGCGGCGGCGTTGCGGGGGTTGGCCAGCGGCGCCTTGCCGGCCTCGATCAGGGCCTCGTTGAATTCGGCGAAGGCTTTGGACGGGATGAAGACCTCGCCCCGGACCTCCATTTCGGCCGGGAAGCCCCCGCCGCGCAGCTGCTGCGGGATTTCCTTGATGGTGAGGACGTTGTGGGTGATGTCCTCCCCCGTGGTGCCGTCCCCGCGGGTGGCGGCCCGGATCAGCACGCCGTCGCGGTAGAGCAGGTTGACGGCGAGACCGTCGATCTTGAGTTCGGTAAGCCAGGCCGGCGTCCCGTTGCCGAGTTTGGTGATGTTCGCTTCCGCTTTGGCGATCCACGCCTCCAGTTCCCCGAGGGAGAACACGTCCTCCAGGCTGTACATGCGCTGCAGGTGTTCGACGGCGGCGAAGGCGGCGGACACCTCGCCGCCCACCTCCTGGGTCGGGGAATCGTTGGCCACGAGTTCCGGGTGCATGGCCTCGATCGTTTCCAGCCGCCGGTAGAGCTCGTCGAACTCGGCGTCCGAAATGATCGGCGCGTCCTCCTGGTAGTACGCGAAGCGGTGCTTGCGGACCTCCTCGACGAGGACCTCGTACTCCTCGCGCACGGCCTCGGAGGGGGTGTGTGTTTCGGCTTCTGCTGCAGTGTTCCCTGTGCTCACAGACCTATCCTGCCCTAGAACGCCGACATTGTGGGGCTAGTTCCGGTTCTCGGGAGGCAGTGCGACCTGGAGCTTGCGGACCTTGCCGCGGCCCACGATGTAGCCGCGGCCGGGGATGAAGTCCGTGCTGATCCGGCCCAGCGAGGTGCTGAGCAGGCTGTCGCCGTCGATGTCGCCGGGGTTCAGCAGCAGTCCGCGGCGGCCGGACTTGAAGGGCTGCGCGAGGGACCATGCCGAGGACCAGGTGGAGGTCTCGGATTCGCCCACCACCCACTGTTCGGCCTTGATCGAGGCGGTGATGAGCCGTTCGATCCCGGATTCCGCTCCCGTGTCGGTGAAGTCGGTCAGCCCCTCGATGAAGATCGCGAGCTTGCCCGGCGTGCCGGCGGAGTAGTCCACCAGCTCGTCGAGAGCTTCCTCGACGTCGTCCGCGCCCACCACGGAGCGGTCCCAGAGCTTCAGGGACGCCGCGGCGGAGCGACGGGAGCCGATGTACAGCAGCTCGACGCCGGGGTTGGAGCGGCGCAGCGCGTAGGCCAGGGTCACCAGGGCCACGGTGCGGCCGGAGCCGGGCGGGCCGGCCAGCAGCAGCGGGCCCTTGGCCAGGATTTCGGCGGGCTGGAGCGTCTCGTCGTCGACGCCGACCACCGGCAGGTCCGGGCTGCCGGCGGGCAGGATGTCGAGGTCGATCTGGTCCGGCAGGCGCTCGATCTGCGGGGCGCGTTCGACGCCCTGGCGCAGCATGGCCTCGGTGAGTTTGTGCACTTCGCGGGCCTGCACCGCCAGGTTGGAGTTGCCGCCCAGCACCGCGAGCTGCACCTCAAGGTTGCCCAGCAGGCCGCGGCCCGGAGGCGAGGCCTGGCCCAGGACGTCCTTGGGCACGTCCATCGACAGGTAGTCGTCCTCGGAGGAGAGGCGGAGCACCAGCCGGCGCTGGATCGAGGCCAGCAGCGACGCCGGCACGGAGTTGGGCCGGTCCCCGCTGACCACGAGGTGGATGCCCAGCGGACGGCCGTCGGTGGCGAGCTGCAGGAAAATGTCCCAGAGCGCGGAGAGCTTGCTGTATTCGTAGGCCTCGCGGAAGGCGGACATGCCGTCCACCAGCACGAAGATCCGCTTTTCCTCCGGCCGGTCCGCGAGGGTCCGGTACTCCACGATGGTCGACGCGCGGACTTCCGAATAGCGGGCCGCGCGGTCGTCGGCGAGGTCCCGGAGCCAGCGCAGCAGCCGGCCGACGCGTTCGACGTCGTCGCCGTTGATGATCTCGCCGACGTGCGGCAGCCCATCGAGCATCTTGAGCCCCGAGGAACCGCAGTCGATGCCGTAGACGTTCACCGGCCCGCCGCGCGGGGTGACGGCGGCGGCGATCGCGATGCCGCGCAGGGCCGCTGACTTTCCCGAGCCGCCGGTGCCGTAGATGGCCATGTTGCCGTCCCGGTCCGGTTCGTAGAACACCGTGGGCTGGTCCTGGTGCGCCGGGTCGTCCGCCACGCCCAGGAGCAGGCGTTCGTCCGTGCGGGGGTTCGGCAGCCGGGAGAAGTCGTAGGTCGTGGCGAGTTCGTCCAGCCAGGGCTTGCGCGGCGGGTCGATGGAGAGCACGTCGGCGGCCTTGATGATGTTTGCCGTCATCCGGGCGATGTCGTTCGGGCCTGCCGCCTCTTCCTTCACCGGGGTCTCGGGCGCCGGGGCGGCCCAGGCCGGGCCGGAGCCGAACGCCATTTCGACGATCTCGATCTGCGGCCGCTGCGGCTTCTCGGTGGTCCAGCCGCCGGCGTAGCCGGTCTGGAAACCCTGGATCCGGCCGGGGCCGGTCTTGGCGGCGCCGCGTCCGGGGATGGAGGGGTCAAAATAGGCAGCTGTCGGCACGCCGAGGATGTCGATGGCGTCATCCTCGTCGGCCATCCGCAGCGCCACCCGCAGGTTGGTGTTGGCGCGCAGGCTTTCCTTGATCACGCCGGCCGGACGCTGGGTGGCCAGGATCAGGTGCAGGCCCAGGGAGCGGCCGCGGGCGGCGACGTCCACCACGCCGTCGACAAACTCCGGCACCTCGGTGGCGAGGGCGGCGAACTCGTCCACGATGATGATCAGGTACGGCGGCGCGTCCGGGTCCGCTTCGCGCTGGAGTTCCAGCAGGTCCTTGGCCTTCTTCCGGTTCAGCAGCCGTTCCCGGTAATGCAGCTCGGCCCGCAGCGAGGTCAGGGCGCGGCGGACGAGGTGCGGGGAGAGGTCGGTGACCAGGCCCACGGTGTGCGGCAGGTGCAGGCAGTCCGCGAACGCTGCGCCGCCCTTGTAGTCGACAAAGAGGAAGCTCACCCGGTCCGGGCTGTAGGCCGCGGCCATGCCCATCACCCAGGACTGCAGGAACTCGGACTTGCCGGCGCCGGTGGTGCCGCCGACCAGGGCGTGCGGGCCCTCGTTCTTGAGGTCAAGGTAGAGCGGTTCGATGCCCTTGGAGCCGACCAGGGCCCGGAGCGTGCCGTTGTCCTTGCGGTTGGGCACGGCGGAGGCCCGGACCGAGTTGTTTTCGGTCCAGCGTTCGGCGACGGCCGCCGGGTTGTCCAGGAAGTCCTTGCCGATCAGCGTCGCGTAGGACACGGCGCGCGGCAGGTCGGAGTCGTCCTCCAGCGGCTTGCCGACGTCGACGACCGGTGTGAGCATCCGGGCCAGCTGGGCGGCGAGGCCGGCGTCGAGGCTCTCGCAGCTCACCGGGAAGGTGTGCCGGCCGAGCCGGACCTGGCCGGTGGTGGTGCCGTGGTCGCCGTCGACGGCCATGAAGTCCCGGCAGGCGGCCGGAAGCTGCTGCACGGAGGATGCCACCCACATCACGTGCACGCCCGAGTCCGGGCCGCGTTCGAGGACCCGGGTGAGCCGGCCGCGGTCCACCGGGGCGTCGTCCTCGACGACCAC
The DNA here is from genome assembly GCF_040547025.1 of Arthrobacter sp. UYEF36. Lineage (NCBI taxonomy): Bacteria > Bacillati > Actinomycetota > Actinomycetes > Micrococcales > Micrococcaceae > Arthrobacter > Arthrobacter sp. UYEF36. The sequence goes on from NZ_JBEPOX010000018.1 coordinate 24,962, forward strand.
CAGGACGGTGGGCAACAGCGGTTCGGGAAGGTCCGAACCGAGCGGGTCGACGCCGGGCCGCAGAGCCGGGCGCGGGGTCCGGGAGGCGGCCTCACGCTGGTCGATCAGGTCTTCCAGCCGGGACAGCAGGGCCGATCCGCCCCCGGGGCCGGCGGCGAGGTGGTCGCCGCTGAGCGGGCTGTGGCCGGATCCGACGTGCGGGAGCCACTGCAGCCATTCCCAGCGTTCCTTCGACTGCGCCGAGGTGATGGCGGCCAGGACCACCTCCGCGGGCGAGTGCAGCCCGACGAGCTGCAGGACCATACCGCGGGCCACATCGTCGACGAGGCCGCGGGACCCGGCAAGGCCGAAGGAACCGGCGGAGCGCAGCTGCGAGACGATCGGGACGCCTTCGATGTCCCGGAACTGTGCCATGCACTCCTGGATTTCGGCCATGTATTCGGCCTCGGTGTCGCTGCTGTTGGGCTCCTCGAACTGGATCCGCGAGGGCGCGGTGCCCAGCCCGAAGCGCAGGCCCAGGAAGCCCGTGTGCTCGGGCCGGTGGGTCCAGAGCAGCGGACCGAGCTTGTAGATCGAATCGACGGTGTCGCTGACCGAGGGCGCTTCCTGCAGCCGGACCGAGCGTTCCACGTGCTGCCGCCGGGTGATGTCCGTCCGGAAAGCGGCCATGGACTCGCGGAACTGCTTGAGCTGTTCCTTGCGCTCCCGCTTGGCCTGCAGCTTCTGGTCCACGTAGTGGCCCACGATGAACAGCGGCATCATCAGCATAAAGACGACCGAGAGCACGTTCTGCGTGACGGCGAACAGGATACCGCCCATCATCAGCGGCGCGAGCAGCATGATGTACGGGAAGGCGTGATGCTCCTGGCGCTTGGGCCCGGCCGGGAGCATCCGTTTCTGCAGCTCGAAACGCGGCACCACACGCGGGGAACGGTTGAAGTCGATCAGCGGCGAGCTCGGGGCGGAACTGTGGCCGGTGCCGAGCGAGACCACGGAGACGGTGGTGTCGCACAGCGCCACGGTGTCCGAGGAGTTCAGCGTGGCGCGGGTGACCGGCAGCCCGTCCATCAGCAGACCGTTGGCCGAATTCGTGTCCACGATCTCGACGGTCTCGCCGACCGTGATGCGGGCGTGCCGCTTGGAGGTGAGCGGGTCCGTGAGCCGGATGTCGACGTCGCGGTCCCGGCCGATGTAGCTGGTGCCCGACGGCAGCGGGAATTCGCGTCCGACGTCGGGCCCGGACAGCACGCGCAGCGTCGCCGCTGCCGGTCCCCGGTTCGCGCCGGGCGTCGCGAACTGCTCACTGAGCTGGGTCAGCGAGACGATGGAGCCCGGCCGCAGCCCGGATTCCAGCAGGTTGTCCTTGCGGTCCAGGATGCTGCCCTTCATGCCTCCGGCGGCGAAGGCCTCCTCGATGCTGAGGGAAAGGTTCGACGGCGGCGGGGTCCCGCGCCGTGCCGGATCGGCCACCCAGAGCTGGGTGGCGATGTCCGCCACGGTGGCGAGCCCGTCAACGGTGACGGCGAGGTCTTTGGCGTCGGCGGGGTCGCGGCGCAGCGTCAGTCGGATTCTCACGCTTCGTCGGCTCCAGTCACTTTGTCAGCCGTGCGCTCTTCGAGCAGGTACAGGTCAGCCGGGGTCACCAGGTGCGAGGTGACGGCGTGTTCCACGAGCCGCGCGCGGCGGTTGGTGGCGAGTTTCCCGCCGCCGCCGCGCAGGCCGGCGACCCCCACCTTGTCGAGCTTGTCGCACACGTTGTCCAGCTTTCTGTTGAACCGGGTCAGGGCCCAGCCCAGGGTTTTGGCGGCGTCGGCCGAGGACGGGATGGCGCTGAAGCCGGTCCCTTCGCGGCGCAGCATGGGTTCGGCGAGGGCTACGATCAGGGCCTTCTGCGAGTCGGTGAAGAGCACCGGGCCGATCGTCGTGTCCCCGCCGCTGTCCTCCTCCCGGGATTCCTGCCGGAATGCGGGGGTCCGCAGGTGCACGGCGAACTCGTACGTGGTGGGGCCCGCGGTGAAGATGACGTTGGTATGGCTGAAGACCAGCGGAATCCGGGCGCCCGGCGAGAGCCACGCCTGCATTCCGCCGGAGGCATCGGCGATGGTCGCCGAGAGCATACTGCCGACGTTGCTCAGCCACCAGATGCCGTCGTAGCGGGCGATCTGCAGGAACTGCCGGTGCAGGTACGGGTTGTCGTCCACCTCAAGGTCGCCTTCGCGGCCGATGCTGAAGATGTCCTGGTCCGAGGGTTCATGCCACTCGCCGCAGAAATCTATTGCCAGATCCCCCATACTCCGTGCCTTTCTGGAAAGTCGTTGGTGATGCTAGTTCGGGACGCAGGCGATGGAATCCGGGCCCAGCGGCGAGGAGGCCCCGTCGCTGCGGACGATCATGACCTGGAGGCAGCTGGGTTCGGCCGGGTTCGCCGCGATTTCAGCGGCGGGCGCGGCGGACGACTGGTACTCTCCGCCGCCCTTGAGCGTGTGGACCCGCCATTTGTAGCTGTCCCCGGGTTTCGGCTGCGGATTGGTCCAGGTGAAGCTCACCTTCCCGGCCGGACCGGCCACCCCGGCCAGACCGGCGACGTCCGGCACGGTGCCGTTGTCCAGCGCGTCCGCAGGCGGTTTGCTGACCTGGTCCGTGGCCTTCGGCGCCGGTTCGGGCCGCGTGGTGCCGGCCACGATCCCGAGGGCGACGGCGGCCACCAGGACAGTGCCGCCGACAATGGAGAGCAGCAGCCTGCGGCGGCCGTGGCCGGCGGGCTGCTCCCCCGCGTCCGCGTCGGGTGCGGGCGCCGCGCTGGAACGGTTGACCGTGGCCGCGAGGTCGTCCTCGGGGGCCGGATCCGGGGCGGCGGGAGTCCGGGCGAAGCCGGGCGCAACGGCGGCGGCAGCAGCGGAGCCGGGCAGTGCCGGGCGCTGGACTGTTCCGTTGTTGAAGGCGGTTCTGTTGTTGAAGGCGGTTCCGTTGTTGAAGGTGGTGGCGTTGTCGACCGTGGAACTGGTGTCCGTGCCGGGGAACCTGGCCGGGAAGGTGGGGGCGTTGCCGGTGGCGTCCGGGTCGATCGCGGCGACGCTGCGGACCCGGGTCTCCTCGAAACCGTCGTCGGGGTGGTGTTCCTCGGCGCGCGGCTCCTCCAGGACCTCGAACGGCGTCACGGAGAGGTTCAGTTCGGCCTGGATCCGCTGCAGCGCCAGGGCGAAGGCGTGCGCCGAGGAGTAGCGGGAGGAGGCGGACTTGGCCATCGCCGTCGAGAGCGCCAGTTCCAGGGATTCCGGCACGTCGGCGCGGCCCAGTTTCGGCACCGGCAGGTTGGTGATGCGCGAGATCAGCTCACGCTGGGAGTTGTCCGCTCCCGGCAGCACAAACGGGGAACGCCCGGCCAGCAGGGTGTAGAGGGTGGCGCCGAGCGCCCAGACGTCCACCAGGACGCCGTCGACCGGGTGGCCGGTGAACTGTTCCGGCGGGGACCAGGGGATGGACATGCCCGCGTCCTCGTCCGTGTCCCCGGCCAGGGTGCCGGAGATGCCGAAGTCGGTCAGGGCGGGTCGGTTGTAGTCCGTCACCAGGATGTTGGCGGGCTTGATGTCGCGGTGCGCAATGCCGGCCCGGTGGGCGGTCTCGACGGCGGACGCCACCTGGATGCCGACGGCGAGGACCTCGTCGACGCTGAAGCGCTGCCGCCGGTAGCGGACGTCCAGGCTGGGCCGTGAGCAGTACTCCATCGCGAGGTAGGAATGCCCGGAGTCGGTGATCTCGGCTTCGAAGATCGTCACGATGTACGGGTGCGAGGACAGCTGCGCCATCAGGTTTGCTTCGGATTCGAAGCGGCGGCGGGCGCCCTCGGCCAGGTGGTTGGAGAGCAGCACCTTGACGGCCACCTTGCGGCGCGGCCGGTCCTGTTCGTAGAGATAGACGTCGGAAAAGCCGCCGGACCCGAGCAGGCTGACGTAGGTGAAGCCCGGGATGACTGGCGGCGGGGCTACGGGCCGTTTTGAACTCACGGGATCTCCTCAAAGCGCAGCGAGATGCCGTCGCCAACCTCTGCAATGTCGCCGTCAAGCAGGATCGCCATCTCGCCCTGGGCCAGCCGGCGCGGGGAGTGGCCCTCGCGCACCAGCACAGTGCCGTTGGTGGCCTTGAGGTCGCACAGCATAACGTGCCAGCCTTCGAGCCGGACCTCCACATGCGAGCGGGAAATGTCGCCGCTCGGGCTCGCCACCTGGACCAGTTTAGGCATAACGGCGCCCTGGACGCGCGACACCGACGGCTGGCGTCCCACGATGAGTGACTGGTCGAGGTCGATCAGCTCACCGGTGGACAGGCGCACCCGGCCCAGGCGGGGGCGCCGGACCTGGACCCCGTCGCCGGGCAGCGGCCGGCCGCAGCGGCCGCACTGGGAGTACGTGGAGGGGTTGGCGTGGCCCTGCGGGCAGACGCGGGCCAGCACCATGGGTCCGGTGGCCGGGCCGGTATCCGGTCCTGTGGACGGGCGCGGCGCGGTGGGCGGCCGCGGGCTGGCCCCGGCCAGGTCGCTCTTCATGATCGTCTGGCCGTCGTGGTCGGCGTCCGGTGCGGGTGAGGGCGCCAACGCCGGCGCGGGTGCCTGGGACGCCTGCGCGGTCTGTGGGCGTCGGTCGCCGCCGGTCCGCCAGGGGACGGAATCGATCAGCCCGGTGGGCAGCGGCGCGCGTGGCGGCGCGGGCAGTTCCGGCGCGGGCGCGGCTTCGGTTTCAGCGGCCTCCGTCGCGCCGGCCGGCGCCGGCTCAGGCTCCGAGCCGGCGGCCCCGGGGCCGGAGGCGTCCGGGGCAGACTCGACGGCGGGTTCGGCGTCGGGGTCCTCGCGGACAGCGGCGTCTTCGATGTTCCGCATCACCGTCTGTTCCCACAGGTGGTCATAGCTGCCGGTGGGCTCCTGTTCAGCCGGTTCCGGTGCCGTGCCGGGCGGCTGCGCGGACGGCACGGCCTCAAGACCCGCCGCTGCGGTTTCAACCTCTGGTTCCGGTTCCGCTGCTTGATCCGGTTCGGGTTCTTCGTGCAGGGTGCCGTCGAGCTCGAAGTCCTCACCGGCGAACTCCAACACGGTCTCCGCGGAGGCACCGTGCCCGCTCAGATCGGCCGCAATGTCGGCTTCGGCTGCGGCCAGGACTTCGTCCTCCACCGCGGCCTCCTCCGCCGCTGCATCATCAGCCGCAGCCCCGGTGAAGTCCACCCGCAGGCCCCGGAGCAGGACCACCCCGTCCGCCAGCGGAAGGTCCGCCGCGGTGCCGGAAGAGCCTGCGGCGTTGGCACCGGGCACGGTCAGGCTGAATCCGTCAGCCGCCGCGAAGCGCCGCTCCGTCCAGGTGGTGACCTCGCGGCCGCTCAGCTCCACCGGGCCGGACGGCAGGTCTACGGTGAGGTCGATCTCGCCGCGCAGGAACACGTGGATGGGGCCGCGGCTGGCCACGATCGCGAACCACGGCAGCCGGGAGAGCGAACCACCCGAGGCCGAAGACACCGCGTCGAGCACTTCGTGCGCCTCGGGACCGGCGGCGAGCAGCTCCCACAGCGAGTCAATCAGGGCCGGCGCGCTGTCCGGGCGCAGCAGCACCACCGTTCCGGAACGCACCACACCAAGCCAACTGCCGGGCGTGTAGCGCGCGGCAGCGGCGGGGTTACTGCTTGCCATCATTCGGGTCCTTGCCCTGTCCTTCGAGAACCTGTCCTTCGAGAACCTGTCCTTCGAGAACCTGTCCTTCAGAGGCCGGTTCCCCGTTGGGGGCCAGGTCCAGTGCATCGGTCCGCGGCAGGGTGTCCTCGTCCTCCGCTGCGGCGGCGCTGCGCGGCGCGGTCCGGGCGGCGCCGTCGTCGTTGTTGACGTTGGTGGCGTCCACGACGATGCAGGTGACGTTGTCCCGCCCGCCGCTGCGCAGGGCCGCCTGGATGAGTTCATCCACGGCTGCCTGCGGGTCCGCCTGGGACCGCAGGATATTGGAGATGTGCTCATCGTCGAGTTCGCCGTTGAGCCCGTCGGAGCAGACCAGGACCCGGTCCCCCTCCTCGACGGGCAGCAGCCAGTAGTCGGCCTCGATCTCGTCGCCGGTGCCCAGGGCACGGGTGACGACGTGCCGGCGCGGGTGCACGGCGGCCTGCGCCATGCTGATTTGTCCGGCGTCCACGAGTTCCTGGACCTCGGAGTGGTCGACGCTGACCTGCTTGAGCTTGCCCTGGCTGAGCCGGTAGGTCCGGGAGTCACCGATGTTGAGGACCAGCCAGTACGGGACCCCCATCTGCTCCACCACCACGACACCGGAGAGTGTGGTCCCGGCGCGCGAGCCTGTGGCCTCGCGGATGCTTTCGTCGGCCATCAGCAGGTGTTCCTGCACGACGCCGGCGGTGGCGTCCCGCTCCCCGCTCGCCAGCTGCGGGATCCGGGCAAGCGTGCGGACGCAGATGCCGCTGGCGATCTCGCCGGCCTCGTGCCCGCCCATGCCGTCCGCGACCGCGAAGACGGGATCCGAGGCAATAAAGGAGTCCTCGTTCATTTCGCGGCGCAGGCCGCGGTCGGTGCCGTAGCCGGCGTTCAGCCGGAGGCCCGGGGGGCTGCCCAGGGCCGGCACGGGGGCGGCGTCGGAATTGGCTGGGGTGGGAACGTCGGCCGGCTGGGGAATCATGCCTGTCCTAGGTAGAAGGAGCGGTCACCGAAGTGCACGGTGGACCCGGGGCGGACGTGGGTGGGCTCCCCCGCCGCGAGGGCGGTGCGGATACCGTCCGGGGTGGTGACGGAGCTGCCGTTGGTGGAGTCCCGGTCCGTGACCCAGACTCCCCCGTTTCCGGCCAGCAGGTACAGGTGGGTCTTGGAAATGGAACGGCCGGGATCGGCGACCGGGATGAGCTGGGCGGCGTCCTCGCCGGGGTGCCCGGCAGGGTTCCGGCCGATCAGCACGGTGCGGTCCAGTTCGATGTCGCGGCCGTCGTCCAGCCGGATCCGGAGCATCGCCACGGTGACCGGGGCATGTGTGTCGCCGCGGACCTGGGTGCGGTCGTGGTCGTCGTCGGGGTGCTCACCCGGCCGGAAAGCCACGTTCGGGGAGGGGGGCGTCCGGGCGGGCGGCGCGAACGGGGCCGCGGGGGCGGGCTGCGGCGCCGCGGGCGGCTGCCACTGGTTGGGATTGAGCACCGCCGGGGCCGGCGGAGCAACGGCGGCTGCGGCGGCGGCCGCGGCACCCGCCAGCGGCGAAACGACCTGCTGCACCGGCGGGAGGTCCAGCGGCGCGAAGCTGTACGGGCCCTGGATGCCGCCGGTGGTGATCGGATTGCGTCCGGCTTTGACGTCGAACACGAGGGTCTTGGCGGCCGTGTCGTGCCAGCCGCGGAGCCGGCCGTTGCGGTCCCAGGCGCTCGAGAGCACCACGAGGACAGCCCAGGCACCGCCCAGGAACAGGAGGGGTCCCAGCACCAGCAGGGCCACGCCGAACCACTGGAAGATCACAACCGCGGCGGCGGCGACCACGGCAAGCAGCACGCCGGCGCCCGTGATGAGGCCGCGGAGGAACACCGCTCCCCCGCCCGGGGCGTAGCCGTCAGCATCCGTGCTGCGGATGCCCATCAGCCGGTTGCCGGGGGTCGCGCCGGAGCGGGCTTCGAGCGTGGCGACAACTGCGGTGTAGATCAGGGTGAGGCCTGCGCCGATGCCGCCGAACAGCACCAGGGACGAGGTGTCATAGACGATGAAGCCTCCGCTTTGGCTCCTGGTGACTCCGGCGAAACCGATCGCCCCCAGGATTGCCAGGATGGTGGCCGGCGGCAGCCAGTCGAGTACGGCCGCCCCCAGCCGCTTTCCGGCAGCGGCCGGCACCAGTTCAAGCTTGCTCGGCATCGATGGTCCTCCCCCTGGTCCGCGGCCCGTGGCTGGGCCCCGCGATACGGGGATACTACCGGGGTTCAGGCCGGTGTGCCCGGCGGCCGGGTTCCCGGCGACCGCGCCGCCGGGACCCTGCGGGTGGATCTCCTGCGGGCCCCGGGCCGCAGGCAGCTCCCGCGCGTTGCGGATGTTCCGGGCGGAACGGTTGCTCAGCGGCGTCCCGCAGGAGGTGCAGAAAGCGGCCCCCTGGCGGAGCGGCTGCTGGCAGCGCGGGCAGCGCTCGGCGTCGTCGGTCATGGCTTGTGGCGGTTCTTCCTGGCGGTCTGGCTGGCGTCGGCCGCGGTGTCGGCAGCAGCATCAAGGTGGGCTGCCGCCGCCGGACCGGACTCCACTGTACCCGCAGGCTTTTCCGGGCCTGCGGGCGCCGCGCGCTTCCGGCCGGACCGGTCGGGCTTGAGGCCACGGAGCGTGAGCGCGGCCCTGCCGTCGGCCAGCAGGGAGCGCGGCGAGAACCGGGCCCGCTGCCGTCCCCAGAAGCTGAGCGTTCCGGTCATTACCTGCAGCGAACCGTCCACGATCTCCCAGTACTGCCGCACCTGGTCCTCGCTCGGCTGGCCGGCTCCGAAGATCGCTGCGTCAGCGCGGTTGGCGAGCAGCGTGGTGGTTCCGCCGGCGGCCGGGAACGCACCGGCGAGCACGACGGCGGATTCGCGCCGGGTGGCGCGGGAGTCCACGCCGGCGCCGAGGTCCGTCGCGAGGCTGACGACCTCGTTCCAGCCGCCGCCGACGCGCTGCGCCGGCGGGCCGTCGCTGAAGCGGGCCTTCCGGCGCCGGGACTTGAGCAGGGCGATCAGCAGCAGCGGCAGCGCCAGGATCGCGATCGGGATGAGCGCCAGTCCGATCGCCGTGAGGAGGGGTCCCCAGAAGAGCCAGGGGTTGTTCTTCTTCTCGTCGGCGTCCAGCGCATCCGGTGAGGAGTCGGGCGGAAGGTCTGCGGGCTCCTGCGGCGGCGGCGGCGGTTGGAGCACCTGCGGCTTGGGCTTGGACTTGTTCTCCGGGTCCGGGGGGATCGGCACATTGTCCTTCGGCGGGGTGGGATCAAAGGGCACCCAGCCCACGCGGTCGAAGGCGACTTCGACCCAGGCGTGGACATCCTTGCCGGTGATCTTGACTTCGCCGGCGCCGTTTTCCGGGCTCTTGGGATCCGGGTAGAACCCCATCACCACGCGGGAGGGGATGCCGAGGTGGCGCAGCATAAGGGACATCGAGACGGCGTACTGCTCGTCGTCGCCGAGCATCTGCTTGGCGGTGAGCAGGCTCCGGACGCGGTTGGCGCTGTGGCCCGAGACGCTGGGCAGCTGGCCGTCGGCGATCAGGCCGTTGCTGAAGGCTCCCTTCTTCTGGAAGTGCGCCTCGATCTGGCGCACCCGATCAATGGCGGTGGGGGCATCGGCGGCGAGGTCGTTCGCCTGGGATCCGACGACGGGCGGCACCTCGGCGGGGTCCGGGAGGGACATCCTGGCGAAGTCGTACTGCGTCAGCTGCCCGTGTTCCAGGGTGGCGGGATCGGCCACCTGGACGCGGTAGCCGTCGCCCTTCGCCAGCCCCCTCGTGGTGACGGCCGTGTCCGTGCCGGCGTTGAAGTAAAGCCCGGACGCAGCGCCGGAGCCGTCGCGGGCAAAGCTGATCCCGGTGGTCTTGCGGCCGCCGGGCAGGAAGTAGCCCTGGTAGTCCTCGATGGTGATGTCCAGGGTGTAGTTGTTGCTCGGCACAATCCCGGTGGAGTCGGCCAGGGTGTTGAGGGATTTTGCGTCGCCCACCTTGCTGAAGCTGCCGGAGCCGTTCGGGTCCATGTTGTAGTTGGTGCCGTTGAAGGAGTCGAGCGCGGCGAGCCGCACCCGGGCATCCTTGGGCAGGCCTTTGACGACGAAGAGGTTGTCGTCCTTTTTGTCCTTGACGAAGTTGCGGAAGCTCGCCAGCGGCGTCACGTAGTCCTTGGGATCGAACGGCGGGACGATCGTGTTGCGCAGCACGCGGCGGTCGTCACTGGCGGTGACCAGCGGGGACGCGACGGCGGTGACCGCCACGGCGACGGCGATCACCGCAGCGGCGGTGCCGAGCCGGCGGAGCGTGGCCGCGCGGGCGGTGGCCTCCTCCGCCTCCAGCCGGTTGACGGAGACTTTGCGGGTGTCGCTGCGGCGGAGCGCGTCGCGGCGGAAGGTGGCCCAGGCGATCGCGACCACGGTGAGTGAGATGCCGCGCTCCACCGTGAGGAACCCTGCGTTGGTGCTGAAGGCGATGCCGGTGACGAACAGCACCAGTACCGGCAGCAGCGGCCAGTAGGGGCTTTTGAGCCGCCAGACCAGCAGCCCGGCCGCCAGCGCGGTCAGGAGCGAGCTCAGGAACGGCACAATCAGGGTGCCGCCGGCGGTGCCGACCGGCACGCCAACGGTGAGCATGTCCTTCCAGGCGAACACGACGCCGAGAAGCAGGGTGCGCAGCGAATCGAGGGTGGGGAGCACGCCGGCGAAGGAGGCCTCGGGGACCGCCAGGGCGGTGCCGAACACGAGGTACACCCCAAGCGTGAGGGCTGCGGTGATCAGGAGCCCCAGCCGGAAGTGCACCGCGGCTGCCGCCAGGGCCAGGCCCAGCAGGATGCCGCCAAAGCCGGCGATCAGGTAGTAGGGGTCGCCGCCGAAGCTGAGGCTGAAGCCGAGCACGCCCAGGCCGAGCAGCACGGTGAGGGCGCCCGCGTCGAGGGCAAGGTGCCAGGGCGGCTGGCCGCCGGCAAAGCCGGAACGTTTCGCGGCTGCCGGGTGGTTGCGGGAGCGGAGCGGGGTTGCGGTGCTCATGCTGCCGCCTTCCTCAGCACGATGGCCAGGTCCGAGAGGTCGCCGAGGGTCAGCACGGTCAGGTCCCCGATGGTGGCCCTGGCCGGCGCGGCGCCGGACTGGAGCCGGACGGCGAGCGTACGCACGCCCATGGGCACCGCGGCCGAGGCGGAGCGCAGCTCGGTGGCGGTGACGTTGCTGCCAACGACCAGGAACACCACGGAGGCGTTGGGGACGGTGTCTGCAAGGCTCCGGGCCAGGTCGACGGCGGTCTTGCGCTGTGGTGCGCCAATGATCCGTGTCATGTCATCGAGCATGTTGCGGCCGGTTTCGCAGCGCAGCGGGCCCTGCTGGGTAAGCACGTCGAGGTCGCGCTGTTCGCGGATGGCCTGCCGTCCGATCGAGGCGGCGGCGGAGATGGCAAGCTCGAACTCCTCTTCGGAGGCGTACTCGTCCGTGTTAATGGACAGCGAAATGGCGAGGTGCGCCCGGCGGGTTTCCTCGAACTGGCGGACCATCAGCTTGTTGGTGCGCGCCGTCGTCTTCCAGTGGATGTGCCTGCGGTCATCGCCCGGCACGTAGTCGCGCAGTGCGTGGAAGGACACGTCCGCGCTGGACAGGTCCGTGGTGGGCATACCCTCAAGGTCGCGGATGAATCCGGCGGCCGAGCCGGCCAGCGCCGTGGTTTTCGGGTGCACGAACAGGTCCTCGGCTTCGGTCCAGAGCACCTGGCGGCGCAGCAGGTGCAGCGGGTCGGCGCGGACGGAGCGGACCGGGCCCACCACAATCACGGCGCGGCGCGCGGTGGGGATGGTGAACAGGTCCTCGTGGACCTGCTGGGGTTTCATCCGGGGCAGGTGGAACACGGCGGTGGCGGCCCCGACGGGGAGTTCCAGGTCCGCGGGCAGCAGGGGCCGGGCGGAGGTGTTGGAGACCGCGATACTGCCGACGGCGCTGTCCCCCACCGCCACCCGCGTCCGGGCCAGGTCCAGCACGACGCCGTAGGAGGAACGGCCCAGGATGAAGCCGACGGCGAGCACAAACAGGACGAACGCGGCGATCGCTGCCGCCTTGGCTTCCTGCCAGCCGAACGCCTGGCCAACGGTCCAGAGCAGGATCGATGCTGCCAGCACGAACCAGCCCAGGACGCTCACCACGGACAGGACCGGCCACACATAGCGCAGCCACAGCGCGCGGACGGCGCGCCAGGCCGGGGCGAGGGCCAGGCCTGCAGTGCTTCCGGCCTCGGTCCAGAGGGAGCCGGGATGCAGCCTGGTGGGCCTGCCGTCCCGGTGGAAGGGCCGTTGCAGGCGTTCAGCAAGCCGGCTCAGCGGAGTGCTGGAGGACGTGCGCTTAGACAAGGGAAGCGCGCTGCTGCGGTGCGGCGACCTCGGCCAGCACCCGCTTCAACACGGCCTCTGCGGTCGCGCCGGAAAATTCGGCTTCCGGGTCCATCACGAAGCGGTGGGTCCAGACGACGGCGGCGAGGTCCTTGACGTCGTCCGGGAGCACGAAGTTGCGGCCCTGGCTGGCGGCCCAGACCTTCGAGGCCCGGACCATGGCGAGGGCGCCACGGACGGAGACACCGAGCCGGGTCTCCGGTGCGTTGCGGGTCTCCTCGCAGAGGCGGGAGATGTATTCCAGCACGGCGGTGTCCACATGCGTGGTGGCGGCAAGGTCCGCCATGTCCGCGATCGCCTGGGTGGTGATGACCGCGGTGATGTCCTTGGAGCGGTCCTTGAGGTTGGTGCCGCCGAGCAGCTGCACCGTGGAGGCATGGTCCGGGTAGCCGATGGAGGTCTTCATCAGGAAGCGGTCCAGCTGTGCCTCGGGCAGCCGGTAGGTGCCGGCCTGCTCGATCGGGTTCTGGGTCGCCATCACCATAAACGGGCGGCCGGCCTCGTAGGTGGTTCCGTCCACGGTCACGCGGGATTCCTCCATGACCTCCAGCAGCGCCGACTGGGTCTTGGGCGAGGCACGGTTGATTTCATCGGCCAGGACGATGTTGTTGAAGATGGGTCCCTTGTGGAACTCGAACTTCTGCGTCTTCTGGTCGTAGATGGTCACACCGGTCACGTCCGAGGGCAGCAGGTCCGGGGTGAACTGGATGCGGTTGTTGGAGCCCTGGACGGTGGCGGCGAGTGCACGCGCCAGCGAGGTCTTGCCGGTGCCCGGGGCGTCCTCGAAGAGGACATGTCCCTCGGCGAGCATCGCGGTGAAGGTCAGGCGGATCACGTGGGACTTGCCCAGGACGGCCTGTCCCACGTTGGCGACGAGTGTCTCGAAGGTGCCGGCAAACCATTCGGCCTGTTCGGTGGTCATGGTCATGGAGTGGTCCTTTTCTGTTCTGGGTGAAAAAGCTTGGTTGTCATCGCCGGGGCATACCGGCCGGAGGCGTTGAACCCAGGTTCGTGGTGTTCCCGCGGACGAAGTTCCCCGCGGCCGCGCCGGTGGTCACGTGGTACCAGACACCGCTCGGGTTCTTGTCGGTCTGGTACCAGACCACGTAGTAGTCCGTCTTCGCGGGCGAGCCGGGGTTCATCCACTTGCCGGCGCCCACACAGTCGCCGCCTACGAAGCTGTCAGTGTTCTTACTGGGTTCGGTGCAGCTGCGCACCGGGGTGGCCTCAACGCTCCAGGTCGTCGGGACCGGCGGCGGTGGCTCCGACCCGCTGCGCGAGGTGTCCTTGCCGATCCGGCCGGGCTGGCCGCCGCTGATGGCACGGACCTCCAGCGTGTGCGTCTCGCTGAAGCCCACGCTCTTGGAGAAGGACCGCTGCTGAGTGTCCTGCCAGCCTCCGGCGCCGTCGAGCCGGTACTGGTAACCGGTCACGGGGCGCCCGTTGCCGTTCGCCGCGTTCCAGGTCCAGGAGACCGTTTTGTCCCCGACGCCGCTGCTCTTGGCTCCGGTGACGGCCGGCGCGAAGGCGAGTCCGTAGGGGTTCACCGAATTTGAGGCGGGGCTGGCGTCGCCGGAGCTGGAGCTGCGCGAGGACACCGCCCAGACCACCACGGCGGTGGCGGTCCCGTTGGGGGCGGCCACCACCCCGCCGCCGGCCGGGATGTTGCCGCTGCCGGTGCCGGAGGTGAGCTTGTATTTGTAGGTGATTTCAGCGGCGGTGGAGCCGTTGCGCTGCTCGGCGGTGAGGGGGCTGAAACGGACGTCGATCTTGCCGCCGTCGCCGCCGGTGTCCATCAGGGTCGCCGACGGCTGGCCGACCATCGCCGGTTTGCCCACGGCCCGTACGGCGGCGGACTGGGCGCTTGTTCCGGACGTTCCGGCCTTGTTCGTGGCGGACACGGTGAAGGTGTAGCCCGCCTCCGAGTTGTCCACCGTAACGTTCTGCGTGGTGCCGGACACCGGCTGGGTCGCCACGGCGGCTCCGCCCCGCAGGGTGGTGAGCGTGTAACTGGAGATGGCGTCGCCGTTGTTGTTCGGGGCGGTCCAGTTCACCTTGAGCTGGCTCTGGTTGCCCACCGAGCCCGCCGCCGTCGCATTCGGTGCCGCCGGGGTTACGGGCACCCCGGCAGGGGTTTCCGCCGCCGAGTAGGCGCTCCATTCGGAGGGCTCCTTGGCGTCGTTGCGGGCCAGGACGCGCACCTTGTAGGCCACGCCGTTCTTGAGGCCCTTCCAGACGTAGCTCACCGAGCTGAGGTTCTGGATCTGGGCGTTCTGCCCGGCCGGGGCCGGGGAAATCTCCAGGTCGTAGGACTTGACCGGTGAGCCCTTGGACGCCGGGGCCACCCACGTGACCGTAAGCTGCGTGTCGCCGAACTTCACGGCGGGCGCGGCGGGCGTGTCCGGTTTGACGTCCGGGCGTACCTCGGCCGATGCCGGGGACCGCTCGGATTCGCCCAGGGCGTTACTGGCCGTGACCTGGAAGTGGTACTTGGAGTTGTTGGTCAGCCCGGTCAGCGTGCAGGAGTTGGCCGGGCAGTCCTGGCGGTAGCCGCCCTCGCCGTAGACCGTGTACTTGGTGATGGCGGATCCTCGGTCCGCGGGGGCGGTCCAGTTCAGCAGGGCGGTGCTGTCGCCCACGCTCGCGGCCTGGGGTGTGGTGGGCGCCAGCGGCTTGTCCTTCACGGTCAGCCGGATCCGGGCTGTCGCGTAGCGGGATTCTTCCCCGGTCTTGTCCGCCACGGTGTAGGCCACGATCATGGTTCCCGAGAACCCGTCGGCCGGTGTCACGGTGACGGTATCCCCGGTGGCGACGGCGGAGCCCTGGCCGGTCTCGGTCACGGCGGACACGATCTTCAGCGCTGTCTCCGGGAACGGATTGGCGTCGTTGTCCAGCACCCGCACGGCGACGGGCTCGCCGGCCGCGGCGTTGGCTTCGACGTCGTCGTTGGCCACGGGCTTGGGCCGGCTGGAGGCAGTGACGGTCAGCTGGTAGGTCGCGGTGGCTTCGAGCCCGCGGGGGTCGGTGGCCTTGACCTGGACCGCACCGCTGGCTCCGGCGACGGCGCTGTCCTTGGCAGCGGCCTTCAGGGACCTGCCATCGATGCTGGCGTCGAACCCTGCCGGAACACCGCCCACCAGTTCGTACTTCATCTTCTCCGCGTCGCCGTCGTCCGGGTCGGTGGTCAGTTTGGCCAGGTCGATCGTGGCGGAGTCGGCCTTGGGGACGTCCAGCCGGCTGCCCAGCAGCACCGGCGGGTTGTTCTTATCGGGGTCCGGGAGCACCCTGGTGCGGATGCTGAGGGTGGATTTGAGTCCGGCGGGGTCGTCCGGGCCGGAGCCGTCGGTAACTTCGAAGCTGAGCGAGCCCGGGCCCACGTAGTCCTGGCCGGCAGTGTATTTCAGGGCGGTGCCGTTGCCGGCCACGGGGTCTGAACCGTCGGCGCCGATCAGTTTGATCCGGTCGGTCTGGGTCAGGCGCGGCGAGCGTCCGTCGCGGACCTTGACCCATTCCTTGAGGTCCACGGTGACGGACTGTCCGGCGACGACTTCAAGTACCTCATCCTTGGCCAGGGTGGGGACCTGCTGGCCTACGCCGGGGACCCAGATGATCGCGGTGGATTTCTGTCCGTCGAGGTCCTCCACCGTGTACGGGATGAGCTGCGGCTGCTCGGTCAGTTCCACGATCATGGTGCCCTCGGCGCCGGGCCGGGCGGTCTTGGCGTCGGTGGCGATCGTGAGGTTCTCGCCGACGCCGTCGGGGTCCTCGTCGTTCTTGAGGACGGGGACGTCGACGGCGGTCTTGCCGAGCGTCTGGGCGGAGGTCACCCGGTCGTCCCGGGCGATCGGAGCCTGCAGCGGCACGTCCTGCTGGACCTTGACGGCGATGGCGGCCTGCGCGGTGGCGCCGCGGTCGTCCGAGACGGAGTAGCGCACGTTGACGGTGCCTTCCTCGCCCGGGGCCAGCAGGATGATCCGGGAAGACTGCTTGCTGACGGTGGCCTGCAGTTCCGGGGCGGCGTCGATGCCGTCGCTGACGATCCGGATCGGGTCGCCGTCCGGGTCGGTGTCGTTGCCGGTGGCGTCCACGGCGATCTGCCGTCCCGGGCGGACCTTGACCTCGTCATCGACAGGCGTCGGCGTCTGGTTCGTGTCCCCGCGCGGCGCGATGCCAACGGTCACGGTGCCGGTGTTGACGGCACCTTGCCGGTCCACCACCTTGTAACGGAAGGTGTCCGTACCGGCGCCGTCTCCGGCCGCCGTGAAATCGATGAAGTTGCTGCCCACCGTGGCGGTGCCCATCGCCGGGGTGCTGTCGATCCCGGTCAGCTGGACCGAGTCGCCGTCGGGGTCGATCCCGTCGAGCTCCACCGGAATCCGCACGGACCCGGCCGCCACCACCCGGGCGGTGAGGTTCTTGGGCTGCGGGCGGGAGTTTTCCGCGCCCTCCAGCGGCAGGATGTGGATGGTGACGGCCGCGGCGCTCTTCTGGCCCTGCGGGTCCACGGCGTTGTAGATCGCGCGGACGGTCTTGGGCTCCGCGCCGGCGATGAAGCGGAGCGTGTTTTCGGAGACGAAGCTCTTCCCGTCCGTTTCGGGGACGGGCTGCGGCAGCACGGCATCCACGCTGAGCTTCTCGCCCTGGGGGTGGGTGTCGTTGGCCAGCACCGGGATGGTGACGACGTCGTTGACCCGCACGTTCACCTCGTCCGGCTTGGGCTGCGGGGCCTCGACGACGGCGGGGGCCGGGACGGGAACCACGGAGACACTGCCGGTGGCCGACTTGGTGCCGTTGGACATGGTGTAGCGGAAGGTGAACGGGTCTTTGGTGCCGACGACGTCGGTGATCCGCAGGACGCTGTGGTCGATCACGCTGACCGAGGCGGTCGCGTTCTCGGGCAGCTGGACGGATTGCAGCACCAGCACGCCGCCGGACGGGTCCGAGTCGTTGGCCAGCGGATCCAGGAGGACACTGCCGCCGACGGGCATCAGGGCGACGTCGTGCACGGCCACCGGGTTGCCGGCGTCCTGGCCGGATTCGACGTCCACCCGGATCAGGCCCTGGCTGCTTTGCGGGCCGTTGCTGGCGATATAGCTCAGGTAGATGGGGCCGGGGGTGACGCTGCGGAAGGTGAAGGTTCCGCCGTCGGTCACGGGACCAAGTTCTGCGGTGCCGGCGGCCTCGACCTGGGCGAGGCGCAGCGCGCCGCCGTTGGGGTCGACGTCGTTCTTGAGCGGCGCGATCACGAGGTCCTGGCCGACGACGGCGGTGACGTGGTCGGCGTTGACCACCGGAGGCAGGGCGCCGGGAGGCTGGACGTTCACGACGACCTTGCCGGTGCTGGTGGCCCGGCCGTCCCAGACGGTCACGGTGACGGACTTCTTGCCGGGGGCGGCGCCGGAGTCCTGGTAGGTGAGCAGCCCGTCGCGGCGGACCTTGACCTGGTCCTGGTCGTTGTCGGCCTTGGCGTCCATCAGTACGAGGTCGTCGCCGTCGGGGTCGGTCCAGTCGGTGAGGATGTTCTGGCTGACGGTTTTGCCCTGCTCCACCAGCATGGTGGTGGGCTCGCCGCGCTTGAAGAAGGGTGGTTTGTTCTCGTCCGGGCCGACGACGTTCAGGGTGACGCTTCCGGCGGCGGACAGGCCGCGGCCGTCGGCGGCGTTGTAGCCAAAGGTTTCGGTGCCGGGCTTCGCATCGGCCGGGACGGCGATCTGGAAGGCGGTGCCGCCGTAGATGTTCTCCAGGCCGCCGGACGCCGGACCGTTGTCGCCCGCGGAGGCCGTGAGGACATCGCCGTCGGGGTCCGAATCGTTGTCCAGCACGGAGAGGATGGTGGTGCGGCCCGGGCGGACGCCGACGGCGTCAGGCTTGGTTTCCGGGGGCCGGTTGGGTTTGGTGCGGTCCGGCAGGATGTTGACGGTGTTGTTGTCCGCCGACTCCTCGTCCTGGTCGTCGGACTGGTTCTTGGGCGGGATGACGTCGTCCCAGTTGTTGACGAGCTGCATGTTCTGGTTGACCAGCCAGACATTGCCCGAATTCACATCATTGAGGACCACCAGGTC
>NZ_JBEPOX010000019.1:0-40500 GCF_040547025.1 Arthrobacter sp. UYEF36
CGCTGCGACGTGATCTTCGCCATGCTCAAAAACGGAACCTTCTACCTGGAAAAAACTCCTCAGGCAGCTTGACTAAAAGCATAGGGACACCCCCCCCGAGATCACGTCAGCGGATACCGCGTAGCGGTAGAAGCTGGACAGTGCCGCCAGTTTGGCCGCGATTGTGGCCTGGGCCAAAGCCGTGAGAGTGTGGCGGTATCCATCGACGATCGGACGCTTGACGGTGAGGAGGTCCATTCCCCTGCCATCCAGCCAAGAACAGAAGTCCGTCATGCTCCGGCCGTAGGCGCGGAGCGTGTGCGGTGAGCTTTGCGCCAGCTTCCATGCGGCGACGATGTGGCAGTGCCGTTCGTTTCCGGCCGGGGCGGGGATCGTGTGCAGTTCCATACCCACATGATGACTGACATTATCCTGTGGGTTTTTCGTTTCGGGGCTGGTGCGAAAACCAGGGTTTCATCATCGTCGTCGTCGTCTCCACGGCGGCGCACTGAAAGCAGAGTAATTTTTAGCGTCTGAGTCACGTCAGACTCTCGTGAGACTTCAGCGCCAGCCTCAAAAGCGCCACCACTTCACTCCGGCCTTTCCAGTGACATCTCTGGTTACGGCTGCCTGCACCGTAAGTTCCACTGGTCCAGAGCGAAACCCCACCCTTGTCCTTGGAGCGTTCGCTAACACTTTGTTCAACTCCGCTCGTAAGGTATCGATTGCGTCAACAACGCTCTGACATGGGGCGGCCTACCGCGCCCGCGATCCGGTCAAAACACAACGGTGCATTTGGTATCGTCGGGCAAGACCAGGTGCAAAAGTGGAAATCCCTTAGAGACAGAGGTGAAAGGCCGTCCTGGTCGGAGGGTAGGGGTTATACCCCCGATCAGGTACCAACGCTCCTGTTGGTGGTTAGCGCCTTATTGTGGCGACGGGTTTATGAGTTTTCGCTGGTGCTACCACTAAGTACTGGCAACTAATGCGCAGAATCGCTAACGGTGTCAAGGATGACCGGAAGTCAGCCGCCTTGGGCTACAAACTCGAAGAGATTCCGAACGTCCTGAATTTCCTTGCCCCTGGGTGGCTTCTCTACGACAGCGGCCACCATATCCAAGCACTTGGCAA
This sequence comes from Arthrobacter sp. UYEF36, assembly GCF_040547025.1. NCBI lineage: Bacteria > Bacillati > Actinomycetota > Actinomycetes > Micrococcales > Micrococcaceae > Arthrobacter > Arthrobacter sp. UYEF36. Next base: position 1,111 of record NZ_JBEPOX010000019.1, read on the forward strand.
ATGGGCCTGGAAGACAACCAAGGTGCACGGAATTTTGAACGGTGGCCTACCCGGACTCTGCAGGAATGCTTGATGCGGTGCCTCTAGGGCGTCAGGCATAGGCTCACCCTGGCGCGGACCGACGCGGGTCTGCATTGGAACGGGGGCAAGTTCGTGGGGACATGGGCCAGAGTGAAACAGGCGGTGGACAGGGGTCGGGCTCCTGTGGAAGTGCAAGCCGCCGATCCAGCGCCGGAACCTGTGGAAAGTAATGCCAGCGAACTTCTGGACGAGACGACGTGTTCGAAGTGCGCGGAAATCGACGGCCACGACTACGCCTCGATAGGTGAGGCAAGGGCCGACTATCCGGAGGGCGGCGGCTACAAAAAATGTGAGAGGGAATCGGGCTGCCGGGGACACTCGTGTTCTCCTACCACGCCGGCTGAATCAGCGTCCCGGACTCCGCCACGGTCTCCTCGTCCGGGCCTTGGGGTCTGCCTGGCGCTGCTGCTGCGGCTAGTATCCAAGGCATGGGGATACTCGATCGATTCAAGAAAAATTCCAGCCCACAGGCGGAAACCGCAACCGCCGTTGTGGAAGCTCCGAAGAGGGACGATATCCGGACCCCCGATCTCATCCCCCGCCTCGACGTCTTCCACGGAACGATGGAGCCTAATCCGGACGTCCCTAAGCTCACCGCACAGATCCCGCTATCGCTGACGCCGCAGTTCGGGCCGCTTGGGGCCGAACTGCCCTACCGGATCACGACGGACGGCTTCCGTGGGCGGATGAAAAATGTCCGAGCAGGTGTGGAGCTCGAACTGACCCTAGCCATGAACAAGGAAGTGTACGGATACCCACAAATTCACGTGTTCCGCGACGGCAACTGCATGGGTCTCCTGGAGATCTACCGTGCTGAGTGGTTTGCGCCCGTAGTACGGCTTGCTGAAAAGTATGGCGTCGCCATGACCATGAGCGGCGTCACCGCAAATGATAGATTCGACCAGCGTGTTGAGCCGTACATCTTCTTGCCGGATCCCCAGAAGTTGTACGACATGGTGAGGTCCGCTCTACTGGCAAAGCTGGCTGCCGAGAACGGCCTGTAGACTCCCCGTCATGATGATTACTTATAACCCGGACCTGCTGATCGCCGACATGAAGGCCGCTGAGGGCGTAGGCGGTTACCTGACCCAAGTTCTGCTGCAGAGCGGCTATCTGGCCACTATCCGGCAGCAGGGCGTTACAGGGCTGTTCGAGTCGGACCTGAGCCATCTGCCCACCTCGGGCATCGTCGCGGACCCCGAGGCTTACACGCCGGAGGAAGTAATCCAGAAGCTGCGCGAGTGGGAGGCGCTCCCGGTTGAGGAGCCGTCGGAGTAACTACCCCTTGGGCTGTTAACGAGCCAATGGGCCGCCGCGGCATTGCGGACGGAGCCCCAGAGCATGACAAAGCCCCTCCCAACTCCGGGAGGGGCTTTGTTGTGCGCCGGGTCCTTCGTCCATCGGCTTAGCTGCGTGTAACGTACTAAATCCCCGCTCCTGGTTTAGGTTGTTTGCCGTGGAGACCGCCCTCAGCTTTGGCGATTTGCCTGCGATCGCGCCGCCGTGCACCGACGCTGACGGAACCGGCCGGCGCAAAGTACGCCCGTCGTCGTCGTCGTTCCATTCTTGCCTGCTGACCGGGCGAGGGAACCTGGGCTCCCTTAGTCCGGTTACCCCTAACACAGGCTGCGACAAAGCTATCCAGGGTGGTGGATCCGCCCTTGGACCACAGGTAGAGATGGTCACCGTACTCAGCGGGCAGCGGGCACCGCTGCCGGAGTCCGGACTCCATCTCGCACTGGCCACCGCCGCGTGCCATGCCCTCCGGGCGCCGCTGGCGGCTGAAACGCCGGACCGGGTCCCGGCGTATCACGTCCCTGGCGCGGATGCCTTTGATGTCTCGGGCGTGAATAATGGCCGCAACAATCTTCAGACCCACCACGAAAAGCCCGGGGACGGTGACCGCGGCCAGTACGCAGCTCAGGCCCTGAGTTCGTGAGCCAGTTCGGTGATGCTCGACGCCGAGAGGTCCCAATCGCTCTCCGGCGTCAGATCCGCAACCTGGCCCGGGCCGTATTCGGTGGGGCGGGCGATGAACGCCGTCGCCAGACCGGCCTCCCGGGCAGCACGCAGGTCGTTGTTGTGGGCGGCCACGAGCATCACAGCGCCTGGCCTGAGGTCCAGGAACTCCGCAGTCCGAAGGTAGGCCCTCGGCAGCGGCTTGTAGGTGCGCGTCATGTCCGATCCGATGATCACGTCCCACGGAAGGCCGGCGTTTCTGGCCATGTCCAACAGCAGCGAGGTGTTGCCATTGGAAAGGGGACCCACGATGTAGCCACGGCGGATGGCGGCCAGACCTTCCAAGCTGTCCGGCCACGGGGGCAGACGGTGCCAGGATCTGTTCAACTCCTCCAGAGTTCTTGCGTCCAGCCGGTCCGGATCGAAGCCGTGGCGGCGGAGCACCTCGTCCAGGTTTTCGCGGTGGAGTGTGTCCAGGGTGGCGAATTCCCGGGATCCGGAGCGGATAGCCTCCATTGCCGGCTGGTAGAGGGCGCGCCAGTCATCGGCGAACGCCTCGGCGTCGAGGTCCTGCCCATGTGTCGCGGCGAAGGCGGCCGCCTGCCGGGCGACGCCGGTGCGCCAGTCCACCACCGTGCCGAAGGTGTCGAAGAGGACGGCGCGTACCTCGCGCCCGGTTGACGGTGAACGGTATGGCTGGAACTTCATATCCTGTCTCCTTCCCGAACTTTCCTGACCGTTAGTCTGGCAGCATGCGCACTGATTTCGATCCCGCAACCACGTCCGCCCGTGATTTCTACCGGTTGCTCACCGCGGTGGTGGTGCCCCGGCCCATCGCCTGGGTTTCGAGTGTCTCGCCGGAGGGCGTCGACAATCTGGCGCCCGGGGGAGAGAAGGATTCGCTTCGCAACATCACCGAGTCCAGAGAATTCGTGGTGAACCTCGCCCCGGCAGCGCTGTTGGAGGAGGTCTCCGCGATGGGAACCACTACAACGGTAAAGCTGAAGAAGCAGTAACGAACTTCAACCATGGACGCCCACCTACGCGGAGACGATGATCATCTTGGATGGACTACTGCCTCCAATCTATGGGTAGCGAGGCACGCCCAGGGTGTCGCAGATCGGGTCCCGCGTTCCGGCTGGTCAGTTGCTGTTCGTGCGACCCAACCCTTCGTGGCAAGCCTAAGGCAGGGCGGCTGTGAAAGCCGCCCTGCCTTTGGCGCGTCCGCGTCTTCCCTGCGCCCGTCTATCGGGTTTCCTGTTGCGTTGGAGTGCAGGGTTGTCCCGTCCGCGTGCCGGACGTGGGTCCGGCGGTCCTTCGAACCAGCGTGAGATCGGGACCGGTCGTGCCGCTTACATAACCCCGGTCGGCACCAGCAGAGCCCAGGCCAGCGCGGGAGCCACCAGGACCACGCCTCCGGCGTACATCATGAGCTGGCGGTAGACACGCTGGCGGTCGTTGTCGCGGGCGTTGGCCACCACCAGGGCGCCGTCGGTGGAGAACGGGGAGACGTCCACCACGGTGGCCGCGATGGCCAGGGCCGCCACGGTGCCGGAGGCGCTTAAGGAGCTGGTTGCCAGCAGCGGCCCGGCCATCGGGATGAACGCGGTGAGCAGCGCCGTCGAGGACGCGAACGCGGACCCGACTCCGATCACGTAGCAGAGCACCAGGGCGATCAGCAGGGGAGCGCCCAGCGCCAGGGCCATCTCGGCGAGGGTGTCGATGACGCCAGCGTGCTGGAGCAGCGAGACGTAGGTGATCATGCCGGCCACGAGCAGCACGGTGGACCAGGACACGCCCCCGATGAACGTCTTGTGATCCTTGATGTTGACGAACGCCAGGAGCAGGCCGGCGGAGAGCGCCACGAAGCCGATCGGCATGTGGAAGCCCAGCGTGCACACCAGGATCGCGGCGATCAGGAGCAGGGTGAAGATCTGCTGGCCGGTGGGGCGGCCGGTGCGGGGCGTCTCCAGTCCGGCGTACTCGTTGCTGTGCTTGTCGCGCAGCTTGCCCAGCAGGCCGAACACCACGATGGTCAGGGCGGACAGGATGAAGTTCAGTGCGAAGCTGGCCAGGAAGAGCGAGCCCTGCGAGATGGGGAAGCCGTTCTTCAGCGCGATGTCGTGCACCAGGACGCCGGCGACGGACAGCGGGGAGAAGCCGCCGGCGTGGGCACCGTTGATCACGAAGGCGCCCATCAGGACCGGGTGGATGCGGGACTCGTACGCCAGGCCCAGGGCCGCCGGGGCCAGCAGCGCCACCGCGGCGGGGGAGAAGGTGCCCAGCGCCGTCAGCGCCGCGGCCAGGAGGAAAAACACCCAGGGGAGCAGCATGGTCTTGCCGCGGACCAGCCGCACGCAGGTCTGGACGATGATGTCGATGGACCCGTTCCGCTGGGCCATGCTGAAGAAGTAGGTCACGCCGATGATGGTCAGGACGATGCTGGCCGGGAAGTCCGCCAGGATTTCCTTGTCGGTCATGCCGAGGATGAAGTAGCCGACCCCGAAGGACGCCACCAGCCCCATGACGCCGATGTTCAGCGGCCATTTGGTGGCGACGACGAACATCACCACAAGGATGACAAGCGGGATGATCTGGGTGGCGGTCATGGTCGGCTCCGATTCAGAGGCGGCCGCGGGGTTGAACAGGCTACCTCCGAACAGGAGGGCCATCAGCCCCAGCGTCGTGATCGCGGCTACCGTCACCAGCAGGATACGGCGGCGGCGGTCGGGACGCCCGGAGCGCTCCGCCCGGGTGTCGCCGGGCGCGGTCTGTTGCGGTGCCATTTCTTTAGTCTTTTCTGCAATCTTTTCTGCGATGTTAGTCATGATGCTGTCTCCTCATCGAGTAGCGCCGGCAAAGGAGGCGTCGACGGCGGTGCCGAGGGCCTCCGGAAGGTGGATGGTGGTGGTGGCAATGGTGCGGGCGGTGCGGTCGACGCCGACGAGCAGTTGCCCGTCGCATTCCTCGCTCCAGGTTTCGATCACCCCGGCCGGGGTGCGCAGCCGCAGGGTGGGTCCGGCGGTGCCGCCGGTGATGTCGCCCAGCAGTGTGCCCGGGGTGCGGGCGGCGAGGGTCAGGGCGATGCTTCCGGTGATGGCCAGGGCCGGGTGCGGCTTGCCCATCGAGAGCATGACGACGGCGACGTCGGACTCGGCGTCGGACCGGGCCGGGGCGGACACCACCGCGACCTTGGGGACGGCGCGGGCCGCCTCGCCGGGTGTCGCTGCCAGCCCCATCCGCACGGCGGCCTGGCGCCGGATATGTTCCAGGGTGTCCAGTTGCAGTTCCAGCCCGGCGGTCCAGCTGGCGTGGCGCTCCGGGTCCAGGCCCAGCTCCTCCGCGCGCAGCATGACCACCGGCGCTCCGGCGTCGACCATGGAGACGGTCCAGCGGGTGCCTCCGGCGATGATCGTGTCGGTGGCGGACCCGGTGGGAAGGAGCCGGCCGGTGGTCTTGCCGGCCGGGTCCAGGAAGCCGAGCCCCACCCGGTAGCCGGGGAACGGCACGCCGGGCATCTGGGCCTGCGGGACGATCGGCAGGGCGCCGGCCGGGGTCGACACCCGCTGGATGATGACCTGGCCGGTGTTCGTGTTCCGGGTGACGATCCGGGTGACGTCGCCGTCGGGGACCACCCAGCCCTTTTCGATCGCGTACAGGCCCACCACCGCCGAGCAGTTGCCGCAGTTGCTGCCCCAGTCCACGGCGGCTTCCTCGATGCCCACCTGAGCGAAGGTGAACTCGACGTCGACGCCGGCGTCGGCCGGGCGGTGGAGGATCATCGCCTTGCTGGTGGTGGAGGTGGCGCCGCCCACGCCGTCGATCTGCCGGTGGTCGGGGCTGCCGAACAGCCGGGGCAGCAGCACGTCCGGGCTGGTCCCAGTCTCATCCAGCTGGCCTGTTTCGAAGACCCAGCATTTGCTGGTGCCTCCGCGCATCCACTCCGCTTCGATCTTCATGGTCTGTTCCTTGCTTCGGTTCTGGCCCGGGGTGTTCAAGGCCTTGATTCGAGATTGATCCAGATCACAAATGAAGACAAGGTTGGATATCTGCAAGGGGCTGTAGCGATGCTTCATTCACTGCTGCCGGTGGGGACAAGAGCCCTGCGAGGCGAGCGCCGCCGTCGGAAACGGGGTGCATAACGCTGCCATTAACCCGGGGAATGTATAGAATTAACGGATTCAACAGAAGGGCATAGCGTTGCTTAACGATGCTGATGAGGAATTGTTCGACATTCGGCGCCTTGCCCTGCTGGTGGAGGTGGTGGAACAGGGTTCCATCACCGCAGCGGCCGAGCTGATGATGTACACGCCCTCCGCCGTCTCGCAGCAATTGCGAAAGCTTGAGCAGGAAGTGGGGCAGCCGCTCCTCAACCGCCGCTCCCGCGGGGTGGTGCCCACCGAAGCGGGCCAGATTCTGGCCGGCCACGCGCGCAAGATCATCGGGCAGATGCGGGCCGCGCAGTCGGACCTGGACCAGATCGCCGGCCTTAAGCGCGGCTCCCTGACCGTCGGCACCTTTCCCACGCTCGCCGGGTCATTCCTGCCCGTTGTGATCCGGGCCTTCAAGAAGAGGTACCCAGCCATTGGCCTGTCCCTGCGCAGCGCGCGCTTCGATGACCTGGTGAGCGACTTGCAGTCCGGAGTGACCGGTCTGTGCCTGCTCTGGGACTACCCCTGGAACCGCTTTCACGACGACTCCATCCGGATCACGGAAGTGTTCCAGGAGAGCACGGTCCTGCTGGTTTCCCGCAGCCATCCGCTGGCCGACCGCGACGAGATCCGGATGGAGGAACTCCGCAAGGAATCCTGGATCGTGCGCGCCGAGGCCCACCCCGTCGTCGAGGTGCTGCAGCGCTCCGCCCACGAGGCCGGGTTCGAGCCGACCATCGGCTTCCTGGCCAACGACTACCAGGAAGCGCAGGCGATGGTGAGCGTTGGCATGGGCGTGGCCATGGTGCCGAAGACGGCCGTGGCCCTGCAGCACCCTGACGTCCGGGTCATCAGCCTCGGCTCCGCCGCACCGCTGCGGCGCGTGCTTCTGGCCCAGCGCCAGGACAAGGTCTACGCCCCGGCAGAGGTCGCCTTCCAGTCCACGTTGCTGGAAATCGCCCGCGAACGTGCCGGGGACTACCTGTAACGACGACGCCCGGGCCAGCGGCTGCCGTTCGCCGACGCTCAGCGCATCCGCAGGTTCGAGGGCTTCCCGGGAACGTCCATCGGCTGCAGGCCGGCGGCTTTGGCCTGCAGCACGCACCACCTGCGCAACGGCATGCCGAGAACCTTTGGAAGGGACCCGTGGTGCTGCTTCACCAGCGGCGTCCCCACACCGCCGAACAGGGACACGCTGATGCCCGATTCTCCGTGCAGCAGGGGGTCGCCAAGCACCGACATCCACGCCTTCTCGAGTGCCTTGGTAGCGGCAGCCGCACTGCCGTTGACTCCCTGGAAGCTTCGTGTCAGATGCGCGTGCATCCGCTGGTGCTCGGTCAGGGCGGGGGACTTGGAGTCCGCCGCCGGCTGGTTCTTCACTGTGGCCGGCTGGTCCTTCACCGCCGCCTGCGGAGCCGTGCCGACGGCCGGCGGCTGGACGGGCCGGGTGTCCGCGCCGGCAGCGGTGACCACAAGGTCGGCGAGTTCCGCGTGCAGCGCCGCGATCTGCCGGTGGATGGCGCTGATCCGAAGGACGACGTCGGTGTCCCCGCCCTTCGGTGAAACGCGAAGCTTGGTCTCTGCCCGGGGAGTGAAGGTGGTGCGGAACAGCGAACAAAGCGCTGTGGCCAGCGCAAGCCCGGCGCCGGCGTCGGGCAGGACCAGCGGTGACCGGCTGGTCGAGTTCGCAACCACCGCAGCCAGTTCCGGCAGGTCGCCGTACACCTTGCCCCAGCGAATTCGCTCAACCGTGGTGTTCTGGTCCACCTGCGGGGAGTAGACGCTCTGCATGAGCCGCAATTGCTGCGGATCGAAGGCGGGGAAGTGCTGGGGGAGGATGGCGCCGCGCAGCGCTGCCCGGACGGCGTCGAGCTGCCGGGACACCTGCTCGATCGGATTCGGTACGGCCAGGCCGCCGTCGAGCAGCCAGGGCGTGCCCGTGTCGGTTGCCTGCGCGACACGTTGGGGGAAGCCCTTCCACTCGCTGACCATGAGGGTGCCGTGCCGGACGTTATAGAAGAACCAGTCGATTTCGGCGACAGGCCTGCCCGGTGCGTCCACCCGGCAGTTGCTGAACGCCCACACGTCGTCATCCAGCAGCTCCTCCAGCCGGGCAACATCGCGGGGAGCCGGTCGGTGGGCGGCCGAATTGGCGGAAGGAAAGTGTAGCAACGGAAGCCTTCTGGGGCGCTATGCCAGCTGAGGGATCCCCACGCCCCGAGCCGGTCGCGCGTCGTGCGCTACGCCATCATCACCGGCCAGATGGCCCAAGGGCAAGTGGGGCCCACGGGCGGCTTTTGCCGGCTGGTGCCGCGTTACTCTGGGTCCCCGCAGTCTGGAAGTTCCGTTCCTGCATGGATGGACGTTTGTGCAGACGCCCGCGGCTGCGCACGGGCAGGTTCCGGGAACGCAAAGCTACTGAACAGTAGCTTTGTATCGCGGTGGAGCGGCATTCGCGGGCGGGCGGGGCACGCCCGCGGACCGGCTTATTTGTGCACATCCGTGCAAATCCATGGCCGAATCGGGTTCCGGGATGCCTAGCATTTGAGGACCGCAGCCCAGACCCGGCCGCGAAAGAGCTCCATCTGGCACCACCCGCTGACACACGAACAAAGAGGTTTCTATGTCATTGCTTACCAGAACCCTGTCCATCGCCGCCGCCGCGGTCCTCGCCGGCTCCCTTACCGTGGCTCCCGCCCAGGCGGGCACCCTTGACGTTTCCCCGCCCGGAGCCAACGACTGGTCCTGCAAGCCGTCCGCCGAGCACCCTTATCCCGTCATCCTGGTGCCTGGGACCTTCGAAACCATGGCGAAGAACTGGTCCACCCTGTCGCCCTACCTGAAGAGCGCCGGGTATTGTGTGTTCGCCCTCAACTACGGCGAGACTAACGGTGTGTACGCCACCGCGCCGGTGACCGAATCGGCGAAGGAACTTGCCCCGTTCGTGGACGCGGTCCGGGCTGCCACCGGAGCCAAGAAAGTGGATCTGGTGGGCCACAGCCAGGGCGGCATGATGCCGCGTTATTACATGGGCTTCCTGGGCGGAGCCAAGTATGTCCGTCAGCTGGTGGGGATCGCACCCTCCAACCACGGCACGACAGGCCTGATCGTCCCGCCGCCGGACTTCGTACCGCCGCCGGACTACACCGCCTTGAACTGTGCTTCCTGCGCCGATCAGCAGGCAGGCTCGGCCTTCATGCAGCAGCTCAACTCCATCGGCGACACCGTTGCCGGACCGTCCTACACCGTCCTGTCCACGGTCTACGACGAAGTGGTCATTCCCTACAACAGCCAGTTCCTCAACGGCTCCGCACAGCAGGTCACCAACATCACCATCCAGGACAAGTGCCCGGCCGACGTCTTCGAGCATGACCAGACGCCGAACGACCCCGTGGTGCACCAGTTCGTGGCCCACGCCCTGGGACAGGCCTCCGGCCCCGCCGACCCGGCCTACCAGCCCCGTTGCCTCTAGCAGGTTTCAGCGCCCCGGATCGCAGCCGGCAGACCACGACGGCGGGATTCACCAACCGGTGAGTCCCGCCGTCGGGCGTTGAGAGGCGGTCGCCCAAAGACCGCAGGTTGTTACTGGCCTTCGGCCGCGATTCTCTCGGCCCGCGCCCAGTGGTCCAGGAACATCCCGGCCAGGCGGGCCGGCTCGATCCGGTGCGGCGGGTCGAAGTGGTGGCGTTCCGCGAACACCTCCAGCCGGAAGTCCGGGAAGACGCCGGACAGCCGCTGTGCCACCTCGCCGTAATCGTCGGGGTTGCTGAGCGCGCCGAGGGCGAAGAGCACCGGCCGGCGGAACTCTTCGAGCCTCCGCCGGTCCAAGTCATAGGTCCTGAACGACTGCAGGAAAGCCCGGATCCCTGCCGGCCGCTTGGCCATCCAGGGCGGAGCGTCGCCTGGCGGCGGAAGGACGACGCTGGGCTTGACCCCCAGCCTCATGAACGCGGGCATGAACTGCTCGGGCGGGAGTGCATCCAGCTCCTCGTACTGCTTCCAGAGCCGGGCATGGGCGGGACTCCAGTCCCAGTTTCCGGCCCAGGCCGGCTCGAGCAGCGCCAGGCTGAGGAGCCGTTCCGGGTGCCGGGCGGTGAACGCCAGCGCGGCCGCCCCGCCACCGGAGTAGCCCACCAGGTGGAAAGTGTCCCAGCCGCGGGCATCGGCCTCACGGAGTGTCCCGTCAACCTCGGTGTCCAGGCTCCAGTCCCCCGGCGGACTGTCTCCCGCATAGAGTTCCAGGTCTTTGGCGACGGCGTCCGCTCCCGGTCCGAGCGCCGCAAGCAGGGCGTCGTAGGCCGGGCCGGCGGGAAGCACGCTGCCGGGAAGAAGGATGGCTCGCGACCGTTCCATGGAAAAAGCCTACGCCCGAAAGTCAGAGGCAGAGCCCGGTCACCGGGCGGCGATGTGCCCCGCAACGAACTCCGCGTCCGCACCCACCACTGACAGGGTGGCCGACAGGTGCTTCGTGAGCCAGGGGAGGCCCACGGCGTAGAGACCCGGCACGTCGGTGACGCCGCGGCTGTGCCGCGGGTAGTTCCACTGGTCGAGCACCGGGAGGTCGAGGAAGCTGAAGTCCAGGCCGTAGCCGGTGGACCAAATGACCGACGTGACTCCCTCGGCATCAAGATTGAGGCGGGCTCCCGATTCAGTAGGCAGCCAGTTGTCCACCGGCGCGGGTTCGGCGGGCGGGGCGTCGATGCCTGCGGCGTGAATGTAGGCGTCGGCCAGCCGCCCCAGCCGGGCACCGAACCCGGCCTCCGCCAGGGCGAGTCGTGCGGGGAGGTCGTCGCTGAAGACGAGTGCGCCGTCGTCCGTTCCCTCGAAGCGGCCGTGCAGCCGGACGCCCCGGCGGCCGAGGTCCCTCAGGTGGATGCTGTGGCCGCCGCCGTTGCCGGAGATCAGCGGGTTGCACATGAAGCGCGCGGCGGGGGAGGGGAGCTGGTCCACCTGGAGGCCGTTGATGCCGTACTCGGGACCGCGGAGGTTGACCTGCAGGATCCAGTGGAAAACGTCCTGGCCGCGGTACCGCCGCGGGGCCTCGGGGCAGGACGAGACGGAGAGATGGACTTCCCGGCCAGCGTCGAGCAGATCCTCGGTGATCTGCCCGCCGGACTGTCCGGTGCCCACCACCAGCACGGCGCCGTCGGGCAGCTGCTGCGGGTTGCGGTAGTCGTGGCTGTGCAGTTGGCGGATGTGCCCCGGAAGGGCGGCGGCGGCCGACGGGATGCGCGGGAGCTGGAAGGCGCCGTTCGCGAGGACCACGTTCCGTGCCTGCCAGCGGCCGCGGCTGGTGTCCACGGTGAAACCGCCGTTGGCCGGGAAGCCGCCGTTTGCCGCGCTGACCCGGGTCACCTCGGTGCCGAGCCGGACCGGCGCCGTGATCTGCGCGGCGTAGTCGCGGAAGAGGTCGATCACCTCGTCCCGGTGAAGGAAGGAGTCCGGCTCGGGGCCGTCGTAGGTCAGCCCGGGCAGCAGGAACGAGAAGTTGGGTGTGTTCAAGTAGAACGAATCCCACCGGTCCTGCCAGGCGCCGCCCAGTTCCGGCCGCCGCTCCAGCAGCTGATGTTCGACGCCGTGCCGGCTCAGCCAATAGCTCGTGGCCAGGCCGGCTTGCCCCGCGCCGATTACCAAGGTGTCGACGGCGTGGTCCGGGCCTGCGGCGGGGGAGGGCATGGCTACTTCTTCGCGGCCTTCGCCTTCGGAACCTTGGGAGATTTCGGCGCCTTGGGCGGCAGCCCGGCCACATGCTCAAACGCTTTCTCCACCCAGGCCCGGGCCCGCGCCTGATCGCCGTCGCCCTCGGCATTCCAGATCTCCGGCAGCCCGGTGTAGCCGCCCATCGGCCGCTCGGCCGGCCCGAACGGAACGGTCCGCTCGGTGCTTTCGAGCATTTCCTTGTCCGCCTCGCTGAGCTTCACACCGATGGTTGGGCCGAACAGTCCGGCGAACATGTTGCCGTGCACGAACGCCCCGAGGTTCCCGAACATCGGCTTGATGACCACCCCGGGATGGTCCGGCAGCACCGAGCGGAAGTGCTCCTTGTCGGCGTCGGACGCTTTCGGCATTTCCATGAGGTACCTCCGGGAACTGATGGTCAACGGACGGGTCTTCCTGCAGGATATGCCTGCGGCTGCGCGGGCTCTACCCCAAACATCTGCCCGGTACGCCGCCGTTCATCGCAAAGGACACGTTCGTGCCCGCGGACGAGCCCGGCATCGTGATGTCCGGCGTCCGGAAGTCCGCGGGGACCGCGTCCCTGGTGATCCTGGTGCTCACGCACCACGGGCGACGCCCCATCCTCGCTGCACCACGGACTAGGATCGCGTTATGGGGACGGCGGAGGACTTGTTTGACGGGCAGCCCTCCGGCCTGCCGGCGCCGATGCCGCGCGGTACGGCGCTGTACCGGCCAGGGCCGGGCCCGGCCGTTGTGAGGCACGTGAGCGGCTATGCCCCATTCGTCGACTTCTGCGCCGGCCGGGGAGTGCGGGCCGATGAGCTGGCCGCTGACCCTGAACGGCTCATCTGGTTCCTGCGCACGTTCGGCAGCCAGATAGACGGCGACAGCACACTCCGTGCCGCGGCGGCCGTGTTCGCCGGCAACACCATCGCCGGGCTGAGACCGGACACGGAGTGGACCACCTACGAAGGCGCCCCTCCCACGGTGGGGAACCGGGAGAAGCGGTTCGAAGTGGGCCGGCTGCTCGACGGGCTGCGCACCGCAGACGACGCTGCGGTCCATGGGCTGGTGGCCACACTGTTGGACTGGGTCCGGGAGGAACCGGAGGAGTTCCCGCCGCTGCAGCCCCGCCCGGCGACCCCGGCAGCAGGACAGCCCCGCTATGTCCGGCCGGCGCTGCCGGCGGCGGCCTACTATTCCCGCGAGGGGGAGCCCATTCCGTGCGGGCGGCAGTGGGGCGCGGACGGGCCGGACCCGGACTCCTACAGCGTTGACAGCCACCCGGAGCGTTTCGCGGGGCTCCACACGATCGCCCGTGCCCTGATCGACCACCTGACGGCGGTGTACGACGTCGACGTCCAGGACGATCCGGCCCATGTCGGGGAGCTGCTGGGGCAGGGTGGGAAGGTGCTGCAGGCGGTCAAAGTCACCCCGCGGGCGTCCGGAACAGCGGCCCTGACGTTGGTGCTGACCGGGTATCCGGGAGTTCAGGTGCACGCCGGAGTGCTGCATGACTTCCCATTTCCGGTGTGCGGCTGCGATGCCTGCGACGAGACCGTCGAGACAACGGCGGACCGGCTGGAGCGGCTGGTGCTCTCGGTCGCGGCCGGCGGTTACAGCGAACGCTATCCGGTGGGCAGCCGGAGGTGGAGCGAATACGCACTGACCGCATTCGACGGCTCCGGCTCTGAAACCGGCCGGGGCGAACCGGGCCCCTTCACCGCCGCCCGGCTCCACGACGCCGAGGTCCGGCTGCGGGAGGTCACCGGCGGGTGGCGCCCCTGGCCGCTGCGCCGGAGCTGAGGGGCGGCCTAGGCGGAATCGGCGTTACGTTTCGTCGGCCGATAACCGGCGAGTTCGGCGCGGACGTCGCCCTCCTCGTGCCCACCCTTCTTTTTGCCGAACGGCAGCACTTTGAGCAGCGGGTGCACGATGGCCAGGACGAGGAGGCCCCAAGCGAGTCCGAGGACGGCCGAGCAGAGGGTATTCACGAGCCAGGCCAGGAAGCCGCCCAGCACCGGGATCCCGGCGACAGGTGCCTCGAGGAGATGGACCAGGTCATACGGCAGGTGCCAGCCGAGGTCGTAGGCCCCCTGCAGCATGATGTGACCACCCACCCACAGCATGGCGATGGTCCCGATAAGGGTGATCGCGGCCAGCACGGCGGGCATCCCCTTGACGAGCAGCTCGCCGAAGCGCTGGGAGCCTGCAGAGTCCTTGGTCATCAGGTGCAGGCCGATGTCGTCCATCTTGACGATGAGTGCGACGGCCCCGTATACGAGCACCGTGATCAGGACCGCGACGACCACCAGGATGACCGCCCGGACCCACAAAGACTCAGCGGCCACCTCATTCATCGAGATGACCATGATCTCGCAGGACAGGATGAAGTCGGTGGTGATGGCGCCCTTGGTGACCTTGGCCTCCGCCTCCGGGCCCCGGTCGACCGCCGGCGCCTTCTCGGCGTCGTGGTCGCCGCGGAGCTTGTGCCAGACCTTTTCGGCGCCCTCGTAGCAGAGGTAGGTGCCGCCCGCCATGAGGATGAACGGGATGACCCCCGGGATGAAGGCGCTGATAAGCAGCAGCGCCGGCAGGATGATCAGCAGCTTGTTCCGGAGCGAGCCCCAGAAGATCCGCTTGATCATCGGCAGTTCGCGGGACGGGTCCGCCCCGGACACGTACTGCGGGGTGACGGCGGCGTCGTCGATCACCACACCGGCGGCCTTGGCTCCCGCCTTCGCCGCCCCGGCAGCGACGTCGTCCACCGAAGCGGCCGCTATGCGGGCCAGGGCTGCGACGTCATCCAGCAGGGCGACGAGACCGCCGCTCACAGAGCGCCGCCGCGCTGGTCGACGGCGGACTGCAGGGCATGGAGGCTTCGGTTGAGGCGCGAGATTGGCATGCAGTGATTATACGGTGGCCACAGGTCCGCGAACCGGCAGTGCAAAACACTTGACAGGCCGCCCGCTCTTCTGAACACTTAGGCATATGCCAAACTATCGAGCGGAAGTCGACCTGGTGCTCCGCTCGCTCGCCGATCCGACCCGGCGCGCGGTCGTCGAGATTCTCGCGAAGGGCCCCGCCCCCGTGTCGGCTCTCGCGGCTCGCTTCTCGATGACTCTCCCGTCGATGCTCCAGCATCTGGGTGTGCTCGAAGAGGCGGGCGTCGTCACGTCGGAGAAAAACGGCCGCGTACGCACCGTCAGCCTCCGCCCTGGCGCTCTCGATGTGCTTCACCTCTGGCTCGGCGAGCAGCGCACACCCGCCGAAAGCCGGGCCGACCGGCTCGGCATCCACCTCACCCGTCACGTTTAAGGAGGCATTGCCATGACACGCGTCCGCGTAGACCTCAACATCTCGCTCGACGGCTTCGCCACGACTACCGACCAGACCCCGGAAAACCCGTTTGGCGACGACTGGGGGCGCCTCACAGCCGCGTACGCTGCGACGCGCACCGTCCGCGAACGGGTGCTGCACGACGCCAGCGGGGAGGGAACCACCGGCGTCGATGACCGCTACGCCGCGCGCTACTTCGAAGATGTCGGCGCGGAGATCATGGGCGCGGGGATGTTCGGACTGCACGCGAACCCCGACGACCCCCACTGGCGTGGATGGTGGGGCGACGAGCCGCCCTTCCGCGTGCCCGTCTTCGTACTCACGCATTCGCCCCGCCCGTCGATGGAGATGGCAGGGGGCACCACCTTCCACTTCCTCACGGCGTCGCCGGAGGAAGCACTCCGAACCGCCGCCGCGGCAGCGAACGACGGCGACGTGCGCGTCGGTGGGGGCGCGTCCACCGTTCGGGACTTCCTCCGCGCCGGCCTCGTCGACGATCTCCACGTCGGCATCGCTCCCATCCTGCTCGGGCGCGGCGTACGGCTGTGGGACGACCTGCGCGGTCTGGAGTCGGGTTACAGCGTCAGCTCAGAGGCAGCACCGAGTGGCGTGACGCATGTGACCTTCCGGCGCGAGGTTCGGTCATGACGGCCGTCGCGCATGCCGGATTTACGCTGGTTCGCGACTATCCGGCGGCGATCGCCGATCTCTGGGCCGCGTTCGCCGTCGAGGAGCGCAAACGCGACTGGTTTGGCGGCGGTTACGAGTGGACGCCGAGTGAGTGGCGCTTCGATTTCCGGGTCGGCGGACTGGACATCGACGAGGCACGCTTCCACAACGGTGTGCTGTCGCGCTATGAGGCGCGCTACACCGATATCGTCGAGCACGAGCGAATCGTGACGAGTTACGACATGTGGATCGACGGCGCGCACATTTCCACGTCGGTAGCGTCCTTCGAGTTTGAGCGCCTCGATGGAGGGTCCCGGCTGACGCATACGGAGCAAGGCGTTCATCTCGACGGTCTCGACGACGGAGCGGGCCGGGAGTACGGCAGCCGGCTGCTCCTCGATGCCCTCGGCCGCACCCTCGCGACGAAGGCGTAATGTAACGAACTGGTAACATAGGGTGGATGCGCTCCACGTCTGGTCAATCAAGAGTCACGCAGCTGGACGGCCTCAGGGGGATCGCCGCCCTGCTGGTTGTCGCCTGCCACGCCCTGTCCACCCTCCCGGGAATCGGGAACGTGGTCTACGGCAACCGGTCCGCGGACCTCACCACCGCGGAGGCGTGGGCCGTCTTCTCGCCGCTGCACGTCCTCTGGAACGGCACTCCGGCTGTCCACGTCTTTTTTGTGCTCTCCGGCTTCGTGCTGGTCCTGCCGTTCACCCGGCCGGGCGCGGCCGGGCGCTGGGCGCAGTACTACGCCAAGCGGTTTTTCCGCCTCTACCTGCCGGCCTGGGCGTCCCTGGCGGTGGCCGTTGCGCTGATTGCCATCATTCCCCGGTCGGCGTCGCCCTTGCAGAGCCCGTGGGCGGACATCTACGTGACCGACCCGACCGTGGGCCAGGTCCTGAAGGACGGCCTGCTCCTGCTCAACGCCAGCACCATCAACACCCCGCTGTGGTCCCTCAAGTGGGAAGTCCTGTTCTCCCTCCTGCTCCCGGCCTACGTCCTGATCGCCCTGCGCGGGAGGCGTTTCTGGCACGTGAAAACCGGACTTGCGCTCCTGCTGGCCGCGGTGGGAGCCCTGCAGGACCTGGACTGGCTGACCTATCTCCCGATTTTCGCCATCGGGGCCATCCTCGGCGCCGAACGTGACCGGATCCGTGAGCTGACCCAGTCCTGGCCCCGCTTTGCCTGGTTCTTCGTCGCCGCCGCGGGCATTTTCCTGGCCAACGCGGAATGGATCAGCCCTGGGCAGCCGATCCCCGGCGTCGAAGCCGTCGTGACAGTGGGTGCGACGCTGATCGTCCTGCTGTTTGTGTCCTGCCGCTCGGCCAAGCGGCTCGGTGACACGGCCGTTGCGCAATGGCTGGGACGCGTGTCCTTCAGCGTCTACCTGGTGCACCTTCCGATCATCCTGGCCGGCGTCACCCTGCTGCGATCCGTTTCGCTTCCGCTGGCGCTCGCCGTCTCCGTGGCCGCCTCGTTCATGGCGGCCGAGCTGTTCTACCGGTACGTTGAACAGCCTTCCCACCGCCTTTCGATGGCCGTGGGGCGCGCGGTGGGGCGCCGGGGCCGCGGCGACGCACCTGCGGACAGTCCGGCCGTCCCAGAGCCGGCAGAAGCGATGTCGCCTCCAATGGCACCGGAATATGCTGGTTCCCGCTCCCGGTAACCCGGGGCGGCGCTCAGTGGAAGGTGCGGGAGTCCTGACTGGGGTAGGCTCGCCTGCGACCGGAACAAGCATTGATTCCAGCTGAAGGGGGCAGGGAATTTCCTTGGATCTACTGGGCGGCATGAGCCGCGACGAACTCCGCATCCTTTCCTGGGTTGCGGCCGCCCTCTTCGCGCTGGTGGCCGGCGTCTGGCGTCCGCGCAGGCTGCATTGGACTGCGCTTGGTTCCGTCCTGCTCTTCGCGGCCCTCAACGCGGGTGCCGGGATCTACGTCCTGAACCATTTCGGTGATTCGCGCTGGTCAGGGGGAGAACCGCCGCTGAGCGCTCCGTCGTTTTCCGGAACGCCTGTCGTCGGGCAGTTCCTGGGCCCCCTCGACACCGCTCTGAACGGAGTGGTCGGTGGGGTGAACGAGTTCCTGGCATTCAAGCAGGCACTTCCCGTGGCGCTCGACTTCCTTGCCGCGTCCGGCTGGGCCCTGCTGGTGTCGTTCCCGCTTGCCGTGCTCGCCGCCGGCATCGGTTTCGCCGTGGCCAGGCGCCGGGCGGCGGACTTCGAAAAATACCGTGCCACCGTTGACCTGCTCAAAGATGAGCTTGAGCAGGTCAAGCGGCAGATCTCGTCAGGGACTACCGTCGACACGGCACTCCTTGCAGAGGGCGCGGCCACTGACGCGCGGCCCGGGCTGACGCGCGGAGGTTGATCAGGACGGTGCCGGGGGCAGGACGTTGAGCCCGGCGTCGGTCGCGTCGTCGTTCCTCAGGCCTGGTTGAAGCGGACCATGTTGCCGGAAGGATCGCGGAAGGCGCAGTCACGCGGGCCCCAGGGCTGGACGATGGGTTCCTGGAGGACCTCCGCGCCGGAGGCCCGGACCGCCTCGAACGTGGCGTCGAGATCGTCCGTGCGGAACACGAGGATAGGCAGTGCACCCTTGACGAGCAGTTGTTGGAGGGCGTCGCCGTCGTCCCTTGAGCGGCCGGCGTGCGGGACGGACAGCACCAGCTCCAGATCCGGCTGGGCCGCGCTGCCGAGGGTGACCCAGCGCTGCCCGTCCGAGCCGACGTCGTTGCGCACTTCCAGGCCGAGCACGTCCCGGTAGAAGGCGAGCGACTCGTCGAGGTCGTTGACGGTGATTTGTGAATACTGCAGTGAAATGTTCATGTGTTCCACGCTATGACTGCGGGCGCGGGGGCGCTTCTTCGATCCTGCTCGGCTTGCGGGCAGGCCGCGTGCGCAGCCGGGCGATGCACGGCGGCATGGCCTGCACCGCGTGGTGCTCCCGGGCCCGGTAGGCGCTGGGGGTCATGCCGACGATCCCGGTGAACCGCGAGCTGAACGATCCGAGCGAGGTGCAGCCGACCTCCATGCAGGCATCCGTCACGCTGGCACCGGCCCGCAGCAGCGCCATGGCGCGTTCGATCCGCCGGGTCGTGAGGTAGTTGTAGGGCGTCTCGCCGTAGGCGGCCTTGAACCGGCGGGAGAAGTGCGCCGGGGACATCAGGGCACCGGCAGCCATGGTGGGCACATCGAGCGGCCGGGCGTAGTCCCGGTCGATCAGGTCCCGGGCCCGGCGCAGGTGCGCCAGATTGGCCAGCTCCTGTGGCGTCATGCCGCCATTCTAGAACCGTTCGGCGTCCGGGCGGAGGGCCTCAAAAGAGGCGCCGGAGGAGCCGCCCCGGGGCCGGTGGTCATCCGCCCCGGAAATCTCCTGTAGTCTTGATCCTGTTGTTGTGTTTATGCAGTTCGTAGTTCAGGCAGTACGCAAGGTTGAAAGACCTTGTTCTTCTGAAGCAGCGGTTTTGAGCACCCCACACCGGAGGACCCGAAAGTCGGGACTTTTCCTCCACCTTCACGAAGGACAAAAAATAATGGCTACTGGTACCGTCAAATGGTTTAACGCTGAAAAGGGCTTCGGCTTCATTTCCCCCGATGACTCCTCACAGGACGTCTTCGCACACTACTCCGCGATCGCCTCTTCCGGCTTCCGCTCCCTCGAAGAGAACCAGAAGGTCTCCTTCGAAACCGAGCAGGGCCCCAAGGGTCCCCAGGCCGTAAACATCCAGGCTCTCTAAGACTTAGCTTTCAGCTAACTCTTCTGAGTCCGGAACCTTACAGGTTTCGAGCAGGGTCCGTCTTTGACGGGCCCTGCTTTTGTTTAACCCGCGTGTGCTTCTTCAACAGCGGCTATCCGGCGGCGCGGTAGTCGAAGAACAGCGTGGCCGGGATGGGCCCAGCCAGCATGTCCGCCGTCATCCCGTGCGCGCTCACCAGATGCTCCTTGAACCACACGTCGTGGGGATCCTCCGACGCGGCGAGCGTCTGGTAGGCCTTGGCCAGATCCTCGGCCTCGTGGAAGATGCAGGTGAAGTCCCCCTGCGGGGTCTGCATCAGGCTGGCGACTTCCCGCACCAGGCCCATGCGCGCCCGCGAGGCTTCGTGATCTTCCCGCCGCGGGCCTTTCATTTCCTCGACGCCCGCCTTCCACGCCTCCAGTTTCCCGGGCAAAATCGGCGCGAACCACGTAATGCATTCCATGACAGATGTCCTTCCACACAGTAGTGAGCACGGTGGCAATCCCATCGGTACAGCTGCATGGTAGTCCCGCGGACGACGGCGGGACAGGGCTTCCGGAATGGGCTCCGGACCCGCTCCGCCGCGGCAAGCTCACCGGGCGACGCCGTGGCGCTGCGCCAGAAACGCGGCCAGCGCGGGGTTGTCGATCTCCTGCGCCAGCCAGGGCACGGCCTGGGCGGCAGCCGCGTCGCCGAGCACGGCCCGGTGCGACTGCGCCCGCACCACGAACTCCCGCATGCCGCTCCGGCTGGCCAGCGCGGCCAGCCGGTCCACGAACTGTGAGGCGCGCGGGGAGCCCGTGGCGATGGCGACTTCCGCCGCGACATCCAGCAGCCGGGCGGTGTACCAGAGGTACCAGGGTTTGGGTTCCAGGCCCCGGTCGATCCAGTGTTCCGCGGCGGCGAGGTCGCCGTGCGCCAGGAACAGCCGGGCCTCGGCGCCGGCGGCCAGCGCCATGTAGCAGTGGTCGCCGGCCAGCTCGGCCATAACCCAGGACCGGTCAATCAGGTCCGCCGCGGCGTCCAGCCGGCCCGCGGCCAGGTAGGTCTCACCGCGGATGCCGGCGGCAAACGGTTCGAACGCGGTCCAGTGTTCTTCCACGATCCCGTCGAGCGCCCGGTCCAGGGCGGCGGCTGCCAGCCCCAGATCCCCGCGGAGCAGATGCACGCGCCCCAGCAGCGCCTTGCTGAACGCCTGCTGCCGGCGGTTCCGGACCGTCCCGGCCAGCCTCCTGGACTCCGCGAAGGCAGCCACAGCGTCCCCATAATGCGCGGTGTCCGAGGCGAGCATGCCCTGGATCGCGAGGATCCGGGCCTGCTCGTCGGGGATGCCCCGCGCCGCCTGCGTCGCCCGGTCCAGCCAGCCGGCCGCCCGGTCCGGGACGCCGCGCTGCACGGACAGGTAGCCCAGCTCCCGGAAGGCCGCGGCGGCCGTCCGGGAGACGCCGTCGGGCGCTTCCGCCGACAGCGCGCGGTGCAGGAAATCGGCGACCTCGGCGCCGCGGCCACCCGCCTGGTGGATCAGCGCCCCGGCCAGCGTCACCAGCGCCTCGGCCACCAGGTGGCGGTCGGGGTTTGGTTGACCAGCGCGCTGGGCCAGGACGACGGCGAGCCGCAGCTGGTCGAGGCCCCGGTCCACGGCGCCCGCCGACAGGGAGGCGCTGCCGGCGTCGAGATAGGACCGGACGGTGGCCGCGGTGGCGGTGATTCCGGGGTCAGCCTCCGGAATTGAGTCGGACAGGGCGCGCCGGACCTCCGCCGGCAGCGGCAGGCCCAGCTCCCGGTGGTACAGCTCCGCGCATTTGGTGACCTCCTCCCGGGCCCGCCGGTGCTCGCCCAGGGCGACGAGTGCTTTGACCAGGACGGCGGTGCAGTCCGCGTGGAAGGGATCCCGGCGCAGCGCCAGGGTGGCCAGCCCGACTGCGTCCGCCGGGGTACCCGAGGCGAGGGCGGCCAGCGACGCCTCATAGAGCAGCGACTGGATGCAGTTCTCGAGCCGGTACCGCTGTTCCGCCAGCCAGGAGTCAAAGACGGGGCTGTCCGCGAAGGAGAGTCCTTCCAGCAGCTGGCCGTCGAACCGCCGCGGGTCCAGGCCGGGGCCGTTGGCCGAGCCGACCAGCTCCAGGGCATCGCAATGCCAGGGCTGCAGGAGGGTCAGCCGCAGCGGGTCGCCGGCGATGGAGACCCCCACCAGGGTCCGGCGCAGCTCGGACAGGTTCCAGCGCAGCGCACCCAGCGGATCCGCGGCGTCCGGGAACAGCAGGGCGGCCGTCCGGGAGCGGCTGATGCCGTCCGGCTGCAGGGCGAGGCAGGCCAGCACAGCCCAGGCTTTGCGGCCCTTGGGCTGTGGGGGAGTGGTGCCTGGGGACTCGATTCTGGGCGGACCGAGGAGCCGAATCCACGTCTCGGCCATAGGAGTAATTTTACGCCGCAGGGCCCTCCGGAGTCCCGGGAATTGAGCCCCGGGGAATTCAGTCGCGGGGGATTCACACGGTTGCTCACACGGCGGCTGCAGACACTGGAGTCATCCAATCCGCTCCACCCCCGAAGGAATTCAAAATGGAACTGTTCGCAGTCCTGCTGTTCGGACTCGTGATTGCTGCCGGCACCGCAACGGTGCGCGCCATGCTGAAGGACGGCCACGGACACACCCCCGTGGTGCGGTCCACGGACACATGGTCCGCCGGCACCCTGCCCAGCGAACCCTACACGTCATCCCTGGCCTGGTACCTGCCGGGGTCGCGGGTCCAGTAAGCGGTGAACCCGGGTCCGCCGGCGGGTGGCTGCGTCGACCACGCGCGTGCACAGCGCCCAGTACAGTGCCCCTGCGGCCAGCGACGCCCCCACGGCCAGTGCCGGGCTTATCCCGGCCAGGGGCGGGTAGACCAGCCAGTGGACCAGGTACGCGTAGAGGGAGGCGCTGGCCAGCACCACCGTGAGACGGCGGAGACCCTTCGGCACCGGGATGCTGGGCAGCCAGATGAGCACCAGGATCCCGGCGAGGAGCGTCCCTTCCCGGGCCGCGTTGTCGAAGAACCCCGGCACGGTGAGGACCGCGATGACCGAGACCATGCAGCGTTGGGCCGCCGTTCGGGACCGTGCAATGGCCCAGCCCAGCGCGAAGAGCCAGAGGGCCGGTGCCGTGTTCGGCACTCCGGGGTCCACCAGTTCGTAACGGGTGAGCAGCCCGGCTCCGGTAAGAGCCAGCGGAAGAAGCAGGGGGAAACGCCGCTCGGCGCGGTCCACCCAGGGAATGGCCAGCAGGGCTGTCATGCCCAGGAGAAGGTAGACAAGTATTTCGATGAACCAGAAGTGCCACTGTGTGGTCACTGCCTCCGGCCCGACGATGGCGTTCAGGAGCAGGATGTTGGCAGGGGTGTAGTTGTCGGTGATCAGATAGGCGGCGGCGATGAACGCCACACTGGGCACCACGACTCTGGCCAGGCTGGCCAGCTGCCGCCGCACGCGCCGGACACGCTCCCCCGCGAGCTGGAAGCGGGCGAAGTTGTACCCGGCCACGGCCATGAGCACGTGGGCCGCGCCCTGCCAACTGAACAAACCGACGTGTGTACTGACGATCAGGACGATCCCCACGGCCCGCAACACGATACTCGTTTCGAGCGGCGCGAAGAACCGCCGCAGCGTCCGGGCCGGAGCATCCCGCCGCCGTGGTTCCAGGTCCCGGACGGGCGTCACGTGCCAGTCCGGCGGGAGATGGCCCAGGGCTTTTTCCAGTCGGACCGATGCCGCCACGTAGGACAGCGAGTCACCGCCGAGCGAGACAAAAGTGTCGCCGTCGGCAATGTCGCTGACCTCCAGGGCGTCCGCGAAGATCCTTCGGACGCTGCCGGGGCCGTCGGCAGCCCCGTCGGCAGGCGCATGCACAGGTTCGGGCTCAGTATCGGGCCGGGACAGCGCCAGGACACTTTGATAGTCCAGTTTGCCGGTGGCCAGCCGGGGGAGGTGTTCGACAGTGTGGACTTGGAGGGCGGCACGCGGGAGCCCCATGCCCTGCGCCAGGACCTTGCCCAGCAGCTGCGTGTCGTGGCCGCCCTCGACGGCGACGACGAGACCGTCGTCGGTCCCGGCGCTGGCTGCCAGTACGCCGAGGTCCGCCAGCATCCGCTCCACTTCCCCGAGGTCAACGCGGAGTCCGACGATTTTCACGAACCTGCTGCGGCGCCCCACGACTTCGTAGACTCCGGTGGGGTGCTGCCGGGCGAGGTCGCCGGTGCGGAGCTCGTCGATGGCCCGGCCCTTTCCGAGGTCCTCGGCCGTCTCGGCGTAGCCGAGCATCACGTTGGGACCCGTGTAAACAAGCTCGCCATGCTCCAGGCCGGGAACGGGGTCGATGCGGAAGGCGCCTCCCGGGACGGGGATGCCGATCGCGCCGGGGACTGTGGCTGCGAGCTCAGACGGCAGATAAGCCATCCGGGCGGTGGCCTCCGTCTGGCCGTACATCACGACAAGATCCCAGCCTTTCCGGCGGCCGAGTCCGGCGTACTCCTGCACCATCTCCGGTACGAGCCGGCCTCCGGCCTGGGTGACGTAGCGCAGGCTGGGCAGCTCCATCTCCGCGAAACCCACCCGTTCCAGCAGCTCGAAGGTGTAGGGAACGGCTGCGAACGCCGTCGCACCGCGGTTTCGGAAAAGCTCCCAGAAGCACGGATCAACCACCGAAAGATCGGTGAGGACCAGGCCCGCACCGCGGAGCAGGTGGCTGTTGATCACCGACAGCCCGTAACAGTAGGACATCGGCAGTGTCGTCGCAGCGCGGTCGTCCGGGCCGATGGCCAGATATTCGGAAATGGACTCCGCGTTCGATTGCAGGTTTGCCTGCGAGAGACGGACAAGCTTGGGCGAGCCCGTGGACCCGGACGTGCTGAGCAGCAGGGCAAGGTCCCGGTGGAGCTCGTGCCGTGTGCCCGGCCGACGTTCCTCGAGGACGTTCCCTGACCGCACAACGACATCGGGGTCGTAGGCGGCAATGAGGGATTCCAGGGCTGCAGGTTTGTCCTCGGGCAGGAGGATCAGGGGGTGCCCGCCCGCCAGTGCTGCCAGGTAGGCAATGAGCGATTCGAGGTCGTTGGCTGCCGCCAGCGCGACAAGGCGCCGTTCGGTGCCGAGCCGGAGCACCAGGTCGTCGACGCGTTCCGCCAACTCCCGGTAGGTCAGCGTCAGTGTCTCTGTGAGGATGGCAGGTCTGTCCCCGTAGCTCGCAAGGTCCGCGGCGAAGGGCACCCGCATGAAATCAATCTGCGTGGTCACCCGGACGATGGTATTAGATAAGGCTTACCTAAACAAAATTGCACCACAAAAACATTGCGTAATTACTGCCGCCGCCGGCTGTACTCAGCCGGCGGACGGGTGGCCCGGGCAGCACCGCAAAAGCTCTCGTCAGGAGCAGGCCTTGCGGTCCGGGGGTAAACTGAGGTATTAGTCCTCCGCGTCGAGCACCCGCTCCTGGGAGCGCGTGTGGCCGTGGATCCGTTTCAGGTTCAACTGGAACAGGAATAAGGGACATCTCATGTCAACCAGTCCGTCTTCACTTCCGGAACGCAGCCTGCACGGACGCCCGCCGTCGCGCCCTCGGCTAATCTCCCTCAGCAGGAGTGAAACCCCCGATGGCAAGAAAATGCCGGACATTCGACGGCAGGCCATCGCCGCTATTGAGGCTTTGATGGCAGTGTCCGATCCGGGGAGCGCGCAGGAACGGGAGCAACTCAGGGCATACGTGGAGGCGCATCCCGGGCAACCGGAAGTCGCGCTGGCGAAACACTTATTGGCCCTCAGGCCCGATATCGACAACCCCAGGACCGGGGTGGAGCCGGGCCCCGGGTCATCAAATGCCGGAACAAGCCCCGGCCGGCACCCCTAAGCCATGTAGCCCGTGACCCGCCGGCAGCCGGTCACGAAGTTCCATCCTGCTGCTGCGGCCATTCAACGCCTGCGTCTGGAACAATTCTGAGGGTGCCCGGCGTTCAGTCCAGGGCCGCCCTTGGTTTCCAGCTAGCAGGCTTCGCGGCCGCGGAAGGTCAACGCATGCCGATGTGGGCGCAGGCCATGTTCTGGGGAACGCTGGCGGGCGGGGCGCTGGTCCTCGGTGCCTGGCTGTCCTGGAAGTGGACCATTCCGGCGAAGCTGGTCTCCTCGATCATGGCATTCGGCGCCGGTGTGCTCATCTCCGCGCTCGCCTTCGAGCTGGTGGATGAAGCCGTTCAGGGCGGCGGGCTGTGGCCCACCGTGGCAGGGTTTCTGGCCGGCGCCGTGGTCTACGTCAGCGCCAACGCCCTGCTGGCACGCTCCGGGGCGAAACACCGGAAGCGGTCCGGGGGCAAGCAGCCCTCCGAAAAGGACAGCCCCGGCAGCGGCACGGCCATCGCCGTCGGCGCCCTCCTGGACGGCATCCCGGAATCGGTGGTCCTTGGCCTGGGACTCATCACAGCCGGGTCCGTCAGCCCTGCCATGCTCGCGGCCGTGTTCATCTCCAACGTCCCCGAGGGGCTTTCCAGCACGGCCGGCATGAAAAAAGCCGGCCGCAGCGCCGGGTACGTGTTCGGTGTCTGGGGCGGCATCGCCCTGCTCTGCGGCGGGGCCTCGCTCCTGGGATTCACCGCGTTGGAAAACGCGCCCGAGGAAGCCGTAGCGTTCATCACGGCCGTGGCCGCCGGCGGGATCCTGGCCATGCTGGCCGACACGATGATTCCCGAGGCCTTCGAGGAACACCACAACCTCACCGGGCTGGTGGCCGCCGTCGGCTTTCTCAGCGCGTTCACCATCCACCACCTGGGCGGCGGCGGGTAGCACGCGCACAGCGCGCACCCGCTCCGGCCGCTACGAGCTCTTGGGCATGATGATCCACAGCACGATATAGACGAGTTCCCCGACGCCGAACAGGCCGAAGAACACGAAACCGATGCGGACCAACGTCCTGGAGATACCAAACCGGTCAGCGAGGCCCGCACACACGCCCGCGATGACCTTGCCGTTTCTGGGCCTAACCAAAGATCGTTCCATCCAGCCAAGGTAGCAGTGCGGCCCGGCCAAGAGAACAGCGCAGCCGGAAGAGACGCCCCACACAAAAGCGGGCCCGAAGCCCGACTACGGCGTCGGCATGCCGCCGTTGACGTTGAGGGTCTCGCCGATCACGTAGCTGGACTCGGCCGAGGCCAGGAACACGTAGGCCGGGGCAAGCTCGGCCGGCTGGCCGGCGCGGCCCAGCGGTGTCTCCTTGCCGAACTCCGGCAGGTCCTCGGTGAGCTGGCCGCCGCTGGGCTGCAGCGGCGTCCAGATCGGCCCGGGCGCCACCGCGTTGACCCGGATCCCCTGGGGTGCCAGCTGCTGCGCCAGGCCCTTGGTGAAGTTGTTGATGGCGCCCTTGGTGGAGGCATAGTCCACCAGGGTGGCCGAGGGGCTGTACGCCTGGATGGACGTGGTGTTGATGATGCTCGACCCGGCCGGCAGGTGCGGGATGGCTTCCTTGGTCAGCCAGAACATCGCGTACACATTGGTCTTGTAGGTGTGGTCGAATTCGACGTCGGTGATGTCGCCGAGCGACTCCTGCGCCACCTGCTTGCCGGCGTTGTTGACCAGGATGTCCAGGCCGCCCAGCTCCCGCACGGCGGTCGCCACCAGCTCGCGGCACACCGCGGCGTCCTTGAGGTCGCCGGGAACCTTGACTGCCTTGCGGCCGGCCTTCTCGATCAGCCCGGCAATCCGGGCCGCGTCCTCTTCTTCTTCGGGCAGGTAGGACATCACGACGTCGGCCCCCTCGCGGGCGAAGGCGATGGCCGTGGCGGCGCCGATGCCGGAGTCCGCGCCGGTGATGAGCGCCTTGCGGCCTTCCAGCCGGCCGGTGCCGCGGTAGGTGTTTTCGCCCAGGTCCGCCTTCGGCGTCATTTTCGCGTCCAGGCCGGGTTCCGGCTGGCTCTGCTCGGGCGGTTCGATCTGCTCGTACGCCGTCACCGGGTTCTTGAACGTGTACTGGTCAGTCATGGTGTACCTCCGGATGGTGGGTCTCAGCGCGGACAGCTTGCACGCCACGCACATGCTAAGCATGCTTAGCATCAACCCTAGCCAGTGCGGCGGTGCCGACGCAACGCAGCGCGTGGTCCTGCCGGGGAGCCGGCAGGAGCGGGGCGATGAGCCGGTCGCCGGTCCGGCCACGTGCGGGTCTGGCAGGATAGCCAGCATGGATTCCGCCACGACCGTCCCCGCCTACGACCTCCGCGTCAGCATCCAGGACACCGAACCTGAGATCTGGCGGCGCCTGCTGGTGCCGGAAACCATCACAGTCCCGGAACTGCACCGGGTCCTCCAGGCGGCCTTCGGCTGGGAAAACCGCCACCTCTTTGGCATCCGCTGCGTGGACCGGCTCGGCCAGCCCCGCGTCATCATCGGCCCCGACGACGCGGCGGAGGAGATGGGCGACGAACCGGCTTCCGGCGTCGTGCTCTTTGAACTCCTGGACGCCCAAGAGACTGCGCCGGTCGTGTTCGAGTACGAGTACGACTTCGGCGATGCCTGGACGCACATCTTCGAGGTGATGGGGCCGGCCGAACTGCCGGCCGGTGCCGTGCGGTGCATCGGCGGGGCCAAACGCGGACCGGTGGAGGACTCCGGCGGGACCTACGGGTACGCCCGGCTCATTGAAGCCCTGGCCGACCCCTCGCACGAGGAGCACACAGGGCTCTCCGACTGGTACAAGTTCGCGACGGGCGAGGACGCAGGCACCTTCGAGCCGGACGCGTTCGACGTTGCCGCGCTCAACAACCGTCTGGACGAGCTGGTGAAACGCCTGTGGCCGGAACCGCCTACGGACGCGGAGATCGGCGCCGTCATCCGTCCCGTGCACTGGCTGCTGGACCGGGCGGGCGCGGACGGACTGCAACTGACCCAGGACGGGTACCTCAAGCCTGCCGTGGTCAGCGAGGCCGTCCGCGACCTTGGCTGGGCCTACCGCTGGCCCGGTGCTGCGAACCGCGAAAGCCAGACCCTGCCCGTTCTGATGCTCCGGCAGCAGCTGCAGGCCTGGAAACTGCTGCGGAAGAGCAAGGGAAAGCTGGTCCTGTCACCGGCCGGACGAAAGATGCGCGACGGCGGCCGTCCCCTCTGGGACTACCTCGCCGGGATGGTGGCCTTCCCGGCCGACCAGGCGACGGCCGTGGTGACCCGCACGGTGGTCCACTGGATGCTGGAGGGCACCACGCCGTCGTGGGAACAACGGCAACGGATCATCGCGGACACGCTGAGCGTGGCGGGGTTCCGGATGGAGGGCGGCAAACCGGTGCCGCTGGACGTCGCCGGGGAGCTCTACGCGGACGTGCGCTGGACGTTGGACTGCCTGCAGTTGAAGGTTCCGGAGCGCACGTTCCGTGAGATGCCGGCCCTGACCGGCGGCGGACGGAAGTTCCTGCTGGAGGTTGAACGGAGGCTTGATTCGCGTCCGGATTCGTCCGGGCTCTAACCAGGGCTCTCACCGGGGCCGGGGCCAGGAAGGGTCAGCGTCAGGAGCGGCTGCGTGCGCTCAGCCAATACTCGCCACGAGCGCCGCACTCCGGCCCCGGATCGCCGTAAGGCTGTCCGCCAGCCCGCTGAGGACGATCCCCGCGTCGGCCGCCTGCCGCGGGGAGTCCGGGGTGGCAAGCCCGTCGGCGCGGAGGCTGACCAGGGACTCCACCAGCCGGAACGCGAGATCCCCGTTCTGGCTGGTGCCGGCCCAGCCGTTCCCCGGGAGTTCCTCTCCCAGGCGCCGGTACAGCCCCCGGAGTTCCTTCCGCTCCGCCATGAAGCCCTGGAACCGGGCGCTGCGCGCCTCCGGCAGGTTGTAGAGCACCCCGAGGTTCCAGCGGGCGTTGCACAGCTGGGTCCCGTCGTAGAGGGCGACAGCGTGCAGCCGCGCCGCCGCCGCCGTCGGGCTCCCGTTGCCGTCGTCCCCTGAGCAGACCCGGCGGGCAAAGGCGAGGCCGCCGGCCACGGTGCCCGCCAGCAGCACCTCAAGGATGTCGTCCTTGGTGCCGAAGTGGTGGTACAGCGAGGACTGGCGGATCCCCACGGCCTCGGCGATGGAGCGGGTGGAGGTGTTGGCGTACCCCTGCGTGGTGAAGAGTTCGGCGGCGGCGTCCAGGATTTCCTCACGGGCCGTGGCCCCCGGTCGGGAGGGCTGCTGCTTGCGGGGACGCCCCGGGCCGGTTGTGGTCACGCATCATTCTTGCACCCCCTTGGGGCCCTGCGGTGCCGCCCGCAGCGCGGTGAGGGCGCGGAAACATCACGGAAATAATCCGTCTATCTACCTTTTACACGGGCGAAACGAGTTCGGGATCTCCGGCTGGAAAACTATCAAGTGACCGGTATTCCGCAGCGTTGGGCCCAGCGCTGCATTTGCCGGAACGCACGAACCCCCAACGCCGTTCCAGCCCCGGAGATTCCGATGACATCCACAGTTCTTCCCTCATCCGCACAGACGGATGATGCAGACCTCACGTCGCTTGGCTACGAGCCGTCCCTGCACCGCAAACTGGGCCGTTATGCCTCCTTCGCGGCAGGCTTCTCCTTTGTTTCCATCCTGACCACCATCTTCCAGCTCTTCGCGTTCGGCTACTCCTTTGCCGGGCCGGCGTTTTTCTGGACCTGGCCGGTGGTGCTGCTCGGCCAGCTGCTGGTGGCCCTGAACTTCGCGGAGCTCGCCGCACGCTACCCGCTCTCCGGGGCGGTCTATCAGTGGGCCCGGCGGGTGGGCGGTGAAACGGTGGGCTGGTTCGCCGGCTGGTTCATGGCCCTGGCGCAGGTGGTCACCGCCGCCGCCGCAGCCATCGCCATGCAGGTGGTGCTGCCCCAGCTCTGGGACGGATTCCAGCTGGTGGGCGGCGACCCCGCACTGAACACCACCACCGGCGCGGCCAACGCCGTCGTCCTCGGGGCCATCCTGCTGGTGGTCACCACCGTGATCAACTCCCTGGGCGTCAGGCTGATGGCCCACGTGAACTCGGTGGGCGTGACCTGCGAAATCGTCGGCGTCGTCGCCGTGATCCTGGCGCTCATCACCGCCGCCCAGCGCGGACCCGACGTCGTCATGGACACCACTGTCATGGCGGGATCCGACCTCGGTGCGGTGGGCGCATTCATGGTCTCCGGCCTGATGGCCGCCTACGTCATGGTGGGCTTCAACTCCGCCGGGGAACTCTCCGAGGAGACAAAGTCCCCGCGGCGCACGGCACCCCGCACCATCCTCTCGGCCCTGATCATCTCCGGCATCGGCGGGGCGCTGATGATCGTGACGGCGCTGATGGCCGCCCCCAGCCTCGACGACGGCCGGCTCGCCACCGAGGGCCTGCCCTACGTACTGACCGCCGTCCTCGGCACCTTCTGGGGCAAAGTGCTCCTGGTGGACGTGGCCGTGGCCATCTTCGTCTGCACCCTGGCCATCCAGACGGCCGGATCACGCCTGGTGTTCTCCATGGCGCGGGACGGCAAACTCCCCGCCTCCGCCCTGCTCTCCTCCGTCCACCCCACCCGCGGCACCCCGATGTGGCCCTCCATCGCCATCGGCGCCCTGGCCGTGGGCGTGCTCGCCATCAACGTCGGCAACGCCGCGCTCTTCACCACCCTCACCAGCGTCTGCATCGTCATGGTGTACCTCGCCTACCTTCTGGTCACCGTGCCGCAGCTCCTCAACCGCCTCCGCGGCGACTGGGACCAGGTGGGCCAGACCATGCCGGACGGGCTGTTCTCCCTGGGACGCTGGGGCCTGCCCGTCAACATCCTCGCGGTGCTCTACGGCGCCGTGATGGTGGTCAACCTCGCCTGGCCCCGGCCCGAGGTCTACGACCCCACCGGGGAAAACGGGATCCTGCTCTATTCGGCCCCGCTAATGGTGGGCATCGTGCTCCTCCTCGGCCTCTGGATCCGGCGCTCACTCGCCCGGACGGCCAGCCGCACCACAGCCTGACCCCACCGCCTGACCCGCCGCCTCCTGGCTACACCGCCCGCGCACGTCCACGCCCCACTTTCAGGATTGACATGACACAGACCACCGAAACACCAGCCACAGCCACCGCCACCACCGCCGGAGCCCGCACGCACGCCCGGGAACAACACGGCCGCACCGCGGACACCATGCGGTACGTCCCGGCCGCCGCCGCGCCGGCACGGCTCACCGCCGTCCTGCCGCAGGCCGCCAGGGAACGCCTGAGCTGGGCCGAATCCGTGGCCTTCGGCCGCTACACCGCCCTGCCGCTGGCCCGCGGCACCCGGCTCCGGCTCACGGACACCGACGGCGATGCCTGCGTCCACGTCCTGCTCTACCGGAGCGGGGCACTGCACGAACGGCTCAATGTGGCGGACACCGTCAAGGTCCCCTGGCAGGCGTACCCCACCGCGGGACACCCGCTGCTCTCCGACGCCGGCCGGCTGATGGGCACGATTGTGGCCGACACCTCCGCACGCCACGACGCCCTGACCGGCACCACCACGCTGGCCGGAAACACGTCCCGCTACGGCGCCGGAACCGTCCACAGCAGCTCGCCCGCCGGGCGTGAACTGCTGACCCTGGCCGCACTGAAGCAGGGGCTGGACGCGCGGGACGTGGCGCCGTCGCTCTCCCTGTTCAAGGGCATCCGGGTGGACCCGGACGGCAGCATCCAGTTCACCGGTGCCGCCGGTCCCGGTGCCGCCGTCGAGATCCTCCTGCAGATGGACGCCGTGGTGCTCCTGGCCAATACCGCCCACCCGCTGGATCCGCGGCCGGACTTCACCGGAACCGCCGTCGACGTCGCCGCCTGGCACGCCCCGGACGACCTCCGCCTGCTGGGGGAGGGGCTCCTGACCGGGCCCCTGACTCCCGAACACCGCCAGGCCCTGAACAACACCGAACACGACCTCACGGCAAGGAACGCCCGATGAACACCGCCACCAAAACCCTGACAGCCCCGACCGCCACCGCGACCGCCGGGGCCCGCGAGACAGCGCTCGCGGCCGGCGCCGTCGTCCTGGACGAATATGTTCAAGCGCGCGGACCCTGGTCCGCCGTGGTGGCCGCCGGCGACGTCCTGACCATCGTGGACCTGGACGGCAACCAGGCCGTGGACTGCCTGCTCTACGCGGCGGACGACACGGACGTGCGCTACTCCGCCGCCGTCACCCTCGCCGCGCAGCGCTCGATCGTGCTGACCACCGGCTCCGTGCTCCGCTCCGACGACGGCGGGCCGCTGATGACCGTGGTGGCGGACGAGGTGGGCGTGCACGACACCATCGGCGGGGCCTGCTCGCAGGAATCCAACACGCTGCGCTACGGCCAGCACACCCGTGAGCAGCACGCCTGCGTGGAGAACTTCCTGATCGAGGGTTCCCGCTGGGGGCTGGGGAAGCGTGACCTGGTCTCCAACATCAACTGGTTCATGAACGTCCCGGTGGACCCGGACGGCGCCCTCGGGATCGTGGACGGCCTCTCCGCACCCGGCAAACGGGTGGCCCTCCGGGCCGAGGTGGACACCCTGGTGCTGGTCTCCAACTGCCCGCAGATCAACAACCCGTGCAACGGCTTCAACCCCACGCCTGTCCGCATGATCGTCACCCGCCCGGAGGCTGCCCTGTGAGCACTTTTGAAACGCCGAACCGCTTCGACACGCCACTGTTCGACACCCTGCTGATCGCCAACCGCGGCGAAATCGCCTGCCGCATCATCGAATCCGCCCGGAAAATCGGGCTGCGCACCGTGGCCGTATTCTCCGAGGCGGACCGCGGCGCCCGCCACGTCAAACTGGCCGATGAGGCCGTGCTCCTGGGCCCCGCCCCGGCCAAGGACTCCTACCTCAAGGTCGAGGCCCTGCTCGCCGCGGCCGCGGCCACCGGCGCCGGCGCGATCCACCCCGGCTACGGGTTCCTCTCGGAGGACGCCGGCTTCGCCGAGGCCGTCGAGGCCGCCGGGCTGGTCTTCGTGGGGCCCACCCCGGACCAGCTCCGGATCTTCGGCACGAAGCACACCGCGCGGGACGCCGCCCGCGCCGCCGGCGTGCCCATGATCGCCGGATCGGACCTGCTCGCGGACGTGGACGCGGCCGTGCTGGCCGCCCGGGACATCGGCTTCCCGCTGATGCTCAAGGCCACCGGCGGCGGCGGCGGGATCGGGATGACCGTGTGCCGCACCGAGGACGAGCTCACCGAGAGCTACCCCCGGGTGGCGCGCCTCGCCGGCGCGAGCTTCAGCACCGCCGGCGTGTTCGCCGAGCGCTACGTCGAGCATGCCCGGCACGTGGAAGTACAGATCTTCGGTGACGGCGACGGCCGCGTGGTGAGTCTGGGGGACCGGGACTGCTCGCTGCAGCGCCGTCACCAGAAGGTGCTGGAGGAGGCACCCGCACCGGACCTGCCCGCGGCACTCCGGGACGAACTGCACCGCAGCTCCCGGGCCCTCTGCGCTTCCCTGGACTACCGCTCCGCCGGGACCGTGGAGTTCGTCTACGACCCGGCCCGCCGGGAAGCGTCCTTCCTGGAAGTCAACGCCCGGCTCCAGGTGGAACACCCCGTCACCGAGGCCGTCACCGGCGTCGACCTGGTCGAGTGGATGCTCCGGCTGGCCCAGGGCGGCGCCGAGGCAGCTACGGTGCTGGCCGGTCGCCCGGACGGCATCCCCGTCTCCGGCTACGCCGTCGAGGCCCGCCTCTACGCCGAGGACCCGGCCCGCAACTTCCAGCCCAGTTCCGGGACCGTCACCAACGCCGTCTACCCCGGCACCGACGGCGTGCGCGTCGATGCCTGGGTGGAAACCGGCAGCGAAGTGTCCACCAACTACGACCCGCTCCTGGCCAAGATCATCACCACCGGCACGGACCGGAACCAGGCCTTCGACCGGCTCGGCGCCGCGCTGAAGGCCACCCGGATCGACGGCATCGAGACCAACCTCGGCATGCTCCGGGCCGTGACCGCCCTGGACGTGGTCCGCGACGCGGCCCACTCCACCGGCACCCTGAACGACCTGGGCGACCCGGAACCCCGGATCACCGTGGAACGGCCCGGGCTGCAGACCTCGGTCCAGGACTGGCCGGGACGTGCCGGGCTGTGGCAGGTCGGCGTTCCGCCCAGCGGCCCGATGGATGACCTGTCCTTCCGGCTCGGCAACCAGGCACTCGGCAACCCCGAAGGCGCACCCGGGCTCGAGTTCACCATGACCGGCCCCAGCCTGCACTTCACCCACGCCACCACGGTGTGCGTGGCCGGCGCCCCCACCACCCTCACCGTGAACGGCACGGACGTGCCTGCCTGGGAACCGGTGACGGTCCCCGCGGGCGGCACGCTCGACGTCGGCACCGCCGACGGGTCCGGCCTCCGCGGCTACATCCTGTTCCAGGGCGGACTCGACGTGCCGCTCTACCTGGGCAGCGCGTCCACCTTCACCCTGGGCCAGTTCGGCGGCCACGGCGGCAGGGTCCTCCGGTCCGGGGATGTGCTGCGCGCCGTGGCCCCGGACGCGGGCACGGACGCGGCCGGTCCCGTTCCCCTGGACAGCCGGCCCGTGCTGACGTCCGCATGGGAGCTGACGGTGGTGGAAGGTCCCCACGGCGCCCCCGAGTTCTTCCAGCGCGAGGACATCGAGGACCTCTACGCCGCCAGCTACGAAGTGCACTTCAACTCCGCCCGCACCGGCGTCCGCCTCATCGGCCCCAAACCGCGGTGGGCCCGCAGCGACGGCGGCGAGGCGGGACTGCACCCCTCGAACATCCACGACACCGCCTATTCGGTCGGTGCCCTGGACTTCACCGGCGACACCCCCATCCTGCTCGGCCCGGACGGTCCCAGCCTGGGCGGCTTCGTCTGCCCCGTGACGGTGGTGACGGCCGACCGCTGGAAGCTGGGCCAGCTCCGCCCCGGCGACGCCGTCCGGTTCGTCCCGGTCGAAGCCCGCCAGGCGCCGTCGGCCAGAGACCTGGGACCCGGCCGGCAGCTGGTGCTGCCCGGGGACGCCGGCTGGACCCGTCCCGCCGGCGCTTCCCTGGCACCCGCCGCCCTGGCATCCGGTGCCCCGGTATCCGGTGCCGGCCTCCGCCGGGGAGACGGCGACGACGGTGTGCTGGGCCGGGTGCCGGAAGGCCCCGGACGGCCCGCGGTCACCTACCGCCGCTCCGGAGATGACAACCTGCTGGTGGAATACGGCGACATGGTGCTGGACCTCAGCCTGAGGGCCCGCGTGCACGCCCTGCACCAGCACCTCGAGGAACTCCGGATGCCGGGGATCGTGGACCTCACGCCGGGGATCCGCTCCCTGCAGATCAAAATCGACCCCGCGGTGCTCCCCGCCCCGCGACTGTTGGGCCTGGTGCGGGAGATCGAGGCCGCCCTCCCGGCCAGTTCGGAGCTGGTGGTGCCCAGCCGCTCCGTCCGCCTGCCCTTGTCCTGGGATGATCCGGCCACCCGCGAAGCCATCCAGCGCTACATGGCCGGCGTCCGGGACGACGCCCCGTGGTGCCCGTGGAACATCGAGTTCATCCGGCGCATCAACGGCCTGGAGTCCGTGAACGAGGTCTTCGACACGGTCTTCAACGCCGAATACCTGGTCCTGGGCCTGGGCGACGTGTACCTGGGTGCCCCGGTGGCCACACCCCTGGATCCCCGCCACCGCCTGGTCACCACCAAGTACAACCCGGCCCGGACCTGGACGCCGGAAAACGCCGTCGGAATCGGCGGGGCCTACATGTGCATTTACGGCATGGAAGGACCCGGCGGCTACCAGTTCGTGGGCCGGACCACCCAGGTGTGGTCCCGTTACGCCGATTCCGCGCCGTTCGAACCGGGCTCGCCCTGGCTGCTGCGGTTCTTCGACCGCATCTCCTGGTACCCGGTCAGCCCGGAAGAGCTGCTGGACCTGCGGGCGGACATGGCCGCCGGCCGGGGCCGCGGCGTCGAGATCGAGGACGGCACGTTCTCTCTCGCCGAGCACGAGGACTTCCTGGCCCGGAACAGCGAGTCCATCACGGTGTTCCGCGAGCAGCAGGCGGCGGCCTTCGCCGTCGAACGGCAGGCCTGGTCCGACGCCGGCGAGTTCGACCGCGCGGATGCCGCGGCCGCCGTCGTGCCCGACGCCGAAGAGCTGGTGGTGCCCGACGGCGCCACCCTGGTGTCCGCGCCTTTCGCCGCCAGCGTGTGGAAGGTGGACGTCGCCGCGGGGGACCACGTGGTGAAGGGCCAGCCGCTGGTGTCCCTGGAGGCGATGAAGATGGAAACCGTCCTGGCTGCCCCGTGCGACGGCGTGGTGCAGCAGGTGCTGCCGGTGGCCGGCTCCCAGGTGGTGGGCGGCGAAGCCCTGGTGGTCCTCGGGCTGCCCGCGGCAGCCTCCGTCACGGACGCGTCCGCAGTGGAACTGATCGAGCAGCTGGACACCAAGGAACTGGAAGAGGCCGCAGTATGAGCACGACATTTGCCGGACCGGGCGCCACTGCTGCCGGACCGGGCGCCACTGCCCGGGTTCGGGCGGCGCTGGCCGCCATCGACGCCTCCGGCCGGCCGGAAATCTGGATCACCGTGCGGGCCGCGGACGAACTGCTGGCCGAGGCGGCGGCCGTTGACGAAGCCGTGGCCGCGGGCGCGGACCTGCCCCTGGCCGGGCTGCTGCTCGCCGTGAAGAACAACGTCGACGTGGCCGGGATCGACACCACGGCGGCGTGCCCCGGATTCGCGTACAATCCGGGGCGGGACGCCGAGGCGGTGGCCCGGCTCCGGGCCGCGGGCGCGGTGGTTGTGGGCGCCACCAACCTGGACCAGTTCGCTACCGGGCTGGTGGGCACCCGCAGTCCGCACGGGGCGGTCCGCGATGCGCGCCGCCCGGACCGGATTTCCGGCGGCTCCAGCTCCGGCTCCGCCGTGGCGGTGGCCCTGGGGCTGGCGGACATCGCCATCGGCACCGACACCGCCGGATCGGGGCGCGTCCCCGCCGGACTGCAGGGCATCGTGGGCATCAAGGCCACGCTGAATGTGGTGTCCACCGCCGGAGTGGTGCCGGCATGCCGTTCCTGGGACGCCGTGACCATTTTCGCGCGGGACCTGGGCACTGCTGAACTGGCCATGGGAACCATGGCCGGCGGGGCGCGCCCGTGGCCCGCCGATGTTCGGCTCGCGTCGCCCGCCCGGCCACGCGTCGCGTACCCGGCCAGCCTGCCGGAGCTCCCGCAGGCGTGGGCGGATGAATTCGGCCGACAGATCGCCAGGCTGCAGGCCTCGGGCGTGGACGCCGAACCGATCGAGTTCGACGTGTTCCTGCAGGCCGCCCGGCTGCTGTACGACGGCGGGCTGGTGGCCGAGCGCTTCGCGGCCGTGGGGGCGTTCGTCGACGCGGCAGGCGACAGCTCCGAAAATGCCGCCGGCCTGGA
Organism: Arthrobacter sp. UYEF36; assembly: GCF_040547025.1. Lineage (NCBI taxonomy): Bacteria > Bacillati > Actinomycetota > Actinomycetes > Micrococcales > Micrococcaceae > Arthrobacter > Arthrobacter sp. UYEF36. The sequence continues at coordinate 39,086 of NZ_JBEPOX010000019.1, forward strand.
CCCGACGGTTGCCGGAATTGTTCGCCGCGCCGGCGAGGTGCCGGCGCACCGGTACGTCGCGGACACCGCCCGGCTGGACGGACTGAAGCGGCAGGCGATGGCGCGGCTGGAGGGCTTCGACGCCCTGGTGGTCCCCACGGCGCCGTTCCACCCGAGCCTGGCCGACGTCGCCGCCGACCCCGTCGGCGTGAACTCGCGCATGGGCACCTACACGAACTTCTGCAACCTGTTCGATCTGTGTGCCGTGGCCGTCCCGGCAGGGGAGGTGGACGGCTCCCAGTTCGGGCTCACGGTGGTGGGGCGGACGTTCGACGACGCCGTAGTGGCCGGGATCGCCCGCAGGATCGAATCCTTGCCGCTTCCCCCGGCGCTGTTTGCCTCCGGGGCTGCTCCTGCGCAGCAGCTGCCGGCAGGGGAGCCGTGGCCCGTCCGGGCCGGCGCGACCTCGGTACCGCTGGTGGTGGTGGGGGCGCACCGCAAGGGCCAGCCGCTGGCGCACCAGCTCGAAACCCTGGGGGCTTCCTGGGACGGGCACGTGCGCACCGCGGCCCGCTACCGCATGGTGTCGCTGGATACCCAGCCGCCGAAGCCCGGGGTTTACCGCTCCGAGGACGGGGCGGAACTGGTGGCCGAGCGCTGGCTTCTCTCCGAAGCGGCACTGGGGCGGTTCCTTGCCGCACTCCCCGAGCCGATGCTCCTGGGATCCGTGCGCCTGAGTGACGGCTCCAGCGCCACCGGCTTTGCCTGCGACGCGGTCGCCGCCTCGAGCGGTACGGACATCACCCGGTATGGCGACTGGCTGGCCGCGCTGGCTGCAGCCCCGGCCGGGCCGGGAGGGGCCGGGGAGGAAGTGCCCCGGCAGGGATCGCCTGGCCAGGGACCGCGCGGTTCCCTCGGAGACGCGCTTCTGACCGGCTTCACCCGTGGCCTGCACTCCGGTACCAACCGGAAGTAGCGGGGAGCCGGCGTCCTAAGGATCGGCCGGACGCGGAAGGCCGGCGCACACCTGTTCCGGGCCCTCCGGCCTTCGACCGCAGTGGCGTGAATGAACGAAAGGAACGGCAGTGCTCAACATCAGGAAATGGTGGTCCAAGATCTGCCCGACCCCAGACCCGCGTCCGGCCGGGGAGGTGTCGCCGGCCGCGACCCACGAAGCGGAACTGCAGTACTGGTGGCTGCTGCCGGGCGATGTCTGCCTGACCCCGACGGCCGCCGCCCCCAAGTCCGCAGGGGAGTGAGGCAGCCCACAGGAACCCGATGACGCCGCTTCGGGCCGAAGTGGGCGTGCCGTGCCGCGGAAATCCGCGGTGTTGCGGGGTTTTTGGGGGTGGGGGGTGCGTGGTGGGGGTGGATTTGTGTGTGGTCCCGGTGGCGTGTAAAGTAATTCGAGTCGCCGCCGCTGATGCGGAGAGATT
>NZ_JBEPOX010000020.1:0-37845 GCF_040547025.1 Arthrobacter sp. UYEF36
TATAGGTCTTGATGTTTTGCTTAATCTTTTTTTTATCCCCCAGATTTTTTTTTTTTGTTTTGTTGTTTTTTTTTTAATTGTGATCAAAATATCCCCCCCCGGGCCGGGGAGGGGCGGGTCCGGAAGTTAGCCCTGGAACCAGATTTTGATCTCGCGTTCCGCGGACTCCACGGAGTCGGAGCCGTGGACCAGGTTCTGCTGCACCTTCAGGCCCCAGTCGCGGCCGAAGTCGCCGCGGATGGTCCCGGGAGCCGCCGTCGTCGGGTCCGTGGTGCCGGCGAGTGAGCGGAAGCCCTCGATCACGCGGTGGCCCTCGAAGATCGCCGCGACGACCGGTCCGCTGAGCATGAACTCGACGAGCGGCTCGTAGAACGGCTTGCCCACATGCTCCTCGTAGTGCTGCTCCAGCAGCTCGCGGCTCGCGTCGACCTTCTTGAGTTCGGCCAGGGTGTACCCCTTGGCCTCGATGCGGGCGATGATGCTGCCGGTCAGGTTGCGGGTGACGCCGTCGGGCTTGATCAGGACGAGGGTGCGCTCAAGGCTCACAGCTGCTCCAATGTGTTGGGGGTCGGATTCGGAAACAAGTCTAGTTGCTTTGACCTTCGGGGTGCGCTGCCTCCCAGGCAGCCTGTTCACGTTCCCGCTGGGCGGCCTCCCGGTCGATCCGGATGCCGGTGCGGATGCCATACCACCAGGCCACCGCGAAGAGGCCGCCGACCAGGAACATGGCCGGCTCGAGGATGCCGGTCAGGACCAGCACGATCTGCAGGATCCAGCCCAGCCCCACTCCCCACGGCCTGGTCAGCACCGCGCAGGTAACGGCGTACACGAGGCTCAGCGTGATCCCGACCGCGAAGATCAGGACCGGCGGGAATTCGTCCCGCCGCAGCCCGAAGACGGTGAGGGTGGCGAAGAGCACCACGAAGGACTCCAGCAGCAGCACCGTCGAGGCGAACATGACCTTGGTGGAGCGGCGCTTCTTGGGCATGCCCGGGCGCCATTCGCGCTGGGCTTTGGTGAGTTTCGCCATGGTCTAGGCGTCCGCCTTTCCGAGCAGGATCCGGGCTTCCGCGACGAGGGTGATGGACCCGGTGACGAGGACGCCGCCGGCGAGGTCATCGTTGGCTTCGGCACGTTCCACGGCCCATTCGAGGGCGTCGTCGAGCTTTTCGGACACGTGGATGTTGTCCTCGCCGAACCCGAGCTCCACGGCGAGTTCCGCGAGGTCCCCGGCCGGCACGGCGCGGGGCGAGTTGGACTGTGTGAAGCAGTACTCGGCGGCCAGGTCGCCGAGGGATTCCTTGAGCTGCCGGAGGATTTCCTCGGCGTCCTTTTCCCGCAGGATGCCGACCACCACGACGAGCTTGGTGAAGCTGAAGGCCTCGTGGATGGCCTCGGCGGAGACCCGGATGCCTTCGGGGTTGTGCGCGGCGTCCACGATGATGGTCGGGGCGGTGCGCACCACCTCCAGGCGGCCGGGCGAGGTGACGGAGGCGAAGGCCTCCTGCACGAGCCCTGCGTCGAGCGGCTTTTCAGCGCCGAAGAAGGCCTCCAGCGCGGCGATTGCGACGGCGGCGTTCTCGGCCTGGTGCGCGCCGTGCAGCGGCACCAGCAGATCCTCGTAGCGGCCCGCGATGCCCTGGATGGTGACCATCTGGCCGCCGACGGCCACGGTGCGGGATTCGACGCCAAACTCGACGCCTTCGAAGCGGAACGGGACCAAAGTTTCCTTGGCTTTTTCCAGCAGCACCTGGGCCGCGTCGCGGGGCTGCGCGGCGCTGACCAGGAAGCCGCCGGGCTTGATGATGCCGGCCTTTTCGTACGCGATGTCCTCGGTGGTGTCGCCCAGGAGGTCCGTGTGGTCCAGCGAGATCGGGGTGACCACAAAGACCTGGCCGTCGCCGACGTTGGTCGCGTCGGTGATCCCGCCGAGGCCAACCTCGATGACGGCGACATTGACCGGCTGGTCCGCGAATACGGCGAAGGCAAGGATGGTGAGGCATTCGAAGTAGGTCAGCCGGGGCTGGCCTTCGGCTTCGAGTTCGCTGTCCACGATGGCCAGGTACGGGCGGATCTCGTCCCAGATCCGGACGAAGGTCTCGTCCGGCACCGGGGCACCATCGATGCTGATCCGTTCGGTGACCTTGGACAGGTGCGGGCTCGTGTACCGCCCGGTGCTCAGACCGTGCGCGCGCAGCCCGGCCTCGATCATGCGGGCAGTGGAGGTCTTGCCGTTGGTGCCGGTGACATGGATGATCGGGAACGCCTTGTTCGGCTCCCCCAGGATGTCCATGGCCCGGTGCAGCGGGGCAAGCCGCGGTTCCATCTTGTTTTCCGGCGCCCGTCCCAGCAGCTCGGCGTAGACGCTTTCAACGGAGAATTCATCGGTCATGGACTACGCCTCAACTTTCTTGGCAACGCTGACCTGGGGTTCCGTAACATCGGCCGTCACAGTTTCCAGCTCGACGGTCAGGGTTTCGGTCTTCACGAGCTCCGCATTGGCCAGCAGGGCGTCGACGACGTCCTGCCGGGCCGTAACGGTCGTGCGGATCCGGTCGCTGACATTGAGTCCGGCCTCCTTGCGGGCCTGCTGGATGGCCCGGACCATGTCGCGGGCCGCACCCTCGGCCTCAAGCTCCGGGGTGACCGCGGTGTTGAGGACCACAAAGCCGCCGCCGGGCAGCACGGCAGCTGCCCTTGTGGCAGGACCAGTTCCGTCGCCCTCCGCGGCTTCCGCCACGACGGTTTCGAGGGTGTACTCCTGCGGCTCGAGCGCGAGCCCGCCGGAAACAACGACACCGTCAACACCGTCGATCGTTTGCACGGACCAGTCGCCGGACTTGGCGCCCTTGATGGCCTGCTGGACGTTCTTGCCCAGCCGCGGGCCCGCGGCCCGGGCGTTCACCACGAGCTTCTGCTCGATGCCGAACTCCTCCGGGGAGGCGCTCCCGGCGTCGAGCAGGCGGACGGAGCGAAGGTTCAGTTCATCGGCGACGACGGCGGCGAAGCCTTCCAGCGCATCCGCGCCGGGTGCCACGACGGTGAGTTCCTGCAGCGGCAGGCGGACGCGCAGGTTGGCGGCCTTGCGCAGCGAGGATCCGGTGGAGCAGATCTGCTGGACGCGGTCCATGGCCTCGACCAGGTCCGGATTGGCCGGGAACAGTTCCGCGTCCGGCCAGTCGGCCAGGTGCACGGAGCGCCCGCCGGTGAGGCCGCGCCAGATTTCCTCGGAGACCAGCGGCAGCAGGGAGGCCGAGACCCGGCAGACCGTCTCCAGCGCCGTGTAGAGCGCGTCGAAGGCGTCCACGTTCTCGTCGAAGAAGCGCTGGCGGCTGCGGCGGACGTACCAGTTGGTGAGCATGTCCAGGTAGCTGCGCAGCTCGTCGCAGGCGCCGGAGATGTCATAGCTGTCCAGCTGCGCGGTCATGTTCCGGACCAGGTCCCCGGTGTTGGCCATCAGGTACGTATCCAGCGTGTCGGCGTAGCCGTCGTAGCGCAGCTTCGCGTCATACCCGGCAGCTGTACCGTCAACTGCGTTGGAGGCGTTCGTGTACAGCGTGAAGAAGCTGTACACGTTCCACAGCGGCAGGATGACCTGGCGGACGCCGTCGCGGATGCCCTGCTCGGTGACCACGAGGTTGCCGCCGCGCAGGATCGGGCTGGACATCAGGAACCAGCGCATCGCGTCGGAGCCGTCACGGTCCAGGACCTCGGAGACGTCCGGGTAGTTGCGCAGGGACTTGGACATCTTCTGCCCGTCCGAGCCCAGGACGATGCCGTGGCTGATGACGTTCCGGAAGGCCGGCCGGTCGAACAGCGCGGTGGACAGGATGTGCAGCATGTAGAACCAGCCGCGGGTCTGGCCGATGTACTCGACGATGAAGTCCGCCGGGTTGTGCGTGTCGAACCATTCCTCGTTCTGGAACGGGTAGTGGACCTGGCCGTACGGCATGGAGCCCGAGTCGAACCAGACGTCCAGGACGTCCTCGACGCGGCGCATGACGGACTGGCCTTCCGCCGGGGTACGGGGGTCGTCCGGGTTCGGGCGGATCAGTTCGTCGATGAACGGCCGGTGCAGGTCCACCTCGCCGGCCTGGTTCAGCGGCAGGCGGCCGAAATCGGCCTCGATCTCGGCGAGCGAACCGTAGACATCGGTCCGCGGGTAGTCCGGGTCGCTGGACTGCCAGACCGGGATAGGGCTGCCCCAGTAACGGTTCCGGCTGATCGACCAGTCGCGGGCGTTGGCGAGCCACTTGCCGAACTGGCCGTCCTTGACGTTGCCCGGGATCCAGTTGATGTCCTGGTTGAGCTCGGACATGCGGTCCTTGAACTTCGTGACCTCAACGTACCAGGACGACACGGCGCGGTAGATCAGCGGGTTCCGGCAGCGCCAGCAGTGCGGGTAGCTGTGCTCGTAGCTGGCCTGGCGGACCAGGCGGCCCTGGGCGCGGAGCACCTGGGTGATCGGCTTGTTGGCTTCGAAGACCTGCAGCCCGGCGATTTCGGCGAGGTCACCGTGGCCGAACAGCGGCAGGAACCTGGCGCCCTCGTCCACCGAGAGGACGACGGGGATGCCGGCTTCTTCACAGACCTTCTGGTCGTCCTCACCATAGGCGGGGGCCTGGTGGACGATGCCGGTACCGTCGGTGGTGGTGACGTAGTCGGCCACGAGGAAACGCCAGGCGTTCTCGGTTCCGTACTTTTCGACGTCGTGGAAGTAGTCCCAGAGCGGCTCGTACGTCAGGCCCTCAAGCTCGGCGCCGGTGTGGCGGGAGGTCACGGCGGCTTCGGCGGCCGCTGCGCCCTCGGCGCCGTCGCCATAGCCGAGGTCCTTGGCGTAGGCGCCCAGGAGGTCCGCGGCGAGCAGGAATCTGCCGGTAACAGGTGCCTCGGCCGAGGCCGCCTTGATTCCGTGCGGGCCGGCGGGCAGGACGACGTAGGTGATGGCGGGCCCGACGGCGAGCGCCAGGTTGGTGGGCAGCGTCCAGGGGGTGGTGGTCCAGGCGAGCGCCTGCACGCCGGCGAGCTGCCGGGACAGTTCCGTCTCCCCTGCCGTGATCGGGAAAGTGACGGTGACGGTCTGGTCCTGGCGGTTCTTGTAGACGTCGTCATCCATACGCAGTTCATGGTTGGACAGCGGTGTCTCGTCCTTCCAGCAGTACGGCAGCACGCGGTAGCCGTTGTAGGTGAGGCCCTTCTCATGCAGCTGCTTGAAGGCCCAGAGCACGGACTCCATGTATTCGACGTTGAGCGTCTTGTAGTCGTTCTCGAAGTCGACCCAGCGCGCCTGGCGGGTGACGTAGCTCTTCCACTCGTCGGCGTACTTCATGACGGAAGCACGGCAGGCATCGTTGAACTTGTCTATGCCCATGGCCTCGATCTGCGTCTTGTCCGTCATGCCCAGCTGCTTCATGGCTTCCAGCTCGGCGGGCAGCCCGTGGGTGTCCCAGCCGAAGCGGCGCTCGACGCGGCGTCCGCGCTGCGTCTGGTAGCGGCCCACGAGGTCCTTGGCGTAGCCGGTCAGCAGGTGGCCGTAGTGCGGCAGGCCGTTGGCGAAGGGGGGACCGTCGTAGAAGACGAACTCGTTGCTGCCACGTGCTCCGCCAGGAAGATCAGAGGGGCGCTGGTCAATGCTGGCCTGGAAGGTACCGTCTTCTTCCCAGTACCTGAGGATGCGTTCTTCGACCTCCGGGAACTTCACGGAGGCGGACACCCCGGAGGTGTTGGAAGCAGAGGGGGTGGCGCCTGCGCCGGAAGGTGCGGCGGAGGCCTTCGGGTAATAAGTCATCTCGACATCCTGGGTTGAGCTAGTGAACAAATGGATTCATTCAGGATGCGAGGACGGCCCCTGCACTGTCTTGTCGACAACACCGGCACCGCGGTACCACCTCACTTACCGGCACCGCTCCCCCGGGGGGAAGCGCCGGAGCCGGCCGCTCATTACTGCTGTAACGGGCTTACCCGTCCGGTTCTACCGGCCCTGGCGCACTGAGTTGCAGGAAAGTCGTGGCGCCGGGGCGTTCTTCCGGAAGCTCACCGGTGATGGCCGGGTCATAGCTGCTACCAGAAGTCTAACAACTATGGCGGGTCCGCAATGCCTACACTGAATCCCATGATGTTCCGGACCCGGGGCCGCGCCGCCCCGCGAACGCCTGCAGGCCGGGCTGCCTCGGGCTGGCGGTGGCTGGCAGGGCTGGCGGCCGCACCCGTTGTGGTGGTCTCCGTCTTCCGGGCCGTGCCGCGGGAATGGCCCACCACCGCGGTCCAGCTGGTGTCCTTCACCCCGTGGCTGGTGCTGCCTGCCAGTGCCTCGCTGCTGTTCGCGGTGCTGGGCCGGCGGCGATGGATGGCGGGTGCCGCAGCCGGCCTCGTGGCCGTGCAGCTCTTCTGGCTGGTCCCGCTGGACTACGCCCGGGCCGCGCCCGACGCCGCGGAGGGCGCCGCGCCGGATTCCGTGGCGGATTCCGGGGAAGGGGCTGTGGTGCTGCGGACGATGAGCATCAACGCCAAACACGGCAAAGCGGACGCGGCGGACATCGTCAGGCTGGTCCGCGAGCACGGCATCTGCCTGCTGACGGTCCAGGAGTACACCCCGTCACTCGAAGACCGGCTGGCTGCTGCCGGCCTGGCCACCCTGCTGCCGAACAGGATCAGCGATCCCGCGGACCGCGCCGCCGGGAATGCTGTCTACTCGATCCACGAACTGGCGGCCACCGGTGAAGTCCCCGACTCCCATTTTCCGATGCCCGTAATCCGGCTCACCGCCGAGGCCTACGGGCAGCGGGCCGTCGTCGACGTGACCAACGTCCATGCACGTGCGCCTGTGGGCGTTGGCCTGCCGAAGTGGCGCAGCGACCTCGCGGCACTGGGCCAGCTGGCATCACGGCCCGGGAACATGGTGCTGGCCGGTGACTTCAACGCCAGCTACGACCATGCCGAGTTCCGGGAGCTCCTGCAGGGCGAAGGCCGGAAACTGGTGGACGTGGGTCTGGCCCAGGGCTCGCGCCTGGTCCCCACCTGGCCGATGGAGGACGTGTTTCTCCCCGGCATCACCATTGACCACCTGGTGACCAGCCCGTCGGTGCGCAGCGCGGACTACGCCGTGCACCGCGTGTCCGGGACGGACCACGCCGCCATCACGGCGACGCTGACCGTCCCGGCCGCCGGCTAGGCCAAGCAACGCGGGGTCACCTACGGCCCATAAACCCCCGCTTTATAGGCCGTAGGTGACCCCGCGTTGCTTGGCCGGTGACCGGGTGAATGCCGCGGCCGGGCGCGGAAGCCTTAGCCCTTGCGGATCAGCTTGTAGTTGGCGGCCTGTGCCACCGGGCGGATCACGATCTGGTCCAGGTTGACGTGGTGCGGTGCCACGACGGCGTACCGGACGACGTCGGCGACATCCGCGGCGGTCAGGGGCTTCTCGACGCCCTGGTACACCTTGGCGGCGGCCGACTGGTCGCCGAGGCGGTTCAGCGCGAACTCCTCCGTCTGGACCAGGCCTGGAGCCACCTCGATCACGCGGAGGTTGTGCTCTGCCTCTTCGAGGCGCAATGCGCCGGTGAGCGCGTGCTGGGCGAACTTCGCCGCGTTGTAGCCGCCGCCGCCCTCATAGGCGGACAGCCCCGCCGTCGACGTCAGGTTCAGGACGGTGCCCTCACCGCAGGCGCGCAGCATCGGCAGGAACGCCCGGGTGAGCTTCATGGTGCCCAGGACATTGACCTCGAACATCCATTCCCAGTCCTCGGTCCTGGCCTCGGCCACCTTGTCCGCGCCGCGGGCGCCGCCGGCGATGTTGATGAGCGTGTCGACGCCGCCGGCACGGGTCACCTCGTCCAGGAGCCGGGCGACGTCGGCGTCGTCGGTTACGTCGGCCGGAAGCGCGACGGCGCCGGTTTCCGCGGCGAGCGCCTCCAGCCGGTCCGCGCGGCGGGCGACGGCGTATACGGTCCACCCCTCGGTCCGGAGCGCACGCACGGTGGCCTCGCCGATTCCGGTGCTGGCGCCCGTAACTACTGCTGCCTTGTGCTGGATTCCCTCATTCATGGCACCACCCTAGTGGATCAGGGCAGGGTGCTCGGTTCCAGATCCTCGTCTTCGAGACCCAGGACCTTGAGCTTGCCGCTCTTCCGGTCGGCCAGGTACTCCTGCATTTCCCGTTTGATCACCGGCAGCAGCAGGTAGACGCCGAGCAGGTTCACGAAGGCGCAGACGAACAGTGCAGCATCGGCGAAGCTCAACACCTGGGTGAAGGTCAGGACGGTTCCGACCACGGTGAAGAACAGGAAAATGCTCTTGTACGTGACCTCGGAGGCCTTGCTCCGGCCGAAGAGGTACCCCCAGGCCTTCAGCCCGTAATACGACCACGTGATCAGGGTGGAGAAGGCGAACAGCGAGACGGCTACGGCCAGCACCGCCGGGAACCACGGGAGCGCCGTGGCGAAGGCATCAGAGGTCAGGATGACGCCGTCGGGGGCGCCGTTTCCGGCCTGCACAGAGTCCATGCCGGCCTGCAGGCTCGGCGCACCGGCGATGATGATCGCGAGCGCTGTCATGGTGCAGATGACCACCGTGTCGATGAGGGGCTCGAACATGGCCACGAAACCCTCGCTCACGGGCCGGTGGGTCTTGACCGCCGCGTGCGCAATGGCGGCGGAACCCAGGCCCGCCTCGTTGGAGAACGCCGCGCGCTGGAAGCCCACGATCATGACACCAACGACGCCGCCGGTCAGGCCTTCCGCATGGAAAGCCCCGGCCATGATCGATGCCAGGGCCGCGGGCACGTGGTCCAGGTTGGCGAGGATAACGAACAGGCAGGCGGCCACGTAGATGATTCCCATGGCCGGGACGAGCTTGCTGGTGGTGGCACCGATCGACTTGATGCCGCCTAGGATCACAGCGGCCACGAGCGCGGCCAGGATGACCCCGAAGATCACCGCGGCTCCGGCGCTGCCGAGCGGACCGTCCTCGCCACCCGTGACGTTTTGCACCTGGGCGAAGGTCTGGTTCGCCTGGAACATGTTGCCGCCGGCAATACCGAAAATCAGGATGGAGACCGCGAAGATGCCGGTGAGTGTCTTTGCCGGGATCCGCCCGAACTTCTTGAACGCGACGGGCAGGTACTTGAACGGGCCGCCGGTCACCGTCCCGTCAGCGTGGACTTCCCGGTACTTGACCCCGAGGGTGCACTCGGCGAACTTCGTGGCCATGCCGAGCAGACCGGCCAGGATCATCCAGAACGTGGCACCGGGGCCACCGAGCGCCATGGCGGCGCCGACGCCGGCGATGTTGCCGAGCCCGACCGTACCGGACAGCGCCGAGGTCAAAGCATGGAAGTGCGGCACCTCACCGGGGTCTGATTTGGACGAGTAGTGTCCGCGGATTACCTCGTGGGAGGTCTTGAGGCCGCGGAACTGGATGAAGCCGAAGTAGACCGTGAAGATCACACCGGCGGCGATGAGCCATGCCACGACGGCCGGAAAGCTCACCTCGCCGATGGTGATGGGAAAGAAGACAACGCTTGAGAAGATTTCGGCGACGGGCTGGACGACCGTATCGGCGGCGTTTTCGACGGCGGCCAGCCAGCCAATCTCGTCGGAAGCGGCTTGGGCTGGCATCGCTAGGTAAATAGACATCCCTCTACTAGAACGCCCCGGGGACGTGATGGCAATCACATAGCCAATACCCTACAGACGCAGGGTCCCCGCTCTGGAGGGTTCCTCCATGGGCATTATCGGCGGAATTGTGCATCGTCCTTCCGGAGGCCGCGCAGGCGCGGTTCGCGGCCTCCCTCCCGTCCCTGCGCGGCGGGGTCCGCCGGCCGTGAAAGAATTGGGCCCATGGCTGAAGACACGCAGGGTACAGACACGCCCACCACCGCCCCCATCAATGTTCCGGACAAGCCCGCCCTGGAAGGGCTGGAAGACGCCCTCACCCGGCGCTGGCTTGACGACGGGACCTACAAGTTCAACCCGGACACCACACGGGAGCAGGTGTACTCGATCGACACTCCCCCGCCCACGGCGTCGGGGTCCCTGCACGTCGGTCACATGTTCTCCTACACCCAGACCGACGTCCTGGCGCGCTATCAGCGCATGACCGGCAAGAATGTCTTCTACCCCATGGGCTGGGACGACAACGGCCTGCCCACCGAGCGCCGCGTGCAGAACTACTACGGTGTGCGCTGCGATCCGACCACCGCCTACGACGCCGGCTACCGGCCCCCGGCCGAGCCCGCCAAGAACCAGCGCGACTTCGACGTCGTCTCGCGCCGGAACTTCATCGAACTGTGCGAGGAACTCGCCGTCGAGGACGAGAAAGTCTTCGAGAACCTGTTCCAGACGCTCGGCCTGTCCGTGGACTGGGACCTGACCTACCGCACCATCGATGACAAGTCCCGCGCCATCTCCCAGCGCGCCTTCCTGGCGAACCTCGCCGCCGGCGACGCCTACATGGCCGAGGCACCCACCCTGTGGGATGTCACCTTCCGCACCGCGGTGGCCCAGGCCGAACTCGAGGACCGCGAGGTCGCGGGCGCGTACTACCGCTACCCCTTCTTCACCGAAGACGGCGAGAAGATCTACATCGAGACCACCCGCCCGGAACTGCTGGCCGCGTGCGCCGCCCTGGTCGCGAATCCCGACGACGAACGGTACCAGCCGCTGTTCGGCAAGAAGGTCACCTCCCCCCTGTTCGGGGTTGAGGTGGAGGTCAGGGCCCACCCGCTGGCCAAGGCGGACAAGGGCTCCGGCATCGCCATGGTCTGCACCTTCGGCGACCTTACCGACGTCACCTGGTGGCGCGAGCTCCAGCTGCCCACCCGCGCGATCGTGGGCCGCGACGGCCGGATCATCGGCGAGACCCCGGAGTGGATCACCACCGCCGAAGGCCGCGCAAGTTTTGAGGCGATCGCCGGCAAGACGGTCTTCAGCGCCAAGGAAGGCGTGGTGGAGCTCCTGGCCGCTGCCGGACTCCTCGACGGCGAGCCGAAAAAGATCATGCACCCGGTGAACTTCTTCGAAAAGGGCGACAAGCCCCTGGAGGTCGTGACCTCCCGCCAGTGGTACATCCGCAACGGCGGACGGGACGCGGAACGCCGTGAGCGGCTCATTGCCCGCGGCCACGAGATCGATTTCCACCCGGCCTTCATGCGCTCACGCTATGAGAACTGGATCTCCGGGCTGAACGGCGACTGGCTCGTTTCGCGCCAACGGTTCTTCGGCGTGCCCGTGCCCGTCTGGTACCCGCTGGACGCCGACGGCAACCCGGACTTCGCAGCTCCCATCGTCCCGTCCGACGCGCAACTGCCGGTGGACCCCGCCGCGGACGCGGCCCCCGGTTACGAGGAAGCCCGGCGCGATGTGCCGGGCGGCTTCACCGGCGACGCCGACGTGCTCGACACCTGGGCCACGTCCTCGCTGACCCCGCAGATCGTGGGCGGCTGGAGCACCGACGAGGCGCTCTTCGCCAAGGTCTATCCCTTCGATGTGCGCCCGCAGGGTCACGACATCATCCGGACCTGGCTGTTCTCCTCCGCGGTGCGCGCCGACGCCCTGCAGGACTCCGCGCCGTGGAAGCACGCCGCCATCTCCGGCTGGATCCTGGATCCGGACCGCAAGAAGATGTCCAAGTCCAAGGGCAACGTGATCGTCCCCACCGATGTGCTGGAGGAGTACGGCTCCGACGCCGTCCGCTACTGGGCGGCCTCGGCCAAGCTCGGCGCGGACACGGCCTACGAGATCGCGCAGATGAAGATTGGCCGCCGGCTGGCGATCAAGCTGCTCAACGCCTCCAAGTTCGTACTGAACCTGGGCGCCACGGAGAACTCGGTTGTTTCCGCTGACCTGTCCGTGCTGGGCAACCCCCTGGACCGGGCCGTGCTGGCGCAGCTCTCCGACGTGGTCCAGCAGGCCACGAAGGCGTTCGAAAACTACGACTACGCCCGGGCCCTGCAGATCACGGAGAGCTTCTTCTGGCACTTCACCGATGACTACGTGGAGCTCATCAAGGACCGCGCCTACGGTGCCGCAGGCGAGGCCGAGCAGGCCTCCGTCCTCGCGGCGCTGGCGACGAGCCTGGACACGCTGCTGCGACTCTTCGCCCCGTTCCTGCCCTTTGCCACGGAGGAAGTCTGGAGCTGGTGGCGCACCGGTTCGGTGCACCGTGCCCAGTGGCCGACCGCCGTCGAGATCGACGGGGACACCAACCTGCTGGCCACCGTCGGGACCGCGCTCAGCGGCATCCGCAAGGCCAAGTCGGAGGCCAAGGTCAAGCAGCGCACCGAGGTGCTGTCCGCGACCATCACGGCTCCGGATTCCCTCACCACGCAGCTGAAAGCCGGTCTGGCGGATCTCAAGGCCGCGGCCAACGCACGGGAGCTGACCCTGGTGGGCGGCAACGGCGAACTGACCGTGAGCGACGTGGTCCTGGTGCCGGCGGAGGTCTAGGAGCCGCTGCCGGCACCCGGCCGGCCGGTTTTTGGGCAAGGCCGGTTTTTGGGCAAAGCCGGTTTTTGGGCAAAGGGGAAGCCCCATCAGCGTTTTGCCGTTGGTGGGGCTTCGACTTTTCGATTGTCACGTGACGTCTTAGACAATCTGGCAGAATCCTTGGATTTTCAGGTCTTCCTACCTCGTCACTGGTAGCCATCATCTGACTTTGCCGAAGGCTGCGTCGGATGAGTGTCACTGAATCTTTGGTTCCTGCGTCCCGCTTCTTTCGAAGTGGGTAAGTTCAATTGTGATCCCGTCCTGGCGGATGCACAAGAGCCCCGGAAGAACTACATCAGAGTAGTTCGTCCGGGGCTCCTCGCTGTCCTGCGGGCGGCGTACTTTTTGCCCGTCCGGGCCTTAGGTGAAGATGGGGTCCTCGGTGCGGCTGCGCTTGATTTCGAAGAAGTACGGGAACGAGGCCAGGGCCACCGAGGCATCCCACAGCCGTCCGGCTTCCTCGCCCCGCGGGATGCGCGTGAGCACGGGGCCGAAAAAGGCGGTTCCGTTGAACGCAACGATGGGTGTGCCCACGTCCTGGCCCACCAGCGAGATTCCGGCCTCGTGGCTGGTCCGCAGCGCGGCGTCGAAGTCGTCGTCCTGGCCGGCTGCTGCCAGTTCCGCGGGCAGGCCGGCTTCGGCGAGGGACTTCGAGATGACCTCGGCGATGTCCTTGTTGCCCTCGTTGTGGATCTTGGTGCCCATGGCATCGTAAAGGGCCTTGATGTGCTCGGTGCCATGCTGCTCGGCGGCAGCCGTGATGACCCGCACCGGCGCCCAGGCCTTAACCAGGAACGCCTTGTACTCCTCCGGGAGCTCCTCGCGGCCGTCGTTGAGCATGGCCAGGCTCATGACGTGCCATTCGGTGCTGATGTCGCGGACGTCTTCCACCTCGCTGATCCAGCGGGAGGTCACCCAGGCAAACGGGCACATCGGGTCAAACCAGAAGTCTGCTTTGTTGGTTTCAGGCACAGGTGTTCTCCTTGGGAAGTCTGCGGGAAAAAAGGTGCACGGCACCAGCCCAAAGACTGGTCGCCTCACAGGCGACAGCGAACGGTGCGGCCTATTTATTCCGGATCAGGCGGACTTGCGGCGCTTGACGTCGTGGGCGATCATCGTCGGCGCGGCCTTCTTGGACACGACGTCTTCGGTGATGACGACCGTGGCGATGTCGTCGCGGCTGGGCAGGTCGAACATCACCGGGAGCAGGACTTCCTCCATGATGGCGCGGAGCCCGCGGGCGCCGGTGCCGCGTTCGAGCGCCTGGTCCGCGATCGTGTTCAGAGCCTCCTCATCGAAGACCAGCTCGACGCCGTCGAGCTGGAACATCTTCTGGTACTGCTTTACCAGCGCGTTCTTCGGCGTGGACAGGATCTGGATGAGCGCCGCCCGGTCCAGGTTGGAGACCGTGGTGATGACCGGGAGGCGACCAATGAATTCCGGGATGAGCCCGAACTTCAACAGGTCCTCGGGCATGACCTCGCCGTAGGAGTCAGTGTTGTTTTTGACCTCATTGAGCGGAGCGCCGAACCCGATGCCCTTGCGCCCGGACCGCGAACCGATGATGTCCTCGAGGCCGGCGAAGGCACCGGCGACGATGAAGAGCACGTTCGTGGTGTCGATCTGGATGAATTCCTGGTGCGGGTGCTTGCGGCCGCCCTGCGGCGGTACCGAGGCGACGGTGCCTTCGAGGATCTTCAGCAGGGCCTGCTGCACACCCTCCCCCGAGACGTCACGGGTGATGGAGGGGTTCTCGCTCTTGCGCGAGATTTTGTCGATCTCATCGATGTAGATGATGCCCTGCTCGGCCTTCTTGACGTCGTAGTCGGCGGCCTGGATGAGCTTCAGCAGGATGTTCTCGACGTCCTCGCCGACATAGCCGGCTTCAGTCAACGCGGTGGCGTCGGCGACGGCGAAGGGGACGTTGAGGCGGCGGGCCAGGGTCTGCGCGAGGTAGGTCTTGCCGCAGCCGGTCGGGCCGATGAGCAGGATGTTGGACTTGGCGATCTCGACGTCGTCGTGATGGACGCCTTCGGCGAGGCTGCCGCTCTTGGGCGCGTGCCCGGCCTGGATGCGCTTGTAGTGGTTGTAGACCGCGACGGCGAGCGAGCGCTTGGCGGGCTCCTGGCCGATCACGTATTCCTGCAGAAAATCAAAGATCTCGCGGGGCTTGGGCAGTTCGAAACTGCCCAGGTCAGCTACTTCGGCGAGTTCTTCTTCAATGATCTCGTTGCAGAGTTCAATGCACTCGTCGCAGATGTAGACGCCGGGCCCGGCAATGAGCTTCCGAACCTGCTTCTGGCTCTTTCCGCAGAAAGAACACTTCAGCAGATCCGTGCTCTCGCCAATCCGAGCCATATGTGAACCCCTTTTAGAATCTTGCTGCCGGCCGTGTTCTTCTCCTGCGCAGCGCTGCACCCGTTACTGGAATCACGGGCGTGCCTTGGGAGACGCCAGCCGTGACATGTTCCACTCTAGGTCACTTTGGGCCTGTTGGGTGGATAGCCGACGCCGGTGCGGCCACTTAAAGTGGGCCGCACCGGCGTCGGGTACTGCTTGTTACCTGAAGGCCTGCTACTTGGTGATTGCCTGGGGCTTCATCTTGCGGGAATCCAGCACCTGGTCGATCAGGCCGTACTGCATGGCCTCGGCCGCGGTGAGGATCTTGTCGCGCTCGATATCGTTGTTGACCTGCTCCGGCGTCCGGCCGGAGTGCTTGGCCAGCGTGTCCTCGAGCCAGGCCCGCATGCGCATGACCTCAGCGGCCTGGATCTCCAGGTCGGAAGCCTGGCCACCCTGGCCACCGGACAGCGAGGGCTGGTGGATCAGGACCCGGGCGTTCGGCAGGGCCAGGCGCTTGCCCGGCGTACCGGCGGCGAGGAGCACGGCAGCGGCACTGGCGGCCTGGCCGAGGCAGACGGTCTGGATCTCCGGGCGGATGTACGTCATGGTGTCGTAGATGGCCGTCATGGCGGTAAAGGAGCCGCCCGGGGAGTTGATGTAGAGCGTGATGTCGCGGTCCGGGTCGGTGGACTCGAGCACGAGCAGCTGCGCCATCACGTCATCGGCCGACGCGTCGTCGACCTGGACGCCGAGGAAGATGATGCGGTCCTCGAACAGCTTGGTGTACGGGTCCTGGCGCTTGAAGCCGTAGGGGGTGCGCTCTTCGAACTGCGGCAGCACATAGCGGCTGCTCGGCAGGTTACCGGCAGTCGAACCGAAGTTGTAGTTCATGTTCATTGCTCCTGAATTCATTGCTGTCTACGTGCCGGTCAGTTCTCGGTGGCATCGTCGGTTGAGTCGGTGACTGAGCCATTGGAGTCGGCGTTGGTTCCGCCGCCGCCGGCCACGGATCCCGCGTGCGCCGCGATCTTGTCGAAGAAGCCGTATTCAAGGGCTTCCTTGGCCGTGAACCACTTGTCGCGGTCGTTGTCCTTGAGGATGGTCTCGACCGATTGCCCGGTCTGGTCGGCCGTCAGTTCGGCCATGACCTTCTTCATGTGCAGGATGAGCTCGGCCTGGATCTTGATGTCCGAGGCCGTCCCGCCGATGCCGCCGGAGGGCTGGTGCATCAGGATGCGGGCGTTGGGGGTGGCGTAGCGCTTGCCCTTGGTGCCGGAGGAGAGCAGGAACTGTCCCATCGAGGCGGCGAGGCCGGTGGCGACGGTGACGACGTCGTTCGGGATGAACTGCATCGTGTCGTAGATGGCCATGCCGGCGGTGACGGAGCCGCCCGGGGAGTTGATGTAGAGGTAGATATCCTTCTCGGGGTTCTCGGCCGAGAGCAGCAGCAGCTGCGAGCAGATCGCGTTGGCGTTCTCGTCGCGGACCTCGGAGCCGAGCCAGATGATGCGCTCTTTCAGCAGGCGGTTGTAAATGTAGTTATCCTGGGCTGCCGGATCGACAGTAGCCATCCGGGGTGCCCCTGCTTGCTGTGACATATGTACTTACCTCTCGCTGGCGACGGTGACGCCACTGGACGACATCACTGAACTTTCCTACATGGACACTAACGGTTTTCCCGGCCCCGGTGTGCTCAGGCGCGGGGCTGTTCGCTGACGGCGCACGATTGCCCGGGAGGGTTCATGCCCGGCTTAAAAGGCCGCACCCCCGGATCGAGGATCCGGGGGTGCGGCAGGAACTGCGGGAACAGAAAAGTCTTAGAACTTCACTGCTGCCGGGTCATCGTTCTTCGCGGTCTCGGCCGCTGCTTCGTCGGAAGCGGCGTCCTCGACATCGGCTTCGGTCCCGGCTGCTGCCTCGACCGGCGCCTCTTCGCCGCCGGGGCGGACGAAGTCGCTGAGGTCAACGTTGTTGCCCTCGGTGTCGGTGACCTCGGCCTGGCCCAGGACGACGGCCAGCGCCTTGCGGCGGCGGACCTCGGAAACCATCATGGGGACCTGGCCGCTCTGATCGATGATCTGGGCGAACTGGTTCGGGTCCATGCCGTACTGGCCGGCGGTGGTGACGATGTAGTCGATCAGCTCGTTCTGGCTGACATTGACTTCTTCCTTTTCGGCGATGGCGTCAAGGATGATCTCGTTCTGGAAGGCGCGCTCCGTGTTGGCCTTGACCTCGGCGCGGTGCTCCTCGGTGTCGTGCTCGCCTTCACCGTGGGCGTTCTCGGCGTTGAAGTGCTGCTCGAGCTGCTCTTCGACGACGGATTCCGGGACGGGAACCGCTACGAGCTCAACGAGCTTGTCGAGGACCTTGTCGCGGGCCTCAACGCCCTGCTCGACGACCTTGGACTCGGCAGCCTGCTTGGCGAGGTCCTCGCGGAGTTCGGCCAGGGTGTCGAATTCGGAGGCCAGCTGGGCGAAGTCATCGTCGGCCTCGGGAAGCTCGCGCTCCTTGACGGACTTGACGACAACCTTGACCTGGGCGGACTCGCCGGCGTGCTCGCCGCCCACGAGGGTGGTGTCGAAGATGGCGTCCTCGTCGGCGCTGAGGCCGGTGACGGCTTCGTCGAGGCCTTCGAGCATGGTGCCGGCGCCGACCTGGTAGGACAGGCCGGTAGCGGAGTCAACCTCGGCGCCGTCGATGGTGGCCGTGATGTCGATCGTGAGGAAGTCCTTGTCGGCGGCCGGGCGGTCCACGGACTTCAGCGTGCCGAAGCGGCCGCGGAGTTCGTCCAGGGCCTTGTCGACGTCGGCGTCGGTGGACTCAGCGGCGGCAACCTCAACCTTGATGCCGGCGTAGTCGGGCAGTTCGATCTCGGGGCGGACGTCAACCTCGGCGTGGAACTTCAGTTCACCGTCGGTGGCGGACGGGTCCGGAACCTCGGTGATTTCGACCTCGGGACGGCTCAGCGGACGGATGCCGGTTTCCTGAACGGCTGCCTGGTACCAGCCGTTGAGGCCTTCGTTGATGGCAGTCTCCAACACGTAGCCACGGCCAACGCGCTGGTCAATGAGCTTGGAGGGGACCTTGCCCTTGCGGAAGCCGGGGACCTGGATCTGCGAAGCAACAGTCTTGTATGCCTCTGCGATGCTGGGCTTCAATTCCTCAAAGGGGACCTCAACATTGAGCTTGACCCGCGTGGGGGTGAGGTTCTCGACAGCGCTCTTCACAGTCTAAGTACTCCTGGTTTTAGGGGGTGGGGTTCTGCACCGCCAAGGGTCTGGCTGTACCTGCAGAGTCGGGGTGACAGGATTTGAACCTGCGACTTCCTGCTCCCAAAGCAGGTGCTCTAGCCAAGCTGAGCTACACCCCGTAAGTGCACAGAACAGTCTACGGTCATTCTGCGCCTATTTGCACATTTGACACCGGGGCCCTGAATTAGGTTTAGTTGTATCCGGCTTCAACAGCCGCCCGGAAGTTTTGCAGAAAGTTCCTGCTCAATCCCGGGGACGTAGCTTAATGGTAAAGCCTCAGTCTTCCAAACTGATTACGCGGGTTCGATTCCCGTCGTCCCCTCCAAAATATGACGAAAAAGCCCCTCTTCGGAGGGGCTTTTTTGTGCCGGCGCACGCACCGCGCGGCGCCCGGTGCGTGCGCCACTCACGCCTGGCAGGACGGGCACCAGTAGAGCTTGCGGGCTCCGAGCTCTGTCAGAGCAACCGGCGTTCCACAGTTCCGGCAGTCGAGACCCTGCCGCCGGTAGACGAAGTGGGACTCTTCCGGGGCGGGGAGGCCCCGGGATTTGCCGCCCAGCGAGCCGCCGCCGGGCCCGCTCCAATAGCGCGCGGGTGTGGTGATGATCCGGCCGTCGCGGACGCCGTCGGACATCATTGCGACGGTGTCGTCCCAGAGCCGGCCGGCCGCCTCCGCGGACAGCTCCTTTCCCGGCAGCCAGGGGTCCAGGCCCTGGCGGAAGAGCAGCTCGGCGCGGTACACGTTGCCGACACCGGCGATGACCTTCTGGTCCATCAGCAGGGCCGCGAGCGGCGTGCGTTTGGCCAGGACTCCGGCGGCGAAGGAGTCCCTGTCGCCGGGAAGGTTCCGGAGCGGGTCGGGGCCGAGCCGTGCCAGGACAGCTGCCGCCTCCGCTTCCGTGACCGTCTCGCAGGTGGTCGCGCCGCGGAGGTCTGCCCAGCCGTGGGCGCTGGCGAGCCGGACGCGGACGGCACCGACCGGGGCGGGCGGGCCCTCGTACCCGGATGACCCGGCCGCTGTCCCGTCGTCGTAGACCTCCCGCTCCCCCACTTTCCGGGGCGCCCCGATGCTGGACGCGCCCCGGAAGCCGGCGTCGCCGCCGAAGTCCCAGGCGCCGTAAAGGCCCAGGTGGACGTGCAGCAGCAGTCCGTGCTCGAACTCCAGGAAGAGGTGTTTCCCGTGCGCCGCGGAGCCGGTCAGGGTGCCGCCGTCCAGCAGCGCAGCGCCGTGCGCGAAGCGCCCCTGTGGGCTGGACACGGCGAGCCTCTCCCCCGTGAAAACGTCCCCGAACTGGCGGGCCAGCCGGTGGACGGAATGCCCTTCCGGCACTAAGCGATGACCTCGCCGGTGCGCTCGTACGTGGCAATCTTGCCGATCCGGCGGACGTGGCGCTCGTCGTTGCTGAAGGGCTCGGCCAGGAAGGCCTCAATGATTTCCGTGGCCTCGCCGACGCTGTGCTGGCGGCCGCCGACGGCGACGACGTTGGCGTCGTTATGTTCGCGGGCCAGCTTCGCGGTGGACAGGTTCCAGGCCAGCGCGGCGCGGACGCCCTTGACCTTGTTGGCCGCAATCTGTTCGCCGTTGCCGGACCCGCCGAGGACAATTCCAAGGGCGTTGGTGCCCGCCTCCTGGTCCGCCACCACCGCGAGCGCGGCATTGATGCAGAACGAGGGGTAGTCGTCGAGGGCGTCGTAGACCTCGGGTCCGTGGTCGAGGACCTCGTAGCCCTTCGCGCCGAGGTGGCTGACGAGGTGGGCACTGAGTTCCATGCCGGCGTGGTCGGTGGCGATGTGCACACGCGGGAGGTCAGAGGGGGTCACGGCGTATCCGTTCAGTTGGGCAGATCAGTGGAGTCACATGGCCTGCGGGTGCGGTGAAGGGGGCTGTTCCCAGCCTACTAGGCACGGGCCGGCCGGCCTGTTCGGCCACCGGGGACCACTTCACACACCGGCCGCCCCGCCGGGCCGGTGTGCCCGGGCCGCCACCCGCGAAATCACCTGCGCTACATTGTCCGCCGTCGTGGCACTCCCGCCACTGACGGTCAGGGTCCGGCCATCGGAACGGTCGACGACGACTGCCGGTCCGCTGCTGACGAGCAGGGCCGTCGTGGTGCCGTGGCTGCGGTATCCCCAGCCGCCGTAGTCGGCTGCCTTGACCTCTTTCGGCGTCGCCGCCTCGATGGCAGCGGCCGGCACGTCCATTACCCTGACGAAACCGGCGGCAAAGACCCGCAGCCCGCTCCGGTCCACCCGGATGCGGGCGAACAGGCACGCGGCAGCCAGCAGGGCCACGGCGACAAGGAGCGCAGCGAGCCAAGGGACGGCGATGGTGAGGAGGGCGGCGGGAAGCAGGGTGGCGATCCCGAGCATCACAAAGACCGAACTGCGGGCGTGGACCCACAGGCGCACCGAGTCCCGGGCCAGGTCGGGGTCGAGCTCGCGGGCCAGGGCTTCGGCCATGGCCCGGTCGTCGTCCGTGGACCAGCGTTCGTCGGCTTTGAAGACGAAGCCCATAACGACGCCCAGGCCCAGAGCGGCGCCGCTGCCCATGGCGAGGACGGCGACATCCACCTGGGCCTCCCCCGCATTCGCGAGGCCGAGCTGTCCGACCAGCACGGCGGCGAGGACGGTGGTGACGAACAGGCTCACGAACAGCCCGGTGCCCATCATGATCCGGCGCATGATGGCCGGACGGGACAGCGGCACGGCCTGCACCAGCACGGCCCCGCCGAACAGGACGATCATGCCCGCACCGACGCCAACGACCGCCCCAAACGGCGCGAAGTCCGCGGCAACGCCCCCGGCCCAACGGACGGCCAGCGGCTCGGGCAGGTCGGACCGGAGCAGGACAGCACACACTACGAACGCGGCGGCCAGCACCAGCGGAAACCCCACGGCGAAGCGCAGCGCCCTGACGTCAACGGAATCCCGAAACTTTCCCATATCCCCAACGCTACTCCCGGCGATTCGACCTTAGGTACCTTGGTGTGACCCAGGCAACTTGCCAAGCGCCGCAGAAGTGAAAGAATAATTTCACAGTAACGAGTTCTCCCATCCCCACGCATCCCTGGAGGCCCACCCTTGCCCGGAATGAACCTGACGCGCGCCGAAGCACGCGAGCGCGCCGAACTGATCGCCGTCGACTCCTACGAGGTCGACCTTGACCTGACCCGCGGGGAGAAAGTCTTCGGCACCACCACCGCCGTGAAGTTCACGGCCAAGCCGGGGTCCTCGACGTTCATCGACGCCGTCACCGACGCCGTGCAGAGTGTGACCCTGAACGGGCGCGAGCTTGACCCGGCCGAGGTGTCCGACGGCATCCGCATCCGGCTGCCGGATCTGGCGGCGGACAACGAGCTGCTGGTCGTCGCCGAGGCCCCGTACATGAACACGGGCGAGGGCCTGCACCGCTTCGTGGATCCGGTGGACCATGAGGTCTACCTCTACACCCAGTTCGAGGTTCCGGACTCCCGGCGGATGTTCGCGGTGTTTGAGCAGCCCGACCTCAAGGCCAGCTTCACGTTCACGGTGATTGCCCCCTCGCACTGGGACATCGTGTCCAATTCCCCCACCCCGGAGCCGGTCGAGACCATCCCCGGCACCGACGGCGGCGCCCGCTCGGTCTGGGAATTCACCCCCACACCGCGGCTCTCCTCCTACGTCACGGCCCTGATCGCGGGGCCGTACCAGTGCGTCCGCAGCGAAGTGGTCTCCGCCGACGGGAAGGTCACTCCGCTGGGCGTCTTCGCGCGGAAGTCCCTGATGCAGTACCTCGACGCGGACAACATCTTCGACCTCACCCGCCAGGGCTTCGAGTTCTTCGAGGCGCAGTTCGGCTGCCCGTACCCGTTCGAGAAGTACGACCAGCTCTTTGTGCCGGAGTTCAACGCCGGCGCCATGGAAAACGCCGGGGCCGTGACCATACTGGAAGGCTATGTCTTCCGCAGCAAGGTCACGGACGCCCAGGTGGAGCGCCGCGCCATCACCGTGCTCCACGAGCTCGCCCACATGTGGTTCGGGGACCTCGTGACGATGCGCTGGTGGAACGACCTCTGGCTCAACGAGTCCTTCGCCGAGTACATGTCCCACCTCGCCGCCGTGGAAAACACCCGGTTCGACCGCGCCTGGACCACCTTCGCGTCGGTGGAGAAGTCCTGGGCCTACCGCCAGGACCAGCTCCCCACCACCCACCCGATCTTCGCCGAGATCAACGACCTGGAGGACGTCGAGGTGAACTTCGACGGCATCACCTATGCCAAGGGCGCCTCGGTGCTCCGCCAGCTGGTGGCGTGGGTGGGTCCGGAGGAGTTCATGGCCGGTGTCCGCGAATACTTCCGCAAGCATGCCTGGCGGAACACCGAGCTCAGCGACCTGATGGCTGAGCTCGAAAAGGCCAGCGGCCGTGACCTGGACCAGTGGGGGCAGCTCTGGCTCGAGACCGCCGGCGTCAACACGCTCAAGCCCGAGCTCGCCGTGGGTGAGGACGGGACGATCTCCTCCTTCGCGATCCTGCAGTCCGCCACGGAGGCCCAGCCCACCATCCGCCCGCACCGGCTCGCCGTCGGCTTCTACAACCTCACCGCCGCCGGGAAGCTGGAACGCGTCCACCGCGAGGAGCTCGACGTCGACGGCGGCCGCACCGACGTGCCGTCGCTGGCCGGACTGGCCCGGCCGGACCTGATCCTGCTCAACGACGACGACCTCGCCTACGCCAAGGTCCGCCTCGATCCGAAGTCCCTCGCCACGGCCACGGCCCACCTCAAGGACTTCAGCCAAAGCCTTCCCCGGACCCTGGTGTGGGGGTCGGCCTGGGATGCGGCCCGCGACGGCGAAACGCCGGCCCGCGGCTACGTCGAACTCATCCTGGCCAACATCGCCGAGGAATCCGACTCCTCGGTGATCCTGGTCCAACTGCGCCAGCTGGCCACGACACTGAATTTCTATGTGGCTCCGGAACACAAGGAAGCCACCGCGGTTGCCGCCGCCGACCGGCTCTGGGAGCTGGCTTCCGGTGTCCCTGCGGGCTCCGACGCCCAGCTGCAGTTCGTCAAGTCCTATGCCCTGCTGGCCCGCAGCGCCGGACAACTGGACACCGTCGCCGGACTGCTGGAGGGCAGCCTGACGCTGGAGGGTCTCGCTGTGGACCAGGACCTGCGCTGGGAACTGATTACCTCCCTCGTCGCCGGCGGCCGCGCCGGGCAGGAGACGATCGACGCCGAACTCGAGCACGACAACACCGCCACCGGGCAGAACGCGGCGGCCCTCGCCAAGGCCGCCATTCCGACTCCTGAGGCGAAGGCCGCGGCCTGGGACTCGATTGTGGTCAAGGGCGAGCTGTCCAATGCCCTCCAGGGTTCAGCCGTCAGCGGCTTCACCCGGGTGCTGGACACCTCCCTGCTGGAGCCGTACGCCGAAAAGTACTTCGACGCGGTCCCGGGCGTCGTCAGGGAGCGCACGCACGCGCTGGCCCAGCAGATCGTCGTCGGGCTCTACCCGGCACAGCTGACCACGCAGGCGACCGTGGACCGCACGGATGAGTTCCTGGCCTCGCTGCCGGCGGACAGCGCGGCCCTGCGGCGGATGATGCTGGAGAACCGCGACGGTGTGGCACGCGCGCTGCGCGCCCGCCAGGCCGACGTCGGGTAGCCACCTGACCGCCGGGGCGACCTGCCCCTGGACCCCGGAACCCCGGCGCCGCCCCCGTGCGGCGCCGGGGTTCCGTCGTTCTAGACTGGCCGCATGAGCCTCGATGAGCACCGCTATGCGCTGACAGTCCGCTGGACCGGGAACCTTGGCGCCGGGACGGCGTCCTACCGCGGCTATTCACGCGATCATGACGTCGAGATCCCCGGGCTGCCCGTCCTGCGGGGTTCCGCGGACCCGGCGTTCCACGGCGACCGGACCCGCTACAACCCGGAGCAGTTGCTGCTGGCCGCCCTGTCCCAGTGCCACATGCTGTCCTTCCTGCACGTGGCCGTGAAGCACGGCGTGGTGGTCACGGGGTATGAGGACCGGGCCGAGGGTCTGATGCGGACCAACCGGGACGGCAGCGGACAGTTTGAATCGGTCACGCTCAAGCCCCGGGTAACCGTCGCTGCGCCGGTGGCGGAGGAACTTATGGAGGAATTGCACACCGGGGCGAACAGGGTCTGCTTCATTGCCCGGAGCGTCAACTTCCCAGTGCTGCACGAGCCGAGTGTGGTGCTCGAGGGACAGGCGGGCTGAACGGCTCAGCCGGCCCCGGCCACGGCCACGTCCACGTCCGCGGCCCGGTGTCCGGCGGACCTGTTCCCGGCCGCCCCTACCCGGGAGCCCCCTTTGCGGAGGCCCGGTACTCGGACACGATCCGGCGTTCCGTCGCCGGGCTCATCCCGGCCTTGCGTTCGCGGTCGAGTCCGCGGCGGCGTTCATCCGCCAGGGTGTCCCGCAGGGTGTCCGTCCAGGGCCGGGTGCGCAGTCCGGCGGCCGTGGCCGCGGCGTTGCTGCGGGTCGCGAAGCCCCCGTGGTCCGGCGGCAGCCACAACGGCAGAGAATCCGGTCCGGCCCAGTAGTTGGCGCCGTGGGAGACCAGCCAGTCCGCCGGAGCGGCGACCACCTCGGCGGAACCGCCGGCGAGCCGGCGCGATTCCTCAAGGTAGGCAGCGAACAGCACCGGCTCCCCCACGGCGTTCATTACCCCGGTGGTCCCGTTTTGGGCCGCGGTGAGGGTCCAGGCTGCGAGGTCACGGACGTCGATGATCTGGGTGGCGTCCGTGGGGATGTCCGGGACCAGGACGGCGCCCGGGTCCCGGGCGAAGCGGGCCGGCCAGTAGCCGTAGCGGTCCGAGCCGTCGCCCGGGCCGCCGATGAGCCCGGCCCGGCAGATATGGGCCTTGTCCCCGGCGAGTTCCGTGGTCCAGTCCTCGATGGCGGCCTTGGCTTCGCCGTAATTCCCGGCGCTGAGTTCCGTCCCGGGCGCCAGCGGCGGCAGCCGCGCCGCGGTTTCCGCTGCCCCGGCCACGGAATGGTCCGCGTAGACCGAGCAGCTGGAGATGAAGGTCCAGTGCCGGGCGGAGCCTGCCAGCGCCTCAAGCGCCTCCCGCGCCTGGCCGGGGTCCCGCGAAACGTCGACGACGGCGTCCCACGCGCCGTCGGAGGCGGCCCCCTCGCAGGCGGCCGAATACGCGGCGGCACCCTCGGAGCGGTCCGCCCGCAGCCAGGTGGCGCCGTCGGGCGGAGCGGACGTGGTGCCGCGGGCCAGGCAGGTGACATCGTGGCCCGCCGCCAGGGCCTGCCGGACTATTTCTGCTGACAGGAAGGCGGTGCCGCCGAGAACCAGGATGCGCATGGGGCCACGCTACGGCGCTAATGTTGAATGGGACCAGAACGTTATGCGCCCGGCGAACGCCGGCCGCCCCTCTGGACGCCCAGCCCGGCGCCACCGGCCGGCCGCAGCAACGCAGCAACAAGGAGTACCCCCGCCGATGTTCAGCATGACCAGCACCGATCCCCTCCCCGCTCCGGACATCTCGGCCGTCAACGTGCCGGGTGTCCTCATCAGCCTGGGTGTCGGCGTCGCCGTGTGGCTGGTGGCGTCCTTTGTGATCGCCGGAATCACCAAGCGCGTCGCCGCAGGCAGCACGTTGTTCAAGAAGCCATACTTCCGCTGGGTGAGTCCCGCCTTCCGTGCCCTGGACCATGAACGCCGGGTCCAGCGGGCCAACACCATCGGGGCACTGCTCAGCAGCGTGGTGGGTGTCCTGGTCTCCATCCTTACCAGCGTGTACGTGCTCAAGAACCTGAACGTGGACGTCGCGCCGATCCTGACCAGCGTCGGCATCCTCGGTATCGCCATCGGTTTCGGCGCCCAGCAGCTGATCCGCGACTTCCTGGCCGGCATCTTCATCACCATGGAGGACCAGTACGGGATCGGCGACATCATCGAGACCTCCGAAGTGGTGGGCACGGTTGAGGCCATGAACCTGCGCATCACCCGGGTCCGGGCGGAGAACGGCACCATCTGGTACCTGCGCAACGGCGAAATCCTGCGGGTGGGCAACCGCTCCCAGGGCACCTACCTTCCCCCTGTCACGCCGCCGGCTGACGAGGCTGACAGCACACCCCAGCAGAAGGCCGGAGAATAGGACCATGACGATTCCCAGCGCCGGCGAACCCCGCCAGCCCAAGCAGCTGCTCCAGAACGATCCGTTCAGCCAGCCCGGCTACACGGACAACTTCTACGATGCCGTGGGCGGCCACGAGACCTTCGTGAAGCTCGTCGATGTGTTTTACCACGGTGTGGCGACTGATCCGCTGCTGCGGCCGATGTATCCGGAAGAGGATCTGGGCCCTGCCAAGCGGCGCTTCCTGATGTTCCTCGAGCAGTATTGGGGCGGCCCGACGACGTACGGCGAGGAGCGCGGGCACCCCCGGCTGAGGATGCGCCACATGCCCTTCCGGGTCACCCCGGAAGCCAAGGAGCGGTGGCTGTTGCACATGCGCACCGCGGTGGATGCCCTGGAGCTGCCGCCGCTGTACGAGGGGACTCTCTGGGACTACATGGAGCGGGCGGCCCTCTCCATGGTGAACAGCCCGTCCGGGGCCTGAGACCGGTCACGGGGGCCCGGTGTGGCCCCCTGATGGCCCTGTGATCAGCGTCGGTCACGCCCTGCGGCCAGCGCGGCGCGCCCGTTGCCGGCGGCATGGACCAGGAACGCGATCACGAGGAAGGCGACGAGGACCTGGGCCGTCGTCGTCAGCGCGGCCGGCCACCCGCCGTCGAGCGTGGGATCGAGGAAGTCGTAGACGTACCAGCCGTCGATCGCGCCGCGCACCCACGAGAAGATGAGGAAGGCGACGGGGTAACTGAGCCACACGATCGGCCGCCGCCATGTGCCGCGCACCGTCCTGGTGACGAGTAGCCAGTCGAGCGTGACGAACAGCGGAGCCAGCCGGTGGTGCGCGAGCTGGGGCCAGTACATGTCCCAGCTCCACCACGGCTCGTCCGGCGGGGCCACCAGCACCGCGTAGATGATGCCGGTCATCACCAGGTAGAAGGCCAGCGCCCCGAACAGGTGGTCCCACGACTCCGGCAGCCGGGTCCGCGGCCGGGCGGCGGACGCGAGGAGCACGAGCCCGAGAACAAAGTTGGACTGGACCGTGAACTCCGAGTAGAGCTGGAAGACGTCCACGTCACTGCCGGGCAGCGTCGCGTCGTACGTCTTTTGGGCGAGGGCGACGAGCACAAAAACCCCGACCGCGAAGCGAAGCATCCGGATCCAGCTGCGGTCCGGATGCAGGGCATCGTTGAAGCCGATGTGTCGCTCGACCGGGGGATCCAGTACCGAGGCGCCGCTCATGCGCTCAGTATGTCAGGCCCGTCAAGAAGGGGCGTTGCCGGATGCCTGGGTGTCCAGCGCCTGGTGAAACACGTGGAAAGACCCCGGAGGCACTTGGGGGAATGTCTCCAGGGTCTTTCTGCGTCAATAATACCCAGTCGGGTATCCGGGTGCAAGCGTCCCAGGTGCGGCGGACGGCAGGGCAATCAGTAAGGTGCACCATGCCCGGAGTTCGTGACGAGGGCGGAACCTAAAGCCCCGTACCGGTGCGGGCCAGGACGTGCCCGCGGGTTCCGCTGAGCCGGAACCAGCGGCCGGCCCGGTACAGCTGCTGTTCGCCGTCGGCGAGGAAGCCGAGGGTGAGGGCCGCGAAGGCGGCGCCCAGCGGGAGCCCGCCGGCACCCGGCAGATCCCGTCCCCAGACCGTGGCACGGGCGTTGTTGACGATGAGGGCTCCGGGTTTGTCCGGGATGATCGCGGCGATCTCGGTGATGCCGGCTTCGGCGGACCGGCGCAGCCCGGCGTCGGGGAGCGTGGCCACGGCCTCCCACCCGGTGCGGGGAGCGCCCACGCCGGCCCAGGATTCGGTGACGGTTACCGGCGGCAGCGGCAGCTCGACGTCGTTCTCCCCCGCACGTGCCAGCCGGTCCAGCACCGCGGAGATCGGGACGGTGACATCGGTGTCCGCCGGCCGCGCCAGTGCCATGGTCCGCAGTCCGAGGATCGTCGGTGTCGACTCCCCCAACAGCCGCGGCCGCAGCACACACACATAGGCGGCGAGCACCGCGCCGGAGGCCTGAAGCCGGATGGCGCCGTCGTCGATCGTCTTGGCGCGGGTGGCGAAGGTGCGCAGATCTGCGAGGTCGCGGGGATCGGTGAACTGCAGGGGCAGGGTTAGGACGTCAGACACAATATCGACTCTACCGGCTGTGCCTCTTTGGGGCCGTGCCGGAGGGGCGTCTAGAGTCGAACCATGACTGAAGCCGAAGCCGGATTGCAGGGGCCGCCGACACAGGACCCCACCTCCTCGCTCCTCCAATTGCTGAACCTCGGTGAGCTGGAGGGTGCCCGGACGGATGAGGACATCTTTATGGGCCCCTCGCAGCAGCAGCCCCGGCACCGCGTGTTCGGAGGCCAGGTGCTCGCCCAGTCGCTGATCGCCGGGAGCCGGACGGTGCCCGAGGGGCGGGGTGTGCATTCCATGCATGGCTATTTCCTCCGGCCCGGGGACGCCAACAAGCCGATCACTTTCGGCGTCCAGCGGTTGCGGGACGGCCGCTCGTTCTCGGCGCGGCGTGTCCACGCGTACCAGGAGGGCATGCCCATCCTGTCCATGATCGCGTCGTTCCAGGATGAGGACGAGGGAATCGAACACCAGACCGAGATGCCGGCCGGCATCCCCGCTCCGGAGTCGCTGCCCAGCACAGCTGACCTGCTGGGCAAGTTCGACCACCCCGTGGCACGCCACTGGGCTTACGAGCGGCCCTTCGACATCCGGCACGTCGACCCGGCACTGTACGTCTCGGCCAAGGGCAACAAGGAACCGCGCAACGCCGTCTGGATGAAGACCTTCGGACCCATGCCGGATGATCCGGACCTGCACCGCGCCGCCCTGGCCTATGCCAGCGACTATACCCTGCTGGAATCCATCCTCCGCAAGCACGGGATGAGCTGGATTACCCCGGGCATGTCGGTGGCCAGCCTGGACCATGCCATGTGGTGGCACCGGCCGGTCCGGGTGGATGAGTGGCTGCTCTACGTGCAGGAGTCCCCGAGCGCCCAGGGCGCCCGCGGCCTGGCCACCGGCAGGATCTTCAGCCGCGACGGCCGGCATGTGGCCACGGTGGCGCAGGAAGGCATGATCCGCGTCCCGACGGACCTCAGGAACAAGGTCAAGGGCGCCGTCCAGTCCAAGGTCCTGCAGCACCAGATGCGCAAGGCAGAACGCGGCTGATCCTCCGCGCTCCTGAGCCTGGTTGCAGGTGACATGCGGGAAGACCGGCTCCCCCGTGGGGAGCCGGCCTTCACTTTTCCGCTCTGTGCCCGCGCGGGCTTAGTCGCGGGTGAGGCGGCGGTGGGTCACGCGGTGCGGCTTGGCCGCATCCGGGCCCAGTCGCTCGACCTTGTTCTCCTCGTAGGATTCGAAGTTGCCCTCGAACCAGTACCACTTCGAGGGGTTTTCCTCGTCGCCTTCGTAGGCGAGGATGTGGGTGGCCACCCGGTCCAGGAACCAGCGGTCGTGCGAGACCACAACGGCGCAGCCCGGGAATTCGAGCAGGGCGTTTTCGAGGCTGCTGAGGGTTTCGACGTCGAGGTCGTTAGTCGGCTCATCGAGGAGCAGCAGGTTTCCGCCCTGCTTGAGGGTCAGTGCGAGGTTCAGGCGGTTGCGCTCACCACCGGAGAGCACCCCGGCTTTCTTTTGCTGGTCCGGGCCCTTGAAGCCGAAGGCGGCGACGTAGGCACGGGACGGCATTTCGACGTGGCCGACCTGGATGTAGTCGAGGCCGTCGGAGACAACCTCCCACAGGGTCTTGTTCGGGTCGATGCCGCCGCGGCTCTGGTCCGCATAGGAAATCTTGACGGAGTCACCGATCTTGAGTTCGCCGCCGTCGAGGGGCTCGAGCCCGACTATGGTTTTGAACAAGGTGGTCTTGCCGACGCCGTTCGGGCCGATAACACCGACGATGCCGTTGCGCGGCAGGGTGAAGGACAGCCCGTCGATCAGGGTGCGGTCCTCGAAACCCTTCTGCAGGTTCTTCGCCTCGAGGACGAGGCCGCCCAGGCGCGGTCCCGGCGGGATCTGGATCTCTTCGAAGTCCAGCTTGCGGGTGCGGTCGGCTTCGGCAGCCATTTCCTCGTAGCGGGCCAGACGGGCCTTGGACTTGGTCTGGCGGCCCTTGGCGTTGGAACGGACCCACTCGAGTTCCTCGGTGAGGCGCTTGGCCTGCTTGGCGTCCTTCTTGCCCTGGACTTCCAGGCGGGCACGCTTCTTCTCGAGGTAGGTGGAGTAGTTGCCCTCGTACGGGTACAGGTGGCCGCGGTCCACTTCGGCGATCCACTCGGCAACGTGGTCGAGGAAGTACCGGTCGTGGGTGACGGCGAGGACTGCGCCGGGGTAGCTGGAGAGGTGCTGCTCGAGCCAGAGCACGCTCTCGGCGTCGAGGTGGTTGGTTGGCTCATCGAGGAGCAGCAGGTCCGGCTTCTGGAGCAGGAGCTTGCAGAGTGCGACGCGGCGCCGCTCACCACCGGAAAGCAGGGTGACATCGGCTTCCGGCGGCGGGCAGCGGAGGGCGTCCATGGCCTGCTCGAGCTGGGAATCGAGGTCCCAGGCATCGGCGGCGTCGATCGCTTCCTGCAGCTGACCCATTTCCTCAAGGAGGACATCGTAGTCAGCGTCGGGGCTGGCCATCTCTTCGGAAATCTCATTGAAGCGCTGGATCTTGCCGATGATCTCGCCAACGCCTTCCTGGACATTGCCCAGGACGGTCTTGTCCTCGTTCAGCGGCGGTTCCTGCAGCAGGATGCCGACCGTGTAGCCGGGGCTGAGCCGGGCCTCACCGTTTGAGGGCGTGTCCAGTCCGGCCATGATCTTGAGAATGGTGGACTTACCTGCACCATTCGGGCCGACAACGCCAATCTTGGCCCCCGGGAAGAAGGACATGCTTACGTCATCGAGGATAAGTTTTTCGCCAACGGCCTTGCGGGCCTTGGTCATTGTGTAGATAAATTCCGCCATGCCTACAAATCTAGTGGTTCCGCCGGGATAACTCACATTCATGCCGTCCTCCTTCACCTCCTGGCGCGGCCCGCTGCCGGCGCCACGGGGCGTGGCGCCGGCGCAGACCGTTCAGGCGGCCGCCCCCTTCAGCTCGCCCGTCTCCTCGTCGAGCTCCTCCACTTCGCCGCGGAGGTCATCAATGAAGGCAGGGTGGACTGTGGGTTCGTAGCCGTCGTTGTCGTCGGGCTCCTCGTGGGGCTGGTCGTCCTCCTGGTCCCCCTCGCGGTTTCCCTCCGGGGAGGCCGCTCCCGAGCCGTCTGGACCGGCAGCAGCCTGCGGCCCGTTGCCGGCCGTGCGGATGTAATTGGCGGAACCCCACATGAGGTCGTGGCCGACAGAGTCGGCGTCGATTTCAGCCGAGTGATAGATCCGGCCGTCATGTTCCCAGCTCCTCAACTTCAGCCGTCCGACGACGATGACCTTCTGGCCCTTCTTGACGCTGCAACCGATGTTTCCGGCCAATTGCCGGTACCCCTGGACCCTGAACCAGTTGGTAGTGCCGTATTGTCATTCCATGACAACTTCGGCGGTTTACCTCAGGATCTCCAAGGACAAGGGACTCGGGACCGAGGATGAAGGTCTGGCCGTTGACCGCCAGCGCAAGGACATCCACAAGCTACTGAAGGTCAAGGGCTGGGAGGTTGGCACTGAGTATCTTGATAACGATGTGTCCGCTTCAGGCAAGGTTAAACGTCCTGCCTATGAGCAGATGCTTGAAGACTTTGAAGCCGGTGAGATCGATGCAATCACGGCATGGAAGCTTGACCGGTTGTGGCGCGTGCCGATGGAACTTGAACACATCATCCAGTTGGTGGAGAAGTCTTCGCTGACGGTTGCCACTACTGACAGTGACATCGACCTAGCCACTTCCGGTGGTCGAGTAATGGCACGCATCTTGACAACGTTTGCTCAGGATGAATTGGACAAGCGCTCAGCCCGTCAGAAGGCCAAGTTTGCTCAGGACAGGGAAGCAGGCAAGAACCATTGGCGCGGCAGGCGTCCTTTTGGTCTGACGCTGGACGGAAAGTTGGTGGAGAAGGAAGCTAAGGCCCTCCAGGACATTGCCGGGAACCTGCTTGACGGAGGAACAGTCTCGGCCGCCGTGGAGCTGCTTAACTCTCGTGGCGTCCTGACCACCTTTGGGCAGGAGTGGCAACGCCAGCCCTTAAGGAGAACGCTGCTGAACCCACGCGTGGCCGGTCTGCTGGAGCATGAAGGCGAACTCCTACCGGGAAGGTGGGACGCCGTGCTTGATAAGGACACGTGGGACGCCGTGGTTGCCGTCCTCAAAACACCGGGAAGAGCCAAGCCCAAGCAGACACGGCAGGAGTATCTACTGTCCGGACTGCTGACCTGTGGCGAGTGCAAGGGAAAGTGCTACGGAAGGCGCACGCTGAGAAAGCTTAAGAGCGGCACCTACAGGGTCGGCTACATCTACCGGTGCGCTGAGGATCATGCCTCCAAGACCATGACGCGCACTGATGATCTGGTCATCATGAATACGCTGTCCGCATTCCTCAACTTGGACGTGAAGGAAGTTGAGGCGGACAAGGAGGCTCTGAAGGCCCTTAGGGAGGCTCGCGCTGCTGAGGTTAAGCGCTGGTCAGACTTCCAGCAGGATGCCGCTGAGGACGAGTGGACGCCCTCTCAGTACCGTTTGCCGAGGAAGACGCACGAGACCAAGCTTGCCGACCTGAACCGTCAGATCACGGAGCTTGAGAAGGTCTCGTTGGTAAGGATGCCAACCGTTGAGGAACTGGCCGAGAGTACGGCCGATGAGAACGGCGAGATCGTGTACGTCTTCGAGTGGGACAGGATGACACTGGAGAAGCGCAGAAGGCTTGTGGAGAGCGTCTGGAAGAGCATCACCCTGAAGAAGACCAAGCGGGGCGCTCGCTGGTCGGACGAAAACGTTGTGATGGTTCCCCGTAAGCTGTAGGCCGAGCAGGCATTACCCCCAGCACGCGGAAGACCCTTTCATACGTCCCCAATGGCGCCGGAAGGATCTTTTTGCTCGAAGGAACGATAGTCCCTGGACTCACTCGACACGAGTCTTTCAGGCGCGACACGCGGTCCAGTACGCGACACGCAGGTGACTTAATTGTGGGAGCCAGTCCACAGCCTGTGTGTTTGGGCCTCCAGAACGGCCTAACCGCGGTCATTTTGATTCCCTCAGCCTGTGGATTCGGCCTGCGTTGAACTACATGCCTGTAATACGTAGGCCTACCAGGCATGTTTGTGTCGGTACTCGCCGGTAGAATGGATACATGCTCTACGGAGCACGAAAGAAGCCCCAGTGACAACCCTGTCCCTGAGGTCCACGGCTACCGACTGAGGCTCTTCTTATCCTTTGCGAGGGGATATTTTGAGCTTACATCCGAACAGACTTCCGAGTGTAATTTTGCGGCGAGTCTAAAGGTGAGTCGGTGCCAAACCATCTCCCAAGGAGACTGCTTTGACTGACAAGTTGAAACCCGGTCAGGATGCGCCGGCATCCGGCCTCTACGGCATCGTCGGACCGCGCGGTGGCCACACCGGACAGCAGCGCACCGTTGTCGCCAACGAACCAATGCCTCCGACACCCAAGGCCGGACAGAGCTTTGTGCTCGACACTCCGGCCAGGAACGGCTCCGGCCGGGGCGGTAAGAAGTGAGCGCTGCGGCGGACCGCCGCCTGCTGGACACGCCGGAGGATGGCGACCAGCGCTTCCACTGGGGATCGCCTGATTACCCCCACCCGTTCACTACTACGTACAGCGCTTCCAGCGGCTCATGGGAACGCAACCGATAGCTAGATACGCAGGAAAACCCTTCTGGCCGCCGAGGCCTGAAGGGTTTTCCTGGTTCTCGTACGTGTTTAGCTGGATATCGCCGCCTGCATGTGATAGGCGGATTTGGACATTTGGTACAGAGCTGATATAGTATGGCCTTCTATAAAACCCCTGGAATCTCCGTGATTCCAGGGGTTTTGTGCGTCCGGGGCACCTTCATAGTCTATGAAAAGTCCACGCATTAGACGCAAATTGACACTGCACTCAATCAGGTGTGATGAACGTCACGTAAAAGTAGATGAGATAATTAGATAACAACGAAACAACGAACGAAAGATGTGTTATGGAAAAACGAACAGGCCGCGCAAGGAACCGACTAGAGCGACTCCGACAATCCCGTACAGCAACAGTCAGATCCCTGGATCGCATTCTAAGAATGCACGTGGAGGACATGACTAAGCGGCAGCACAAGATCACACGACTTACAGAAGAAATCGACAGGCTAGAGCTAGCAGAGACAAGCTGATGATCTTGCCAAGGAAATACCAACAAAATCCCCTAATGAAACGAGACCACGTGGAATCGCTAAACCAAAGAAAGAATAGTCATGACTACAAACTGGAAGCAGCTACAAGAAGATTCCGTCAGGAACTACGTTGCACCACCTGCGAAGCCCAAGCACACCGGAGCCAAGCAGCTACCGACTAAAGGCAAATCCCCTAACGGAGTCGCAACCTGGGACGACATTGCTACACGATTCACACTTGCCAGCAAGGACGAGATCAGGTACTCCAGTGAGCGCGGCATGTGGCTCGTATGGGACAAGCACGTATGGCGCTGGGACACCACTGACGCAGTACGTGAACTGGTTAAGGAATTTGGCCGGGACCTAGCCGCCTACCCCGTGGAGGATGTGCGGGCCGCTGGCATGAAGATCCTTAACACCAAGGGCATTAACGAGATTCTGAACCTCGCCCGATCAGATGAGCGTCTGGCAGTACGACTCACGGACTTCGATGCCGGAGTCTACGAAATAAACACTCCTGCCGGAATGGTGGATCTCTGGACCGGTGAACTTGCCCCGGCCAATCCTGCCAACCTGGTGAAGCGCTCGACATCCGTTGCTCCGGACTCATCGTGCCCGACTACGAACTATGAGCGTCTGCTGGCTCAGGCGTTCGCAGGGGAACCTGAGCTGTCCGACTACTTCGAGATCATGATGGGCGTCACCATGATCAAGGCACAGGATGAGCAAGTCTTCATGTACATGTTTGGTGAAGCAGGTTCAGGCAAGGGAACACTGATGAACATTGCTCAGGCCCTGCTAGGTACCGGTGAGGATGGATACGCAACCTACGTGGACTCATCCGTGCTGGTGAAGAGCCGCAGTCAGGCGCACCCTACGGAGCTGATGCAGTTCCTTGGTGCACGCATGGCGATCACTTCCGAGATCTCCGAAGGGCAGAAGCTCGACACTGCCAAGCTAAAGAAGATCACTGGCGGCGATACCATCACAGGCCGGTACATGGGCAAGGACTTCGTATCCTTTGACGCGACACATACCCTCTGGCTGATGGCGAACTACCGTCTTCAGGTTCCCAAGGATGACAAGGGCGTATGGCGCAGGCTCAAGACGATCGAGTTCAAGCACTCCAAGAAGGAACAAGAGTTCATCAAGCGTCTCGACAAGCTGATCATCGAGAACGAAGGCCCCGGAGTGATGGCGCGTTGGATCTCCAAAGCCACTCTTTACCTCAAGGAAGGCTTCTACATCCCGCAGGCAGTCATCGATGCCAACGAGTCCTACAAGGAAGCACAGGACACCGTTGATCAGTGGATTGAGGGCGGTGTGTCATTTGAGGACACCGGCCACTTTGAGACCTTCAAGGTTCTCCGTGAGGACTACCTGAACTGGTGCCGCCGTGAACGCAGGACTCCGATTGGTGACCGTCCGTTCGCCCAAGCCCTCAGGGACAAGGGCTTCAGTGAGACAAAGAAGTACATCTGTTGACGCCAACCGAAAATAGGGCCAGAAACGCCAACTGAAAATGAGGCCACTGACCATTATGGAAGGTGATCACATTGGATGTTTGGGCGCAGATACGCCACCGATACGCGACGGAGAAGATCTCCAAGAGGGAGCTGGCCAAACAGCTCGGGGTTTGCCGGGGGACGGTGGACCGGGCGTTGGAGGCAGACCGGCCGCCGAAGTATGAGCGGAAGCCGGCCGGGTCGAGTTTTGATGTTTACTTGCCGCGGGTGCGTGGGTTGTTGGCGCAGACGCCGACGATGCCGGCCTCGGTGCTGGCAGAGCGGACCGGTTGGACGGGCTCCGCGTCGTTGTTCCGGGACAAGGTCCGGGCGATCCGGCCCGAGTATTTACCGGCGGATCCTGTGGACCGGCTGGTCCATGAACCGGGCCAGGCGATGCAGTGCGACTTGTGGTTCCCGCATGAGCCGCTGCCGCTGGGGCACGGGCAGGAGGGCAAACCTCCGGTGCTGGTGATGACGAGCGCGTTTTCCGGATACATCCAGGCCAGGATGCTGCCGACCCGCACGACGTTCGATCTGCTGGGTGGGATGTGGTCGCTGCTGCAGGAAGCCAGCGCGGTCCCGAAACAGCTGGTCTGGGACAACGAATCAGGGATCGGGCAGGGTCGGCTGACCGAACCGGCGGCGGCGTTCGCCGGCGTGCTGGGATGCGAGATCCGGCAACTGCCGCCACGGGACCCGGAATCCAAAGGCATGGTCGAACGGATGAACCGCTACTTCCGCCAGGGATTCATGCCGGGCCGGACGTTCGCGTCGCCGCTGGATTTCAACGATCAGCTCGCGGACTGGCTGCCGCGGGCGAATGCCCGCTATTCCCGAACCCGGCACGGCCGCCCGGCTGAGCTCTTCGTCCGGGACCGGGAAGCGATGCGGCCGTTGTCGCCGGTGGCGCCGGCGAGTGTGTTCCGCAGCAGCGTCCGGCTCCCGCGGGATTACTACGTGCGGGTTTTCTCCAACGACTACTCGGTGGATCCGGGGGCGATCGGGCGGATCGTGGACGTTGAAGCGGACCTGGAGAAGGTCACGGTGAGCGCTGACGGCCGGCTGCTGGCCAGCCATGAACGCAGGTGGGCCAGACACCAGATCTTCACCGACCCCGCGCACGTGGACAAGGCCGCTTCGCTCCGGCGGATCCACCGCAGCGTCAAGGCCGGACGGTCCGCGGTGGTGGAGGAACGGGACCTGTCGATCTATGACGAACTGTTCGGCGTCGCCATCCCCGACGATGCCCGTGAGCTCTCCGGGGCAGGACGGTGAACGGGGCAGGAAAGGACATCGATTACTACGCCCGGGCGTTGCGCGCCCCGCGGATCGCCGACGGCTACCGGGCCCTCGGCGACCGGGCCCGGGAGGCGGGCTGGTCGCACGAGGAATACCTCGCCGCTGTCCTCTCCCGGGAAGTCGCCGAACGCGAGGCCTCCGGGGCCGCCCTGCGGATCAGGGCCGCAAAGTTTCCCGGACACAAGCTGTTGGAGGAGTTCAACTTCGACCACCAGCCTGCCGCGGACCGGAACCTCGTCGCGCACCTGGGCACCGGGGTCTTCCTCGAGGAAGCCAAGAACGTGGTCCTGCTCGGCCCGCCCGGCACCGGCAAAACCCACCTGGCTGTCGGGATCGGGATCCGCGCCGCACGCGCCGGGCACCGGGTCCTTTTCGACACCGCGACCGGGTGGGTATCGAGGTTGGCCGAAGCCCACGACCGTGGCCGGCTGCCTCAGGAACTGGCCAAGCTGCGCCGCTACAAGCTGCTCATCGTTGATCTATGCCGAGCCCGCGACTATGCCGAGGTGTCCGCCAGGTCGGGCTGGTGTGCGGGGTCCGGGCCGGTCGCGGGTCGGCATAGTTACAGGCT
>NZ_JBEPOX010000021.1:0-21960 GCF_040547025.1 Arthrobacter sp. UYEF36
AGCCTGTAACTATGCCGACCCGCGACCGGCCCGGACCCCGCACACCAGCCCGACCTGGCGGACACCTCGGCATAGTCGCGGGCTCGGCATAGATCGACCTATGCGGACATCCGCATAGGTCGATGAAGTCGGCTACATCCCGTTTGAACAGGACGCCGCAAACCTGTTCTTCCAGCTCGTCTCATCACGCTACGAACACGCCTCGCTGATCCTGACCTCGAACCTTCCGTTCGCGCGCTGGGGAGATGTCTTCGGAGACCAGGTCGTTGCCTCGGCCATGATCGACCGGATCGTCCACCACGCCGAAGTCATCACCCTCAAAGGGTCCAGCTACCGTCTCAAACACACCCGGACAGACTCCCTGCCCTCGACAAGACCGGAAAATCAGGCAGAATAACCAAATCAACGTGGCTCACTTTTCAACCCACGAAACGGCTCAGTTTTCGACCATCACTGACATGTTCAGCGCATTGATGACTTGGGGTCAACTCTGGCCGAGCTGTCACCGTCTCCAGCAGTGAGCATGGTAAAACTTGTTCTTGCA
Organism: Arthrobacter sp. UYEF36; assembly: GCF_040547025.1. Taxonomy (NCBI): domain Bacteria; kingdom Bacillati; phylum Actinomycetota; class Actinomycetes; order Micrococcales; family Micrococcaceae; genus Arthrobacter; species Arthrobacter sp. UYEF36. The sequence goes on from NZ_JBEPOX010000021.1 coordinate 545, forward strand.
TCATATTTATTTTTGTCTTAGGCGTCGTTGCCTGCCACAACTGTGCAGTGCAGCATCTGCAAGATTTGGGGGAATCCGTGGCACAAACAACTACCGGCTGGCTTGCCGACGAAGTGCTGGTTCGGGAGGTCAACGAACAGTTCGCGAGTGCGATAGCTGCCTATAGAGCGAAGCCCACGTTGATTGCTGAGCATGCTAACCACGAGGAGTCCATCCGGACCGGGGGATACGCAAATCGCACACTCCTCGAGCTCGTTCAGAACGCGGCAGATGCGATGGCCGGTGCAGCTGACGCCGGGTCGGGTGACATCGGAAGAGTCGAGATCGTGCTCGATTCAGTTTCGCGCACCCTTTACTGCGCAAATTCGGGACGTCCTTTTTCGAAGTCCGGATTGATTGCCATCACCCACGCCCACCTCAGTGGCAAGCGTGGTGATGAGATTGGACGGTTCGGACTAGGGTTCAAGTCGGTACTTGCCGTGAGCGAGTCGCCGCAAGTGATCAGCCGGTCCGTCTCATTCGAGTTCAACTCCTCACACGCATGCCAGGCCCTTGCCGCGGTATCAGCCGGGCAGCGACTTCCAGTCCTACGTACGGCGACACTCTTGGATGCAGCAAAAGAGATCCAGGAAGACCCGGTCCTTGCTGAGCTGGCAGTCTGGGCGTCGACGATCGTGAAGCTCCCGTTCGCATCCAACCTTGAGCACCTTCGCGAGGAGATCAAGAGTTTCGACTCGGAGTTCCTGCTTTTTGTTGAGGCTGTTCGTGAAGTCAAGCTCCGTGTCGTTGGTCCTGACCCCTTTGAAACCACCCATGTCTCTCGAGACTTGGGCGGGGGAATCCTTAGGATTGAAGGCCCCGATGGCGAAGGTAGCGAGTGGATGGTCGAGAGCCGGATGCATGCTCCCTCGGCCGAGGCGCGAAAGCTGGTTGGAGAAGCGGTGTCCCGCAGCGAGGTCAAGGTTACCGTTGCGGTTCCAGCCCAACAGAATCTTCTGCGAATCGGCCAGTTCTGGTCCTATTTCCGCTTGCAGGACACCACGTCCGCATCTGCGCTGTTCAACGCGCCTTGGAGCGTAAATGATGACCGGACTACCCTTCTCAAGAACGAGTACAACCGGGAAATGCTTCGAACACTTGCCGAGATTTTCGTGGGTCTCTTGCCTCGGCTTAGGACCCAAGCCGACCCCGCGGCACACCTGGACTACATGCCCGCCCGCGGCCGTGGCCAGGAAAGCCACGGTTTTGGCGACGAGAACTTGTCATCGCATGTGCTGCGACTCGCGGGAGCGGGCGCGCTAATTCCAAATGCTTCAGCTGAACTCTGCAATGGTGCTGAGCTGCGCCCGCTCGATCTAACCGCCCGCTTCGAGGAGCCGGTTCATAAGGGCTGGATCGTGTCTCCGAACACAGGAGACGATGTCCCGCATTGGCGCTGTTATTCGAATAGCACCCGCGCGTCCCGTCTGCGCGATCTACTCCTAGCCGCAACCAGCCCTAACTTCGATCCGAGCGCACGGGACACCAAACTGGCTTTGGAGCAGATGCCGAAGAGAGGCCTTCTGACTTGGCTTCGAGAGTGGGCCGAGGGCGACGACCCCACGTCGGCGGCCAATGCGTTCCGCACTGTTACTAAAAACCCGGGTCTTGATGAGATTGCGACGGCCAAGGTGATCCCCACGTCGGCGGGCATGCGTGCACTTATCGATAGGGACGTCGTGTTCCTCCACCATGAGAAAGACCTTGAAATAGAAGGGGCCGTCTTCGTAGACGCAGCATTCCTCGCCCAGGAAGGCGTCGAAGTGCTCCTTCGGGGACGCGGGTTCCGGGACCTCGATCCCGAGGCGATCCTAAATGCACGTTTGGCTACTCTTCCTGTTGAGCCTCATGACGACGACCTTGTCAAGCTATGGGACGCTGTTCTGTCGGTGGCTGCCCCTGCTGCTGCAAAGTTAATGGGCTCGTCGAGGGCGTCGATCAAGGTGCCGACTCGTGACGGTGGCTGGGCCTGGCCGCAGCAGGTGATCGACCTTGAGGTTGTTCTCCCTGACGATGTCGCATCGCGGCTCCTCGACCGTCGTCGCTGCGTACCTGACGTCGCCCACAGGCTGGGTGTGGTGCAGCAGCCGGTGAAAGACTTTGCCCTTGAGGATGAGCTGGCGTATGGCGCGTTCGTCGAGGCAACGCTCAGCGAGCTTAACGAAAAACAAGGGCCTGGTGAAAGGCCGATAAGGTCCATCGAGTTGAGCCCCGGTGAAGGCCCAGGACCGTTCTCGGTACTCTTCATGCTCCGTGACGCGGGTGCGTCACCTCAGATCCGCGAGAACTGGACGTCATCCCTTCTCTCCTTCGCCGAAGGGGAATGGATCTTTGAGGACGCCGACACTGGACGTACATTTGCGGTTACGTCACCGGCACGGTGGGCGATCGAGCAGGCGGGCCTGTTAAATACTACCCGCGGATACCGTCCGCTGCGTGATGTCGTCGCGCCCTCGTTGGTGCGTTTCGGTGGCCTATTGCCGCTTTACAAGGGGCCGCACCAGGCGTTGAACGTACTCGACCTCCCAGACACGCTCGATGCGGTCCCCCCTCACGTCCTGCGCGAGATGCTTGAGGGCGAGCTCTTCCCACGGGTGGACGACAACGGCACCCTCATCGAGTTCGTGCTGACAGCTAGCAAGATCGGACTCGCGGGCTCGAAACCTGCGACTGTGCCAGCGCGAGTCAAGCAGACGATTGAGGCGCATGCCCCTTGGACCGTCTACCTCGCCACGACCGACGAGCAGGAGGACTTCCTGCGCACCCGTCAACGCCCGTATCTTCGGGTCGCGACGGAGCAGATTAAGGAGATGGTCGAGGTCGTGGGTTGTCGTCGGTTCGAAGACAGCTTCTCTTTCTCCATGGTTGTCGACGGGCAGCAGGACGCTCAGCGGATCCTGGACGTGTACACCGGGCTGCGTAACGAGTTCGGAGTGCGTCTGGGCTCCTCCAAGGTTTCCCGGGCGCTCCAGATAGCCAAGCGCGTCACAACCGAGGATGGTGTCGAGGATCAGCCATTGAACTGGCACCTCGATGGGTCTGAGCTGATTGTTAGCAACGATGCCGACGAGCGACGGATCCTCGGTTTCGTGAACGAAGCATTCGGCCTTCGCCTCGACAACTCGCGGCTGGCGGCGGTGCTAAAGGCCGGGCTCGACCATCGGCTGGAGCTCCTGCGTCAGCAGGCGCACGCGATCGAGTCCGACGCTGATCGTCTCGATTTGTACATCGGGCCTGACGATTTGCGGGACGCGCTGCCGACTGGCCTTTGGACGGCGTTGGAGGCCCAAGGGCTCGTTGACGACGACACCTCGGTCGCCGGCCTCTTCCTGACTGTCTACGGCTCCGATTCGCTGCGGATTCTTGCGGATCGCTTTCGGGAGGAGGGATTCTCGGACGTACCGTCGGCGTGGGCGGGTACCCCGGCAGCCATCTCTTGGGTGCGCAAGATGGGCTTTGGCCCGGAGTTCGCAGGGCAGCGAAACCAGCCGCGTCCGGAAGAATTCATCGTCGCCGGAGCCGTCCGACTCAACAAGTTTCACAGCTACCAGAAGAAGATCAGCGAGGAGCTTCGGACGGTTCTGACCCAGCCGTCGGCGGACGGCCCGGCGCAAAAGGGAATGGTCGAGTTGCCGACGGGAGCGGGCAAGACCCGCGTGGCGACTGAGACGGCGCTCAAGTTGTTCGTCGATGAGGTGCTGTCCGGGACGATTCTGTGGATAGCCCAGTCCGCGGAGCTGTGCGAGCAGGCAGTGCAAACTTTCCAGACTGTCTGGCGGTACTTGGGCGACGAGCGCCCTCTGACTATCGGTCGGCTGTGGGACACCAATACAGTCCACGAGCCTGACACCGAGCTCTCCGTCGTCGTCGCTACAGACGCCAAGATTGAGGCGATTATGGATCGCCCGGATTACGAGTGGCTCAGCAAGCCGACCGCGGTCTTTATTGACGAGGCACACCGTGCGGGTGGATCGACGCGCTACACGACGATATTGCGATGGCTTGGCGTCGACGGGCGCAGCTGGGAACGTCCGCTGGTGGGCCTATCGGCGACCCCGTTCAGGGGGCGGGCAGGAGACCACAGCGGTACCAAGGAGCTAGTCGCGAGGTTCGGTACCAAGCGTCTCACGGCGTTCGAGTCCGACGCCTATAAAGAGCTCGTCAAGCTCGGCGTCCTCGCGAGCGTCCGGCATGAGGTGCTCCCGACAGGCGTCGAGGTCGATCTCAGCCAGGCGGAACGCAGCACTCTCCAGTCCAGCAGGCTCATCGACCGCTCCATCTACGAGCGAATTGGCCGAAACGAGCAGCGTATGCGAATCCTCGTGGAGCACATCCTGCAACAGGATCCGGACTGGCCGATCCTCGTATTTACGCCGAGTGTGCTGTCGGCCCAGGTGCTGGCCGCGTCATTACGATATCGCGGCGTGAAGGCGGCCTCGGTGAGTGGCCAGACCGGGCGCCAGGAACGCCGGAACGTCATCAAGGAGTTCCAAGATGGCGGGATCAAGGTGCTCGCTAACTGTGACCTGCTGGTCCAGGGTTTCGACGCACCGGGCGTACGCGCCCTGTACATTGCGCGTCCCACCTTCAGCCCTGGCGCTTACATCCAGATGGCCGGTCGAGGGCTGCGGGGCAAGGAGAACGGCGGCAAGGAAGAGTGCCTAATCGTCGACGTGGCCGACAACTGGGGCGCGATGAACGACTTCCTCGGGTACCACGACTACCAAGAGCTCTGGAAGGAGCAGCAGAGATGATCCTGGTTCCGGCCCTGGCAGACATTGAAAAGAAGTCCGTAAGCGCGGGTGAACGATCCCTTGCTCGGCTCCTTCGTGATATCGACGCCGACCCTAATGCAGTAGCTTTTTACTCGGTGGACCTCCGTTCGCACGCCTACAAGCAGCAAGCCGAGGCAGACTTCGTGATCTTATGGCGCGGGACCGTGATCGTGATAGAGGTCAAGGGGGGAGGTGTCCGCAAGCACGACGGTGTCTGGTACACAGTCGACCGGCACGGAGACTGGCACAGACTTGCGACCTCACCGATGGAGCAGGCTCGCTCGGCCGGCTTCGCGCTCCGAACCATCCTCAAAGAGCAAGGTATCGGATGGTTCGCCCACGAGGCCGTCGTCGTGACCCCGGACATCGACACGCCGCCGGATGCAGTCGGCTGGCTACCCACGCACTGGCTCGCGCGCGACCAAGTGTCCTCTGCACGCCTCGCAGCAGCGCTCGATGCAGTCGTAGCGGGCGCCCGTCCGACTCCATCCGGGGAGAAGCTTGCTCGGATGGACGACCTGCGGACGCGTCTGTTCGGCGAGTTCACCCGGATGCCAGTCATCGACGCACAGCGCGGAGCGGTCATCGAGGAGCAGAACCGCGCGACCGCCGGGCAATCGAGAGTTCTTGGGGCACTCGCGAGGAACCAACGCATGCTCGTCCACGGCGGCGCTGGAACCGGGAAATCCCTTGTCCTGGTCGAGGCCGCCAAGCAAGAAGCAGATCAAGGACGTTCCGTGCTGGTTACGTTTCGGTCGCCTGCTCTTGCGCGGTTCTTCTCCCCACACCTCGACTCCCGGCCAGTGGACGTAATACCTTTCGAGAAGCTCGGCACCGCGGGGCGGTATGACGTGGTACTCATCGACGAAGCGCAAGACATGATGACCGCCGAGGCTATGGACCGCATCGATACAGTGATCGTCGGAGGGCGAGGCAACGGGCGTTGGCGGATGTTCCTTGACCCGAACAACCAGGCGCACGTCGACGGGGAATATGACGCGGACGTTGCAGCCCTCGTGGCGGACGAGGCCGTAACAGTCGACCTCGACCTCAACGTGCGCAATACGAAGGCGATCGTGCACGTCGTCCAGGAATACCTCGGCGCGGATGTCGGGGACCCTGGAATCGTCCATGGCGAGCGAGTCCAATGGCACACAACGGAGAGCCGGGTCAATATCTCGGACGGGGCGGATGTCGCCGCAAAGCTTGTCAAAGAAGGGGTCCCCCGGAGCGAGATCTGGATCATCGACCCGTCCTCGGTTGCGGCGCCCGCGACGACCGATGGCATCACCGTAACCACCCCTAAGTTCGCCAAGGGCCTCGAAGCTGAGCACGTGATCGTATGCGGCCTGCCCGAACCGCTCGATGATGCCGGCATAGCGGCCTTCTACGTCGCGGTTACTCGGGCACGGGTCTCCCTCCACGTTCTGGTGTCCAAAGACGACAGACAGCGTCTTCAGCAGCTGGTACGGCAGAGGACGGTGACCGGATGACCCTCACCCAGGCACAAAGCTTGGTGCTAGAGCACTTGCGATCTGCCTATCTTGGGCCGGACGGAGGCGACGACGAAGTCCTCGAGAACCTTCCGAACAGGCAGTACGCCGTCGGCATGCTCTTCCCACGTGAAAACGCCGGTCCAGTCGTGGAGGGCGCTGCCACCCCCGACGTCGACGAGGTCGACCTCGACGGGGCCGTCTCTTCGTCCGGGGAAGTAGAGGAGGCCGCTTCCAGCGTTCCGATCGCGGAGGATTGGCGGCCGTCCTCCGTCGCAATCTCCTTCGTCACTAGCGAGTCGTCGGTCCTGTGCGACCTCACTGGCGCGACGTACACCGCCGTGGACGGGGACGGGCCGCCACGATGGCGGCGTGTGCCATTCCGCTTCGAGGGCCTTGAGCTTGCTCGCGACCAGCCGCACCGCGAGGAGACAGCCGGCGGCGTGCCGATCCAGATCGGATCTCGATGGAGAGCCTTTGGCGACGCGTTCCTCGTGACCGTCCACGTACGGGTCCTCGCCCAGTCGACCGGTGACGACCGCCTCGACGCGGTCAATATGCTCTACCAGCTCTCGCTTGCAGTCACGCCGCAGGAGCACGGATCGATCCTCGAGTATGACACGACCAGAGCCTTGGATCTCGACGATGAGTCCGCCGAGCTTCGACTCCGGTACCGCAACCGAAAGGTCTACGCCGTCGGGCACGGCATGGCCGCCAATTGGGAGATGTTTGACGGCCACTGCGCTCGCGTATGGCTCGACCCCGTGCCTTCATTCGTGGTGCCGGCTATCGAAACCACAGCCTTCGATGAGTCGGCGGCTGAGGCGCATGCCCTGCGTCTCGACCATCTCTCGTGTCTCGACTCGACACCGGACGTGGTTCTCGCGTCTTTGGACGCTTTTGTCGACGCCTTCGGGGCCTGGGTTGCCTCGGAAGAGGCGCGGGTGAACTCGTTCGACTCCGACGCCTTCGTCGCCAGACGGATCGTTGATCGCTCCGTGGTGGCCCTTGGCCGCATGCGTGAGGCCGTCACCCTTTTGAGGAAGGACGACCGGTCCGATATCCGCACCGCGTTCGCCCTCGCGATGGCTGCCATGCGCTTGCAGATGCGGCAGGCGGCGCTCAATCGGCATGACGCAGCATCGGAACCACGCTGGCGGCCGTTCCAGCTCGGGTTCCTGTTGGTCGCACTTGCCTCGACCGTCGATGAGACCCACTCAGAGCGCGAGCTCGTCGACCTGATTTGGTTCCCGACCGGTGGCGGCAAAACAGAGGCTTATCTTGGGCTCGCAGCGATCGAGATATTCCGCCGCAGAATTGCTGACGGGCCGGCTGGCAGCGGCACCGCGGTATTGACCCGGTACACGCTGCGCCTACTGACCTCACAGCAGTTCCAGCGTGCGGCCTCACTCGTCTGCGCGATGGAAATCCTTCGCCGGCCGGGTAGGCTCGGCGACCCGCGGGTAAAAGGGATGGCGGCCTTCACGATCGGCCTGTGGGTGGGCAATGAGGTCACTCCGGGATCCCGACGTGACGCCAAAGCCGCTTTGGAGAGACTACATAAGGCAGCGCGCCCAGAGGAAGCGAATCAGTTCCAGATTGAGAGCTGCCCGTGGTGCGCCACCCCGCTACTGCCTGAGTCGCGGTCTTCGAGGTTGAGCGAGTATGGCGTCAGGCTTGTCGGCCGCGACGTTGTCATCCACTGCACCAACATCACGTGCGAGTTCAGCGATGAGCTTCCGGTCGCGGTTGTGGACGAGGTGCTCTATGAGAATCCGCCGACGATCCTGCTCGCGACCGTCGACAAGTTCGCCCGCCTGCAGTTTCGTCCCGAGGCGGGGCGATTGCTCGGCCTAAATACCGCGTTCCGTCAGCCGTCCATGATCATCCAGGACGAACTGCACCTGCTGTCGGGTCCCTTGGGAACCACTGTTGCAGTCTTCGACGCCGTAATTCAGATGCTGCTCTCCGCTGGCGGAGCGTCGCCCAAGATCGTTGCGTCCACCGCGACGATCAGGTCCTCCGATGAACAGGTTCAGGGACTGTACGGACGAGCAGTCGCCTTGTACCCCCCGTCGGGTCTCGACGACGACCGCACTTTCTTTTCGCAGCCTGTCAGCAGCGGCGAGGGGCGCCTGTACCTCGGGCTGATGCCACAAGCCCTATCGCAGATGTCTGCCACCGTTTCAGCCGCCTCACCGTTGATCGAGATCCCAGCAATGCTCGATAGGTTGGGGAACCCGGGCGTCAGTCGGGACGCCTACTGGACCGCGGTGATGTACCACAACAGCTTGCGCGAGCTTGGCCGTACCGGAACGCTCGTGGTCGACGACGTTAACGCACGCCTTGAACCCAGAGCCGAGCGGCTCGGCCACGACCTCCGCATTGTCAGAGCAGGAAGGGTCCTCGAGCTAACCAGCCGTCGTGGACCGGAAGAGCTGCCGAACGATCTGCGTGAGCTCAGGCGCAGTGTAGATAACTCGGACCAAGCAGTAGACGTCGTGCTCTCGTCCAACATGCTTTCCGTGGGAATCGACATCCCGCGCCTAGCTTTGATGCTGATGGTCGGCCAGCCTAAGACCACCTCAGAGTACATCCAGGCCACCAGCAGGGTAGGGCGTGGCAAGGTCCAAGGTGTCGTCACGACGTTGTTCCGGTCCAACCGCGCGCGGGACCGCTCGCACTTCGAGACCTTCCGCGGCTACCACGAAGTGCTGTACCGGAATGTCGAGCCAACAAGCGTAACGCCCTGGTCGCTGGCGTCACGCGAGCGCTCGCTCGCCGGTGCTATGACGGCGCTTATACGCCATTCGGTACCCGCACTAGCTGAAAATGACGCCGCTGGTCGACTCGATCTGGACGATGCCGCGCAGAGGGGGACGATCGACGCCCTTGTCGATAGGTTCGCGAGCCTCGTGCAGCGTGCCGACAAGGTCGAAGGGGACGATACGCGAGAGAGGGTCAAGGTGCTACTAAACGAGTGGGACAGACGTGCGAGAAATGGGCGAGCGTCAGACTCTCGGCTCCTATACGACCGTCAAAATCAGGCCGACGCTGCACTGTTCAAGCGCTTCGGGCAGCCGGGCGAAGGCTGGCTTGTCGCTGACTCGATGCGGTCAGTCGAACCAAACGTGGCCGTGGATGTACGCGAGCCTTTTGAGGAGGGAACCATTGCAACGGATCAAGCATGACCTGCGGCTGTCGGAAACCGTCTCGCCTTTCGGGGTCGGGGCAATCGTTGACATCCGAGGTGAGTCCCTCATCGCTCCCGACACCTCGTGGTGGGATAAGCGCTTCGCCCCCGAAATCCACTGCGAACGCCTCGTGGAGCGGCTCGGACCAAGCACCCTGCGCGAGGCACCGGCTCACTCCGGCCGTGCAGGGAAAGATACACTCGGTCTGCTTTACTGGCGGTTCCCAACTTGGAGATTCTGCGAAAGGTGCTCCCGGCTGTCGCAGAAGACAGGAAAAAACAAGGGAAAATGGACGAACAAGTGTTCTTGCGACGGATCGCTCGTCCCTATGCGTTACGTCGCCGTCTGCGAGAAGGGCAGCCACCTCCAGGACATCCCTTGGTTCATGTGGACGCACCGCGGCCACGACGCTGGTGTCACGGAATCCGTACGCTTCTGCCGTGCCTACAAGGAACTTCGGTTCGTCCGTTCCGCCAAGCACGGTGAAGGCCTCAAGTCCCTGCGCGTGGAATGTGGTGGGTGCAAGAGGTCAAAGCCCCTGTCAGACCTCGTCACCAAGGACGCGCTCGCCCGCGACGGCATCCGCTGCAAGGGCGTCCAGCCTTGGCAGGACCCGATCCCCGGCAACGCATGCGATCACAAGCTATTTGCGGTGCAGCGCGGGGCGACCGGCAACTACATCGCCGAACGGATCTCGGCGCTCGACATCCCTGAGGAGCGCCCCCGCTCGGCTGCAGCAGCCGACGCCATCCGCGGTCACATGTTCTTTGAGAAGGTCGTCGCCGACAACGGTGGCCCGCAGTCTGAAATGGTCGCCGAATGGATCGCCAGCGAGCTCGGCGTGAGCGCTGAGGAGGTCCTGAGTGTCGCGGCCGGCGGCAACGAACCCAACGACGACATCTTGCTGGACCTGAAGGACGGCGAATGGGCGGCCTTCCTCAAGAAGCTCGAGACATCCGGACGGGATCTAAGCGAAGGCGACTTCGTCGTAGACAGCTGGACCGTTGGCAGTCACCAGGGTGTCCCCCCAGCGCTCGCCGCTCGTCTAACCGCCGTCGGACAGGTCAGGAGGGTCCGCGAGGTCCGTGCGCTCAAGGGGTTCCGCCGCTACTCCGCCGATGCGGAGATGATCAGAGCAGACCTTTCAATTGATGGCAAACGGAAGCCTGACTTACCTGCAATCGAGATGTATGGAGAGGGGATTTTTCTTCAGTTTGACGAGGAGTTCCTTAGCGAGTGGGAGAACCGACCAGAGGTCCAGGCGCGTGCTGGCATTCTCGTGAACAGGCGCAGTGAGACTCCATGGGCGCACCGCCTCGACGTCCCCGAGCCGCGCTATGTCGCTCTGCACACGATCGCGCACCTGTTAATCCGCCGCCTCGCCTATGCCAGTGGGTATTCCTCGGCGTCTCTTCAGGAGCGGATCTACGCGCATGCCGACCGGCCGGACCGTACTGCAGGCATCCTCGTCTATACAGCAGCGGGTGATGCCCAAGGCACACTCGGAGGTCTAGTAAGACTCGCCGATCCAGACAAGCTGGTGCCGTTGCTCCTCGCAGCACTTGACGATGCCGACGTTTGCTCGAACGATCCAGTTTGCATCGAGAGCGACAAGCAGGGTGCATCAAGCCTGAACCTCTCGGCCTGCCACGGTTGTTCGCTCGTCAGTGAGACGTCCTGTGAAACCGCAAACCGGTTTCTTGATCGACAGCTAGTGCTGGGCGGTAGCAATGTCCCCGGACTGCTGGACGGTGTGTTGGAGGAAGTGAGGTCGGCGGGTGCCGTCTGACGTGAGGCAGTCGTTCGTCTTGGGATTTTTCCGACTTGGTGAGGGGTGGCGGACCTAATTCGGTCTCTGTGACTCTCACAAGCGGCGAGGACAGGCTAGCGGCTAGGGGTGTCGCCGGCAGGCTAGGATTGAGCAATGGCAAGAGAGAGTACAGGCGAGGCGCCCATCACGGTTCTCGACCTATTCTCGGGTTGCGGAGGACTTTCTGAAGGCTTTCATCAATTTCGCCCGGACAACTCTAGCAATCCTGTTTTTCGCAGCATAGGTGCCGTCGAATGGGAGCCCGCAGCAGCCGCGAGCTACGCGATGAACTTTGGAGCCCGGTCAAGTCGGCATCGTCAGTTTGATCCGCCGGAAATTTTCTGCGGAGACATTGTTGGTTGGGAGCCTAAATGGCGCCCGGGCGATGTTGATGTCGTTGTCGGTGGCCCCCCGTGCCAGGGATTCTCAGGGTTAAATCGAAACAAGGTACGTGCAGACCGGAACAAACTCTGGCAAGAGTTCATTCGTGTCGTCACGGCCCTCCAACCCATGCTCTTCGTCATCGAGAACGTTGATCGATTCGTACGCTCCGTTGAGTTCCTGGATCTCCAAGAGCGGATCGGGAACGGGGACCTCACGAATTATCGACTCGTTGACGCGCCGGGAGCGCGGGAAATCGACACGGAAGAGGAACGCGCCAGGCGATTTGTGCTTAACGCGGCCGACTACGGCGCGAGGCAGGCACGTCGGCGGGCAATTGTGATCGGCATCCGGACAGACGCGGGGCTGCCCGTGGACAGCATGAAGTACCCCGTACCGACCCACTCCCGTGCCGGTCGCATTCCCGGCGGACTGGGCGCGCCGGTTGGCCTGCCCGCGTGGCGGACGGTCGACGATTTATTCGCTGAAACCGCCAGCAAGAAACTCGGAACAACGGAGCTGCCTGCGGGCCGAGTGGTGGGGATCGACGGCATCACGGCAAGCATGGCAGGACCATTTGTCACCTCGGAGCTGCATATCACTAGGCGCCCCGAACCCATTTCGCTCGCTCGTTACAAGGCGATTCCGATTAACGGAAACCGCAAGAATCTGCGGGGTCGTTATCTCTGTCGTTTCGAGGAAGGCGGGGAGCTGATTATCGAAAAGGTAGGGAGTCCCCGCGACGGCGTAGGCGGCCTAGATCCACTTGGCAGCTACAAGGTGGTTGCGGAGGGCACTTCAACTTCTGAGACGCTGTCAGTTCGGTCGTGTGAGATAGAAGCGATCACTTCCGGCCGCCGTCAGGATGCGGCGTTTCGAGCGGAAGTCTGGGACGGACAGTCGACTCGAAGTGCCACCCTCGAATACCTGTCAACTCCGGCGTGGGATGGACACGACACGGGCTCGGGGGACGTTATGGGACGGATCCGGCATGGCTCACCGTCGGTCACAGTCCGGACCGAATTCTTCAAGCCAGAGAAGGGGCGCTACCTTCACCCGACGGACGACCGCCCAATTACCCATCTTGAGGCAGCCAAGCTCCAAGGATTCCCTGATGATTTCCTGTGGTGCGGATCAAAAACTGATATCGCCAAGCAGATCGGAAATGCAGTTCCTGTTCCCTTAGCGACAAGAATCGCGGCTTCGATCTACAGTTACCTGCGCTCGGCAAGTCAAATACACCCTTCGGACTCTCTCACGGAGGTCAGAGCCTTGGGCTGGCCTGGTGTGGTTCCAGAATCCGGCGGCGTCCCTGAACTTATTACAAGAGGGCTGTCGAAACGCCTACACGACGATTTCGTTGAGCAGGCCACAGCAGTTTGATCCGTGGAGACGTTAATAATCCAAGCGATTCGCGCGAGAGCCTGGGACGCTGATCGGCCCAGTACAACTGGCAACACTCTCTCTGCCGACATGCAGGGACACCGCCGTTGGCTGTTGGCAGGCGCACCTATGAATGCAAATCGGAGTCCACATGTCAGTCCCACCGTTAATCAGCCCTAGCTGATCGTCATGCCGGGCGTGGCCGGGCCTCAGCCGCTATCCACCGAGCCCCCGCGAGCAAGCGCTCCATACGGGGCAGGTCGCGGCTGAGGGGTGCTCCACTGACCGTGGCTCCATCTTGTGCGTTTCCCGATTGACCTGTTGCCGGGAGAGCTCGTTGGGCTCGTAGCCGCTCGACCTGGGGATTGTGGGGGGCTGAACGCCATGGCGCCCACGTACCGCCGGCTGCTGGACCACCTGCAGCCGCAGCAGCTCCTTGGGCTGACCGCGACGCCGGAACGCGGCGATGGCGTCGACGTCGCCCAGCAGTTCTTCGATGGCCGCACCGCCAGCGAACTGCGTCTCTGGGACGCCCTGGACGCGGATCTGCTGGTGCCGTTCCACTACTTCGGCGTCTCGGACGACGTCGACCTCAGCCAGCTGGAATGGAAGCGCGGCAACTACGACACCGCGCAGCTGAACAACCTCTACACCGGCAATGACGCCCGCGAGGCCAAGGTGATCCGCGAACTCCGCGACAAGGTCACCAGCACCGAGCAGATGCGGGCCATCGGCTTCTGCGTCTCGGTCCAGCACGCCCACTACATGGCGGAGGTCTTCAACCGCGCCGGCATCGCCTCGGTCGCCGTCGACGGCAGCACCGACGACGCCGACCGGGCGGCGGCGCTGAAGCGGCTCGCCGCTCGCGAGATCAACTGCATCTTCGCCGTCGACCTCTTCAACGAGGGTCTGGACCTGCCGCAGGTGGACACGATCCTGATGCTCCGGCCCACGCAGAGCGCCACGATCTTCCTCCAGCAGCTGGGGCGCGGGCTGCGCCGTGCCGAGGGCAAGGCGGTGCTGACCGTCATGGACTTCATCGGCCAGCAGCGCCGTGAGTTTCGGTTCGATCTGCGCTACCGGGCGCTCACCGGCTACGGGCGCAAGGAACTGGAGAAGGCTGTCGAGGACGAGTTCCCGTACCTGCCGCCGGGCTCGCAGATCGTGCTGGACCGGGTGGCGCAGAAGGTCGTGCTGGACAACATCAAGGCGCAGCTGCGGTTCAACCGGGCCCAGCTGGTCCGGGACATCGCCTCGTACGCGGAGACGGAGCTGGACGCCTACTTGGAGCGGTCCGGGAACGACGTGAAGTCGATTTACCGTTCGACCAAGGATTCGTGGACCGGCTACCTTCGTCAGGCCGGCCTCATCCAGGGCTTTTCACCATTGGAGACGGTCCTCAGCGGAAGGATCCAGGAGCTCTCCGACGCCGCCGAAAAGAAGCTCCTTGGCCGCATGGCCGCGCTGATCCACGTGGACGAACCGGAACGGGCCGAGGCCTACTCAATGCTCGTCGGTGCAGATGCACCCCGATACGCGGAGCTCGGCATGCCCAAGCAGACGGCCGCCCGCATGCTGTTCTACACGCTCTGGGACGACGGCGGCGGTTTCCAGTCATACGACGCTGGACTATCTGCGCGGCTACCAGTTTGTATGCAGCGAGATCCGGCAGATCGTGAGGCTCGGTGTGGCAGTTTCCAAGCGTGCCGCGAAGGGCCTCGGCGCGGGATTGTAGCAGGTTCCGCTGCTTTCGCACGCCACGTACCGGCGTGAGGAGGTCCTGGCAGCGCTGCAATACGGGTCGCTGGAGCTGGGCAAAACGTGCAGCACCGTGAGGGCGTGGCCTGGTGCCCGGCGACGTCCACAGATGCCTTCTTCGTCACGCTCACAAGGACGACAAGAAACATTCGGCCACGACGATGTACAAGGATTACGCCATCAGCCCGGAGCTGTTCCACTGGAAATCGCAGAACGCGACGTCGCCCGGAAGCCCGACGGGCAGGCGGTACCTGGACCCGACCGCCCACGGTTCGAAGATCCTGATCTTCACCCGGGACACCTCAGAGGACGAGACCGGGCTGACTGTTCCCTACACGTGCCTCGGCCAGGTGGACTATGTGCAGCACGCGGGAGAGAAGCCGGTTGCGATTACGTGGAGGCTGCACAGGACGATGCCGGCCGATGTGTTTGCGACGGCCGCTGCGGTGGCGCGATGAGATCTCCGCGCGACCTCGCGACTCATGATCGTCAGGCGGGGAGATCAAGCCTCCCCGCCGCTGCCAGATAAGACCTCGGAATCCGCGAGATTCCGGGTTTTTTCAGTTCCCTGGGGTGAGCCGGATCCTTGCGAAATTCCTCCGGATTCTCGCCAAATCCCCCGTTGCCCCGGCAGGTGGATTCCTTTGACGACTTCCACGATGAGCGGGTACATTCCCTGGAGAAACGGACCATGATCCAGTGGACTGGGTAGCCCGGGAGATGCTGATCGGGGTCCATCTCAATGGCCCACCTCGGATCCACTCTGCTGCCGTCGCTCTCGTGGATGCTACCGACGCTTGGACATGGTGTGGAGGCGAACGGCAGGCCGTGGAAAGGCGTCGAGTGCAGCGCTTGTAGCTTCTGTTGGCAGGGGTGACGCGACTCGTGAAACGTAGCCTGAGCAGGCCGGCGGCTTGATCAGTTCCTGTTGAGGCCGAATTGGCGTGTCATGAGCGCTGCCTTGTAGTGGGACTCGGCTGAGTTGACCTCTGAGGAGGGTGTGCTGGGTCCGAACACGCGCAGGAGGCTGAAAACGAAGTGCCGTGCATGGTCCGTCTTCATCCCTGTCCTTTCCCCCGCTGCGCTCTGATGGGCAAGCTCGCGGAGCGCTACGTTACCGCCGTGGCCGTCTCGCGCGTACGCTGTCCACCGGCCGAGAATTCGTTCGGCACCATCGGCTTTGCCTACGTACTGTTTGCCGTTGGTGGAGTCTGTGATGAGGTAGATTCCCTGGACCTCGGATAGGGCGATACGCCAGTCGGTGTAGCGGGGATCGTCCACCAAGTCGCGCAGTTGGTGGTAGGTGAGCAGCACGCCGTCGAAGCCTGGGAAGTGGACCTTGTCCCGGTCGGCGATCTCCAGCACGGGCATTCGTGCGCATGTGGGTGAGCCGGCGTTCCGGTGCCAGCTGCGGGGGTTGTCCCATTCGACTACGAGTCGGTCGTTGAGGGGTGCAAGGAATTCTGTCGGGCGAAGGTCGAAGAATCTGTACTTCTTGGTGGATGTTGTTGCCACCTCGCCCTGGTTCTCGTAGGTACCCCAGAGGCGGGAGCGGCGCCCGCCGTCGGCAATGAGGATCACCCAGTATCGGGGAGGGCTTGAGGGGAAGCGGGGCGGAATGTCTTGCTCTCTGGTGTAGGCGAGGACTCGTTCCTGGGTCAGATCCTCCGGCCCACGCAGCGCATCGGGATCACTCGGCTTAAAGGTGTGGCGGATGACGTGTATGTCCTCCAGCGGGACAGCTGGGTCATAGTCCCCGCCTATGCCACGAAGCACATGACCCAGGGTAAGGGACGCGCGGGAAGCCGGCTCTTCAGGGACCACTGTCTCCGCAGGCACGTAGAGGGGAGGGATTCGCAGATCAGACACTGGAACACCTTATGCCACTGCGCTTCTGCCTGGGCTCCTCCTCTGTTTCGGCCACGACACGCTCGCCAACTGAGAGTGCGGCGGCGATGCGAGCGGCGGAAAATTAGAACACTTCAAACGACGGCTAAGGGCGTTTGGCGCGGGTTACCCCCACCAGCAGACGTCCAGCGAAGAGGATTCCGGGGCTCTGACATTCCTCTGCAGGTAGCGGCCGAAGTCTGTTGCCGTCTTCGCATGAACTCCGCCATCGGCTTCGGCTGTGCCGTCGGCCGCTGAACATTCTCCCTCGCCAGTTCGATTCTGGCAGGAAGCTCGAGAAGAACCCCTAGAAATCAACGATTTCTAGGGGTTCCTTGTTTGGTGGTTGACAACGCAAGGCTCCCGTGCAGGCAGTGCATTTCCGGGTAGTTCCCAACGTCACGGTCACTTTTACGTCACCTGAAGATTCTCGCTGGAAGTCAGCTTGTGCGTCCGTGCGCTCCTGGTCCACGACTCCAGACGGTTGTCACTGTCGACCTATGCGAGGGACACCAGTGCTGGTGTCGAGCGTTGTTGTCGGACCTCGATGGTTTCATTGGGTCCATCAAAGTTGATCAACCCATCCAGCCGGGCACCTCACAGGGGATTCGGCCTCCGCCGACGGCGCGCTTAATTCGAACGGTGCATGGCAGCGGCTAGGGTGGATTTAGATTTTCAGGACGAGGAGTAACGCGTGGCCGATCAGGGTTCAAAACCAATCAAGACACTAAGCCTTTTTTCTGGTGCTGGTGGATTGGACATCGGTTTCCATCAAGCTGGCTTTGAAGTGGTCGCTGCTGTCGAAATCGAACCGCAGTACGCACTCACTTTGGACAGAAACGGCCGTGCCGACGCTTACTTTGGGCACGACGTCCGAGTGCACTGCGAGGACATTCGCGAGTTCGATCCGAGTCCGTACGTTGGGATCGGCATAGAGTGCGTAATCGGCGGCCCGCCGTGCCAGACCTTTTCCGCCGCAGGCAGACGTTCGGGGGGAGTTCTGGGTCTTGATGACGAGCGAGGGCAGCTGTTTCGGGCTTACATCCGCATACTCGACGCGATTCGCCCGGAAGTATTCGTGTTTGAGAACGTCTACGGTCTGCCCGGCGCCAACGGTGGCGGACCGTGGAGAGAGATCATCGAGGGGTTTTCCTCCGCTGGCTATGATCTGTCAGCCCAAGTCGTGGATGCGGCAGACTACGGGACACCGCAGCATCGCGAACGCTTGGTCATGGTCGGAACCAAAGGTAGTGGTTTCCGGTTCCCCATGCCGACACACGGCCCTGACGCCCCGCCCACCGGGCTGCCACTCGTCTCCGCGCAAGAGGCCCTGCGGGGCCTGGGAGAGCCTGATGAGGGCTATCACGCGGGCCCAGGGGGTCTTTACGGCCATCTCCTGCCGTTAGTCCCGGAAGGAATGAACTATTCATTCTTCACTCGCGAGATGGGCCACCCTGAACCGATATTCGCGTGGCGATCCAAGTTCCATGACTTTCTGCACAAGGCCTCGCCGGACGAACCGGTGCGAACGATCAAATCCAAGCCCGGCAAGTTCACAGGCCCCTTCCACTGGAAGAATCGTCACTTCACGGCCGCTGAACTCAAGCGACTGCAGTCATTCCCAGACGAATACGAGGTCGTCGGAAGTTACAACAAGGTACTTGAGCAGATAGGAAACAGCGTCCCTCCTGCATTGGCCAGGAGCATCGCTATCTCCGTGAAGGAACAGATCCTTCGCCCGGCTGCAACCTTGGAACTGCCCCTTCGGGGCGACGACTTCGTTTCCACGTTCAGAAAGCGCCAACGAGAACGGAACAAACAGTTTCACGAAAAGGCTAAAGCCGCTTTGGGCGACCGGCACGGTAAGACTGGCGCAGCAACTGCTGTGGACGCAAGGAACCACGAAACTTACTTTGCGGTTTTCGACTCTCCATTGGATCGATCGTTTCACGCTCAGGACCCCTCAGTCGGCCTGCGTTCAAGTGTCGAGACGCAGCGAGTTGGTAGTCATCTGTCCATCCTTATGAAGCCGGTCAATACTGCACCCGAACACGCGGCCGTGGACGTTACCATCGAACTGACCGGGCTAGTCAAATACATGGATCACACGGACAAAGTCACCATGCAGGCGACAGTGCGATCAATCGCTGATGTAGTCTCCGTCTGGGTTGTGATCGAGAACGAGCTGGTTAAGCGGTCACGGTTTTTCACCCTCATCGATATCTATGGTCATTACGCCAACCGTGGAGATACCGTTCGTGTGTCTACATCTGTGTACGGGGATCACTCTCCAATGGCCAAACTGATCGAATTTTTTGGTTCATCCGAAAACTGCGGCGTTGCAGCCCTAACAGATGTTGTGCAGGGCGACGATCGGGTCGTCGACATCTGGACAGTCGACAAACTGCGCGACCTGCGATGGGATGTTCGAACCAAAGGCACGCACCCAACCCTGGGGCGAGGGGAAATACTTTGCACGTACCCGTTCCCGTCGATTTCCCTAAAGGCACATTTTGAGAAGGGCCAAGCTGGCCTAGGAGAGGCAATATAGGGCCTTGGAAACTGTAGACCTGCCGGAGATTGATGAATCAACTGCTCCTGACGCACCTGAAAGGCTTGCGCTTGAGCTGGCGCTTCGGGAAGCTCTAGAAGATGCTTACAAAGAAGCCTCAGCAACAGTTGAAGCCAGCGAGGATTCCCGTGTTGCTGAGGAGTCGTCCCTGGAAGCGGCGGCGACTGTTGCACTTGAAGCGGACCGTATATTCGATAATTGTCGCGCCGCCGACAGTGAGGACCGCTACCAGACCCCGGAGGCCACTGAACCTGCCGGCTCGCTTCCGGCGAGTTCTCCGTCGTACGTTTTGCCTGACAGCATTAAACAAAAAGTTCGCAAGCTGGCAGGTACCAAACATGCTGCACGCGGTGCGCTCTTGACTCTTGCCCTTTACAAAATGCTGGTACCCACCCAAGACATCCGCATGAGCAAAACAGAGCATCCAAATGGCTTTTCTGCCCGCCGATTTGATACTAGGGTTACGGTTCCGTTCTTGCTCATTGAGAGCCTCCCTAAGAATGTGGAGACGCATTGGTTGACGCAGTCCTTCTCATTTGCTGAGCCTTGGACCCGTGAGCGCACCATCACCACCGTTCCCAAGGCCGCTGGTGTGCTGCTCGTCGACCTCGTCAATGACCTTGAAGAGATTCAGGCTGAACAAGCCCAAGCTGCGGCTCGCGAGTATGTTGTAATCATTCTGGAAGAGCTAATTCGCGAACGCAATCGCGGGCGCGTGGCTTTGACTTGTCCCAAGAACTTGACTATCGACGAAACTCGGCGACTCTTGGCGGAACAATTCAGTAGGCATTACAGAAGCAGTGGACCGAGACTGCCTCAGTTGGCCATGTACGCAGCGTACTCCTGCCTCTTTGAATCCGGAGTCGGCAGGTACCGAGATTGGCAACTTGCACCACTCGGGCGAATGAAGGCCGCGGATCGGAAGTCAGGAACCGTGGGCGACATTGTAGTTTTGGAAAATGGCCGACCTATTGAGGCCGTTGAAACCAAAATGGGCGTTCCGATAGGCCGGGCGATCGTTCTCGAGGCGATGCAGAAAATCGTGTCCGCTTCCGTCGAGCGGTACTTGATATTGTCGACAGCTGGCATTCAAGAGGATGACCGCGCCTTTATCGTGCAGCGCTGTGTAGAATTTCAACGCAGCAATGGATGTGAAGTCATTGTCAACGGCGTACTCGACACTATTGGATATTACCTGCGCCTGTTGCCGAGTACTTCGATGTATCTGAAAACGTATGCAGCTCTAATGGAGGTCGATAAGGACATCGACTATGAACACAAAGTTGCCTGGAACGAGATTTGCGCCCGACGACACATGGTTTGAAGACCCACCATGAGTTTGGTTCCCCGCCGCCCGCAGTGCTAGATCTGTGGGGGTATCTTCTCTAATTGCCCTGGGCTCTTAGGCCAGTGCCCTCGCGACGTCGTAGCCTGCCGCCTTCTCCAGCCGTTGCCCTGCCCTGTCATACCGTCGGGTGGTGCGGGGATCGGCATGGCCCATGCTGTCCTGGAGGTCATGCAGGGTGGTCCCTGCATGAAGGGCGATGGTGGCGAACGTGTGCCGCAGGCTGTGGGGGCTGATCTGCCCCTCGATCCCTGCCACCCTTGCCAGCCGTCGCACGGTGCGGAACGCCTCAGAGGGATTCCAGGGCTTACCCGTGGCCGTCGTGAAGATCGGCAGGCCACAGCCTGCCGTTCCTGCTACCAGCTCACGTCCAGTGGTTCCAAGATAGGCATTCAGCGCCTCTACGGCGGGGGCCGGCACGGCCACCTTGCCATCCTTGCCGCCCTTGCGCCGGATGCTCAGCGTCCGGAGTCCGGAGTCGTGGCCGTAGTCCCCTGTGCTGGCGTTCAGCGCCTCACTAAGCCGGACCCCGTTGAACAGCAGCAGCGACGCTAGGGCTAAGGAGCGTGGACCATCAGTCCGTGCCGCCGCCAGCAGTGCGCGTGCCTGGTCTGTCGTCAGTCCTTGTGTGTCCGAGTGGTCCGCGTCCACTTTGGGCCGCTTGACCAGCTCCACCGGGTTACCCCCGTTACATTTATTGGGTCCCCGACCGACGGGGACATGGTCGCTGGACCCGGTATGACTTTCTCGCCCTGTCACTGATGATCCGGGGGGTGTTG
>NZ_JBEPOX010000022.1:0-17975 GCF_040547025.1 Arthrobacter sp. UYEF36
CAACACCCCCCGGATCATCAGTGACAGGGCGAGAAAGTCATACCGGGTCCAGCGACCATGTCCCCGTCGGTCGGGGACCCAATAAATGTAACGGGCTGTTCGGCCATCAAGATGAAGAAGACCGTGCGACGGCCTTGATCAGAGACTAGCGGTGCGATGACAGACCGGGTTACGGGACGGTTCGAACGCGCGGGGCGCGGGAGGTGTTTCGTGGTCTTGAGGTGGTTGGTGCCCGAAAACGAACCTTGGATGTTTCCGGCCCTTGTCGATCTCCGTGCGGCTGGTGATGCCTTATCGAAACGGCTCATATAGCCAGTTCTGGGGTCAGTGTTGTTAGTGGACCGTGCCAACTCATCGTCTCCGGCCGCTTGTCGTCGGCGGCTGCGGCGACACGCTTATCGACGCGCACTCTGAGTGACGCGTTTCGTGCCGCAGGTGATGTACTGACCTTGGAACATGGGGAGAGAGCGCAATGACAACAAGCATGACAAGCTACGAGCAGCAGGCATGGGAAAAACTCATTGCTGACGAGCGATCTCGACGCGGCAGCTGGCGGGCGCGTGGGGCCGACAAGATGTCGGAGGTGGTATCAGCCACTGGTAATGCGGTGAAGAGAATCCCGGGCGCCGAGCTCGTGACCGAGGTCCTGGATGACACCCTCACGGTGGCGCTGAACGGAGCGGCGAAGGCTGTTTTCATGCCGGCCATTTCGTCGGTCTCGATTGAGCGGCGAATTCGGGGGCTCCGTAAGCAGCACCCTGAGATCGGTGACGCCTCCCCGTTTGAAGTACTGGACCTCCGGGCCCTCGACAAGGGCAGACCAAAGCAATTGCTTCCCGTTATAGGAATGATCGAATCGGCGGGCGCGTCACTCACCATAACAGGTCTCGAAGTGTCTACGACTGTGACCGGTGGGGCTTCAGCGGGGGCGGTAGTCCTTGCGATCATTGGTGATGTCACCGCGTCATTGGCGCTTCTGGGCCGTGCGGTAGCTGAGGTTGCGGTCCACTATGGCTACGACCCGAATGAACCCGAAGAGGAGATCTTCCTAATGGGGGTGCTGTCCTACAGCACGGCGGCAAGCCTGGAGGGGAAGATGGCCGCACTCTCCGCGCTCTCGCGGTTGAGTCAACAGATGATGCGGCGTGCGGTGTGGGTAGAGCTTGAGAGAGACATCTTGGTCAAGGTCATTCAACTTGTGTTCGCGAGGATCGGCATCAAACTCACGCAAAAACGTCTGGCGCAAGTGGTGCCTGTGGCTGGCGGACTGGTTTCCGCGGCCCTGAGCTACGACATGCTGGATCGCGCGCTCAGGGACGCGACCCGCGTTTATCGGGTCCGATACCTCGCTGATAAGTACGGCTATTCGTTCGACGACTGGGTCGAGCAGACTAAGGCAAACGATGCGGCGTCGTCGAACTTTGACGAAGCTATCGACGAAGAACCGATAGATGTCGAGGCCATATTGCGGACAGAGATCGACGAGCACGATCACACAGGCCCTGGCAAGGCGCCTCAAACCGAGGACGCGAGCGCAGTCTGACAGCGACTCGCGCTAGATCGCCTCGCCCGGCTCGCTTGTGATGCAGTCGCATCTTTGGATCCGTGCGGCTCTCCGCAGCTGTGCTTCGAAACGGCAGTGTCTCGTAAAGCATGCGATGCAAGACAACTCAAAGCCTCATTGAGGGACACCGAGCGCCTCCACTACGTGTTGGAATCCGATGGGCGGGACAGCAGCCCCGGCGCGGCCCCTCAAGTTTTCGTCCAGCTGGCTGGGTTACAAAAAGTGCTAAGCCCTAAAAGTTTCTCGTAGCCCCAAGATGCCTTTTCTGTCAGAGCGTCCGCCTACAGTGCTTCCATGACTGCTGATGAAACACCCCACTCCCCCGACCGGACGACAAAACGCGCCGCCACACGGCGGTGCCCGGTGTGCGGCCACGAGGGATGGCGGATTGCCTACGGGATGATCATGCCGTCGGCGCGCCAAGAGATGTCCAAGACTGAGTTTGCTGGCTGCGTGATCGTCGACGAACAGCGCATATACCCCGCCACGGGCAAAGTCGAGTGGGGCACTCCTGAATGGGCGTGCCAGAACCCGGAGTGCCGCCACCGCTGGTGGTGAGGGTCGGACATTGCGGTCAGGACCGTCATCTGCCGCCGGTCATTTCGACACGTCAGCAGGCTTCCAAACCTGGGCTCTCGACAGAATCCTTCCCAGTTCAGAACCGCCCGCGTCCGCCAGCAACCCGGAGTCGCCGACCACGATCAGGAGGCTCCGCGCACGCGAGAGCCCCACATACAGCTGCTCCGCAGCACGCTTTTGCTCCTTGAAACCGTTTACGCACAACACTATGACGGAGCGCTCCAGGCCCTTGAAGCCCAGGACGTGGCCATAGAATTCTCGTTCGTTGGCGTGGAACTCGCGCCAATAGTCCGCGGTTGTGCCGGTCTCGAAGAACTCTCGATGGATGGGGTGCCGTGCTTTGGTCGTCAGCAGGGCGATCTGGTTGTTCGCCCACCCCTCCTCGATAAGGGCATCGACACAGTCCTCAGCGGCGTCCAAAGCGTCCTCGGTGGCACATTCAACTCGACGGACAGGCAAGCCCGTGCTGCCTCTCGGAGTGAAATGCTCGCCGGCGAACGACTTGAATGTATCCGCGATCTTTCGGGTGTTCCGGAGATTGTCGTCGATGTGGATGGGCACCAGACCAACCGCAGGATGGCCGGAATCTCCCAAGGCGCCGGTCCAACGGCTATAGACGTCCTGATGATCGTCCTGGAACGCGAAGACTTCGCTGGTGTCCGGGTCCTTCGTGCAAGCCAACAGCGCTTCCCACCACAGTGGCGCGAAATCCTGAGCTTCATCCACGACGACGGCGTCCAGCTTCAGCGACGCGTCCATGGTGGCGGCGAGCGATTTGAGTTGCCGGGGCATTTCCTCATCGAAGTAGGCCTGGCCGGCGCCGTCCGGCACGCCGAGCCCGCGGGCGTAGTCGTGGAACTCCCCGGTGAACGCGGGCTTGGCTTGGCGCCAGGGCGCTACCTGGTCCTGGAGGTACTGACCGAGGCCCTTGTTGTAGCAGAACAGGCCAACCCGTTTCCCGGACTTGGCGAGCATCTTCGCTTTTTCCACAGCCAGCCACGTCTTTCCGCTACCGGCGCCCCCGGTGAATTGCACACGGCGCAGTGACCGCGTTGCGCGGAGCAGCACCGCCTGTCCTTCGGTCAGATGGTCCTGCACATACTCGTCCTGCGCAGGGTCATGGTGGTCGCCGGAGGGCTCAAGAGTTCCGCTTAGCTGGCGAACGATTCGCTCAGTGAAGGCAGCGGCCAGTGGAGTAGCGCCGCCTCCCTCCTGTTCGATTGCCCGACGGACAAGTTCCGCGGCGGATTGCAGATCCGTCAGGTCCAGGACCAAGGTTCGCGGGCAACCAGCCATGCTCCAATTCTGAGGAACCTTTGTGTATGGGAAGGCCACGAGGTAAGCGAAGCGACTGGTCAGGCGAGACCCGGTTTGGTCGGTGATCCAGTTTTTGAAGGCGTGCTGTGAGCCCTGCGACTGGGCGACCGGGCTCTGAATCTTGCGCTTGTCGTTACGGTCCGACTGGTACCACTGGGCACCGTCCACGGAAATCTGGCCGCCCTTGACCTCTATGGCGGCCATTCCAACGCCTGGCCACAGCACCAACAGGTCTATTTCATGCTCAGCCCGCCCGTCCCGAACGTGGACGGAATGCGCCAGCACTGCCTCCTCCGGCAGGCTGGCCTTCAGTGCTTCCCAGACGGCTTTCTCGGCCAACTGGCCATCGCCGAACTCAGGCTCGGCTGGAATGCATCTCACGACAACTCCCGACTATCTGTGACATGTGTGGTTTCGACCGAGTAGATCTTGCCTAGAGCCGGAAGATGGATGAGCGTTGCCAAAACAGGCTTTCCGGTGGCCGCTTCGATTGACTGCTCGTAGAGCTTCATCTGGCCGAGGTTCTCGGAACGGATGTGGGCCTTGGGATCATCACCGGGATAGGACTTGTGGTCCACCAGGATCAGTCCAGCCGGCGTCTCCACCAGCAGATCAATCCAGCCCTGCATGGTCTGGTGTTCCGGTGTCCGGTGCCTTACAGATTGCTCTGTGATCAGCCGTGAGCCGGGATATCTGCCGGCAAAGTAGGCGCTCATCCGTCGGCCGGATTCCACCACTAACTCGGCCGAGATGTAGCCTCCAACTCCCCACCGGTCGATCAGCCGCTGCGCCGCGAACACGCGGTTCTCAGCCGTCACAGCGTCAAGTGGCAGCGCCAGGTAACCGTGGATGGCGGATCCAACCAGCTTCCACGTTGCGGATCCCCCCGAGATGAGCTGTGGTCCAAGATTCGCGACTTCTTCGATGGTGGCGTGGAGGCCGTCGCTTTCGACCGCACTGGCCTTGATGCTGGCGGGAAGCAGACCAACGGCCGCCGCTCTGGCGGCAGCCCGGAGAACATCTGTGTATGACGGCGGGCGCCCTTCGGACCCGGTGGGAGGGGATTCAACAGGTGTATAACTGAACGCCTCGACGTCCATTGATGCCGTGGCGCCCGCCCCGTCAACCACGAGCCTGCCATCCCCGCTGGCATCGGAGTCCCAGTAGATGCGTGTCCCGGGCACCAGCCCGTTGAGCCAAGGGGCTTCAGGTTCAGCGGCCGTGAGGCAGCACACCTCAGCTGCCCGCGTCATACCTACGTACAGCACCCTTGCAGCGTCCGACTGCTGGCGCCGCAGCGCGTTCCCGGCCACTTCGGTGGCATTCGCCGCATCGTGTAATCGCTTGTTCTTATGGCGTCCGAAAGGGTATGGCCAGAAGCGAATCCAGCGGCCGTCTAGGGGCCTTGCCACGTCCACTTCGCCACCAGCCTCCACAGCGACGCCGAAAGATTTGGGCGTGACCTTGCGGTCCAGGCTGGCCAGCACCACGGCGGGCCACTCCAAGCCCTTGGACTGATGGTAAGTCAAGACGTTGACGACGTTATCGCCGTAGTTGTCGCTTCCTGTCGCCTCGGATCCGGCTACGAACGTCAAGGCACCGCTGAGCGTGACGGGCTTACCCAGTGCTGCTGAGGACTCGTAGTACTTTTCGAGCAGGGCACGGAACGCGTCTAGATTCTTCAGACGCATGGAGGGATTGGACCATGACTTGATCAGCTCCACTACGCCGAGGTGGTGGACCACCTCCTGCAGCAGATCCGTTGGTGTGCTCAGGCTGGCCGACTGGCGCAGTTCAACAAGATCCGTGAGTAGGTCCGCCCTAGCCCAGGCCTGGCGCGCCATAGACGGATCCCCGCCCTCAAAAAGATCCTCGACCCATCGACCGTGCGCGGGATGCTCCGGGTGGAGGTGGACCAACTCTGCCAAAGCGACGGTATCCCACTCCGAGGCCACGAAAGCCATTCCTGCGCGTACCAGTTGCACTTCGCGTGACGTGAAGAGGCCGGATGTGTTGGTGTTTGCCTTGACTCCCAATGCGGCAAGGGCTGCGGAGATGAACTCGACCTCGTCGTTTGTACGCGCAAGAACAGCGACATCCCTCGGCTTAAGTCCGCGCCTTTGGATAAGGTCCACAGCTCCAGCCGCCGCAGCCTGGCACCTCGCGTTGACATCCTTCTTCCCACCCTTGAGGTAGCCAAGCGTCCAAACTTCACGGTGGCCGCCGATTGCCCGCTGGGCCGCTTCCTTTGACATTTCGGGAGTGGGAACTCTGAGTTCGAAGTCGCCCGGGGTCAGCTGCGGAAAGACTGCGGAAGAGAGCAAGTTAGATAATCCGATTACCCGCTCACTGGAACGCCAGGAATGGCGCAGCTGCCGACGATCGCTGACGGTATCCGCCACAGCCTTCATTAGTTCTGGATCCGTGCCACGGAACTCATATATTGCCTGCTTGGCATCGCCCACCCACACAACCTTGTCCACCAGACCGGCGAACCTGGTGAAGAGCTGGAGTTGCAACGGACTGGTGTCTTGGAATTCATCCACCACCATGAACTTGATCCGCTGGCCGATGGAATTCTGGAAGGAGTCGTTGGTCTCAAGAAGTTCCAGGACCAAGGCTTCCTGATCAGTGAAGTCCACGAGACCGTAGGTCTGCTTGAAGGACGCGAAGGCTTCAAGGCACTCCGCGGCGCAGTCGAACATGGCTAAGATGAAGTTCTTCAGGTCAGTGTGCAGCCCTGGATTGCTAAGCAGGCTACTATCGATCTCCGAGACCAAGGGCTCCAGTTGTCGAGTGACTTCCGCATTGGAGCCACGGACTCCAAGCCAAGTGGTCCACGGCTGAGCCTCGGGATCGGTGATGGCCCCTAGCGTTCGCAGTTTCCCCAAGTCAGTCACCAGGTTACCCGGCACTTTCTTGCCGGCGTCCAGCAGCGCGACGTGATGCGCCTCAATTGAGATGACAGCCTGACGCACCTGATGGACCCATCTTGCGCGGTTGTCAGATCCCGGCACGTCGAGCAGATGCCGGATTCCTGCCCAAGAAGCCGCTGCGGAGTCGCTGAGACCCTGTGCGTTGATTCGATTGCTGCGTGCTGCCGCACTGATGTTGCGTACTGTAGCTCTCCAGTCCGTGCCGCTGTACTTAAGTTCTTCGTCACCGGCGAAGGAGATCCGATCCGCCAGGGGCTGAATCCGTGGCGTGTACTTGGTGAAAACATTGTCCGTTGCCAGGTTGAAGATTCGGGCCTGCTCCGTCGCATCGATGGTCTGCAACAAAGGCGAAAGCCCGGCGTCGACGGCGTATTCGGCGAGGAGCCGTCCGCATACGCTGTTTACGGTGCCAACCATGCTCACAGACATCTGGCGAGCCTCCTCCGGGTGTTCGCTGCTAAACAGCTTTTCCCGGACGCGTGCGTTTAGCTCAGCCGCAGCCTTTTTCGTGAATGTGGTGGCCAGAATTTGGTCTGGTCGGATTCCGGCGTCTATCTGGGCGGATATCTCTTGCATCAAGGTATAGGTCTTGCCCGTGCCTGCACTGGCCGTGATCATCCGGACGTTGTCTGTGCCTACGGCGTTTCTCGCTGCCTCGCTGGTGATGCTCATGAGAGGTCCCCTTTCAGGCCGCACAGAACGGAAAAGTCGCAGAAACTGCATTGTGCTTTTTGGTAGAGCCGATCACCGGCAGCTGCGGCTCTTTCCGGTTCGTGGACGGCAATAAAGTCGTCGCGACCGGCAGCAGCGAATCTGCCATTGGCCACTTCTGAGAGCGAGAATTCAGCGGCCCGAACGGATTTCCGCCACGTCTCGGCACCGGTCTGCGTGGCAGTGAGAGGTGGGCCAAACAGCGGCGATGCGGAGGCGAATTCGCCCTGTTTGAGCAGATAATAGGCGGCGGCGCCGTCTGGCTCGGTAGATTTCATGTCAGCGAGCGCCCATTGGTAGAGAACCAACTGCATGGCCTGCCCCTCTGCGACTTCCTCGTACTTGTATCTGGAGTGGTTGGTCCACTTGAGGTCCACCACGACGGGTCGGCCGGCGGGGTCGCTGGCGACGAGGTCGATGGACCCTGTCATTGGAATGGTTTTTGATTCACCGTTGACGCTGACTACGAGCGACTTGGCGATTTTCTGTTCCATCGCGTGGATGGCTATACCGGCCTTCTGTAGCGTGGAGAACAGCGTGATGACGGATTTTACGATCACGGGCTCGAGACCGGCGAGTTTGCTGCCCTTGCCAGGGAGTAGCAGCTCTGATGCGTAGTTGGGAACGAGAGCGTGCAGCGTGGTTACGACTTGTTCCGCAGTCGGTACGGCCAGATTCTCCGTATGGAGTTCGGTGAAGAGCTCCTCGACGATGCGATGCACTAGGGTGCCGATCATGCTGTTTCCCGTGGGTACGCTTTGGGCGTCCGCCACTTTTAACCGGGCCTGCTTGGCTAAAACCCATTTCATGGAGCAGCCGATCAGAGTACTTAGCTGCGTGTAAGACACGCTGGGTGGAATAAACCCGGGCTTGGCACCCGCAGAGTGCACGGCCGAAGGGGCTTCGACGGTGCGTGGGCAGACCGTTGCCATCAAGGTTCTTCGCCCGGCCAGTTGCCAGACATTTCCGAGGGTGAGCGATTTCTCTTCCACAGCGAAGTCCACGGCATCGGTACCCAGTTCGAAGGCCACGGCATCCACGACGGGGTGAGGTCGAGTGGGTTCGCCGTTGATTTCGCTGGCCCGGAATAGCAGTAGCGTGCCGCATCGGCGTGCGGCTGCCACTGTCAGCGAGGTTTTGACTTCTGCCAGGTGGGCCGGGTCCGGAAGTATGACGCCGGTGACAGCCAGGGCGTCCTGCTCGTCTGGGCTCCAATAGCGTTGGTGCCTTCCGCCCTCATCCTGGCAGCCCCACCAAAGGATGGTGTCGACATCGCCCGCGATTTCTACGGGGCTTCGCACGACTTGCCAATGGGAGGCCTCGCCAGTGACCAAAGTCGAAGGGCGGGCTGGAAGCACAGAGTTCAGCATGCGACGAATGTCCAGGCGGGAAACGTGCTCAGAGTCGTCCAGGAGGGCGGTAAGTTCCGCCAGTTGACTGAGGCAGGAATCCAGCTCAGGGTGCCGGTGCAAGTGCGACCTTAAACGGGTGCTGAGCCACGCAGCGCGTTCCGCAACATCGGCACCGGTCGCTTCGCCTTCGGTGAGGAGGCTCGAATTGAAAAGCTCGTCCAGCTCGGCTGCGACCGTCGGGCCGAGATTGTCACTGTTCGAAATTTCGGCCAAGGCCTTTGTCCAGGCATCCCCGCCCGTCCCCGGTTGCTGGGTCAATGCGTGTAGAACCTTACGCGCGGCGCTGCGCCGAACGGGGCTTATCGGGAGGCTCATAAATTCAGCCAGGAGCTGCACATCGGCCGGAGCCCAGATCACATTGAAAAAAAGCGGAATGATCTGGTCGATCACGCGTAGCTTTGTCGGATTGCCTATACCGAGGCGCGGTAGGCCCCATCTTGCTAAGGCGTGGTCCAGCACCGCGGTGCCGGTGCCGGCGACAACGGCGACTCCGGAATTATCTCCTGAGGCTAGCCACCGAGCTGCATGTTCGGCCGCCTCCCATTCTGTGGTGGTCGTCAAGGAGTACACGGAGGGCGCACCTGCCATGTCTGATGGCGGCGAGCCAAGGATAACTCCGCGCCGCTGAAGTTGCAGAAGGATCTTCTGCCATATAGCCGGGAAGCTCTCCCATGGATGCTGAGGCGTAATGCTGGTGATACCCGGCGGCCACTTGCCCGCCGGCGGATTCTCAAGTTCAGCCAGTAATTCCACCACGTCATCCGCCGAGGCAGAGTCCAGTGGAAGTGGTGAAATCTCCAGAGCAGCTAGGGCACGAAGCCGGTCCGATGCGTCGTCCGGCACTGTACCTGACCAGCCGTGGCTCACGATCTCATCTCGGGCATCCAGTAGTTCCACGGCCGTCGACCAAGGGTCAGTTGCCCAAGAATCGTGGAACCAAGCGTCTGGTGTGGCTGCCGATGCCAGTCGTGCCTTGAATTGGTTGACCCGTCTGGTGTGAACGGCTTCCGGTCGGCCGAGCCCCAGTCGCGTCTGCAGCAGCTGCGTCAATCCCCGCGGACCTAGGCGCACGGAGCCCAATGCTGAATTGCCGTGTCCCCATGGGGCGTGGTCCAGGAACAAACCGAACTCAATATCCACAGATTCCCCCATTTAGTGCCAATTTGTTTCGTGTGAACGGTGGCATTCGCTGCCTGCCCTTGATTTCGGCGTCAAGTGGCTAATAGCGAAGTACTAAGCGACCGCAGACTTTCCGCGAACGGAAGCATCGGGTCGTCTCGCCCCCGCAGAATACTCCCCCCGTGCTCGATCCCTAACCCTGCAAAGACCAGACGGTTTCCAAC
Source organism: Arthrobacter sp. UYEF36 (assembly GCF_040547025.1). Classification (NCBI taxonomy): domain Bacteria; kingdom Bacillati; phylum Actinomycetota; class Actinomycetes; order Micrococcales; family Micrococcaceae; genus Arthrobacter; species Arthrobacter sp. UYEF36. The sequence goes on from NZ_JBEPOX010000022.1 coordinate 9,863, forward strand.
CAAGCTCCATGGCTGGTCGGTTCCCCGCTTAGCTCAGGAATTGTAGTCATGGTCACATTCCTACCAGTAGTGCCGGACAATATTGGGCACTTGAGGCCGTGGCCTCGTCCGTCTTCATCGCCAGGCCGGTTCGTCTTCCTCCAGCAGCCGAAGAAACAGCGGGTTCGGGTCCGCGTCCGGCAGCACCCGCCGCAGGTCGTTTAGCGCCTCCAGCGGTGAAATTCCAGCTACTTTCGCCCCGTACAGCGAGCCCACGGTCGGCGTCCGGGACTCGGCCCGCACACAGTGCAGCAGCACCGTCTTACCCTCCGCGCGGAAGCGTTCAACGGCGGCTGCCGCGTCCCGCAGCACGAACGCGGCATGGGCATTGTCATCCTCGTCGGGGGAGTCGACCAGCCAGAACGTGGCGTGGCCGTCCGGCGCCACGTCCGGTACATCCGAAGTCCCCAACCGGCACAAAGACACCACGGCATCGATCCCCAGCTCCGCCACCCGCTCCAGCGAGCCGACCCCGCCCAGCCAGACGCCGTCGTCGTGCGGGTGCTGGACCAGCGCATCGGTGCGGCCCCACCTGCTGTAGTCCTGCCGCTCCGCGCGCGGCCAGGACGCGGGCCGGCGGCCCTCGCCGCGGCCCAGCTCCATGCCGAGCATCATCAGTTCGCGGACCCGGAGCCCGGGCCAGCCGTGCAGGCGACGCCGCCACTGGAAAGGCACCGCCGTGTAGCCGTAGGCGGCGCCGAGCAGGCCGCCCGCAATCGCCGAGACAGTGTCTGTGTCCCGGCCGCCGCGCACGGCCTCCTCCAGCGCAGCGCGCAGGTGCGCCGGGCCGGAAACCCAGAGCCCCGCATAGTGGATGGCGCTCCAGGCGCCCTGGAACGCCTCGACCACCCAGCCGTTGCGGGTGAAGTCCCGCGGCCGGGACCGCTCGGCCACCTCGATCCGCTCCCGCCACACCGCAGCGCGGTCGGCGGACAGCAGGGGCAGACCGGCCCGGACATCGAGCCGCCCGGTGAGGACCGCCGCGCGGATGGCCACGCACCAGAGGCCGCAGGCTTCCTGCGCGTCCGGGTCGGCGTGGGTCAGCGCGCTCAGCACCCCGGCCTGGGCCATGAGTTCGGCCGGGTCCCGGTCCAGGTAGGCCAGGGCCAGCGGCGCGGTGCGCATCAGCGATCCGTTGCCGGTGCTGCGGCCGGTGCGGGCATGGAAGTCCGCGGCCGCGGCGCTGAAGTCGGCCGCGTGGACCTTGCTCCGGCCGGCAGCCGCGGCGAGCCGGCGGGCGGCCGCGATGACGGAGCTGGTCTGGGCGCCCACGTCCTTGGCCTCGCCGGCCCAGGCCGTCCAGGCGCGGACGACCATGGTGAGCGCCGCGGGGGAGGAGGATCCGGCGTCGGACGCCGGCGCCAGCAAGGCCTGGGCGATCGGGATGGCCATGGACGTGTCGTCGGTCCACTCGGCCGGCGCGAACCTGAACGGTCCGCCGCCCTTCATGGTCACCTCGGCGCCGTCCGGCAGCGGTGCGCCGAACTCGTAGCCGGCTCCGAGGGCGTCGCCGGCGGCCAGGGCGACGAGGACGCCGGCCGCGCGGTCATTCTGCAAGGGGGTCAGTTTCATGCCATCTCCATCAGGGGGTGTTGGGTGTTCCAGCCGGTCAGGTGGGCCAGCTGGGGGCGGCGCTTGGGAAGCTCGACGGCGATGCCGGCGGCGGAAACCGTGCCCGCGGCACGGGAGACGTTGCGGGTGCGGAGGGAGCCGTGGCTCCGGATCTCGACCGCCGCGGCGCCGCCGTCGAAGGTTCCAAAGTCCAGCGCCTGGACGTGGGCGGTGAATTCGCGGGCCCGCTGCCCCGGCATGGGACCGGACGCCAGCGCGTGGGGTGAGAGGAGTTCCAGGTCCAGCAGTGCGGAATCGATCAGCTGGCGGTAGTGCCGGCGGAAGAGCGTGTGGGTGCCGAAGACCTCCAGGAGCAGCGGCTGCTGGCCCAGGCCGATCACGACGCCGCGCTGGCCTTCCAGCGCGCCCGGGGCGTCCGCCGCGTCGAAGCGGTTGTGCACGTTCCGTCCCTCCTGGAAGAGGTCCATGTGGTCGAGCAGGGAGCTGGTCACCGAGGCGCCGCGGGCGGCGTCGAAGCGGCGGACCCGTTCCCAGATGCGGCCCTGCCGGTTGCCGCCGCGCTGGCCACTGAGGCCGTGGGCCAGCTCGGACCAGACGTTCAGCGGGGCGCGCCGTGCCTGCCGGCGGTGGCTGCTTTCCCCGGCTTCCCAGCGGCCGGCCTCGACGCAAAAGGTGTCGATGTCGCGGGTTTCGCCGGGGCCCAGCACCACGTCGCGGGCGCAGGTCCGGTGCTGCTGTCCGCCTTCGAGCAGCTCGCCTTCCAGCAGCAGGGCCGGGTGCGGGCCGTTGTTGGTGACGGTGAGCCGGGCGACCTGGGGGCCGCTGGCGAGTTCGGTGACGGCGACGTCGGCGTGGGTGCCGGTGCTGATGCCCAGGCTGCCGGACCCGGAGGTCCATACGGGGAAGATGCTGAGCGGGCCGAGCCTGCTGCCGGCGCCGACGTGGAGCTGTGGAACCTTCATGGTGGACCTCCGCTTGATTTAAAGCATTTCTGCGCTAATTGACTTCAGTATGCACGGCTTGCATCTTTAGCGCAAGGCTGCGATAAATAATGCTGTGAAGGATTCAATGAACGGCCCTGGCACGTCCCTGCTCGACTACCCGCGGCCCTCGGTGGCGGTGGACACTGCGGTGCTGACGGTGTCCGGGGGCAGCGTGTGCGTGCTGCTCGTGAAACGGGAGCAACCGGACCAGCACGGGAGGTGGGCGCTGCCCGGCACGTTCCTGCGCGCACGCGAGACGCTCGCGGACGCGGTGCTGCGGTCACTGCGGGAGAAGGCCGGCATTTCCGGGCGGGTGCCGCGCCAGTTGCAGGTCTTTGACGACCCGGCGCGCGACGACCGCGGCTGGGTGCTGTCCGTGGCGCACGTGGACGTGGTGCCCCTTGCAGTGCTGGAGGAGGCGTTGGAGTCCGACGGCGTCCGGCTGGCTTCGGTGACGGGGGAACCGGAGCTGATTACGGCGCTGCCGTACGGCCACGCGGAGATTGTGGCGAAGGCGGTCGAGTGGCTCCGGGCCGCCTATGCGGAGGCCCCGGATCCCGGTGCGTTGCTGGATGAACCCTTCACGCTGAAGGATCTGCGCGAGCTGCACGAGGCTGTGGCGGGCGAGACGTTGATGCGTGACACGTTCCGTCGTTTTATGGAGCCGATGCTGGCCGGGACCGGGCAGATGTCGGACGGGACGCGGGGAAGGCCGTCACGGTTGTGGGTGCGGGGAAATTAGCGTCCGAGAAGTCGTCGGCCTTATGCGTGCTCCGACGCTTATCGCGCCCTTCGGCACCACTGACGTAAGCGGAAATTTTAGAACTCCCCCTCGTAAGATGCGTTTTCGGACCAACCCAGGGTCCTCAGCATTGCGTCGATGACACCTACTACGCTGCTTTCGCCGACAGCTGCTGGGAGAGTCTTCAGCTTGAGGATTTCTCTTCTCAGTTGCCTCTCCTTTGCATTGAGTCCACCTTCATACTTGGGCGCCAGGAAGTAGAAGTGGCTCTCGGTTGAATAGCAGGTCAGGGCATCAAGAAAGATTTCAAGGGTACGTGCGGCGTCGTTTGACGAAGGATCCTCCATGGAAATAAAACTGAGCTTATCCTTCCATGCGAGTTCCTGTAGCGGATCTGTATTAAGCGTCAGCACTGTGCCAAGACTCCCGGAACCGCCCCGATCATTGGGCATTGCGCGGCGAACATCATGGACTATTTCATGGAAGTGATCGTCCTTCAGTCCGAAGCCGACGAACAGCAAATGGTGGGTCATCAGGTGTGCTTTGACGAGTGCTGACAAGGCCTCCCGATTCGCGTTGTAGCCAAGGTAGTCATCGCGCGTCAGCACGATTGTGTCCGGCTGTGAAACGGAGCCATGGAGCTTGAGGAGCCAACGGGAATCTGTGTCGACCTGTGCGGTCGTCGAATCTTGGGGGATTATGGCCCGACTCCGACCTGCGTCCGCACTCGCGCTTTCAAAAAGCGAATCGTAGTTTAACGTGATCGCTCCATCAGATGGCAGGTTCGCGAGAAGCGTGGGTGCCAGTCCGTACTTTTCAACCCTGACGAAGCTCGCCACGAGAGAGCCAAAAGATCCTCTCGCCTCATCCCCAATTCTGTCCGGCGATTCGTGTAAGGACTGCAGGATGTTGGCTTGGTCAAGGGGACTGAGTTTCCGAAACCCCATCGCCAAATCGTCGTCCAAACCGACGCTTTCTGCCAGCTTGTCCAGCAGACCTTCCCAGGAAGGGGCACCTGCCGTGACGCTCACCCCTGAGCCCATGAAAGGAACTAGCCGCCCACCCCTGGCCCTAAGTGCAAGGCTCTGGGCCTGGACCAAGTGCTCTCGGCAAAGCCGCGACCAGTAGGTGTCCTCGTTTGCTCTGCGGATATCTTGCGCGAGGGCAAACGCGGCTTCGTCCTGGAGGATCAGGACAACATCACATTCCAGCATTGGCAATTCCCGGACGATAGTCCGGAGGATAGTGTGCATGATCTCCCCCCGCTGAAGATCGCCCCCTCCGGCTGCTGTACCGAAGAACGGAAGTGCAAGCAAGGGCACGCGGCGTGATTGTCCTGTCCCGGTGCGTGGACTCAACAGGACCGCGCGTGCCGCCTCGTGGAGGAATGCCGCGATCCTGGGACCCAAGTCGTTGGCTGACTCAACGCCACGAAACGGGACTGAGGTGAAGACGGGAAGGGGTTCTTCGCTGGGCCATTCCTCGGCTGCCACCGCGAAGGCTTTCCCCTGCCGGAACGACGGACCGACAGACGAGGACGCAGCTTCGGCCAGGCCCTTGACTCCGTCCGTCCAACCGTTGAAAAAGTTGAGCTCTTCGTCGGTCGGAGCCAGCCAGGCGTCGCAGCGGAAGCGCAAAATGTTTCCCATTGTCACGAAAAGATGTGAATCAATCATTTTCATACCTATCCCCGATGCCTTATTGCTTGCGGCGCACGACTCGCTAATCGTTCCAGCGCGTTTGGAGGGACGTGGGAGCAGCCTCAATAGGAAGCAATCCCTACGTTCATCCAACTGTGTTGCTCGGCACAGCCCCATCAGTTTCGCACGGTCAAAGTTGCCTTGCGCTTAATTCCGTGATGTAGCCTGGCCCGGAACGAGTGATAGTTCGGGAACTGGGGGCGGCATGGCAGGCAAACCAACGGATTGGTCCGAGACCGAAGTGGCAGCGACAGTCCGAAGTTACTTGGACATGCTGCGGCTGGAGGTTTCCGGACAGCCGTACAACAAAAGCCGATACCGGAAGGTGCTTCTGCCGCTGCTCTCCAACAGGTCTGAGTCAGCTATTGAATTCAAACACCAAAACATTTCCGCAGTGCTGATGAAGCTAGGTTTGAGGCCGATCCGCGGCTATCAGCCGGCCCAGAACTATCAGCAGTCCTTGGTTCCCGAAGTTCAGCGCCAACTGGCGTTGAGTCCGTCCCTCATCGAGCTCGTTCTGGCGGAAGCCCTACAAGCCCCCAAGGCCAGCCCTACCGGGAAGCTGGATTTCACTAGTGCTAGCATCCCCTCGATCATCCTTCCGGAAGCATCGAAGTGGACCAGTGCCCAAACCGGCCGCCCGGACTATGCGGCAATTGAAGCAAGCAACCGGGCCCTCGGGCTTGCTGGGGAGCTTGTAGTGGCTGACCTGGAATATCGGCGGCTAGTCAAGGCAGGCAAAGCCCACCTGGCTCGCAGGATCGATCACGTCAGCCAGTCGCGCGGAGACGGGGACGGCTACGACATCCTTTCGTTTGAAGAGAGCGGCAAGGAAAAGCTCATTGAAGTGAAGACCACAAGATCGCGGGCGGAGACACCGTTTTTTGTAACCGTCAACGAGTTGAAAGTCTCCAGAGCGCACTCCGATGTCTACCATCTGGTTCGCGTTTTCAGCTTCGGGCATGACCCGGCTTGGTTTCGGCTGCGCGGAAGTCTCGACGCTAGCTGCGTCCTTGAGTCGAACGGCTTTATGGCGCTCCCGCGTCCCGCCTAGGACCGATGGCTTGATTCGACCTGGGCCACGAGAAGTAATGGACGTCTTTAACCGGAGTCAGCTGGAGCTAACTTGATCTCCGCGCTGGCCGTGCGTGCCCAAGTGACGTCTCTTGGCTTGCGGTGTTCTGTCGGTGACGGTCGAAAATTGAGCCATTGTGACGGTTGAAAACTGAGCCACCTGTTCCAAACGATTGGATGGGTGATCACAGTGGAGGATTGGGCGCTTATTCGGCGGTTGCATCTTGCCGAGGGTGAGTCGATGAGGTCGATAGCGGCGCGGCTGAGTATTTCGCGGAATACGGTGGCGAAGGCGGTCAGCGCTGACGGACCGCCGGCATATGTCCGGGCGCCGCAGGACTCCGGGATCAAGGCGGTGGAGCCGGCGATCCGGGCCTTGCTGAAGGAGAACCCGCGGATGCCGGCGACGGTGGTGGCCGAGCGTGTGGGCTGGTCCGGGTCCCCGGCATGGTTCCGTGAGAACGTGGCCAGGATCCGTCCGGAGTATGCCCCGGCGGATCCCGCGGACCGGATCAGCTACGAACCCGGGGACCAGGCGCAGTGCGACCTGTGGTTCCCGGAGGTGCGGATACCGATCGGCACCGGCAAGCCCAGAATGCTGCCGGTGTTGGTGATGGTGTCCTCGCATTCGCGGTTCATCATGGCCCGGATGATTCCCTCGCGGATGACTGGGGACCTGCTGGCCGGGATGTGGGAGCTGCTCGGGTCCCTGGGCGCGGTTCCGCGGCGGCTGATCTGGGACAACGAGACCGGCATCGGGCGGCGGAACAGTTACGCCGCCGGCGTCGCGGCGTTCGCCGGTGTCCTCGCGACCAGGATCGTGCAGGTCAAGCCCTACGACCCGGAGAGCAAGGGCGTCGTGGAGCGGGCCAACCAGTTCCTGGTGACCTCTTTCCTGCCAGGACGGGCTTTCGTATCGCCGGAGGACTTCAACGCCCAGCTCGAAGGCTGGCTGCCGAAGGCCAATGCCCGGCTGGTGCGGCGCACCGGCGCCCGGCCCGCGGAGCTGTTCGCTCGGGACAAGTTGGCCATGCTGGGACTGCCTCCGGTGCCGCCCGTGACCGGATTCGCCGCGAGGGTCCGGCTCCCGCGGGACTACTACGTCCGGATGGGATTCAACGACTACTCCGTGCACCCGCAGGCCATCGGCAGGTTCGTTGACGTCACCGCAGACCTGGAAACTGTCACGATCAGCCTGGACGGGCGCTGCGTCGGAAGCCACCCCCGGTCCTGGGCCGCGGGCCAGACCATCACCGATCCAGACCACGTCGAGGCTGCACGGACGTTGCGGAAAGCCTTCCAGAACCCGGCACCTGCCGAGGACACATCCGGGCACCGGGACCTGGCCGACTACGACCGGGCCTTCGGCGTCGTCGTTGATGACGGGCAGGTCGCCTGATGACCGAGGCCAAGGAAACAGCCGGTCAGATCGAGTACTACTCCCGGGCGATGAAAGCACCCCGGATCCGGGAAGCAGCAGCCAGGCTCGCGGACCAGGCCCGCGAGGCCGGCTGGACCCACGAGGAATACCTGGCAGCGGTCCTCTCCCGGGAAGTCGCCGCCCGCGAAGCCTCCGGAGCCGAAGCCCGCGCCCGGGCCGCCGGATTCCCCGCCCGCAAATCACTCGAGGACTTCAGCTACGACCACCAACCCGGCCTCAAACGCGACACCATCGCGCATCTGGCCACCGGAGCGTTCCTCACCGAAGCCTCCAACATCGTCGTCCTCGGCCCGCCCGGAACCGGCAAGACCCACCTCGCGACCGGTCTGGGACTGAGGGCCACCCAGCTGGGCCACCGGGTCCTGTTCGCCACCGCCATCGACTGGATATCCCGGCTTCAGACCGCACACCAGAGCGGACGACTGCCCCAGGAACTGGCCAGGCTCCGGCGCTACGGACTGATCATCGTCGACCTATGCCGAGCCCGTGACTATGCCGAGGCATTCGGTGGTGGCCGGTAAAGCCGTTGACGGTGGGGCGTTTCAGGCCGTGATGGACGTTC
>NZ_JBEPOX010000023.1:0-8363 GCF_040547025.1 Arthrobacter sp. UYEF36
CGCTGCGACGTGATCTTCGCCATGCTCAAAAACGGAACCTTCTACCTGGAAAAAACTCCTCAGGCAGCTTGACTAAAAGCATAGGGACACCCCCCTGGTGAACCGGCCACAATTTCGCCTCATCTGCGACTTCGTAGCCTCGGATCCTAGGGATACAGGTGACTCGGCGACCGCGGCGACAGCAGTGCCATAGTTTTCGCGAAACGTTCGTCGGCGGCGATTTCAGCGACTTTGGCGCGAAACCTTTGAACAGATCGGCGCCCTTACCGTTAGTTGCGCGTAGTTGCGCGACTACAGTGACCAGCCCACGGCGCGACCAAATCCTCACTCGTTTACGAAACGCAACGCGATCCCCGGCCCACCCCCTACTGTTGATCCTGCACCTAACGAAACCGTTTACGTAAACCGTTTTCCGAAACCGATTACGTAACACGAACACCAGACAACAAGACACCCTCAGGGAGGAGGAACAGTGGTCACCATCCGTGACGTCGCCAAGCACGCCGGCGTCTCCCCCGCCACCGTTTCCCGGGTTGTCAACGGGCTCGTCGGATACTCTGACGAAACAAGGGAACGGGTCGAGACTGCGGTCAAGAGCCTCAGCTACGAAACGGACTACCTCGCCCGGGGCCTTAAGACCCGGCAGACCTCCGTGATCGGGCTGCTCGCCCCAATGGTTTCCGACGCCCTGGCCTCCCAGGTCATGCAGGGCGTGGAGGAGGAGGCCCAGGAACGCGGCTACGCCGTGATGCTCGGGCGCACCGGCGCCAAGTCCGCCTACATCGCCGGATACCTGCGGACCCTGCGCACCTACCGGGCCGCCGGCGTCATCCTCATCTCCGCGGTGATCACGCCGGAGACCAGGCAGCTGCTGGGGCCCAACGTCCCCATCATCTCCGTCGCCATCAGCGACAAGTCGGGCTCCCCCAGCGTGGCCATCGACGACGAACAGGCAGCCTACGACGCGACCCGTCACCTGCTCCGGCTCGGACACCGGCGCATCGGCCTGCTCACCGGCGACCCGGCGTCGGTCCACGTCGCCCAGCCCCGCCAGCGCGGCTACCACCGCGCCATGACCGAAGCCGGCTGCACCCCGGTCACCGCCACCGGCAGCTTCTTCTACGAAAGCGGCGCACGCGGCGTCGACGACCTCCTGCAGCAGGAACCCGGCCTCACCGCGGTCTTCGCGATGAGCGACGAGATGGGCGCCGCCGTCGTCAATGAACTGCAGCGGCGCGGCCTGCGCGTGCCGGAGGACGTCTCGGTCCTGGGCTTCGACGGCACCTCCACCTCCCGGCACGTGAACCCGCCGCTGAGCACCATGGCCCAGCCGCTCGAGGAGATGGGGCGGATGGCCGTGAAAAAGCTGCTCCGCTCCCGCGACCTGGGCCCGAAGATCATGCCGCACCGGCTGGTCGAACGCGGCTCCACCGCACCGCCCAACTCACCATCCCCAGGCAGTCAAGAACCAGTCAGCTAACCCCACACAGACCACCCACCACCGGCGGCAGCCGGCATTCCCCCGTGCCACCAACCGGCCGGCCGCCGCAGTTCCGCATGCACCAAACCACCCGCACCACCCCAAACACAAGGAGCAACACATGAGGCAGCGCCGCCGCACCTGGCAGACTCTTCTCGCCACCACCGCATCCCTGACCGTCGCCGCCGTCGCCCTCACCGGCTGCGGCGGGACCGCCACGGAAGCGAAGAGCACCCCGAAGGCCGCCGCCGCGACCTTCGAGGGCAAGGGCCCCATCAACTACGTCTCCAACCGCGACGCCTCCGGTGCCGCGAACAAGAGCATCGAGGAGTGGAACGCCGCCCACCCGGAGGAGAAGGTCACGTTCATCGAACTGCCGGACTCCGCGGACCAGCAGCGCCAGCAGCTCATCCAGAACGCCCAGATCAAGTCGGACACCTTCAGCGTGCTGAACCTGGACGTCGTCTGGACCTCCGAGTTCGCCGCCAACAAGTGGATCCTGCCGCTGCCGGCCGACGCCGTCCCCACGGACAAGATGATCCCCGCCACGGTCAACGCCGCGACCTACCGGGACTCCCTGGTCGGCGCCCCGTACTACACCGACGGCGCGCTGTTCTACTTCCGCTCGGACCTGCTGAAGGCCGCCGGCATCGCCGCCCCGCCGAAGACCTGGGATGAGATGAAGACCGCCTGCAAGGCGATCCTGGCCCTCCCGGAAGCCGCCGGCATGTCCTGCTACACCGGCCAGTTCGACAAGAACGAGGCCCTCACCGTCAACTTCTCCGAGGCCGTGGCCTCGGCCGGCGGCTCGATCGTCGACGCCGACGGCAAGCCCACCGTCAACACCCCCGAAGCCAAGGAAGGCCTGAACCTGCTGGTGAACGGCTTCAAGGACGGAATGTTCCCGTCCGACGCCATCACCTACCTTGAGGAGCAGGGCCGCCGCGCATTCCAGGAAGGCAAGCTCGTCTTTATGCGCAACTGGCCCTTCCTGCACGCCTCCCTGAGCGCCACCGACGGCTCCAGCCAGGTGGCCGGCAAGTTCGACATCACCTCCATCCCCGGCACCGACGGCCCCGGCGTCTCCACCCTGGGCGGCCGCAGCCTCGCGATCTCCCCGTTCACCCCGAACAAGGCCACCGCGCTGGAGTTCGTCAAGTTCTTCACCAGCGAGGAGCAGGCCCAGAAGCGCCTCGCGCTCAGCTCCCGCGCCCCGGTGTACGCGTCCCTGTTCGCCGATCCCGCCGTCGTCGCCAAGCGCCCGTTCTTCCCCACGCTGCTGACCTCGCTCAACAACGCCCAGCCGCGCCCCAAGGTGGTCCAGTACGGCGCCACCACCAAGGCAATCCAGGAAGAGGCCTACGCGGCCATCACCGGCGCCAAGGACACGGACACGGCCCTGAACGACATGCAGGCCAAGCTCACCGAGCTGACCAAGTAATCCAGCAGTAGCCCCCGCAGTCCAGACCCCACGCCTGGCCGGCCGGTCCACCACGGCCGGCCAGGCACGCTGCAACTCCAGTTAGGTACCAAGCATGACGACGACGACCGCCCCGCCCGCCGGCGCGCAGACCGGCACGCCCCACGCCCCCGGGCCCCGCAAACGCGGCAACCGCTCCCCCGGTGAAGGCCGCATGGCCGCGATGCTGCTCTCCCCCACCCTCCTCGTGCTGGCCCTGGTGATCGTGTACCCGCTGCTCTCCGCGGTGCACCAGTCCCTGTTCCGCGCCGAATCCGGCCTGGATGCGGACGGCTTCGTCTCCGATGTGGAGTCCTTCGTGGGCCTGGCCAACTACGCCGACCTGTTCGTCGGCGAATCCGGCCGGCGCTTCCTGAACGCCTTCGCCAACACCACCTTCTTCACCGTCACCACGGTGTTCCTCGAGACCGTCCTGGGCCTCTGCCTGGCCCTAGCCATGAACCGCGCCTTCCGCGGCCGGTCCTTCCTGCGCGCCAGCATCCTGGTCCCGTGGGCCGTCCCCACCGCCGTCTCCGGCCTGCTGTGGCGCTGGATCTTCCAGTCCGACGGCATCGCCAACAACATCCTCGGCAGCGAAATCCTCTGGACCGCCGAAGGCAACGCCTCCAAACTCGCCGTCATCATCGCCGAAGTCTGGAAGACCGCCCCGTTCATCGGCCTGCTGGTCCTCGCCGGCATGCAGGTCATCCCCGGCGAGGTCTACGAGGCGGCCCGGATCGACGGCGCCGGCTGGTGGCGCCAGCTCGGCTCCATCACCCTCCCGCTGGTCAAGCCCACCCTGCTGGTGGCCGTGCTGTTCCGCATGCTCGACGCGCTGCGCATGTTCGACCTGCCGTTCGTCCTGATCGGCCCCGGCAAGGAATCCGTGGAAACCCTCTCCATGCTGGCCTGGGACGAATCCAACCAGCTGCGCTACGGCTCGGCCTCCGCGTTCGCCGTCATGCTCTTCCTGTACGTCGCCGTCGTCGCGATCGTCTTCGTGAAGGTGCTCGGCGCCGACGTCACTGGCGCCAAGGAACTGAAGCTGCTCTCGAAAACGACCGCACGGAAGAACCGCATCGCGGCCAACCAGACGACTGCGGACGCTGACCAGTTGACCTCTGACCAGGCGAACTCCGCCCAGAAGAAGGACGAGGCCACCCGATGACCATCTCCGACCTCCGCAACGCCGCGGCCGACTCCGGCGCCACCGCCCCAGCGGACGCCCCGCCGTCGAACCGGCCCAAAGCCAAGCGCACCTGGCGCTCCTACAGCGTCTACGCCGGCCTGGCGCTGATCTTCGCCTACTGCCTGGCCCCGTTCTACTGGATGCTGGTTTCCAGCCTCCGCCGCACCGCGGACATCTTCGACAACACCCTGCTCCCGGCCCCGTTCTCGCTGGAGAACTACGCCAAGGTGTTCGACGGCTCCACGATGTTCGGCCAGGCGCTGCTGAACTCCCTGATCGTCGCCGGCACCACCACCACGTTCGCGCTGGTCCTGGGCGTGTTCGCCGCCTACGCCATCTCCCGGCTGAACTTCCGCTTCAAGTCGGTGATCCTCGGCGTCATCATCGCCACGTCGATGTTCCCCGGCATCTCCGTGGTGGTGCCGCTGCTGCGGCTCTTCACGGACATCGGTTGGATCAACACCTACCAGGCGATGATCGTGCCGAACCTGTCCTTCGCGATCCCGCTCGCGGTCTGGAACCTCACCACCTTCATGAAGGCCCTGCCGTTCGACCTCGAGGAGGCCGCCATGATCGACGGCTGCACCAAGTGGCAGGCGTTCCGCCGGGTGCTGCTGCCGCTCGCCGCGCCGGGCGTCTTCACCACCGCGATCCTGACGTTCATTCACAGCTGGAACGAGTTCATCATCGCCCTGTCGATGATCAACGATCCCAAGATCCAGACCGCCACGGTCGCGATCTCCAAGTTCACCGGCGCCACCGAATTCCAGGCGCCCTTCGGCGAGCAGATGGCCGCCGGCGTGATCGTCACCGTACCGTTGGTCATTATGGTGCTGATCTTCCAGCGGCGGATCGTCGAGGGTCTCACCGCGGGCGCCAGCAAATGAGCGCCGTTCCTGCGGGCGCCGTCGCGCCAGCCGCCGAGTGGTGGCAGTCCGCTGTGATCTACCAGGTCTATCCGCGCTCCTTCGCCGACGGCGACGGCGACGGCGTGGGCGACCTCGCCGGGCTCACCGCCCGGCTGCCGTACATCGCAGCCCTCGGCGTGGACGGGATCTGGATGACCCCGTTCCAGCCCTCCCCGCAGGTGGACCAGGGCTACGACGTGTCCGACTACTGCGGCGTGGACCCGCTGTTCGGCACCATGGAGCAGTTCGATACGCTGCTGGAGCTTGCCCACTCGCTGGACCTGCGGATCCTGCTCGACGTCGTCCCGAACCACTGCTCCTCGGAGCACCCGCTGTTCCAGGCGGCCCTCGCGGCCGGGCCTGGCTCGCCGGAACGGGACATGTTCCACTTTGTGCAGGGTCCGGCGGACATGTCCGACGGCGGCGGCTCGGGTTCCGCTGATACCCCGCCGAACAACTGGCAGAGCGTCTTCGGCGGCCGCGCATGGAGCCGCGCCAACCCCGGTTCGGCGACGGATACCGACTGGTACCTGCACCTCTTCTCCCCCGAACAGCCGGACTGGAACTGGCGCAACCCCGCCGTCGGCGACTACTTCGACGATGTGCTGCGCTTCTGGTTCGACAAGGGCGTGGACGGCCTCCGGATCGACGTCGCGCATGCCCTGTTCAAGGCCGACGGCCTGCCGGACTCGCCCTCCACCGGCGGGGTGGTGGACGGGCTGCGGTCCAACCCGCAGGTCTCGGACCAGGAGGAAGTCCACGAGGTCTACCGCCGCTGGCGCACCCTGGCCGAGAAGTATGAGCCGCACCGACTGCTGGTGGGCGAGGTCAACCTGGAACCGGCCCGCGCCGCCCGCTACACCCGCGCCGACGAGATGCAGCAGGCCTTCGCGTTCGCGTTCGTGAAGCTCGGCTGGGCCGCCGAGGCGTGGGCCGCCGCCGGGAACGAGCTCGAAGCCGCACGCCGGCTGCACGGCGCCACCCCCACGTGGGCGCTGGAGAACCACGACATTGTCCGGTCCGTCACCCGGTTCGGCGGCGGCGAGATCGGCGCGCTGCGGGCGCGGGCGGCGCTGGTGGCACTGCTGGGGCTGCCCGGCCCGGCGTACCTGTACCAGGGGCAGGAGCTCGGGCTGCCCGAGGTCGACGTTCCGCTGGAGTCCCGGGTGGATCCGATGTGGGCCCGCGGCGGCGTGTGCCGCGACGGCGCCCGCGTGCCGCTGCCCTGGACCGAAGACCCGGCGCTCAACCACGGATTCTCGCTGGTCGGCCCCACCACCGCCGTTCAGGCAGCGGCGCCCTGGCTCCCGCAGCCCGCGGGCTGGGGCACGCACGCGGTCGAACGCCAGCAGCAGGACCCGGAGTCCACGCTGGCGCTGGTCACCCAGGCGCTGGAAAAGCGCCGGCTGCTGTGGAAGAACGAGGTCTTCGGCCCGGACGACGGCGGCTCCTGGCGCGTCGAGGCAGGGAACCTGCTGATCTGCGAACGCGGCGCCGACTTCTTCGTCGCCGTCGCGATGGGAACCGAACCGGTGCGGTTGCCCGCCGGCACCGTGCTGCTCAGCGCCGCACCCCAGGCCGAGGACGGCTGGCTGCAGCCGAACAACGCCACCTGGGTGCTGCGAGACTGAGGCTAGAGGCCTGATCGTGTGGAGATTGGCTAGGATCGGAGAACGTCGATCAGCCTCGGATACACCAACCGCCATTTTCAAAGGCGCATAAATGTGCCGAGACCGCTGTAGGCCACACAATTTTTTTGCACCTTTGGCAAAGGCATCATTTCCTCAAAACGCCTCGATTACCTTGCAGCCCCTTTTTGGCTGCCAGAGCGCAGCAGTCTTCTACTGACGGGCAATCCCAAGTCCTTCATGCTAAACGACGGCGTCATGTGCAGAGTTTGCGATCATCTGACCTGGTAGGTCAGCTATTTCCGGCCGTCCCGAACTCTTTGACGCACAGTCCATATGGTTCGCGGGTAGAACGGTGGATGCATGTGATAACGCCTGAAGTGCCACGCTGAGAACGGCACACAACAAAGGGGCCCCCAAAGGGGGCCCCTTCCGCTCGGTGCCTTCTATTTCAGGTTCTGAACCGCGTAGTCGGCTTCCTCCGGCGTGAACTTCTCGCCATTCGCCGATGTCAGCTGCTGGCGGATGCCCTCCGGAGACATGGACATAGTCTCCTGGTAGGTCTTGGCTTTCGCCAGGGCATTCGCCTTGTAATCTGCCACGAGGTTATCAACCGCGTATTGCGCTGCTTCAGGCGAGAACTTCTCGCCGTATTCCGATGTGAGCTGCTGGTAGATGCCGGTCTTGCTCATGTGCATAGTGTTGGAGTAGGACTCCGCCTTCTTCAGAGCGGACTTGTACTCGGTAGGGACTGCGGGGGCTGCGGGGGCCGCGGGGGCAGCGGCAGCAGGCGCCGCTGCCTGTGTCTCCGAGGAAGGAGCGACGGAAGCTGAAGAATCGCCCTTGCCAGCGGTTGAAATACCCGAAATGATCATTATCGCGACAATGATCAGAGGGAAAAGGAAGCGCTTCTTCTTAAACCAGGGCCGCGATGCCTTGCGGTACGCCTTCTCCGCCGCCGCCTGGGCTTTGCCGTCACGCTGAGCGTTCGGCATCGTTGTGTTCTCTGTCATTACAGATCCTGTCTAACTGGTTTGGCTATGTTCTCTGGGTGGCTTCTCCGCCATGCGGTGTCACTGAGATGTAGCCCTGTGTCAGACCAGACAGATCAATCCCCCCGAGTCGAACTATAGCCACAGAGACGGGAAACCTGA
This sequence comes from Arthrobacter sp. UYEF36, assembly GCF_040547025.1. Lineage (NCBI taxonomy): Bacteria > Bacillati > Actinomycetota > Actinomycetes > Micrococcales > Micrococcaceae > Arthrobacter > Arthrobacter sp. UYEF36. The sequence goes on from NZ_JBEPOX010000023.1 coordinate 7,819, forward strand.
GTATTGGCTGGGAACTAAGTCTGAGCCTTGCACCGGCCTTCAAAAAAACTTCTGCCGCGCCTTAGGGAGCACCTACGAATCCCTGCCTAAGAGCGACGAGCCGACCCCTCCATCTGTTTCAGGGGTCGTTGGAACCAGGGCGACGCTTGCAACGTCGACGGAGCGAATCACTGGCCGTCAAGCATCAATGGATTAAGGCACTGAATGTTGAGGGCAGAACAAAATACGAGAAGTTGAAACCCACGTGCTAGATTCGCATTTGACTGCGGTCATTGCAGGCTCAGCGCAGCCCTCCGTGGGCGACTATTTGGGGGAAACATACATGCTGTTCTCTGACCGCGTTCGGCCACAGTTAATGGTTGCGTGGGTCGTAGTCCTGCTCCTGATCCTGGCCGTAGTTCCGATTGCTGCCACAAACGCGGCGCCTGATACGACCGCACCGGTGGTCCTCGAAATGTCAATATCGCCGCAGACCGTCGACGTCACGACGGCCTCCCAGCCGGTAACGGTCACCGCACACATCACAGACGACATTTCCGGAACCA
>NZ_JBEPOX010000024.1:0-5483 GCF_040547025.1 Arthrobacter sp. UYEF36
GACCTGGTGGTCCTCAATGATGTGAATTCGGGCAATGTCTGGCTGGTCAACCAGAACATGCAGCTCGTCAACAACTGGGACGACGTCATCCCGCCGCAGCAGAGCTCCGACGACGCGGACAAGGACTCCGCCGACGAGGTCCAGCAGACCGTCCTCCCGGACCGCACGAAACCGAACAGCGCCCCCGCGGCCAAGCCGGACAGCTTCGGCGTGCGCGCCGGCAAGACCACCATCCTCCCCGTGCTCGACAACGACACCGACCCCGACGGCGACATCCTCACCGTCCGGGCACCCGATCCGGTCACATCCGGATTCCTGGCGCCGATCTACGGCTCCACCGGTTTCCAGGTCAGCGTTCCGGCGGACCGGACCGGCGCCGAGACGTTCAAATATTCGGCGGACGACGGCCGCGGGCTCTCCGCGTCCGCCGACGTCACGCTCACTGTCATTCCCGAGGGGGAGAACTCCGCCCCGCGGCAGAAACCCAACCGGAACACCTCCCTTGTGGTGCAGTCCGGCAAGCTTGTCACCCAGAACATCCTCCCGGACTGGATCGACCCCGACGGCGACGACCTCTACGTCGTCAGCGCCACCAGCAGCGACCCCCGCGACCAGGTCAAGGCACGTCCCGACGGCCTGCTCAGCTTCCAGGATGCCGGCGCCGAGCCCGGCCGCAAGATCGTCACCGTCACGGTCTCCGACGGCCAGTCCAGCACCGAAGGAAAGATCACCGTCGACGTCCGCGCGCCAGGCGTCCTGCCGCCGATCGCCAACGCGGACCACATCGTCGCCGTCGCCGGGGTGGACACCGTCATTGCCCCGCTCACAAACGATTCGGATCCCCAGGGCGGAGCGCTCCGCCTCGCCCAGGTCACCCCGGACGGCAATTCCACCGCCACGATGGGCGCGGACCAGCAGACCTTCACGTTCAACTCCACCGCCCAGGGCGCCCACTACGTCACCTACCTCGCGACCAACGGTCCGGCCAGCGCCCAGCAGCTGGTCCGGGTCGACGTCGTACCCGGCGACGGCGACGGCGCCCCGGTGGCCGTGCGGGACACCGCCCTGCTTCCCAGCGGCGGCAGCGTGCTGGTGGATGTGCTGGGCAACGACTCCGACCCCTCCGGCGGCGTGCTGGTGGTCCAGTCCGTCACCGCCGCTGACGGGCAGCCCGTAAGCGTGTCCGTCCTGGACCACTCGGTGGTCCGGATCACCGACATCCGCGCGCAGGGCCAGCTCAACGTCAAATACACCATCTCCAACGGCAAGTCCTCAGCCAGCGGCGAGATCGCCGTCCTCGTGGTCCCGGCCCCCACTAAACTCCAGGCACCGCAGGCCAAACCGGACGAAGCCACCGTCCGGGCCGGCGACGTCGTCACCATTCCGGTCCTCGAGAACGACACCGACCCCAACGGCGGCAAGCTGGCCCTTGAGCCGGTCCTCGCGCAGCAGCCCGACGCCGCCGACGGCCGCATCTTCCACTCCGGCAACACCCTGCGCTTCATCGCCGGCGACGCGCCCAAAACCGTTTACGCGATCTACAAGGTCACCAACGACTCCGGCCAGTCGGACTCCCAGCAGCTCACCATCAGGATCCGGGCCCGCGACGACGAGCGGAACACCCGGCCCGAACCGAAAAACCTGACCGCCCGGGTGGTGGCCGGACTGGTGGTCCGCATTCCCGTGCCGCTGGACGGCATTGACTCCGACGGCGACTCCGTCCAGCTGACCGGCGTCGACAAGGCCCCGGCCATGGGCACGGCCGTGGTCAAGGACGGCTACCTCGAATTCACCGCCACCGCTGACGCGGCCGGCACGGACACTTTCAGCTACCGGGTGCGGGACCGGATCGGCGCCGAAAACACCGGCACCGTGATTGTCGGCATCGCCCCGCCGGAAGCCAACAACCAGAAACCCATCGCGACGGACGACGCCGTCGACGTCCGCCCCGGCCGCAAGGTTGCCGTCGACGCGCTCACCAACGACTCGGACCCCGACGGGGACCCGATCAGCCTGGTCTCCAACGCTTTCGAGGCCCGCCCCGAACTGCAGGTGGAAGCAGCCGACGGCGGCAAGGTGCTCCTCACCGCCCCCGGCACCGCCGGCAATGAGAGCGTCAGCTACAAAATCCAGGACGACAAAAAGGCCCAGGGCAGTGCCGTGGTCCGCGTCCGGATCAGCCCGGACGCGGCCCTCAAGCTCCCGGTCGCCAAGGACGACGTGGTCACCTCCGCCGAGACACTCGGCAAGTCCGCCGTCGACGTCCCGGTCCTCAAGAACGACGCCGACCCCGACGGCGTCGCCTCCGAACTCAAGGTCTCCCTGCCGGACGGCAACCCGAATGCACGCGTCGGAGGCGACGGCGACGTCGTCGTGACCCTGGTCCCGAAGGACCAGCTGGTCCCGTACACCGTCACCGACGTGGACGGCCAAAGCGCGACGGCGGTCATCTGGGTTCCCGGCCAGGGCGAGCAACACCCCACCCTGGCGCGCACCGACGTCGTCGAGGTGATGGCCGGCCAGGACATCACCCTGGACCTGAACGAGTACGTCCGGGTCCGGGACGGACGCACCCCGCGCATCACGCAGGTGGACAAGGTCCGGGTGCAGGGAGCGGACACGGAGGACGTGGTGGCCGGAAACGGCGCCGCGCTGCGCTACGCCGCGCTCGGGGACTACGTCGGCCCCGGCTCAGTGACCTTCGAGGTCACGGACGGCACGGGACCGGACGATCCGCAGGGCCTCAAATCGACCCTGAGCATCATCACCAACGTCATTCCGGACCCGAACGCCAACCACCGGCCCACCTTCAGCGGGACCGGGCTTGACGTGCCCAAGGCCGAATCCGTCAGCCTGGAGCTCGGCAACCTCGCCAAGGATGTGGACTCCGGCGACCAGGAAAAGCTCAAGTTCGAGCTCGACGGCACCCTGCCGGACGGGTTCAAAGCAACGATCGAGGGCCAGACCCTCAAGGTCACCGCGGAAGCCACCCTCGCCGCGGGACGCCAGGGGACCATCCCGCTGAAGGTCACGGACGGGCGCTCCGAACCGGTCCAGGCTACGGTGGCGGCGACCGTCGTCGCCTCCAACCGGCCCCTCCCGACGGCCAACGAGGACGTCATCGAAAAGGCCAACGCGGGCAAGACCGAGACCATCAACGTCCTGGCCAACGACTTCAACCCGTTCAGCGAAACTCCGCTGAAAATCATCTCGGCCACGGTGGAAACCGGCTCGGCCGCCGGCGCCCCAGCGGTGAACGGGGAGTCGATCACGGTCACTCCCGCGGACGGTTCCAAGGGCGTGATGGTGATCCGCTACACCGTGCTGGACAAGACCGAGGACCCCTCGCGGCAGGCGAGCGGCCGGCTGCGCATCACGGTCCGGGACAAGCCGGATGCCCCCTCGGCGCCGTCCGCGACGGACGTCCGCAGCCGCACCGCCGTGCTCAAGTGGGCCCCGCCCTCGGACAACGGCGCTGCCATCAGCAAATACACCGTCAGTTCCAGCGGCTTCAGCCAGGACTGCGCCACCACCACGTGCACGCTCAGCGGCCTGACCAACGACGTCAAGTACGTCTTCACCGTCACCGCCACCAACGAGGTGGGGGAGTCAACGCCTTCGGTGGCATCCAACGAGATCCGGCCGGACGAGAAGCCGTCCCCGCCGGAGGCCCCGTCGGTCAAGGCCGGTGACAAGAACATGGTGGTCAACTGGGCCCCGGCCAAGACCGAGGGCTCGGCCGTCAAGGGCTACAACCTGGAAATCTCCCCGCCGCCGGCCAACGGCATTGCCGTGAAGAGCGGCGTCGCCGGCCTGAACTACACCTGGCCGGGACTGACCAACGGCGTCCGGTACAAGGTGCGCGCCCAGGCCGTCAACGAGCTTGGCCCGTCCGAATGGGGGATCTACTCCGCCGAGGACAACCCCGCCGGTGTGCCGGCAGCCCCGGCGGCACCCACCACGACGGTTGCCTCCGCCGTGGGGACCTCGAACCAGCTCAAGGTGAACTGGACCGAACCGAACACCAACGGCGACGCGATCAAGAACTACTACGTCACCATGAGCGGCGGCGGCGGGACCACCCAGACCCAGATGGTGGCCGGGACCGTCCGGACCGCGAACTTCACCGCGAACAACTCCGAGGCGTCCTACACGTTCACCGTCCAGGCCGAGAACAAGGCCGGCAAGGGCGCCGTCAGCGCCCCGTCCGCACCTCGCCGCGCCACCGGCAAGCTCTCGGCGGTCTCCGGCGTGAGCGCCACCGAGGCCAACACCGGCGGTGCGGGAAGGGCCGTGACGATCAACTTCCGGGAACTCACCAACGCGGAGCGCAATGGCTCGGCGCCCAATGAGGTCAGCTACACGTACAGGGCCAGCACCGGCCAGTCCGGCCCCATCCGGCCCGGGCAGACCGTCGGCGGTTTCACGAACGGGGCGGCCACGACCATCACGGTGGTCGCCAACTCCACCGTGGCGCCAAGCTCCGACGCCAGTGCCGGTGCCGGCGCCACCCCGTTCGGGGCGCCCGGAACGCCGTCGGCCGCCGGCCAGGACGGGGCCGAAAACCAGAAGTCGCTGAGCTTCAGCTGGTCCTCGCCATCAACCTCCACCAACGACGTCGCCAGGACCCAGATCAACATCGACGGCGGAGGCTGGCAGGACGTGAACCCCTCCGGCAGCAGGACGGTCAATACCGGAGGCTACGACGAGCAGCACTCCATCCAGGTCCGGACTGCCAACTCGGTGGGAACCTTCGGCGCGACTGCCACGGCAACCGCGAAGTCCGGTCCGCCGCAACGCGTCTGGACCACCCGGGTCAAGACCTCCGATCCGAACTTCGTGCGCACCTGCACCTACACGCTGGGCGGCTCGAACTACCGTCCCACTCCCTACTTCGACTGCGACGGCGTCAACAATGGGGACTCGCCCCCGTGGTTCTACAAGAACAGCGGGGAGACCATCGTGGTCAAGTGCTACATCGTTCAGAACGACAACTGGACCAACTCCCCGGACACCGAGTGGTACCGGGTGGAATCTGGCTCCAACCGGAACGTTGGCCGGTACGTGATCGCGGGGCACACCCAGCTTGGTGCGCCGTACAGCCTCGGGATCCCCCGGTGCTGAGTGCCGCAGGGAAGTCCTCCCCATCGCGCGGCCGCGGAACGTTCGGTAGGCTGTCGCGGGAACTGAGGACCTCGTCTCAGGTCCGCCACGGAAACCTCCACCCCATCACGAAGGAAATCTGAAGCTGTGACACGTCTCTTCGCCACGCTGGGGTCCAGGAAGCCGGGCTTTGCCCGTCCGGGGTCAAAAAAACGTCGCAGCAAGTTCATCACCATTACCGCCTCCCTCTGCGCTGCCGCGGTGCTGGTCACGGCTGCCGTGCTTTATCCGGGGTTTAAGACCACTGAGGTGGAGTTGAATGATGGTGGGGTGTGGGTGGTGTCGAAGTCGAAGAATGCGGTGGGGCGGTTGAATTATCC
>NZ_JBEPOX010000025.1:0-3369 GCF_040547025.1 Arthrobacter sp. UYEF36
GATCTATGCCGAGCCCGCGACTATGCCGAGGTGTCCGCCAGGTCGGGCTGGTGTGCGGGGTCCGGGCCGGTCGCGGGTCGGCATAGTTACAGGCTCTCGAGGAACGCGAGGATCTTGTCTGGTGGGTGGTATCGGCCAGGGCTGGCGGATGCCGGCGTGGTGAGTGCGAGGGCTTTCTCCTTGATGGTGATGTCGGCGTGGACGTAGGCGTCGGTGGAACGGACTCCGGCGTGGCCGAGCCAGAGGGCGATCACCGAGGTGTCGACCCCGGCTTGGAGCAAGGTCATCGCGCAGCTGTGACGAAACACGTGAGGGTGGATTTTCTTGCCCGATAGCGATGGACATGTTTGGGCAGCGGTCGCTGCGTGGGTGCTGACCCGCAGCGCGACGGCGTCGCGGCTGAGCCGCCGCCCGGTGCGGGTCGGGAACACTGGCTCGTGGGGTTTTCCGGCTCGTTCTGCCAGCCAGGAACGCAGCAGTCCTTCGACGGGAGTGGTGATTGGAACGGCGCGTTGTTTGCGTCCTTTGCCTTCGCATCGGACGTTCGCGCCGGCGCCCAGCGTGACATCGGTGCAGTTCAGGCCTGTGAGTTCGGAGACCCGCAGTCCGGTCTGGATGGCGAGGAGCATCAGGGCCCTGTCGCGCCGTCCTTCCCATCTGGACTGGTCCGGGGCCGCGACGAGGGCGTCGATCTCGGGTGGGGTCAGGAATGTCACTGTGCGCTTGTCGAACCGCTTCGGCGGGATGGCGAGGACACGCTGGATCAGCAGCGCATGCTCGGGATGACGCAACGCGGCGTAGGAGAAAAGTGAGCGGATTGCTGTCAAGCGGACGTTGCGGGTTCTGACGCTGTTGTGCCGTTCATTCTCCAAGTGGGTAAGAAATCCTGAGATTGTGGTCGCGTTCAGGTCGTCCCACTCCAGTTGTGATGGCAACTTGCCGGTCCGTGCGTGGATGAACTCCAGGAGCAGCTTCAGGGCGTCGCGGTAGGCGGCGATGGTCCGCGGGCTGGCTTGGCGCTGTTGGGTGAGCCGGTCGCTGAAGAACATCTGCAGTGTGGGTGCGATCAGCGTCATGATCGCACCGCCGTCCAGCCGGTATTCTGGCGTGCCGCGGCCAGGGCGAGCAGTTCCGGCGCAGCCGAAAGATACCAGTAGGTCGATGCCGGTTCGCGGTGGCCGAGATAGGTCGATAGCCATGGGAGTTTCGCCTGCACGTCCTCGCCGGTGCGATACCAGCCGAGCAGGGTTCGGACCGCGAACGTGTGCCGGAGATCGTGAAGCCTCGGAGCCGAGGGTGCCCCGGTCCCGATACCGGCGGCATCGACCAGATGCCGGAATGTCGGGCATACGGCCGCGTAGCAGAGGCGTTTGTGCGTCTGGGACACGAAGAAGCTTGGCTCCTTCGGTCGGGGTTCGAGCTCGTCGCGGAGTTGGGCGTATGCGCTCAGTGCCTCCATGGCAGTGCTGTGGAGTGGAACCAGCCGGGATTTGCCGAATTTGGATTCGCGGATCAGCAGCACGCTCTCGGTCCAGTCGATGTCGCTGCGGTCAAGCTTGATTGCCTCGCCGATCCGCAGACCACCCGCTGCCAGCAGGCCAACCAGGATCTCGTAGGTCGCGGCCCGCAGCGGCGATCGGATCAAGACGCGGGCCTGGTTCATCAGTGCCTCGATGTCGGCTGTGGAGTAGATGAACGGTCGGCGCCATCTTTGCCGGTGCGGCATCAGACCCAGCGGCGGGATCTCCGTGCCGGGGTAAATGCCGGTCAGGTAGCGGGCGAACCCGCGGGCTGCCGTCATCCGTCGCGGCCCCACGGTCGTCGGCTGGCCTGTCGGGGATTGCTGCGCCCAGTCCAGTGCCGCTTCTATGGTCACCGTGGACGCTCCGCGGGTGTCCAGAAAAGCCACGAAGCCTGGCAGCAACCAACGGGCCTCGGCCATTTCGTGTCCGAGCGAACGACGCAGTTGCAGGTAACCCGCGAGATCCTGCTCCAACGCACTCACCGCAGAACCCCCGGCCACGGCTGGGCCACCTGGCGCAGCGCGACCAAATCAACCTTGGCATAGAGGGCGGTCGTGGCCAGATCCTGATGGCGCAGGACCTGGCTGATCGCCATCAGGCCGGCGCCCTGGCGGAGGAGCTCACCGGCCAGGGCGTGCCTCAGCCCGTGCGGTCCGACGTCGGGCAGGCCTGCACGTTTGCAGGCCCGCTCGACAACATCGCCAACCAGATCAGCGCGGATCGGCCCGCGGGGTGCCCGGCAGGTCAGGAACACATGGACGGCATCCGCAGGATTCCGACCAGAGCAGAGGTAGGCTACCAGCGCTTCGCCGACCTCGGCCGGCAACGGCAACCGGTCTTGCCGGCGCGCTTTGCCCCGGACCATGAGTTCCCCGGACCGCCAGTCCACGTCACGCAATTCCATGCGTGCGACCTCGACGGACCGTAACCCCAACCGCGACACCAGCATCACGATCGCGAAGTCCCTGACCCCGACCAGCGTGCTGCGGTCAACGCTGTCGAGCAAAAGCTGCACGTCCGCCGCGGACAACCCGGCAGGGGGCAGAGCCGCCAAGCGCCATCCACCCACCGCAGGAACCGACGCACCCAGACTCAACCCGGTCATGTCATGCAGATAGAGGAAGCGCAGGACCGAACGCAGCTCGGCCACCCGGCCCTTCGCCGACCCCGCCGACACCCGGGCGAATTCACGCAGCAGGAACGCATTGATGTCCGCCCCCGTCAGAGCCTCCGGAGCGAACACCCCACCCACCGATGACTCCTGAAGGAAGCGCCGGGCAGTGTTCTCATAACGAAGCACAGTGGTCAGCGCCAGCCCCCGCTCCTGGATCATCCACGACCGGTACGAGCCCAGAAGAGCACCCAACGGTGTCACCAAAGGCGCTCTTTCGGGAACGGCGCCCAACTCCCGCAGGTAGCTCATCAGCGGAACCAGAGCACGGGGACCTGGGCTCCCGCTCCGGCCAACCCTTCGCCGGGCAGATTGGAACTCGGCCACGCGTTCCTCGTTCAGATCCTCAGTGATAAGCCCCTCGGCAGAAAGCCAGAGCCCGACCTGGCCCAAATCCTTCAACATGTTCCGGACCGTGCCCGGCGTGTAACCCCGCCGCGTCAACCACTCCCGGTAACCCTCGACGTGCGGCCACAGCTGGCCAGCTTTCCTTCTCGTTCCAGACAACGCACTCGCCTCCTTCACGGAAGCACGGTTGCTCCCATGAACAGGCTCTACCCCCGGGGACTATGCCGATACGAGAACGTCCATCACGGCCTGAAACGCCCCACCGTCAACGGCTTTACCGGCCACCACCGAATGCCTCGGCATAGTCACGGGCTCGGCATAGGTCGA
>NZ_JBEPOX010000026.1:0-3237 GCF_040547025.1 Arthrobacter sp. UYEF36
GGGGTGGGGTGATGGTTTCTGTGGTTCTCTCGAAAGAATAGCGTTTTATTGATCTTTTGTGGTCAAGTTTTTAAGAGCACACGGTGGATGCCTTGGCATTAGGAGCCGAAGAAGGACGTAGGAATCTGCGATAAGCCTGGGGGAGTCGATAACCGGACTGTGATCCCAGGGTGTCCGAATGGGGAAACCCCGCCAGGGGCGCGAGCCACCTGGTGACCCGCATCTGAACACATAGGGTGCGTGGAGGGAACGCGGGGAAGTGAAACATCTCAGTACCCGCAGGAAGAGAAAACAATAGTGATTCCGTCAGTAGTGGCGAGCGAACGCGGATCAGGCTAAACCGTTCCATGTGTGATAGCCGGCGGGCGTTGCATGGTCGGGGTTGTGGGACTTCCCATTCTGTCTCTGCCGGGACAGTGGGGTGTGTAGTACAGGCATAGGTGAACGGTCTTGAAAGGCCGGCCAGAGAGGGTGTGAGCCCCGTAACCGAAATGTTGTGTACCGCCCGGGGGGTATCCCAAGTAGCACGGGGCCCGAGAAATCCCGTGTGAATCTGTCAGGACCACCTGATAAGCCTAAATACTCCCTAATGACCGATAGCGGACCAGTACCGTGAGGGAAAGGTGAAAAGTACCCCGGGAGGGGAGTGAAACAGTACCTGAAACCGTGTGCTTACAATCCGTCGGAGCCAGTCTGATTCTGGTGACGGCGTGCCTTTTGAAGAATGAGCCTGCGAGTTAGTGTTACGTCGCGAGGTTAACCCGTGTGGGGAAGCCGTAGCGAAAGCGAGTCTGAACAGGGCGTTGCAGTGGCGTGATCTAGACCCGAAGCGAAGTGATCTACCCATGGCCAGGTTGAAGCGACGGTAAGACGTCGTGGAGGACCGAACCCACTTCAGTTGAAAATGGAGGGGATGAGCTGTGGGTAGGGGTGAAAGGCCAATCAAACTTCGTGATAGCTGGTTCTCCCCGAAATGCATTTAGGTGCAGCGTTGCGTGTTTCTTACCGGAGGTAGAGCTACTGGATGGCTAATGGGCCCTACAAGGTTACTGACGTCAGCCAAACTCCGAATGCCGGTAAGTGAGAGCGCAGCAGTGAGACTGTGGGGGATAAGCTTCATAGTCGAGAGGGAAACAGCCCAGACCACCAACTAAGGCCCCTAAGCGTGTGCTAAGTGGGAAAGGATGTGGAGTTGCGAAGACAACCAGGAGGTTGGCTTAGAAGCAGCCATCCTTAAAAGAGTGCGTAATAGCTCACTGGTCAAGTGATTCCGCGCCGACAATGTAGCGGGGCTCAAGTACACCGCCGAAGTTGTGGATTTCAGATATTAGCTAAGCCGCCCCCTCGCGGGGTTGGTTCAGGCGTCTGGAGTGGTAGGGGAGCGTCGTGTGGGCAGTGAAGTCGCGGTGTAAACCAGCGGTGGAGCCTACACGAGTGAGAATGCAGGCATGAGTAGCGAAAGACGGGTGAGAAACCCGTCCGCCGAATGATCAAGGGTTCCAGGGTCAAGCTAATCTGCCCTGGGTAAGTCGGGACCTAAGGCGAGGCCGACAGGCGTAGTCGATGGACAACGGGTTGATATTCCCGTACCGGCGAAAAACCGCCCATGCTGAACAGGGGATACTAACCGCCCGAAACCTGCCTGACACCCCTTGTGGGTGAAGGGTTTTGGTGGAGCGCGGGACCTGATCCTGGGAGGCAAGCGTATTAACAGGTGTGACGCAGGAAGGTAGCCGAGCCGGGCGATGGTTGTCCCGGTCTAAGGATGTAGGGCGAACGGTAGGCAAATCCGCCGTTCATGATGCCTGAGACCCGATGGGACTCCCGTAAGGGGGGATTCGGTGATCCTATGCTGCCTAGAAAAGCATCGACGCGAGGTTTTAGCCGCCCGTACCCCAAACCGACACAGGTGATCAGGTAGAGAATACTAAGGCGATCGAGAGAATTATGGTTAAGGAACTCGGCAAAATGCCCCCGTAACTTCGGGAGAAGGGGGGCCCCCATCGTGATGGACACTTGCTGTCCGGAGCGTGCAGGGGCCGCAGAGACCAGGGGGAAGCGACTGTTTACTAAAAACACAGGTCCGTGCGAAGTCGCAAGACGATGTATACGGACTGACTCCTGCCCGGTGCTGGAAGGTTAAGAGGACCGGTTAGCCGCAAGGCGAAGCTGAGAATTCAAGCCCCAGTAAACGGCGGTGGTAACTATAACCATCCTAAGGTAGCGAAATTCCTTGTCGGGTAAGTTCCGACCTGCACGAATGGAGTAACGACTTCCCCGCTGTCTCAACCATAAACTCGGCGAAATTGCAGTACGAGTAAAGATGCTCGTTACGCGCAGCAGGACGGAAAGACCCCGAGACCTTTACTATAGTTTGGTATTGGTGTTCGGAGTGGCTTGTGTAGGATAGGTGGGAGACGTTGAAGCCCGGACGCCAGTTCGGGTGGAGTCATCGTTGAAATACCACTCTGGTCACTTTGGACATCTAACTTCGGCCCGTAATCCGGGTCAGGGACAGTGCCTGATGGGTAGTTTAACTGGGGCGGTTGCCTCCTAAAAAGTAACGGAGGCGCCCAAAGGTTCCCTCAGCCTGGTTGGCAATCAGGTGTCGAGTGTAAGTGCACAAGGGAGCTTGACTGTGAGAGAGACATCTCGAGCAGGGACGAAAGTCGGGACTAGTGATCCGGCGGTACATTGTGGAATGGCCGTCGCTCAACGGATAAAAGGTACCTCGGGGATAACAGGCTGATCTTGCCCAAGAGTCCATATCGACGGCATGGTTTGGCACCTCGATGTCGGCTCGTCGCATCCTGGGGCTGGAGTAGGTCCCAAGGGTTGGGCTGTTCGCCCATTAAAGCGGTACGCGAGCTGGGTTTAGAACGTCGTGAGACAGTTCGGTCCCTATCCGCTGCGCGCGCAGGAAATTTGAGAAGGGCTGTCCTTAGTACGAGAGGACCGGGACGGACGAACCTCTGGTGTGTCAGTTGTACTGCCAAGTGCACCGCTGATTAGCTACGTTCGGATGGGATAACCGCTGAAAGCATCTAAGCGGGAAGCTCGCTTCGAGATGAGATTTCCATACACCTTGTGTGTGAGAGGCCCCCAGCCAGACCACTGGGTTGATAGGCCGGATGTGGAAGCGAGGACTAACGACTCGTGAAGCTGACCGGTACTAATAGGCCGATAACTTACACCACACACCCTCTTCCGTGAACGGATTCAAAAGACGTTCACACC
>NZ_JBEPOX010000027.1:0-3147 GCF_040547025.1 Arthrobacter sp. UYEF36
GCACCCGGGAGGGTGTGGGAGAGTAGGTCACCGCCGGAACATCATTAAACGGTCGAGAGCCCCAACCACACGGTCGGGGCTCTCCCGCATTTAACCACAAAACAACACCCCAGCCGCCCCGGCAGGTGAACTAAACAACCACACTGCGTGATTTAGGTCACCCGGATCCCGGTGCGCCCTTGCCCTCGACATACCTGCCCCCGTTACTATTTGGTGGGGCTTGCTGACGGCGGCCCGGGTGGAACCACCGCGTCCACTATTCGATTTGGGGGAGTGGTTTAGTGAAATTTCCAAAAGTGATTGCGTTGGTGGCAATCCTGGCGGCCGCTGCGGCGACGTCCGTCGTTCCGGCGCATGCTGAAGATTTACCTGCCGTCACCCCCACCATAGCTACGACCCTCCAGCCGGCGCCTGGAGCGGACCCCACGGTTTCACCCTCCCCTTCACCCTCCCCTTCGGCCACCTCCGCACCTGCGACTTCCGCGCCGACAGCGACGTCCGCGCCTACCAAGGCTGTCCCGACGGCTACGCCGTCAGGCGCACCCACACCGTCGGCTGAGCCCAGTCCGACCAGCACGGGGGCCGCCGCAGACCTGCCCGCGGGCGTGGCTGCAGCCGGGGCCGGCGAATCCGCCATCGAGGCCCATTGGTTGTCCCTGGGGGGCGAGACCGGCTGGCTGGGTCCCGTCGCCTCCACCATTTTTTGTGAGCTGCGGAACAGCGGCTGTGTTCAGCGCTTCGACGGCGGTGCCATTCACTGGTCCACGGCGACGGGGGCGCACGCCACAACAGCGGCCATCGCCGCTAAGTGGGCGGCCTTGAACTGGGAATCCGGGCGACTGGGGTATCCCGTCAGCGAACAAGTCTGCACGCTCAGGAACGCCGGGTGTGTTCAGCGTTTCGAAGGCGGTGCCGTTCACTGGTCCCAGGCGACCGGAGCGTACGCAACCTGGGCGGCCATCGCCGCCAAATGGGCGGCGCTGAGGTGGGAATCGGGGCGACTCGGTTATCCCACCAGCGACGAGATCTGCGGTTTGAAAAATGGCGGCTGTGTTCAGCGCTTCGAAGGCGGTGCGGTTCACTGGTCCAGCGGAACCGGAGCCCACGCCACCTGGGCTGCAATTGCGGCCAGATGGGCGACCCTCAACTGGGAGTCCGGACGTTTGGGCTATGCCGTCAGCGACGAGACCTGCGGCCTTAGGAATGACGGCTGCGTCCAGCGCTTCGAAGGCGGCGTCGTGTACTGGTCGCCCTTTGGTGGCGCCCAACCGATGTGGGGAGCCATCCTCGCCAGCTACGGGGCCAGGAGCTGGGAAGCTGGATCACTGGGCTATCCGGTCGCGGCCGAGTCCTGCGCCAGCTCCAGCGTATGTTCACAGGAGTTCCAGTACGGCAGATTCACCTGGGCGGCCGGGCTGGGGGTCAAGTATCACCTTCGGTCTGCTGGTTACTGCGAATCGTTGAACCGCAACGCCGTGCGGTACCTGGGCGCGGGCCCGGCGCGGGTGTCCTTCGCCATCGCCGAGAGCTACCCTGCAACGCCTGTTACTTTCACCACCTGCGTCCGGGCCAACGGTGCCTACCGGGTCGAATGGAGCGTCGCGGGCTATGCCGGGGAGAGCGGATTTGCCCGGCCGGGCGTCGCCTCCGGTCCGACCATCAACAAGTTCTCACCCACCGGCTCGTTCTCAGTGACCGAAGCATTTGGCCTCGGAAACCCTGGAACCGCGCTCTCCTACCTCCAACTCAACCCGTACTCACGTTGGGGCGGCCGGTTGAACTCCAACTACAACAAGTACTTTGAATCCAGTGCCGACATCTTCCCGGACGAAAACATGTGGTACTACGCGACCCGGCCGTCCCATGATTACCGTCAAGGCGTTGTGATCAACTACAACCGCCCACCGGACTCACCTATCCAGATGAATGCCGGATTTGCGATCTTCCTTCATGCCAACAGGGTCCCCACCTGGGGTTGCATTTCCCTCAATGAAGCAGACGTCGTGCGGTTCCAGCAGGGGGCCGTGCCCGGAGACCGGATCATCATGGGAGTCGGAGATGATGTTTTCAACTAAGACGACGGGGCTTGCGAGCCTCGGACTCATCCTCGTGTTCGGTTTGTCAGCATGCAGCGGGCCCTCCCCGGCGCCCAGCGCAGGGGCTTCGACGTCGACTGGATCCACGGCCGCGGCGAGTCCCAGCACTTCTGTACCCCCGACAGCCCGTGACGGATCGTCACTGATCCCCACCACCGACGTCGGGGCATGTTCTCTCCTGAGTGTTGAACAGATCAAGGCGGCTCTCGGCGACGCGGCGCGGGACATCCAGGCCGGTGAAGTTGCCGGGACGGTCAGTCCGGCAGGTGTCAGGCACGAAAACTGCATCTACCCGCTCGACACCTCCGGCACGACGACGCACGCGGTCGTCCTGGAGACGGTCACCTATCCGGACGAGGCAAGCCGGGCGGGTGCTGACCCGTGGGAGGCCATGATGTCCCCCACAGAAGTGACGGGCCTGTGGGGTGAAGCACGTTATGCCACCAACCGGCTCAGCCAATCCACGGAGCATGTTCTGGCTGTCGCCGAGGGGACCCAGGTCTGGAAATTTATCGTCTCCCAGCCGCAGGAGGTTTCGACGTGGGATGCGCCGGAAGGACTGGCGGTGCTGAGGAAGTTGGCAGAGACGGCCAAAATCTAGCCCGCCGGACTCGACTACAATAGAGGCTGGCCTCGAGGCGTCCCGTTCACCACGGAATCGCCCTCATCAGGCAAGAAGCAACTAGAGTAGTACGGCTGCCAGCGTGCCAGTCGGGGGCTCGCAACAGGAGGAATCCAGCATGGCTGAGCACAACGACGGTAATCGCGGCGGCAACGACCGCGGCAACTTTGGCGGCGGACGGAATTCGGGCGGCGGTGGATTCCGCGGCGCGAACAACTCCGGCGGCGACCCGCGTGGCTACCGTGCCCGCGATGACCGGGGTGCCCAGGGGGACCGTCCTTCCTCCAACGATCATGATCGTAAGCCCTTCGGCGACCGCTCGGCGCGTGACGGTGACCGTAAGCCGCCGTACAGCGGTGGCGGGGATCGTGACCGGAAGCCCTATGGTGATCGGGCTCCGCGTGAAGGTGGCGGGGAGCGCCGCAGCTT
>NZ_JBEPOX010000028.1:0-2760 GCF_040547025.1 Arthrobacter sp. UYEF36
ACACGCCACCGGGACCACACACAAATCCACCCCCACCACGCACCCCCCACCCCCAAACCCCAACACCCGCGCGGAAAACAGGCCCACCACGCCCGCCCCGCAACCCCTAAGCCCAGGAAACACCGCCTGTGGAGTGCATCACCTGTATTCGGGGCGCTCTCGCGTTTACGATCAGGGAGTGATGGCAGAACGCAGGCGCCACAGGCCAGAGTTCCTCCATAGGCGTGTGTCCGGACCGGCCGCCGCTGGACTGTCCGGGGGCGAGGTCTCCTCCCGGATGAGGCATGGCCTTGCCAACCGTGCACCGGACACAACCAGCCGCAGCCTTTGGGAGATCGTGCGCGCCAATGTGCTGACACTGTTCAACGCGATCGTGGGGGCGAGTTTTGTCGTCCTGCTTCTGCTGGGCAGCTGGCAGGACGCACTCTTCGGGCTGGCCGCCGTAGGCAACGCCGTCATAGGTGTTGTTCAGGAGTACCGCGCTAAGCGCTCCCTGGACCGCCTCGCCGTCCTCGAGGCCCCGCTGGCCCGGGTGCTGCGTGACGGGACCGTGCAGGAGATCCCCACCGCCGACGTCGTGCTTGACGATGTCCTGGTCCTGAGGGCCGGCGACCAGGTCACGGCCGATGCCTCTGTCCTCGAGAGCCGCGGGCTGGAGGCCGATGAATCCCTCCTGACCGGAGAATCGGACCCGGTGGATAAGGATGCGGGGACCGAAGTCCTCTCCGGCTCGATCATGGTTGCCGGCCGGGGCACGGCACGGGTGATCCGGGTGGGAGCTGACTCCTTCTC
Source organism: Arthrobacter sp. UYEF36 (assembly GCF_040547025.1). Taxonomy (NCBI): domain Bacteria; kingdom Bacillati; phylum Actinomycetota; class Actinomycetes; order Micrococcales; family Micrococcaceae; genus Arthrobacter; species Arthrobacter sp. UYEF36. The sequence goes on from NZ_JBEPOX010000028.1 coordinate 793, forward strand.
CAGCAGGATCGCCGCCGACGCGAAGCGGTTCTCGCTCGTCAACTCTGAGATCCGCAACAGCCTCAACCGGATTCTCCGCTGGCTCACCTGGGCGCTGTTGCCGGTCGCCCTCATCGTTGCCAACGGCGAGATGCAGTCCAGGGGCGGCTGGGAGCAGGCCATCGCCAGCGGCACCTGGACGGCCGCGCTGGTGGGCGTGATTGCGAGCGTCATCGCCATGATTCCGCTGGGCCTGGTCCTGCTCTCGAGCGTGGCTTTTGCTGTCGGCGGGGTCCGGCTCGCCGGGAACAAGGTTCTCATCCAGGAGCTGGCAGCGGTCGAGGGCCTGGCCCGCGTAGATGTCCTCTGCCTCGACAAGACCGGAACGCTCACCGAAGGCCGAATCATCTTCGATGGTGTGCACGAACTGGCCGCGCCCGCGGAACCTGGATGGGAGCACGCCTTAGGCTGGTTCGCGGCGGATCCGGAGGCAAACGCAACCTCGCGCTGCCTTGAAGCGGCCTTTGAGCACGATGGCGGCAACCTGGCGGTTTCATCGGTTCCGTTCTCTTCGGCCCGGAAGTGGAGTTCCGTGACGTTCGACGGCGGAGCCCCGGGCTCAGGCACTTGGATTCTTGGCGCCCCGGAAGTGGTGCTGACGGACCGGTCCGGCGGTCCAGACGCGGCGCCGGCGGCAGACGCCGCCCTGGGCAGGGCCGGCCGGCTCGCCGAATCCGGCCTGCGGACCGTCGTGCTGGCCTATGCCGCCGACACAACCATCATGGCCGACGACGCCACGCTGCCGGCGGTTGTGGAACCCGTCGTTGTGCTCACGTTTCGGGAACAGATCCGCCCCGATGCGCGACAGACGCTGGACTACTTCCGCGACGAGGGCGTTGAGCTGAAAGTCATTTCGGGGGACGACCCCCGGACGGTCGCGGCGATTGCCCGCAGCGTGGGTTTGGACGTCGGGGAGGGGTACGATGCGCGGCAGCTTCCGGCCGATCCCCGGCTGCTTGAAGAGGTGATGGACACCAACACGGTGTTCGGCCGCGTGAGTCCCCACCAGAAGAAGGACATGGTGGCAGCCCTTCAGCGGCGCGGGCACACGGTCGCGATGACCGGAGACGGCGTCAACGACGTGCTGGCCTTGAAAGAGGCAGACCTGGGCATTGCCATGAACTCTGCCGCTCCGGCCACGAAGGCAGTGGCACGGCTGGTGCTGCTGGATGGCCGTTTCGACCGGCTGCCCGGGGTGGTGGCCGAGGGCCGCCGGGTGATCGCCAACATCGAGCGGGTGTCGAAGCTCTTCCTCAGCAAAACGGCCTATTCGATTGCGGTCGCAGTCAGCTTCGGACTCCTCAACCTGCAGTTTCCGTTCCTGCCCCGCCAATTGTCGTTCACAGACGGCCTGACGATCGGCATCCCCTCGTTCTTCCTGGCCCTAATGGCCAATACCCGCCGCTACCGGCCCGGGTTCCTGCGCAGGTCACTGTTCTTCGCCGTCCCGGCCGGGCTCATCGTAACAACTTCACTGCTGGGGTTGAACCTCTACGCGCAGTCGAGCGGAGCTGCCGGGGACGCGCCGGAGACGCTGCAGTCCGCATCGGTGCTGACCCTCTCGGTAATGGGCCTGTGGATTCTTGCGGTGGTCTCCCGTCCGCTCGATGCGAAGAAGCTGGCGGTGCTGCTCGCGATGTGCGCCATTCTCCTGATCCTGGTCAACCTGCCGCTCGCCCAAGACTTCTTCCATCTGGTGTTACCGCCGGCTGATTTATTGCGGGCGGCAGGTGCGGCTGCGGTGGGCGGCGGGCTCGCTATCGAGCTCCTGGCCTTGATCCACGGCAGGAAGTTCCCCCGCTGACCGGAGCCCGGGGCGGCTGTGTTGTTTTACGGTTAAATGCGGGAGAGCCCCGACCGTGTGGTTGGGGCTCTCGACCGTTTAATGATGTTCCGGCGGTGACCTACTCTCCCACACCCTCCCGGGTG
>NZ_JBEPOX010000029.1:0-1580 GCF_040547025.1 Arthrobacter sp. UYEF36
GTCCCGTTTTCCCGGGGGTGTTGGTTGTGTCTGTTTTACTTCAACGGAGAGTTTGATCCTGGCTCAGGATGAACGCTGGCGGCGTGCTTAACACATGCAAGTCGAACGATGATCCCAGCTTGCTGGGGGATTAGTGGCGAACGGGTGAGTAACACGTGAGTAACCTGCCCTTAACTCTGGGATAAGCCTGGGAAACTGGGTCTAATACCGGATATGACTCCTCATCGCATGGTGGGGGGTGGAAAGCTTTATTGTGGTTTTGGATGGACTCGCGGCCTATCAGCTTGTTGGTGAGGTAATGGCTCACCAAGGCGACGACGGGTAGCCGGCCTGAGAGGGTGACCGGCCACACTGGGACTGAGACACGGCCCAGACTCCTACGGGAGGCAGCAGTGGGGAATATTGCACAATGGGCGAAAGCCTGATGCAGCGACGCCGCGTGAGGGATGACGGCCTTCGGGTTGTAAACCTCTTTCAGTAGGGAAGAAGCGAAAGTGACGGTACCTGCAGAAGAAGCGCCGGCTAACTACGTGCCAGCAGCCGCGGTAATACGTAGGGCGCAAGCGTTATCCGGAATTATTGGGCGTAAAGAGCTCGTAGGCGGTTTGTCGCGTCTGCCGTGAAAGTCCGGGGCTCAACTCCGGATCTGCGGTGGGTACGGGCAGACTAGAGTGATGTAGGGGAGACTGGAATTCCTGGTGTAGCGGTGAAATGCGCAGATATCAGGAGGAACACCGATGGCGAAGGCAGGTCTCTGGGCATTAACTGACGCTGAGGAGCGAAAGCATGGGGAGCGAACAGGATTAGATACCCTGGTAGTCCATGCCGTAAACGTTGGGCACTAGGTGTGGGGGACATTCCACGTTTTCCGCGCCGTAGCTAACGCATTAAGTGCCCCGCCTGGGGAGTACGGCCGCAAGGCTAAAACTCAAAGGAATTGACGGGGGCCCGCACAAGCGGCGGAGCATGCGGATTAATTCGATGCAACGCGAAGAACCTTACCAAGGCTTGACATGAACCGGAAACACCTGGAAACAGGTGCCCCGCTTGCGGTCGGTTTACAGGTGGTGCATGGTTGTCGTCAGCTCGTGTCGTGAGATGTTGGGTTAAGTCCCGCAACGAGCGCAACCCTCGTTCTATGTTGCCAGCGCGTGATGGCGGGGACTCATAGGAGACTGCCGGGGTCAACTCGGAGGAAGGTGGGGACGACGTCAAATCATCATGCCCCTTATGTCTTGGGCTTCACGCATGCTACAATGGCCGGTACAAAGGGTTGCGATACTGTGAGGTGGAGCTAATCCCAAAAAGCCGGTCTCAGTTCGGATTGGGGTCTGCAACTCGACCCCATGAAGTCGGAGTCGCTAGTAATCGCAGATCAGCAACGCTGCGGTGAATACGTTCCCGGGCCTTGTACACACCGCCCGTCAAGTCACGAAAGTTGGTAACACCCGAAGCCGGTGGCCTAACCCCTTGTGGGAGGGAGCTGTCGAAGGTGGGACTGGCGATTGGGACTAAGTCGTAACAAGGTAGCCGTACCGGAAGGTGCGGCTGGATCACCTCCTTTCTAAGGAGCACCTACA
>NZ_JBEPOX010000030.1:0-1453 GCF_040547025.1 Arthrobacter sp. UYEF36
CCCGTTACATTTATTGGGTCCCCGACCGACGGGGACATGGTCGCTGGACCCGGTATGACTTTCTCGCCCTGTCACTGATGATCCGGGGGGTGTTGTCGCCGGGTTCGGAGGCACTTGTTGACCGCTGATAGGGACACGGCCGGGCGGTAGCGCCCAGGTCTCTTTGTAACGTGGGTGCCGGCATCGGGTGTCGTGACTGCGGCCATATAGTGGTGCAAAGGAGCGCCGGTATGGATGAGGGATTCGACGTTTACTGCGGACTCGATGTTGGCAAGAGCGACCATCACGCCACCGCGCTGAACCGCGCCGGCGAACGTCTCTTTGACAAGCCGCTGCCGCAGGACGAAGCCCGGCTGCGGGAGCTTTTCATGACCCTGCAGCAGCATGGGAACGTGCTGATGATCGTGGACCAGCCGAACACGATTGGCGCGCTGCCCGTGGCAGTAGCCCGGGACTGCGGCTGCGAAGTCGCCTATCTGCCGGGCCTGGCGATGCGCAAAGCGGCGGACCTGTATCCCGGGAAATCGAAGACTGATGCCCGTGACGCGTTCATCATCGCCGAGACAGCCCGGGCGATGCCGCACACCCTGCGCGCGGTCGATCGTGACAGCGAGGTACTCACGGCGCTGAAGGTGCTCTCCGGGTTTGATACGGATCTGACCCACGAATGCACGCGGGCGATCAACCGGCTCCGGTCCCTGCTGCTGCAGATCTTCCCGGCCCTCGAGCGCGCCTTTCCCGGCACCGTCCTGACCCGTCCCCTGGTCCTGGAGCTGCTGATCAAATATGCGGGCCCGACCGGTCTTCGTGCCGCGGGACGAGGGAACGTGCTGCGCTGGGCCCGCAACCACAGCCGCAAAGACCCGACCGCGCTCATCGACGCAGTGTTCGCCGCCCTGGGCGAGCAGACGGTAACCGTCGCCGGAACCGAAGCCGTTGAACTCGTCATCCCGCGCGTCGCCGCCCAGATCAAGGAACTCAAACACCAGCGGACCATCGTGGCCGACGAAGTCGAAAAGCTCCTGGACGACTTCCCTCTTTCCCGGGTCTTGATGTCCATGCCGGGAGTCGGCATCAAGACCGCAGCGACGATACTCCTGACCATCGGCGACGCGGGCAGCTTCAAAACCTCCGGTCATCTCGCCGCCTATGCCGGCATCGCACCGGTCACCCGCCGCTCCGGGACCTCCATCCGGGGGGAATTCCCTGCCCGCTCCGGCAACAAAGAACTCAAGAACGCGCTCTTCAGGTCCGCCTGGATAGCCTCGTGCCATGACCCGCTCTCCAAGGCCTACTACGAGCGGAAACGCGCCGAAGGGAAGAAACACAACGCCGCCATCATCTGCCTCGCCCGGCGCCGCTGCGACGTGATCTTCGCCATGCTCAAAAACGGAACCTTCTACCTGGAAAAAACTCCTCAGGCAGCTTGACTAAAAGCATAGGGACACCCCCC